>NZ_WQPN01000033.1 GCF_018785315.1 Clostridium sp. MCC353 | reverse complement strand
TGCCCACTGAACGGTAAAGTCCCATAAAGAGTTTACCGTGAATGGGCATCGGACCGTCTTTTTCCATCCCTGCAGCCTTAGTTTCACTTACGGTTGGAAGCCGGTTTCCTGCACTGTCAGTCAGCCCACGGCCTGCCCGGCCCAGCGCCAAAAGCCCCTCCGCCCGCTGCCGCTCCCCGCTTTCCTGCGTAACTTTCACCAGATAATCAATTACCCCTTATACGCATCCCTAAGCATCTTAATTTCCCTTGCATACCCGTCCAAATCATTGGGCGTTTCCAGATAAAAGGGAAGCCCCTTCAATTCCGGATGGTTGATAACCCTGACTAAGGCCTCCAGCCCGATGTGGCCTTCTCCGATTTTTGCGTGGCGGTCTTTATGGGCGCCTAAGGGATTCTGGCTGTCGTTAATGTGAATGGCCTTCAGCCGTTTTAAGCCGATAATACGGTCAAATTCCGTTAAAACCTCATCTAAATGATTGACAATATCATAGCCCCCGTCCCAAACGTGGCAGGTGTCCAGGCAGACGCCCATGTGGCTTTCCAATTCCACCCGGTCCAGGATCTGACGGAGTTCTTCAAAGCAGCGTCCAACCTCGCTTCCTTTACCTGACATGGTTTCCAAAAGGACAGTGGTATTCTGTTCCGGTTTCAGGATCTGGTTCAGCATGGCGGCGATATAGTCCACGCCGGCCTCCACACCCTGTTTTACATGGCTTCCCGGGTGGAAGTTGTAGCAGTTGCCCGGAGTATACTCCATGCGGATCATGTCATCCGCCATGGTGTTGGCGGCAAATTCCCTGAGGCCCGGGTCGGCGGAACATCCGTTTAACGTATAGGGCGCATGGGCCAGGATCTGGGAAATGCCGTGGTCTTTCGTAAATTCCAGAAAATCCCTGACATCCTGTTCGTCGATCGCTTTGGCATTGCCTCCTCTTGGGTTTCTGGTGAAAAACTGAAATGTATTGGCTCCTATTTTTACAGCCTCTTTCCCCATGGCCAGATAGCCTTTGGAAGAGGATAAATGGCATCCGATTTTAAGCATATAATATCCTTTCTAAGATTTCCGCCGCATCTGCCACCAGTTCGGCGCATGGGCGTTTCTGATAATATTCCGTGGTCCGTTCAGACGGAGCCGGATCATCCTTTTTCTGCTCCATATTTAAAAGTTCCCGGCAGATAATGCTGCCGTTTTGGGCTTCAAATTCCCTGGCCAGCTTCTGTACCAGTTCGTATTGGGCGGTTTTTCCCTCCATGTCATTTGGATCGCTGTAGCCTTGAATCAGCCCGACAGCCATGAACATGCCGCTTACGGCCCCGCAGACTTCGCGCAGCCGTCCCATGCCTCCTCCGAAAGAAGATGCCATTTTAGCTGCTGTCTCTTCATCCAGCCCGGTTTCGCTGCAAAATGCCATAAATACGGATTGGGCACAGTTGTAACCGGACAGGAAATACTCTTTTGCTTTTTCTCTGTGATTTATCATATCTTATGTCCTCCAGTGACATAATTATAGCACGAATTGGTTGACAGATATACCCCCAGGCTGTCATAATAACATCGGATGGATATCTGATGCTTTCTGACTGTAGTTTCCGGTCAGGAAGATAAGCCGTCCGAACGATTACTTTTCGCGGCATCTGCTGCGAAAATGGACTTCATGGACAATGCACAGAAAAGAGGCAAAATATGAGTGTGAGGATTATATCGGATTCTACATCAGATATCGGTGTGGAGAAGGCAAACGAGTGGGGAGTGACGCTGGTACCCTTAAAGGTGTTGTTTGGGGACAAGGAGTACAGAGACGGCGTGGACCTGTCGCTGGAACGGTTTTATGAAATTCTGGAAGAGGGCGGGGAACTGCCTACCACCAGCCAGCCTTCACCGGATGCATTTGTGGAAATATTCGATGAAATTAAAGCCGCAGGGGATGAGGCTGTGGTGATGACTATCAGTTCTGAACTGAGCGGGACCTATCAGAGCGCCTGCATAGCCAAAGAGATCTGCGGTTACGATAAAATTTATGTGATAGACAGCAAACTGGTCACTTTATCCCTTCAGCTTTTGGTGCGCCGTGCCATGGAATTGAGGGAAGAGGGGAAAAATGGAAAAGAAATAGCCGGACTATTGGAATCAGATAAGAAGAATTTCAGCTTTTACGGCGTGATCGGTGATCTCAGCTTTCTGGAACGAGGGGGACGCCTGCCCAAAAGCGGAGCAGTGGTTGGCTCCATGCTCAATTTGAAACCGATCATTAAGATCAAAGAGGACGGAAAGATCAAATTAGTCGGGGTGGCCCGCGGTTTAAACGGGGCATTTTCTAAAATTCTGAAGATGGCGCAGGCGGACGGAGCTGATCTGACCGGGCGCGAATACTGTATCGGATATACGGGAAAGCCGGAAGTTCTGGAGCCGCTGGAAGCGTATTTGGATGGGAAACTGGGGAAGGAAAACCGTCTGACCAGTTCTATTGGAACTGTGATCGGCACCCATGGCGGGCCCGGGTGCAGGGTGTTTGCATTTTCCAAAAAAAGGTGATATAGTAAGAAAAATGAAATAAAATTACATGATGTCAGAGGAAGATGAAAGATGCAGGAAAGTAAAAGTGTACTGGGAACTTTATGCTCTAACTACGATTTCTTTTTCGATGCGGAGAAGAAGATTGCGGATTGCATTCTGGAGCGGAGAGAAGAAGTGATCGATATGACAGTTGCGGAACTGGCTCAGGCCAGCAAAACCAGCGATGCCACAGTATCACGGTTTTGCAGGAGATGCGGTTTTAAAGGGTTCCATCATTTAAAAATCACGCTGACCAGAGAACTGGCTGAAGAACAGGGGAACGGATTCCAGGCCGATAATGAGATTGACCGGGAGGATTTAGGGCAGGCGCTTCAGAACATTCTGGCCAACAAGGTGGAAGAACTGAAACAGACTGTGGCCATGATGGACATCAATAATCTGGAACGGATTCTTCGTGTTCTGGAACACGCCAGGGCGGTGGCCGTGGTGGCTGTGGGAAATACCATTCCGGTGGCCATGGACGCGGCGTTTAAGCTGAACCAGGTAGGGATTTTAGCGACTGCGGGCCCGGTGATCGAAACACAGTTATCCTATGCATTTAACCTGCAGAAAGAAGACGTGGTGATGGTCATTTCCAACTCCGGTTATTCCAAGCGGCTGCTGACTTTGATAAATGGAGCGAAAGAGAACGGCGCCGCCATCATTGCGATTACCAATAATCCGGATTCCCCCATCGCCCAAAGCAGTGATTATCATATCATTACAGCTACCAGAGAAAAGCTTTTAATGGATGATTTCTGTTTTTCCAGAGTTTCTGCCACCGCAGTGGTGGAGATGCTTTATCTGCTGATCGCCGCCAATAAGAAAGATGCTTATAAGATCCAGATGCGCAATGAACTGGCTATTGCGGATGATAAAATTAAAGATTGATGCTATGAAAAATGGAAAGTTGTTGCATACTAAGTGCAGCAGCTTTTTTTGTTTCATAGGAAAGTTCGTTCTATGAAACAAAAAAGCCCTCCGGGCAGGAACGCACTACGGCGGAAAGGAATTATGCCGCTGAAGCGACCCGCCGTAGGCGGAGAATCCCGCGAACGGGATTCTTGTATAGAAAAATTGTAACAGTTCAGACGGCTCATATTCTTGACCGAAAAGGCCGGTCAAGAAGCATCGGATGTCCATCCGATGTGAAAATTGATAAAGAAAACTGCTTACAAGCGAGTTTGATGCAGCTTTCTTTATCAATTTTCCCGCCGTCTGAACTGTTACGAGAAATTGCTAAAAAATGTAAATTTCCGTATTGACGGATATGAAAATGTGTATTATTATAAGGTCATAGATATGAAATAAAATTTCATTAAGAAAAGGAGTAGTGACATATGATTTACACGGTAACGTTTAATCCGGCATTGGATTACGTAGTAAAAGTAGATCATTTCACCCTTGGGGAAATTAACAGGACATCGGAGGAACACATCTTTTATGGGGGAAAAGGGTTGAATGTATCGGCAATTCTTGCCAATTTAGGTTTTGAAACAACAGCTTTGGGATTTGTCGCAGGTTTTACCGGAGAGGAGATTGAGCGTGGGGCTAAGACCCTGGGATTTCATTCGGAATTCATTCATGTGAAAAATGGCATGTCCAGGATCAATGTAAAGCTGAAATCAGACGAAGAAACTGAGCTTAACGGCATGGGACCGGAGATTATGAAAGGCGATGTGGATCTTCTGTTCGGGCAGCTTGACCGGATTCAGGATGGGGATGTGCTGGTGTTATCGGGAAGCATACCTAAAACCATCAGTGACGATATTTACGAACGGATTATGGAACGCCTTCAGAATAAGGGAGTGCGGATTGCGGTGGATGCGACCAGGGACCTTCTCATGAATGTATTGAAATACAGGCCATTTTTAATAAAGCCAAACAACCATGAACTGGGCGAGATATTCGGCGTCGAGCTGCATGGGGAGGAAGAAGTCATCCGGTATGCCAAAAAGCTTCAGGAACTGGGGGCTGGAAACGTGCTGGTATCCATGGCGGGTGACGGAGCGGTACTGGTCACTGAGGCAGGGGATGTCCATAAAATCGGAGTTCCTAAAGGAACGGTGAAAAACTCGGTGGGAGCCGGTGATTCCATGGTCGCCGGATTTTTGGCCGGATATCTGGAAACAGGTGATTATGGTTATGCGCTGAAACTGGGAACGGCTGCCGGGAGCGCTACCGCGTTTTCAGACGGTATCGGGGAAAAAGATTTCATTATGGATCTGTTAAAACAGATCTCTTAGTCAGGAGGGCAATATGAGAATTACAGAGCTTTTGAAAATGGAAAGTATTGCATTGGGCGTACAGGTATCTTCAAAAGAAGAGGCCATAGACCGGCTGGTTGAACTGATGGAGGCAGGCGGCCGTCTCAAGGACAGGGCTGGGTATAAAGAGGGAATATTGGCCCGGGAAGCCCTTGGCAGCACTGCGGTAGGGGAAGGGATTGCCATCCCCCATGCAAAGGTGGCGGCGGTGAAGGAACCGGGGCTGGCAGCAATCGTGGTGCCGGATGGAGTGGATTATGAGGCTTTTGACGGTTCGGCAGCCAATCTGATTTTCATGATCGCAGCGCCTGACGGGGAAGCGGATACCCATCTGGAGGCACTTTCCAAATTATCCACCCTTTTGATGAATCCTGGATTTAAGGATGCTTTGATTTCGGCAAAAACAAAAGAGGAATTCATGAAGATCATTGATGATACCGAAGCCAAGCGGTATGATAAAGAGAAGAAAGAGGAGCCAAAGGCAGCGAAGCCGGGAGCCGCGAATGCGGGAAATGCAAAGGCGGGAAATGCAAAGGCGGGAAATGCAAAGACGGGAAATTCAAAAGCGGGAGACGCAAAAGCTGGAATTGTAAATGCAGGAGGTGTAAATGCAGGTGACGGTTACCGTGTCCTGGCGGTCACCGCCTGTCCGACCGGGATCGCGCATACTTTTATGGCGGCTGAAAACCTGGAGAATACGGGAAAGAAACTGGGAATCCCGTTAAAGGCGGAGACAAACGGATCGGGCGGAGCGCAGAACGTGCTGACCAGGGATGAAATCGCCGCGGCAGACTGCATTATCATCGCCGCCGATAAGAATGTGGAGATGGCACGGTTTGACGGAAAACCGGTAATTATGGTTCCTGTATCAGAAGGCATCCACAAAGCGGAAGAACTGATTCAAAGGGCGGTGGGAGGAACTGTCCCGGTTTACCACCATGCCGGAGGCGGAAGCGCTGAAACAGCGGCAGGCGGAGACGGAATCGGGCGCGCCATTTACAAACATTTGATGAACGGCGTTTCCCATATGCTGCCTTTTGTAATCGGCGGCGGAATTCTGATCGCGCTGGCATTTTTGTTCGATAATTATGAGATAGATCCGGCGAATTTCGGTAAGAACACGCCGTTAGCGGCTTATTTAAAAACAATCGGTGAACAGGCATTTGGTATGATGCTTCCCGTATTGTCCGGCTATATCGCGATGAGCATCGCTGACCGGCCGGGACTGGCCGTGGGATTTGTGGGCGGCCTGGTTGCAAAAATGGGGGCTACCTTTGCCAATCCGGCAGGCGGAGCGGTCAATGCCGGTTTCCTGGGCGCATTATTTGCCGGTTTTGTAGGCGGCTATATTGTAGTTGGTTTGAGAAAGCTGTTTAGCAAACTTCCAAAATCCCTGGAGGGGATTAAACCGGTACTTTTGTATCCGGTTCTCGGCATTTTGCTGGTGGGAGTGGTTACCACATTTATCAATCCATATATGGGCATGATTAATGACGGCCTCACCGGACTTCTCAACGGCATGGGCGGCACCAGCAAAGTGGTGCTGGGCATGGTAGTCGGCGGAATGATGTCGGTGGATATGGGCGGCCCGGTGAATAAGGCTGCATATGTATTCGGCACAGCACAGTTGGCGGAAGGCAATTTTGAGGTGATGGCCGCCGTCATGGCGGGAGGCATGGTTCCTCCTCTGGCGATTGCCCTCTGCACCACATTTTTTAAGAGGAAATTCACGGAAAAAGACAGACAGTCAGGAATTGTGAACTATATTATGGGACTTTCCTTTATTTCAGAAGGCGCTATTCCATTTGCGGCCCAGGATCCGCTCCGCGTCCTTCCATCCTGTATCATCGGATCTGCCGTAGCAGGCGGACTTTCCATGTTCTTTGACTGTACGCTGCGGGCGCCTCACGGCGGCATCTTCGTGCTTCCTACCATTGGAAATCCATTGGCGTATTTGGCGGCGGTTCTCATCGGGGCGGCCATCGGATGCCTGATCCTGGGCGTGCTTAAAAAGGACGCAGAATAAAAATGCATTGCCGTTGCATATTAGAGACATTTCCATTATAATGGTGAGCAGGCAGGGGAGCAGCCGGCGGCCATTGTGATGGAAATGGTCCAAAACCACATGCATGCAGCCCTGTCAAAAGAGGAATAAACTGCCGATACCACAGGCGGAATGAGAGGGAAACATGTATCAGTGTTGTATATTTGATTTGGACGGTACGTTGATTAATTCTATTTATGCATTGACGAAAACCATTAATCTGACCCTGGCCGAGTACGGATATGGTCCGGTTGACGATGAACATACGAAGGTTTTTGTCGGAGACGGATATAAGAAATTTGTGGAGAGGGCATTCGTTTACTGCGGAGATGAAGAACTGATTCATTATGAAAAAGCTCTTGAAACTTATAACAGATATTTTAAAGAAAACTGCCTGTACCGGATTGACGCCTATGACGGCATCCGGGAACTGCTGGAATTTCTGAAGGCAAACGGCGTGAAAATAGCGGTGTTATCCAATAAAGCCCATGAAAGAACCATTGAAAATATTGAAACCGTGTTTGGAAAAGGGTATTTTGACGTGATTTCCGGAGAAAAAGAGGGAGTGAACCGGAAACCCGACCCGGCCGGAGTATATGCGGTTTTGGATGAATTAGGGCTGAAACCGGAACAGGGGCTGTATCTGGGCGACACCAGTACGGATATGAAAACCGGGCTGGCGGCCGGTATGGATACGGCCGGTGTGACATGGGGATTCCGCAGCAGAGAGGAACTGGAGGAATATCATCCTAAGTATATCGTGGATGATCCGAGGGAAGTAATTGATATTATAAAGAAATCACAGACGGGAATTTGAATTCTCAGCGTATCTGCAAAGCGCAAAATTTGCATATCGCAAAATTTGCGTATCGTAATATTAGTGTATCGCAAAATTAGTGTATCGCAATATTTACGCGAAAGGCGCTCTATTATTAAAAATAACATGGAAAAAGACCTGCATATTTCGGAACCGCTTAGTTCTGAAGATGCAGGTCTTTGATGTACTTCCCGTTTGCGGCATTTAAAATAGCCTGAATTATAATGAAGGCTATTCGTTAAACAGCCGTTCTGCAATAATTTTTACCGCGTCTGCGATGCAGTCATTACAGGGACGGAGCGGTTGCTGTGTATCCAGCCCTTTTAACTCCCGGCAGACCAGGCTTTTGTTCTGTTCTTTAAATGCGTCCATACAGGCTTTAGAAGCCCTATAAGAATCCGCCTTGGAATTGGGGGCTTCCAGATTACAGGTACTCAGTTTCAGGCCGGATAAAATAGCTGCGGCAGAAATGGCTCCGCAGGTTCCGTCCGTACTTCCCATACCCAGCCCCAATCCTTCTGTTATTCTGAAAACCGCCCCTTCATCCAGATCAACCAGATCACAAAAGGAGCAGGCCACAGACTGGGCGCAGTTATATCCTTTATTATGTTTGTCCAAAGCAAGGGCAACCCTTGAATTGATAGAATCTTTTGTCATAACACGATCCTCCGTTTCGCTGTTATCAGATATGACCGTAAGTAAAAAATGTCGGCCATCATACTGCGATGGAATTTATGATAACACCGGGAATGGAAAATGTCAATTTAAGGTGCCGCGTAAATTGCTTCCATCTAAGGTGCTACATAAATTGCTTCCATAGATAACAGCCTGGTTTTTTCCGGCCTTCTTCGCTTCGTACAGAGCGATATCCGCGCGTTCGTAAAGACGGTCGAAGTCGCTTCCGTCCCTTGGGGCCAGCGCGATTCCGATGCTGAATGTTACGTGTTTCCATTGGGGGACCTGGCTGAGGGAAGAGGAAACGGCATTGGTAATCCTGGAAACTTTTGTTTTCACATTTGAAATCGTTTTGATATGGGGCAGGTAGATGACAAACTCATCGCCGCCCAGGCGTCCGATAATGTCCGTGCTTCTGATGTTGGATTTAAGAACTTCTGATATGTGGGAAAGCAGTTGATCTCCGCATGGATGTCCATAGGTATCGTTTACCTGTTTAAAACAGTCCAGGTCAATGAGAACAAATGCGTCCAGAATCCGGTTGTCCTGTCTGTGGAGCTGCCCTATTGTTTTATGTTTAAGGCGGTGCTGGATTTTTATCCGCAGTGATCTGCGGTCATACAGCCCGGTCAGGTCATCGAAACGGAATATCCGGTTTTGGATTGAAAACCACTCCACGATTAAAACATAGGACAGAAGGGGTATGGTAATCAGAATAATCAGTGCAATCGCAGCAGCAATGGTAATCGGATGGTTGAAAAAAGACATAAGTACCTCCTGCAGGCGAGTTAATTCTCATAGTATACCACAGGCGGTTCCTTTTTTATAGGAAAAGAGGTCGCCAAATTCTGACAAAAGACGGGAAAAATGAAAGAAACACGGGTGTGAATGAAGTTCCCACTTGATTAATTTAAAAAATACTATATAATGTATACGAGATAGTATTAATAATTATGCATTTGTTCTGTATATTAAGGAAGAGAACGGATGAGAGCAAGAGGAGGATATGTTATGAAAAAGAAGATTTTTGTTTTAGCTATGGCAGTGTGTATGGCAGCATCCCTGGCCGCCTGCGGAAAGAAAAATGATAAGCTGATTATGGCAACCAATGCGGAGTTCCCGCCGTATGAATACCATGAAGGGGACCAGATTGTGGGTATCGATGTGGAGATTGCAAAGGCCATCGCTACAGAGATGGGCAAAGAATTTGAAATTTCCGATATGGCGTTTGATTCCATTATTCCGGCTGTACAGTCCGGCAAGGCGTCATTTGGCGCGGCAGGAATGACAGTTACCCCGGAACGTCAGGAAAATGTTGATTTCTCCGACCCATATGCAAAAGCTACCCAGGTTATCATCGTGCAGGAAGGCAGCGAAGTGACAGGGCCTGCTGATTTAACCGGCAAGAAGATCGGTGTTCAGCTTGGAACAACCGGTGACTTATACGCCAGCGATGAGTTCGGCGATGATGCCGTAGACCGTTACAATAAAGGGTTTGAAGCTGTTCAGGCGCTTCAGCAGGGAAAAGTTGACGCGGTTATCATTGACGGCGAGCCTGCAAAAGTATTCGTAAGCGAGAATGAAGGGCTTGCGATTCTGGATGAAGCATATACGGAAGAAGAATATGCCATCGCGGTGAAAAAAGGCAATAAAGAGCTGGTGGACGGAATTAACGCGGCGATTGCCAAATTGAAAGAATCCGGTGAACTGCAGAAGATCGTAGACAAATATATCACAGCCGATTAATAAATATCAGATAAAGGAAGATTACCATGTGGGAAAATTTTAAACGGGCATTCTATCTCAATTTCATAGAAAAAGAGCGTTGGAGATACATTACCGACGGTTTACGGGTCACATTGACGGTTACATTTTTTGCGGTCCTGATCGGTATTGTGCTGGGCTTTCTGGTTGCCATGATCCGCTCTACGTATGAGAAAACCGGAAAGCTGAAAATTCTCAATGCGCTCTGCAGCGTCTACCTGACCATTATCCGTGGAACGCCGGTTGTTGTACAGCTCCTCATCATTTATTTTGTTATTTTCGGCAGTGTGGATATTAACAAAGTTGTGGCGGCGGTGCTGGCATTCGGCATCAACTCGGGGGCTTATGTGGCGGAGATATTCCGCAGCGGAATCATGTCCATCGATGCCGGCCAGTTTGAGGCGGGGAGAAGCCTTGGTTTTAATTATTCACAGACCATGTGGTATATTATCATGCCTCAGGCATTTAAGAACGTACTGCCCACTTTGGGTAATGAGTTCATCGTACTTTTAAAGGAAACTTCGGTAGCTGGTTACATCGCCCTCCAGGATCTTACAAAGGGAGGAGATATTATCAGAAGCCGTACTTACAATGCATTTTTGCCGTTGATGGCCGTCGCGATCATCTATCTGGTGATGGTAATGGTATTCAGCTACTTTGTAAAATGTCTGGAGAGGAGGCTGAGAAAGAGTGAGCGTTAGTATGGAAAAACCTTTAATCCAGGTAAAAGATCTGGGAAAGAGCTTTGGAAATATAGATGTCCTCAAGGGCATTTCCGTGGATATCCGCCAGGGCGACGTGGTGTTCGTCGTGGGGCCTTCCGGCTCGGGAAAGAGCACATTTCTCCGCTGTTTAAACCGTTTGGAAGAACCGACTTCCGGCCACATTTTTTTCGAAGGAGTGGACATTACCGACCCTAAGACGGACATTGACAAACACCGCCAGCGCATGGGCATGGTGTTCCAGCAGTTCAACCTGTTTCCGCATATGACCATTATGAAGAATCTGACCCTGGCCCCCATGAAGCTTCAGGGCGTGTCCCAAAAGGACGCGGAGGAAACGGCTGTCCGGCTTTTGGAACGAGTGGGCCTGTCCGACAGGGCTGAGGCCTATCCCAACCAGTTGTCCGGCGGGCAGAAACAGCGTATCGCCATTGTCCGCGCCCTCTGCATGAAACCGGATGTGATGCTGTTTGACGAACCGACGTCGGCTTTGGATCCGGAAATGGTAGGCGAAGTTTTAAGCGTTATGAGGGATCTGGCGGAAGAGAAGATGACCATGGTCGTGGTTACCCATGAAATGGGATTTGCCAGGGAGGTTGCGACCAGGGTGATGTTTATGGATGAGGGATATTTTATGGAAGAGAATAATCCGAAAGACTTCTTTGAACATCCGCAGAATGAACGGTTGAAGGGATTTTTGAGTAAGGTGTTGTAGGGATATATTGATATAGGGATATATTGATATAGGGATCAGGAACGGGCTTGAGAGGCGGCGGGAATCTGGAAGGGATGGAGCTGAGGGATCATGGCGGTTCCTGATTTTTTTATGGGGGATTTTTGGAAGATGACAGGGGGATGTCGTGATTTGTGTGGTATCCTTGTTTTAAAGTAAAGCGCTAAGGCATTTTGCGAAATGGCTTCGGGGTTAAAGTAAAGTGTGAAGGCATTTTGCAAAATGGCTTCGGGGTTTAAAGTAAAACGTGAAGCCATTTTCGAAAATGCCTTCACGCTTAATTTCAGAAAGAAGGATAAGTATGGCAGCCTATGATTACAAAAAGGAGTACAAGCACCTATATTCCCCCAAAACCCAGCCCTCCATCGTTCAGGTAGAGCCCGCAAAATTTGTGGCAGTGAGAGGAATGGGAAATCCCAACGACGAAAATGGCACTTATAAACAAGCGGTGGGCATTCTGTATGCGCTCTCCTACACAATCCGCATGAGCAGCAAAAGAGGTCATGCCATCGAAGGCTTTTTTGAATATACAGTTCCTCCCCTGGAAGGCCTCTGGTGGATGGAAAATGAAGCCGAAACGATTGATTACAGCAACAAAGAAGGCTTTTGCTGGATTGCCATGATCCGTCTCCCTGAATTTGTGACGGAGGAAGTGTTTAACTGGGCGAAAGAAGAGGCGGCCCGGAAAAAGAAACTTGATACCGGCTGTGCGGAGCTGTTTCTGTTGGATGAAGGGTTGTGCGTCCAGTGCATGCATTTGGGAAGTTATGATGATGAGCCGGAGACTGTTGCGTCCATGGACAGGTTTTTAGAAGAAAATGGGTACAGAAATGATTTCTCTGAGAGCCGGAGGCATCATGAGATCTATTTAAATGATCCCAGGAGGACAGCGCCGGAAAAACTGAAAACGGTGATCCGTCATCCGGCGGCAAAAAAAATTTGATAGGGCGAAAGGAGCAGTGGTTTTCATGAAAAAGATAGGGATATTATGTGCCAGCGATACAGAACTGGCGCCATTTTTAAGATATATTCATTCTCCTCAAATTACGGAAAAAGCCATGTTGAAATTTTATTCCGGAAGTATTGGACAACTTGAGATTGTAGCGGTATACAGCGGCGTTTGCAAAGTGAACGCCGCTATTGCTGTCCAGTTACTGATTGATATTTTTAATGTGGACGGCATTATCAATGCCGGCACCGCAGGGGGCATGGACGAAAATGTCCGGCTTTTTGATACCGTAATATCAGAACGGATGGTTTATCATGATGTGGCCGAAGATATTTTAACAGAATTCCATCCATGGCTGAAAAATAATTATTTTGAAGCCGGCCGGGAAATGCTGGCTGCTGCCAGGAGGTATAGTCAGCAAACAGCATACCCTGTATTATTTGGAATGATGGCTACAGGCGAACAATTTATTGAAGATGAAAAAAGAAATGAAATCAATCAAAAGTACGCACCGCTTTCCGTTGACATGGAGACTGCCGGAGCTGCGCACGTGTGTTATGTTAATCATGTTCCTTTCCTGAGCGTCAGGACAATAACGGACACAGCTGCACATAAAGGGATAGAGAATTTTGAACGGAACTGTGAAATTGCGTCTGAACGGTCGGCTGAAATTGTGATTGGCATACTTGAAATTTTAGAAATCTAAAAAGATTCTAAAGAGTGGTAAAGAATTCCTGTAAAGCCTTGATCTATGTGGAAAATAGGTATATCTTTGATTATATATCCTGAAAAGGAGGGATTATCATGGATTATCTGGTTGTTTATGCCAGCAGGACGGGCAATACGGAAAAAATAGCTATGGAGATATTTGAAACTCTTCCGGGTAAGTCAAAGGACATCCAGAAGATCGAAGAATATGATCATGATGAGGCTGATGTGTATTTTGTTGGCTTTTGGAATAACAGAGGGACATGCAGCAGTGAGGTCATGGAGTTTTTGGGAACCCTTCACGGAAAACAAATTGCATTATTTGGCACTTGTGGAATGGGGCAGGATTCGGAATACTATAAGAGAACAGCCAATCAGGTGGCAGCTTTTATACCGGACGACAGCATTTATCTGGGAAGCTTTCTGTGCCCGGGCAAGATGCCGCCCAGCGTGTTGGAAAAGTACCGGAAGATGAGACGGGTATCCGATACGCCGCAGATCCGGACAATGATTAAAAATTATGAAGAGGCCATGCTTCATCCGGATCATGAAGACTTGATGAATGCGAAAACATTTGTAAATGAGATATTGCAGAAGAAGGGGAGTTATGAGTATGGGAATACAAGATGATAAAAAACCTGTCAGGCCGAAAAAGCCATGGATCTATTATTACACAATCGTTATGATTGTAACGCTGCTGCTGAATCTTTTAGTGGTGCCCTGGGCTGCGGAACGTTCCGTGGTACAGGTTGGATATAACGAGTTTTTGAAAATGGTCAACGACAAGGAGATTCTCTGGGTTGTGCGCGGAGATGACCAGATCACGTTCGGGGCTGAGAATGATAAGGGCAAGGAAATTACTTATAAAACCGGCGCATGGCCGGATTCTGACCTGGTTGACCGGCTGATGGATTCAGGGGTTAACTTTTACCAGGAGATTCCCCAGAAGGCTTCTCCATTTTTGAGTTTTATCATGACATGGATCATGCCGATTCTGATGTTTGTGATCATAGGGCAGCTGATGGGGCGGATGCTTCAGAAGCGGATGGGCGGAAACAACGCTATGACATTCGGAAAGTCCAATGCAAAAATCTATGCGGAATCGGAAACAGGAAAGACCTTTTCTGATGTGGCGGGAGAAGAAGAGGCCAAAGAAGCATTGAAAGAGATTGTGGATTTCCTTCACAATCCCCAAAAATATGCGGATATCGGAGCGGTTCTGCCAAAAGGCGCCCTGCTTGTAGGGCCTCCCGGCACAGGTAAGACACTGCTGGCAAAAGCGGTGGCTGGAGAGGCAAAAGTGCCGTTTTTCTCCATTTCCGGTTCGGAGTTTGTGGAGATGTTTGTAGGTATGGGAGCTGCTAAAGTCCGGGATTTGTTCAAACAGGCCAATGAAAAGGCGCCTTGTATCGTGTTTATCGATGAGATCGATACGATCGGTAAAAAGCGTGACGGGGCAGGAATGAGCGGCAATGACGAGAGAGAACAGACTTTAAACCAGCTTCTGACTGAGATGGACGGATTTGACGGGCGAAAGGGCGTGGTGATTTTAGCCGCTACCAACAGGCCGGAATCCCTTGATAAGGCGCTGTTAAGACCCGGACGTTTTGACAGAAGGATACCGGTGGAACTTCCTGACTTAAAAGGCAGGGAGGCGATTCTGCGGGTTCACGGAAAAGATGTGAAAATGTCGGATGACGTAAACTATAATGCGGTAGCCAGGGCCACGTCGGGAGCCAGCGGAGCGGAGCTGGCCAATATCGTCAATGAGGCAGCTTTAAGAGCTGTCAGAATGGGCCGCAGGGTGGTAAACCAGTCGGATTTGGAAGAAAGCGTGGAAACGGTAATCGCTGGATACCAGAGAAAAGACGCGGTGGTATCGGAAGACGAGAAGAGGATTGTGGCTTACCATGAGGTAGGGCATGCGCTGGTCGCAGCCTGCCAGACCCATTCCGCTCCGGTTCATAAAATCACCATTATACCGAGAACTTCAGGAGCGTTGGGATATACGATGCAGGTAGAGGCCGGAGAACGGTTCCTAATGAGCAAAACGGAAGCCCTCAATAAAATTGCCACATTTACAGGCGGACGGGCGGCGGAAGAGCTGATCTTCCATTCCATAACAACTGGGGCGTCCAATGATATTGAACAGGCCACTAAACTGGCAAGGGCGATGATTACCAGATACGGCATGAGCGACCAGTTCGGAATGGTGGCATTGGAAACCGTGAGCAACCAGTATCTGGGCGGCGATGCATCCCTGGCCTGCTCTCCGGAAACTTCCAGGATCATTGACGAGGAAGTGGTGAGGATTGTGAAGGAGCAGTATGAGAAGGCCATGGAGATTCTGAAGGAGAATGCAGCTAAGTTAAATGAACTGGCCGGGTATCTGCTGGAACAGGAAACGCTGACTGGGGAGGAATTTATGGAGATTTTAAACCGGCAGGGATAAAGCGGATAATGCTTTTTGAATGATTGGCGGAAGTGATGCCGGGGTATAAGGGACGCGGTGCGGACGTGGAAAACCGAAGGCGGGTTTCCACGTCCCGCTGCCGGCAGTCCTAAATCCCCGGGGGCTGCCGGTAACCGGACGGAATCCGGCGCTCCCCGGAGAGACAGAAGCACGGGGCACGTTAGAGGCGTAAACTCTGTACACAAACCGGTATTTATTTAGATAAATTCTTTTACAGAGTTTTTTATTTTTTCTTTAATATCTTGCTTTTCCAAAATATCATTTAATATTTTTTCATATTTATCAGGGTTTTCACCTGCATTTTTTATCCTATTTATCATCCATACTGTATGCAATGTCGGTCTGCGAATAACGGAAGTTATCAGTAAATCTTCATATCCCTTTTTATAAAATTGTTCTACATAATGAACAATAGCACCGGGAATACCAAACTGGCATTTCCTCCGTCAACTTCCGATTCGTCAAGTACGTCTTATCCGCTTGAGACGGCTCGCCGCCCTTATCAATAAGGCGAAATTAAACCGTTCGATAAGCGGGAGTTTCTCCTGCTGAATAAGCTCATTTATTCTGTATCAAACAAACATAAGCACAATTCTTGTGTAATCTTAATGGGCTTTTTTTCTGTAATTTCATATAGCTCGTGTATTATATCAGGAATTCCATCATGAAACTGTATTTGACAGCTTGCATGATAACCCTTCCAGGCATTAGCAATTGGCTGTGTTTTAAATTCCGAGAAAAAGCATAACACGGTTACCTTACATCTTATTATAGAATCCGGCTCAATTACCCCATTGTTGATCCGCATAATTGCATTGTACTCTTGTCCAGCAGGAATATCAGCATCGGCGAAACCGTGTATAAAATAAAGACAATTTTCAGCGTGCAGATATTTTCGGAAATTATCAACCAATAAAGGGTCAACATGATACTGTGTACTGTTCGCTTCTATTTCAGGAATCAGTATATCGCGCGAAAAGCCTGGATGGAATCGTGCCCAAAGGTTCAGTTTGCAGTTCTGGATTTTTGAATTATCGTGAGATAACATATATTTTCCTTTCAGAGTCAATGCGTTTTATTCCAAGGGTATACAAATTCCGATTTATAGAGATATTATACAGCAGTCCAATCCCCCCTGGCAATTAAAGCCTGCAATTGCTTATTTTTCCCTTGTGTCTGTTGGGTGTTATAGTTCTGCGGGCTTCCTGCCGGCTGTGCAGGCCTGCTTTTCAAGATTTTGCGAAGTGTTTTCATCGGAAATTCCTATCTCAAAAACCTGGCTCCTTTCTTGCTATATATTCATTAATACATAGATGCAATGGAGGGAAGAACATGAACAGTATGATGCTGGAACAAGGAACTATGCCCACGGCCACTCCCGAATCTCAAGGTGTTCCGTCCTGGGCTGTTTCTAATTTCCTGAAACGGATGAAACAGGAGGAATTGGAACTTCACAGTATCCAAATTCTCAGAAATGGGAAGTTGATTGCCGATGCGGTTGCGGCCCCGTATACGAAAGACAGTTTTCACCGGATCTTTTCAGCAGCCAAAGGCGTGGTGGCTACGGGGATGCTGTTTGCGATTCAGGAAGGCTATTATAAGCTTCACGATTTGGTGGTGCCCAGGCTGCCGAAAGAATGGATCCCAGAAGATTTGGACGAGCGGTGGAACAGGCTTACCATCTACCATCTTCTGACCATGAACACCGGACACGACTGCGACACCCTTTTTAAAATGTGGGGAAAGAGCGACTGCTGGATCAAGACATTTTTTGAGGTGCGCCCGGCCTATGAGCCGGGGACCTATTTCCGCTACGATATGGGGGCCCAGTATGTGATGAATGAGCTGATACGGCTGGCCACCGGGCAAAATCTGGGCGAATATTTGACGCCGCGGGTGTTTGAACCATTGGGAATCGGATATACCAACAACTTTACGGAGCCTGAAAAACTGTTCTTTTCTTCCACGATCCAGTTTCATCCGGACGGATTGACAAAACTGGCCCAGTTCTACCTTCAGAAAGGTTCCTGGGAGGGAAAACAGCTTTTGAGAGAAGATCTGGCGGTTATGGCGGGCATGCACCATTCCCCAAGCCATCACTACAATGATACCAATTCCGGGCAGCCGGATTCCAATTCAGGCTATGGATTCCATATGTGGAGAAACCGGGCGGGCGGTTTCCGTTTGTCCGGCGGACAGGGACAGTTCGGCATCGTTTTGCCGGATCAGAATATGGCTGTGGGAATTATGGCAACAGAGCATAATAACCGCCGCATCCTGGACGTATTTTTTGAAGAGATATTCCCCCATCTTTACCTGATGCCCAGACAGGAAGATCCCGAAGCTTATGAAGTGATGACAAAGATGTGCAAAGAGCTGAACCTGGCTCCAGAGACGGGAACATTTGATGATACGGCGGCATCAGCGGTGCATAGGATCAGATATCAGTTGGAGGAAAATGAGACGGGCCAGCAAGAGATCGGATTTGAATTTTTGGACGGCGAAGTGCGGATTCACTCTGTTTGGAGGGGCAAAGAGACGGAGTTTCGCTGCGGCATGGATGGCCGCTGGATCAAAAATCCGGGCGCAGGCTATCTGCTCAATAAAAATGATCCGGATCACATTGCGGATTTGGACCGAATTTTTTATTATGATCCATGGGAGACCATGCTGAGCGGCGGTTGGAAAAGCCCGGATACATTTGTATTCACCCTGCGGAGCGAGTCCCTGCTCTGCGGCTATACTTATAAATGCCGTTTCCGGGGAGATGAAATCGAGATACTCATACCGGATCATGCGGTTGTGGCCAGAAAAGAGGCCGATAAAACGGTAATGCATAAAATCACCGGCGCCAGAATCCGGTAAAGGAAAGGTGAAACATTTATTTCGAATGAGAAATGAGTGTTTCACCTTTTGTGCTGTTTTCAGGAAAAATACTGCAATATGAAATGGATGATAGATTTCACATTTGATTGACAGTGAAAAAAAACATGTTTATGATTGAACTAATAAATCAAAAGAGGGGAACGGGGCGAGGGGCAGATGACAAAAATATTATATATGCTGACGGAGGACTATCTGGAAGAACCAGTTTATAAATTAGCTGAGGAAATAGGCGTAGAAGTGATCCTTTTCCACATTTCCAGGGATGCGTCCGATGAAGAAATGAAAGCTTACATCAGCCAGTGGGAAGATATGGGCGTGGATATCATTCTGTGCAGGGGAAGCTGGTCCAGCAGGCTCAGCGGAATGGCAAAACGCGCCTATGTTATGCCTCTGAAATTTTCATTTGAAACAACCATTGCAATTCTCTGCGGATACAGGAAGGAAAATCCTGGATTTTTCGGGGCGGAACGGAGAAAAGTGCTGCTCATATCCAGTTATAAACTGCCCTTGAATATGGAAATTCTGGATGAATTGTTCAATGCGGAATTTACAAATGTGTGTTTCAGAAGCCGTGATGTGGATGAGGAGATGATCGAACTTGCCAGAGGCTTTGACCTGGTGATCTGCGGAAATAAGCACAATGCGGCGATGAGGAGGCTGGGAATCAATTCTTATTATCAGGTGATATCTGAGAACCAGACCCTGCATGATAATTTTGTGATGGCGGATATTCTGGCCCAGTCCAGAAAACAGCTTCAGGAGAAAAATGACGAGATTCGGAATATATTGGACAACAGTTTTAACGCGGTCATTTCCATGGACCGGGAGGGAATTATACGGCAGGGAAACGGACAGTTGAAGCGGTACTTTAAGCGTGATCTGAATGACATTATCGGAAAGAGCATTTATGAGTTCATTCCCAGCCTGGAGCCCGGTTTGGTGCAGAAAGTGGTGGACACGGCCACTGGATTTTATGGGGAACTGGTGGAATTTGACAACCGGATTCTGGTTATGAACAGCTTTCCCGTTTATTCAAAGGGTACGGTCAGCGGCGCAGCCCTTCATTTTGAAGAGCTGAGACAGATTGAGCGGGTGGAACAGAAGATCAAGGCGGAATTTTACAACAAAGGACTGGTGGCGAAATACAGCTTTGACGATATCATCGGCCAGTCCCAGAGCATGGAACAGGCCAAATCCTATGCCAGGGAGTTTGCCAAACACAGTTCCAATGTGCTGATCTATGGGGAAAGCGGGACGGGAAAGGAACTGTTTGCCCAGAGCATCCATAACCAGAGTTCCAGGAAAAACGGGCCCTTTGTGGCGGTAAACTGCGGCGCCCTGCCCAATAACCTGCTGGAGAGCGAGCTGTTCGGATATGTGGGCGGTGCATTTACCGGGGCGTCTAAGAACGGAAAGAAGGGCTTGATGGAGCTGGCCCATAAGGGTACCATTTTCCTGGATGAAATATCGGAAATGGATCTCATGGGGCAGGTCAGGCTTTTAAGGGTATTGGAGGAACGGGTGATTTCCAGAATCGGGGATGACCGGGTGATTCCGGTGGACGTTCGAATTGTGGCCGCATCCAATAAGAATTTGAAAAAGCTGGTGGAAGAGGGAAAATTCCGGGTGGATTTGTATTACCGATTGAATGTGCTGATGTTAAAAATTCCGCCTCTCAGGGAGCGGGAGGGGGATATAGAGATCTTGACGGACCGTTTTATCCAGCATTTTGGGGAGCTGAACAAGAAGCAGATCGAGGTGAGCCGGGAGGCGATGGATGTGATGGTCCACTATCCCTGGAGGGGAAATGTGAGGCAGCTTCGGAATTTCTGCGAACGCCTGGTCATCATTTCCAATAAACGGACTGTAGAAAGGGGATTTGTGATACAGCAGTTAAATGACAGCTACTTTGAAGTGATCGGTTCTGATCTGGAACAGGCAGACAGCAGCGGGAGCAGTCACACGGATACAGCCAAACGCAAAGAAGAGGGACTGGAAACCGGAAGCCGGAAAGAAAAGGGCCGGGAACCTGTCCGGAGGGAACAAACGGACGGTGAGGAAAGAGAAAAACGGCGGACTTTGCTTGCGAAAGCCGGAGACAGCGAAGAAAAACAGCGCCTTTTAGAAGCCCTGAACCAGGCGAAAGGAAGGCGGGATGTGGCGGCCGAACTGATGGGGATCAGCAAAACCAGCTTGTGGAGGCGGATGAAGAAATTTGGGATCGAAGAACGGTATTGAGAATAAAAAAATTGGAACGTTTCTTGCTTATAAAAATAACAGGGAAAGACTAAATGAAATGAAAAGGGGGACCTGTTATGCAAAGAAATACGTTGCCGGGCCAATACTCAGGATTTGGAGAACCCATTTATCCATCCTATCAGAAATTTTCCTTATATGTTCCCGGTTTTGACAATACCAGACTGGCTGTGGACGTCATCCGTCCTGTTGAGGAAGACGGTACGCCGGCGCCGGGGCCATTTCCGGCGATTCTGCTGATTTCGAGAGGCGGGAGATATGGAGATATTACGGATGCCAGCGGGCCGGATATCATCCACCACTGCGTTCCTTACGGATATGTGGGAGTGGTGGCGGAAATGCGGGGCTGCGGCGCATCCTATGGCACTAATGACAGCTTTTGCAGCATCGACAACCGCCAGGATGTTACCTGCATTTTAAACTGGATTGAAGCCCAGGAATGGAGCGACGGAAAGGTGGCTGCCTACGGGGGATCCAACCGGGGGCTGATCCAGTTCGCCTCGGCTGTGGCGAAACCGGCTCCGGGAAAGGCGCTGAAAGCTATCACCCCCGTGGTTGCCAATCCGGATTTTTATTACCAGGATTACCCTAACGGGGTTTCGGCTCTTCCAAGAAGAAAAAATCAGTCGGGAAGCCATGTGCCGAAAGAGAAATTATCGAAAGAAGAACTGTTAAAGACCGTGGTTCCGGTGGATGAGGATTCGGACGGAACTATGGCCTATGAGGCGTATGAGACGGGGCAGTATGGAAAAAACCATGCGTTTATGGGCTGGCTTTTGTTAGAAGACATGTGCCGGGATGATTCAAATCCCAATCTGGGCGGGGAACAGACCAATCTTACCATTCCGCCGGACACGGATTTGGAGGTGTTCAAAAACAGCGGGATCAAAGTGCACCAGTTTGCGGGTTTCATAGAATCGGGGGCATTTGGGCAGCTTATGGCGGCAAAAGAATGGGGCGGCAGCATTATCATAGGGCCCTGGGACCACCGGGAGAGCAGGCGGGGGACCAAAGGATTTCCGGAAGGGGAGTTCGACTTTAAAGCGGAACATTTAAAATGGTTTGACGCGGTGTTAAAGGGAAAAGACAACGGATATTTCCAGAAACCGCCTTTCATCTACTACACCCAGCAGGCGAAGCCGGGGGAGCACTGGAGGTGCAGCGATACCTGGCCTTTGGAAACGGTCCGGCCCATGACCCTTTACTTGTCTGGAAAGAAATCGGATACCGTAAATTCCGTCAATGACGGCAGTCTGGTTCAGAAAAAGCCGGAGGAAACTTCATTTGCACAGTACCGGGTGGATCCATCCATCCAGGTGTTTGACGATGGAGAAGGCAGCACCATGGACCGGATGCATTTGACCTGGGATGGGGATATGACGGAAGGGGTGGACAAAAAAGGGCTGACTTTCACCAGCGCCCCCCTCTTTAAAATGTATGAGAATGAAATGACAGGCGTAACCAGCGTGGATCTGTGGGTGACATGCACCCAGAACGACGCGGATTTCATCGTCTATCTGGAAGAAGTGCTGGCAGACGGTACGTCGAAATATGTGTCATTTGGCTGCCAGAGGGCGTCCCACAGAACCAGCCTGCCGAGAAAGGCCTGGAATGAGTGCGGAGCTCATTATCATCCCTGTATGCGGGCAGATATGGAGGCCTGTTTGGAGGAAGGCATGGATCAGCCGGTGCATCTGCAGTTTCACATTGAGCCGGTTTCCTATGTATTCCAAAAGGGCAGCCGGATCAGAATCACCGTCACCTGCGCCAACAGCCAGTGTTTCCAGCACAACATGTATGACCCGGCAAATCTGCCTGAAATCAGGCTGTGCCAGGGTGGGGAACTGGCTTCATTTGTGCGGATACCATTTGTGGAGCACACGGAAAATGTTTACAATGGCATTGTGAAGATGGGAGAAGAGGAAGGTCCGGGTTCGCTGTACTTTTTTAAGAACCATACGTACCTTTACTGCGGAGGCATTTGGCACAAATTCCAGTCGGATTCGCCTGAAATGGAATATAAGATGAAGGACGGGGCCGCTTATTTTAAAGCCGGATTCACGTTCCGTCAGGAGGGGTATCCGGTTATGGACGGCATTCTCCAGGATTACCGGGGAGGAGACAAGGCGGTTTCTCTGTTTCCGGCCAAACGCAGCCTGTTTTTGGACCGGGTACCGGTAAGCCCCAGGGAAGAAGTCCTGTATGTCCCGGATTCCAAAACTTTGTATATGGAAGTGTTCCGCTCTTTCGACGGCAGTGAAAATGCGCCCTGCATTGTATACATACACGGATACAGCGCAACTCCGTCCATGATACGCCCCCAGGTCATGGAATTCACCCAAAATGGCTACACGGTGATAGGAATCGATCTGCGGCCTTATCCGCCCAACTGTTTCCCGGATTACATTTACGATATCAAGGCGAATATCCGTTACATCCGGGCTCATGCACAGGAGCTGGGGATCGATCCGGACCGGATCGGGTGTTACGGGCAGTCTTTGGGCGGAAATTCAGCTCTCATGCTGGCCGCCGCCGGTTCGGTTCCGGAACTGGAAGGAAATGTGGCCGGAAATGAAGGCATTTCCAGCCGGGTACAGGCGGCGGCAGTGGGATTTGGCTGGTCGGACCTGCTCTATATGGGAAAGGACCTGCTGGACGAATACTCCCATGCCGGAGAAGAGGTAAAGCTTCAGAAGTTTAAAAATACGGACGGCCCATTTTCCCCCCTGGCCCAGGTGATCGGATTTGCCGGTGAAGGAAAAGGGGTGAAGGTGCTCAGGGATTATCTGGAGAGCGGTAAAGAGGGTTCTGACCCTGAGATGGACGAAATGCTGAGACGCGCCAGAGGCGCCAGCCCGGTCAATTATATCGGCCCGGACTGTCCGCCCATGGTTTTATACGCCGGCCTGGGTATGACCCGGGTGGATATTCCCAACCGTCAGACTTACCGGACTTTCGAGACGTGCAACCGCTACGGCGCGGACTGTTTTATGTTCAGCAATACCAATGGCGAATATGGGATGAAGCCGGAGATCACAAATGCAATAAGGTTCTTTTTCGACCGGAATCTGAAAAATGGCCCGGTGGTAAAAAAGAGCGTGATGGTTCCGGGAAGTTTTGATATTGTGGAAGACTACAAAGACCGTAAAATGGATTATGCTCCGGCAGTGAAAGACGGCCAGGGCAGGATACTGGTTTCATCGGAATATGTGAAAGAAAGATTTCAAATAGAAATTTCCGGTGAAACGGAAATTAACGGAAAGAGGTATTTCACGCCGGATAAGCTGGCCGGGACGGACATCGGTATGGAGTATTATCCTGATAAGGATATGGCTGTGCTGGCGCCTGTGAGCGCGCTCCAGGAAAAGAAGGTGCCTAGCAGGGAAGGGGTATAAAAAGGAAGAAATTTTTGCTTTTTGCGGGAGTTACGCAGAAAAGTGGACCGGGGAACCGTCAGGAGGCCAAAATCGGAAGGCCCCTTCCCCGGTCCGCTTTTCTGCTGGTGGTTTAATATTAAGTTTCAGAGGACATAAAACTTTATACTTTTTCTTTGGATAACAGGTGTTCAAATTCATCAATAGTTTTTGCATCGCCAGCCAGTAGTAGCCAGTTCATTAAAACATTCATATCCTTCTCGCCTTCAATCCGTAAAGTTAGTTCTTCTGGAAGTTCACCAAGTTTCTGTAAAAACTTAATTAAGCATGCCCGCGTTCCTTCCAGCCTTCCTTCTTCACGGCTCAGCCTTCTGGTTTCCTGAACATCATAAGCTTCAAAACTATCAAACAACATACTGATCCGCCTTTCTTTAATCATATCAGTAAATTCAGCTACTTCGTCTTTTGGCACATTAAGCCGGTGCAGAAATGCCGCCACAATTGTGCTGATCAGTTTCAGCAGATAATCCGGAGTATGAGTTTCCAAATGTTCGAAATACTCGGGCGGAATTCCATCCAGATTCTTAAAATCTTCTGAATTACGCAGTTTGTTAATCAGCATGATCAGAGACAATTCATCGCCGAAATTAATGATATCTTTATTGGTGTAATCGTGCAGCCGTACCACTTCATATACAAAATCAGGGATATAATCTTTAAATACATCCGCAAGATAAATCCGCTCGGAAAACCTCTTTGCCGCCGTCCAAATGCCGGTTCCTTCGTAATACACAATGGGCAGAATCGGCGGGTACTTAAAATCTCTGGTTTTTGTTACCCCCTCCGAAAGCTTCTCCATCTCTTTTTCATAATCGTTCCAGATCATCACCATATAACGAAGGAGTTTCATACACATCTCAAATGATACCGAGGATTGATGTTCGATCAGAGCAATAAAATACAGCATGCTCCCATCTCTGAGTTCAATCCTATTCACTGTATCAGAATTGCGTTCTTCATCCCACAGGGACACGAATCGTTCGGAGATATTCGTAATCTGGTCTGGAGAAATATCTTTTAAAATATCCAGATTTACGTAATCCCGAAGAAATTCGGCGCATAAAATAGGATCTTCGAACACCGCCTTGGCTCCCTGGTCGTGGATTTCCCTGATTGTACTGTTTTTCTTTTCTTTCATATCCTTTTCCTTTCATTTTGGAGGATAAGATATAAAAGAAATATTTCTGGTATATTCATTATACCAGAAGCAGGGAGAACAATACAATTAAATTTCTTTCATATCTTATCAAATTTACGGTATCTAAAGACTCTTTTATTTCATAAATAAAATGGGAATTACGGCAGGATTCTGCCTATTGATTCCAGACGGAATTAGAATAAACGTCCGAGAATATGTACAGTAAGTATAGCAATTGATAGAAGAAAAAACAACCATTTTTTGCTTTAAGTTAGCGTCACGCTCAATGTTAAATTTGTCTACAATTCTCAAAATTGTTTTTAATTTCTTGTTTATGAGAAAACCAGCAGAAAAGCAGGGAGGGCGGGGACGAAGTCCGGGGACCGGAACGAGGGAAACAAACCATACAGGGTTCGTGTGGAAACCGTTTAGTTGAACTTAGGCTTTCATCATCAAAGAAGGCGGACAGAAACTGAAAACCGAATCAGTTTCTGAGATGCCCCTGAACGGTGAAGTCATGAGGAGTTTGCCGTTCAGGGGCATCGGACTACCCTCCCCGCTTTTCTGCATAACTTTCTCCTTAAAACCTCAATTTCCCAACGGATTTTCCACCTCAAACAATTCATCCAAAGTCAGCTTCAATATTTTGTTGGCGAAGTAATAATCATGAATGCCCGGCTGTGTAATAAACTTATTTTTAAGCCCCAGACTGTCCAGATATTCGTGGAATTCTGTGCACAGCGGCAGGCCGTAATCCTCGGTTCCGCAGGCGGTGAAGATCATAGGCGGCTCGGTGCTGGAGTGGGAAAGCTGTTCGGCCAGCCAGATCAGGTCATTTTCGCTTCCCCTCACCTCATCTTTGGGGCCGAAGGCCGCGTCGATTACGTTGAAGCTGGCTTTGATGCCCCGCTGTTCCGCCAGTTCCCGCATTTTAACCTGGTCTTTGGCCCCTGAGACGGACATGACCGCGGCGAATTTTTCAGGGCAGCGCAGAGCGGCTTTCATAGCTCCGTGGGCGCCCATGGAAAAGCCCATGATGAAATTGTCTTTTCTCAATGGGGAGGAAGGAAAAAGGGTCTGGACGAGCCTTGGAATCTCTTCGGTCAGATAGGTGAAATAGGGCCGTCCGTATTTCATATCGCAGTAAAATGTCTCCGGCGCGTCGATGGACACGGACATCATATTTTTCTCATTTAAAAATAATTCCAGCTGTGTGTTCCTGTACCAGGTTGTGGAATCTCCGGTTCCTCCGTGGCAGAGATAGAGGGTGGGAAACTTCCGTCCCGGTTTGTAGATTTCATCCAGGCTTTTTCCCCGGAGAGGCCCTCTGCTGATATCGGGAAGGGTGACGGTAATTCTGGTTGCGCAGTTTAAGACTGCTGAGTAAAAATCATAATTGATCAGTCCCATGATAAACCTCCTTTGATTGGCCATTGTTTAATTTCTATTCATCTCTATCCTGTAGTTAAAGCAAATCTGGTGCCAATAATGGTAACAGTTAAAACTTCACTGAGCTGCCGCCAATAACTGCCCTTATCACCCGGCGATACGGTGAAAAATACAATTGTTGGCACCAGATTTGCTTAATTATATAATGAAATACAATTTTTCTGTAATAGTTCAGGAGGCGGGAAAAACGGTGAAGAAGATCAGCCGTTCTGAACAGTTATATTTTTCGTGATAAGTCCATGTCTGCGCTGCTGTCATGGGCTTAGGTGAAGTCAGCGGCGCAGAAACGGAGTAGCAGATGAATCAATTAATCGGGACAAAAGATATAAAATCACCTTATACAGGACGTAATTACTGCTTTACACAGAAAATGATGATCGTTTCGCCGGGCGGCAGAAAAGTGATGCTGAACCAGTACACCCACAATCTGAGCCGCCAGACTGTGGAGGATGACGGGGATATTTATATGGCCCTGCCTGATCTCGTTAAGATCTTCAGCCCGGAATGGAAACTGTCCGGTTCCGGCACGGTACAGTGCAGCGGTATAATAATGCGGTTTGAGGCCAATTACCGGAATGTGGAATGCGGAGAAAAGATGATTATGCTGAAGCGGGTTCCATTTGAAAAGGATGAATGGCTTTATGTTCCGGTGGCGGAAACCATGGAAAAGATATTCGGAAGATATGTGTTCCGCATCGGAAAATACATTGGGATCTGTGACCGGGAAGAGGACAGCGCATTGAAATTCGACGGCCCGTCCAGTCAGGATTTTACAGAACACAGGCTCGATTTCCGGTTTAATAAGACCATTGGCGATATCTATGACACCGTATGGATGCCGGAAGCAAAACGGCTCAACGTGTACCGCATGTATATTCCGTCCTCTTATGACGGAACCAAGCCATTTAAACTGCTGCTCTGCCTCCATGGAGGCAATGGGAATTCGGATACGGTGTTCATCAGGAGCGGCCAGAAACTCCAGTATTATGCGGAAAAATTCGGTTACATCCTGCTGGCCCCCAATTCCTTTGTTCACGGAAGCAATTACGGAGGGGTGATCCCGCCTGTCCACATGTTTCCGGAGCCGGAAGAAAAGACGGAGCACCCCCAGTTCTATTCTGCCGAAGTGGTGCGGGAAAACAGGGTCGCCCAGAATTATTTGAAACAGGTTTTGGATCTGGTACTTGAAAAATGGAATATTGACAGGTATCATATATTTGTAATGGGCAATTCCATGGGAAGCGTGGGCACCTTCCATGTGCTTTCCCAGTGGCCCAGGCTGTTTCGGGCGGGAGTTCCCACGGGAACCATGCCGCTCACCGAATATCTGGATGTGGAAACACTGAAACAGAGCCCCATTTATTTTCTGGTGGGAACTGAGGATTCCAATGATCCGGCGGACATGAGACGGCGGTATCTGGAACTGAAGGAACAAGGGTTGGATATCCGGTTTCAGATGATCGGCGGAGGATACCACTCCGACGCCTGGGTGCAGGAATTGGAAAGCATTTTTGCATTCTTTGAGGAACTTTGATAGAATGAAGGAGTTCAGAATGCAGGAGTTCAGAATGCAGGAGTTTAGAATACAGGATTTAGAATGTAGGTTTAGAAAGCAGAATTTATAAAGTAGGGCTTAATGAGCCTGATAACACAGAAGAAACGGGATGATGGTAATGTTAGAACTGGGATATCAGCAGGCATTGGAACAAAAACAGATTTTATCGCAGAAAATGATCCAGTCTGCTGAAATTCTTCAGATGGACGTGCAGGAACTGGAAGAGTATATCCAGAAACAGGCTCTGGAAAATCCTTTGATCGATTTAGAGGAGATGGAAAAGGGGATTTCCGGCTTTTTATACGGAACAGAAAAGCATGAAAATGGTGAAAATGAAGATTTAAAGCGGAAGCTGGAATGGCTGAACCATGCGGACGAACAAAACCGGCTGTATTATGCCCAGGAATATGAGGAATCCGAGGAGAAGACGCCGTGGAATTTCGCCATGGAAGAAAACAGTCTGGAAGATTTCCTGATGAGCCAGCTTGTTATGCTGGCCGATACGGAGGAAGACAGAGAATGTTTGGAATTTCTGGTCTGTTCCCTGGATTCTAAAGGCTATCTGAAAGAGGATACCTGGGCGCTGGCCCAGGAGATGAAGATTCCCCACAGCCGTTTGGAGAAGTATTTGAAAATCCTTCAGTCGGTGGAGCCGGCCGGGGTCGGGGCCCAGAACGTAAGCCAGTGCCTGATGATCCAGTTAGAACGGATGCGGGAGAGCGGCTTTATCGATGAAGAGCTGTTTGAGCATGTTTCCCGGATGGTGGAACAGCATTTGGAAGAGCTGGGAAAACGGCGTTTTGCTCAGGTGGCGGAGCAGATGGGAATTACGGTGGAACAGGTGGATGTCTGTTACCGGGTGATTCAGAAGCTGAACCCCATACCGGGCAACAGCTTCAGTTCCAGGGAAACCCTGCGTTATATCAAACCGGATGTAACAGTGGTTAAATTTGAGGATTATTTTGAAATTCTGGTAAATGATATGAACACGCCCAAAATTACGTTCAACCAATATTATCTCAGGATGATGAACCAGGATTCTTCTAAGGAAGTCCAGGAGTACATAAAGAACAAATACCAGCAGGCCCAGTGGATGCAGCATTGTGTGGAGGAGAGAGGCAGTACACTGAGAAAGGTGACGAGAGAAATTGTGTCCATTCAGCAGGAATTTTTTGAAAATCCCAACGGGAAACGGGTGCCCATGAATCTCCAGACCATTGCAAACCGCTTAGAAATCCATGAATCCACCGTGAGCAGGACGATCCGCAATAAGTTTCTGCAGTGTTCCAGGGGAGTTTTCCCCCTTAACTATTTCTTTGTGAAGGGAGTGGCGGAGGCCCCAGGAGGGCCGGTCACGCCGGAAGATTTGAAACAGAAGATCATGGAAGTGATCGGGCGGGAGAATAAACGGAAACCTTTGAGCGACCAGAAGATATCGGAAGAATTAAAGAAGATGGGAATCGAGATTTCGAGAAGGACAATTGCCAAGTACCGGGGGGAATTGATGATAGCCGATGCTTCGGGGAGAAAGGAATTTGTTTAGAGAACGGCAGATGTTCAGGCGGCTAATCCTCTTGAACGACAAAACCGGTTCCGCTGCCCTGAACGGATTCAAAAATAATGTAAACAGATAATATCATAAAGTGATCCGCCAGATAGGGGGCGGGCAATACAGGCTGAAACATTTACGGCCTGTATTGTCCGCTCCCTTTTCTTTGACGAGTAGAGCATGGTGTGAAAAATAATACGAAACCCAAAATAATATGAAATCAACATTTCACCGCCTGAAATGTGAAAGATTCCTTTCAATCCCCCCTGTTTGGAAAATTGATAGCTTTCAGGTGAAAGGGATTAAATATTAAAACACTTTATTGTAGAAATATATGAATAAAAAACATGAAATCGGCAGAAAAATTGGCACGGGTTTTGCTTATATAAAGATAAACAACAATTGAGAAATTAAAAGGAAAGGAGAGTAGGGTTTTAGATTTAATAAAATCCGAATAAGGGAATGGGGCGTTATGTAGCAAAAAGAATTTTATGGATGATTCCCGTTTTATTGGGCGTATCGTTTCTGGTGTTTACGCTGATGTATTTTACACCGGGAGATCCTGCCGCAATTATTATGGGACCGGAAGCGACTCCGGCAGAGCTGGAGGCATGCAGGGTGGAATTGGGACTGAATAAACCGTTTATCGAACGGTACCTGCTCTATATTTACAATGCATTTTTCCATTTTGATCTGGGCACTTCTTATATCAATGACCGTCCGGTTATGACAGAGCTGCTTCAGAGATTTCCTTATACCTTCAAGGTTGCGGGAATCAGCGTTCTGATCGCTATGGTGATCGGAATTCCTCTGGGAGTTATGGCTGCGGTAAACCAGTATACATGGAAGGACAACGCATCCATGCTGGTGGCGCTGTTTTCCATGTCCATGCCCAACTTCTGGTTCGCGCTCATGCTGGTACTTTTGTTTTCACTGAAACTGGGATGGCTGCCCGCAACGGGAATCGGCCACTGGACCTGTTATATCCTGCCGTGTTTTTCCATCGGGGTACATAGTGCGGCGGGGCTTGCCAGGCAGACCCGGTCGGGAATGCTGGAAGTCATACGACAGGATTACATCATCACTGCCAGGGCAAAAGGGCAGAAAGAAGGAAAGGTTATTTACGGCCACGCTCTCCGCAACGCGCTGATCCCCATCATCACACAGGTGGGAACCATGCTGGGACGCCAGATGGGCGGAGCCATTATCGCGGAATCCATTTTTTCCATACCGGGAATCGGATCCTATATGTCTACGGCCATTAAGAGCCGCGACTATCCGGTTGTCCAGGGCGGGGTGCTGTTTGTAGCCGTTATATTCGCGCTGTCCATGCTGCTGGTTGACATTCTGTACGCTTTCGCTGATCCGCGAATGAAATCCAGGTATCAGACGGCGAAAAAAAGAACTGCGTAGAGGGGGAAAAGGAACGTGACGGAAGTAAAAGAGAGAAAGAAAAAACAAAGCCAGTTTTCAATCATCATGCACCGGTTGAAAAGAAATAAAATGGCTATGCTGGGCCTGGTTGTTATCGTACTCATGACCCTGGCCGCGATATTTGCTCCCATTATTGCGCCCTTTGGGTATGAGCAGCAGGATTTATACCATATCTTTGCAGCTCCCGGAGGCGACCACCTGTTTGGGACGGACAATCTGGGCCGGGATATACTGAGCAGGCTTTTATATGGAGGACGGCAGTCCTTGAAAATCGGCATCGTATCGGTTGCCATTGCATCCACACTTGGAATCATCATCGGTTCCATTGCGGGATTTTACGGCGGAAGAGTGGATAACCTGCTGATGCGCTTCCTGGATGTTTTCCAGGCGGTTCCCGCACTGCTCATGTCCATCGCCATTGCGACCACGCTGGGGCCTGGAATCAATAACGCCATGCTGGCAATCGGCATCACCACGATTCCCGGCTATGCGCGAATGACGAGAGCTTCATTTATGAGTGTGCGGGGAATGGAATATGTGGAGGCGGCGACGGCCATCAATGCCACGGATTTCCGGATCATTTTGAAACATATCCTGCCCAATGCCATTTCACCTATGATCGTGCAGATCACCATGGGCGTGGCGTCGTCAATTCTGGCTGCGGCTTCTTTAAGCTTCATGGGTCTGGGCGCTCAGCCGCCGCTGCCTGAGTGGGGAGCCATGCTGTCGGCAGGAAGAACATATATCAGAGATTATCCATACCTTTGTATCATTCCGGGCGTGGTTATTATGATGGCCGTACTTTCCTTGAACATGCTGGGAGACGGTTTGAGGGATGCGCTGGATCCCCGTCTGAAAAACTAGGAGGTACCTATGAGTCAGGAAAAATTAATCGAAGTAAATGATCTGGTGGTGGAGTATACCGCCGACGGCAGCATCGTCCACGCCGTCAACGGAGTTTCCTTTTCCCTGAATAAGGGAGAAACCCTGGGCCTGGTAGGCGAGACGGGAGCGGGCAAAACCACCATAGCGAAGGCGATTTTAAGAATCCTTCCGGACCCGCCGGCCAAAATCCGTTCCGGCAGCATCATTCTGGAGGGCAGAAATATGTTCGAGATGTCGGAACGGGAGATGAGAACCATCCGTGGAAACAAGATTTCCATGATTTTCCAGGACCCGATGACGGCATTAAACCCCATTTACACGGTGGGATTTCAGATCGCGGAAGCCATCGGCCTGCATGAAAATATCAGCAGGAAGGAAGCCGAAATCAGAGCTGTTAAAATGCTTGAAATGGTAGGCATTCCGGGAGAACGTTTCAGTGAATATCCCCACCAGTTTTCCGGCGGAATGAAACAGAGGGTGGTAATCGCCATGGCTTTGGCCTGCAACCCGGAACTGCTTCTGGCAGACGAGCCGACCACTGCCTTAGACGTGACCATCCAGGCCCAGGTGCTGGATATGATGAATAATTTGAAGAAGGAACTGGACACCTCCATGATCCTGATCACCCACGATCTGGGAATTGTGGCGGAGATGTGCGACAAGGTGGCCGTGGCCTATGCCGGTGAAATCGTGGAAATTGGTTCGGCGGAGGAACTGTTCGACCACACCAGCCATCCGTATACAGAAGGGCTTTTCGGTTCCCTTCCCAGCTTAAAGAGCAAAGAAAAACGGCTGAAACCCATTGCGGGAATGATGCCTGATCCTATGAATCTTCCTGAGGGATGCTCATTTTCACCCAGATGCCCTTATGCCACGGAACGGTGCAGGAATAATAAAATAGAATTGGCGCATTTGGGCGGCACACATTACAGCCGCTGTATCAGAAAAGGGGAGGTGAAATAGTATGGAACCGATTTTGGAAGTTCAAAACTTAAAAAAGTATTTTACCACTCCTAAGGGAACTCTTCACGCGGTGGATGATGTATCGTTTTCTCTGGAAAAAGGGACTACGCTGGGAGTTGTAGGAGAATCGGGATGCGGAAAATCCACCCTGGGAAGGACCATTCTCCACCTTCTGGACAGCACAGGCGGAAAAATCATGTTCGAAGGCGAAGATGTGACCAATGTGAACAAACAGAAGCTGCGGCAGTTAAGGGAAAAGATGCAGATCATTTTCCAGGACCCCTTTTCTTCCCTGAATCCACGTATGTCGGTGAGTGAGATCATACAGGAACCCCTTGTGTTAAGAGGCGGAATGAGCAAGGAGGAGATGGAGAAGGAGACGCTTAACCTGATGGAAACCGTGGGTCTGGCGGAACGCCTTGCAACCTCTTATCCCCATGAACTGGACGGAGGCCGCAGACAGAGAATCGGAATTGCCAGGGCTTTGGCTTTAAACCCCAGCTTCATCGTATGTGACGAGCCGGTTTCCGCTTTGGACGTTTCCATTCAGGCGCAGATTTTAAACCTGATGCTGGATTTACAGGAACAGCGTGGGCTGACCTACATTTTCATCACCCACGATTTGTCGGTTGTGAAATATATTTCCAATGAAATTGCGGTTATGTATCTGGGACAGATGGTGGAAAAGACCACCTCGGATGAGCTGTTTGAATATACGCTGCATCCTTATACAAAGGCCTTATTGTCGGCGATTCCCATACCGGACATCCACGTGAAGAAAAACCGCATCCTGCTGAAAGGGGAGATCACATCTCCCATCAATCCGAAGCCGGGCTGCCGGTTTGCGGCCAGGTGCCCATATGTGGAAGAGAAATGCCATCAGCCCCAGGAGCTGAAGGAAATTATGCCGGGACATTTTGTTTCCTGCTGTAAGGTGAAAGAAATCAATAATTTATAAATTATATATGCCCGCAAGGGCAGAACGGAGGGTATTTATGAAGTTAAAAAAGGTTATGGCGCTGACTATGGCAGTGGTAATGGGGGTCAGCATGGCGGGATGCGGCGGTTCTGGCAAAGGAAGCCAGCCGGCGGCAGGCAGTGAGGCGAAAACGGCGGAATCGTCACAGACGGAAACCACGTCCGCGCCGGCAACGATTGACGCCAAATCAGCGGCAGGAGACGAAGACGCATTGGCGCAGGAGATGGTGATGCCCGCATCCAGTACAAGAGATACGGTCAATATCCAGGTCTCTTCCGATCCGGGTTCCTTATGTCCGTTTAATACAGGCGGCGGACAGTCTGCCAACATCATTTACAAACAGATTTGTGAACCTTTATTCGATTATGGATTTAATTATGAGGTGGTTCCCATTTTGGCGGAAAGCTGGGAACAGACCGACGACACCCACTATACGTTCCATTTGAGAGAAGGGGTTAAATATACGGACGGCAATGATTTTACCGCCAAAGATGTGATATTTTCCATCAAAATGTATGCCGCCGATCCGGCTAAAAAGCAGTATGTGAAGACCATTGATATTGAAAATACAAAAATTATTGACGACCATACTATTGAAATCGCATTGACGAAACCGGATGCCTATTTCATGAGCTGCTTTAAGAGCTGTGTGATCATGAATGAGGATTCCTATAACAACAGCCCGGATAAATTCGCAGAAAAACCCATCGGAACAGGCCCTTATAAATTGGAAAGCTACATCGGCGGAAACTCAGCCAAGCTGGTGGCAAATGAAGATTACTGGGAGGGAACGCCTGCAATTAAAAATGTAAATATCAAGGTGATTAACGACGTATCACAAAGATGTATCGAACTGGAAACAGGCGGTGTGGATCTGGTTGTGGAACTGGGACAGACGGATTATGGACGCATTGAATCCGACGACCGTTTTAACGCGATCATCAAACCTGGATACAAATCCAATTCCTTCTATTTTAACTGCAGCGAACATTCTATTTTCAATGATGTCAGAGTCCGTCAGGCAGTGGCCTATGCCATTGATAACGCGGCGATTTTCGCGGCAATCTATCAGAACAAATTTGGTTCTGTATCAACCGCGTTCCCGTCCAACGGTATGATCGACTATGATACGAAATGGGAAGAGGGCGGATATTATTCTTTAGATGTGGAAAAGGCAAAATCTCTGCTGCAGGAAGCCGGAATCGCAGAGGGAACCAAGATCACAATCATAACAAATGAGGATAAAACATTATTGTCAAACTGCGAAATCGTTCAGGCTATGCTGTCTCAGATCGGTTTGACAGCGGAAATTTCATCTTATGAAAAAGCGGTTTACAACTCTGCAATTGATGATGAAGCAGGCGGCTGGGATATGGCTACCAATGCATTTACCGCTCCGTCTGGTTATGTAGCTGATATGGGATATGCTTATTTTGCTAAAGACGGAATTAACCGTTCCTGTTATTTCAACCAGGAACTGGAAGACGCGGTAGTTGCCAGCACGCAGATCACGGATGACGCGAAGAGAAAAGAGCTGACCGACAAGATCGTGCAGATTCTTCAGGATGAAGTTCCGGCTTATGCTTATACACGTCTGGCCGTTAACTGGGCCTGGGTGAAAGAGCTGAAGGGATTCAATGTCTGGGGGCAGAATGATTTATTTGTTAAATATCTGTATTTTGAATAATTAGTGACAATTCAGGGGATGAGCCTTCTATACAGTTACAATTAAAATAATAACCGGAATGCTGCAGCCGAGGAAGGCAAAAACCCTGCCCGCTGCAGCATTTTGAATTTATTATGAAAATGAATTTATAATGAAAATACGGCCGCGCAGATATGCCCAAATTTGAGCCGGAGCCACACATTGGAATGCGCCGCGCAGCATTGACGCAAAAAGCGCTCCGGCATGGAAGGAATAAAATGATATGCCCATTATTAAAGAAAAAAACTTTTATCTCCATGTGATAAAGCTGGTCCTTCCCGTAGCGGTCCAGAGCCTGATCACCACCGGCATTAATCTGATGGATACGGTGATGCTGGGCAGTTTTGGAGAACTGCAGTTATCGGCCTCCGCCCTGGCAAACCAGTTCGTTATGCTGTTTCAAATCTTCTGTATGGGAGTTGGCTGCGGGGCTGCGGTTCTCACCGCCCAATACTGGGGCAGCAGAGAATTGATGAAGCTTAAACAGGTCATGACTTTGATGTTCAGAATTGTGCTGATCGCGGGAACGGCCTGTATGATATTTGTGATGGGAAATTCAGCATGGATTTTATCCGTATACACAAAGGATGAACAGGTGATCATGTATGGCGTAAAATATATGAAAATTCTTCAGTATACGCTGATTTTCTATGCTGTTTCCATCGTGTCCACACAGGTGCTGAGAAGTGTGAAAATGATGAGGATCCCCATGTACAGCTCTTGCATCTCCTTTTTCCTGAATATTTTTTTCAATTACATTTTTATCTTCGGAAAATTCGGAATGCCCAGGCTGGAAATCCAGGGAGCTGCCATCGGGACGCTGGCAGCCCGTGCGTTTGAGATGTGTTTTATTATGGGTTATATCCTGTTTGTGGATAAAAAGATAATGTACCGGGTTAAAGACCTGTTCAGGCCCTGCATTGGCCAGTTGAGGAAATTTACCAGATACAGCATACCTGTGATGGTAAGCGATATGCTCTTGGGAGTGGGAAACAGCGCGGTATCCGTGGTGATGGGGCATATCGGGGCGGGCTTTGTGGCCGCCAATTCGGTGACCAATGTGACGTCCCACATCAGCACGATCCTGGTCATGGGATTCGCAACGGCGGCTTCTTCCGTGGTGGGAAACACGCTGGGTGAAGGGAAAGAAGAGCGGGCTTTTACGGAGGGAATTACCTTCTTCTTTCTGGCTGTCCTGCTGGGAATATTCGGCTGTGTGCTGATTTTGGCGACCAGCGGACCCATTCTCAGCATGTATACGCTGGAAGAGGAGACGGTGCTCATCGCCAGACAGCTTATGGAGGCCATCGCAATCATCGTATTCTTCCGCTGCACCAGCATGATTTTGACAAAAGGGGTATTGAGGGCAGGCGGGGATACCCGGTTTCTGATGATTGCGGACATCATTTTCTTGTGGGTGATCTCCATTCCTTTGGGATATATGGCTGGTCTGGTTTGGCATCTTTCAGCGTTTTGGATTTACTTTGCGCTCATGGGGCACACGGTGTTAAAGAGCGTGCTGTGTATCTGGCGTCTGCTTTCGAAAAAATGGATGCACCGGATTGCGGAATAAAAGAATTGGGTTTATTTCAAATAAATGAAGTGCCTTGATTAAGGATGCCCGGTGACTGGTCCGGGCTGGTGATGAACGAAGATGGATTAAAAATGAAGGAAGGTATGGACAACAATATGGAAAACAGAGAATTGGTCATGTATGGAGTGGGGGACTGCGCCCCTTACAGAGAAGATTTATCATCGTCATTTGCGCATGTGGCGGACAGATTCAGAAAAGGGGATCTGACCTTTGGACAGCTTGAGGCGGTGCTCAGTGAAAGCGGGGTTTTATCTTCCTGCACCAGGATGCCTTGCAGTTCCAAGCCGGAACTGGCAAAAGTGATGAAGGATGCGGGATTTGATGTGATTTCCTTTGCGTCCAACCATGCGCTGGACTATGGAAGGGATGCGTTTTGTGAAACCTGCAGTCATATCCGGGAAGCGGGGCTGTATTTAACGGGAGCGGGAGAGGATGAAGAGTCAGCCAGAAGGTATCCTGTGATCGATGTGGAGGGGACTAAGGTGGCGGTGCTGGGCTATAACAGCATTCTGCCCCAGGGGTTCTGGGCCCAGGAAAAACGGCCGGGATGCAATCCGGCCAGGGGCATTTCCGCCTATGTGCCCGTGGAGCATGACCAGCCGGGGACGCCGTGCCGGATTTATACATTTCCACATCCGGAAGATTTGGAACGGATGATAGAGGACATTGAAGAGGCGAAACAGAAGGCGGACCTGGTGGTGGTATCGATCCATTGGGGAATCCATTTCAAAGAGGCGGTTCTGGCTGATTATCAGAAATATTACGCCCATTTTGCCATTGACCACGGCGCTGATTTGATTCTGGGACATCATGCCCATATTCTGAAGCCTGTTGAGGTGTACAAAGGAAAGGCGATTTTTTACAGCCTGGGAAATTTTGCCATGGAAGAAGTGACGGACATGCTTCGTGACCAGAAGGCCATTGGCCAGGATATGAAGACATCCAAAAACCACACGGAAATGACAGCCATCAGCTCCGCTTTTCAGACCACAAAACGAAGCTTTCCCATGGACTGCTATCTGTCCATGGTTGTGAAATGGACGGTTAAGGACAAAAAGATCCAATCCGTGTCCTTCCTTCCCGCCTATCTGCCGGAAGACGGGGCTCCTTATATTCTGGAGCCGGAGGATCTGAAATTTAATGAAGTTGTGGAGTATGTGAAGAAGATCAACCGGGAAGAGACGCTTGAGGACGGCATTTTTGAGGTCAGAGACGGGGAAGTTATTGTAAAACTATGTCCATAAAAAAGAAGGCCCTGGACCTGTTAACAGGTTGGGGCCTTCTTTTTATTACAATAGGACAGTTTGTCCCGGAAAACATTAAATCCATGAGGGACAGGCTCTCTCATTCTATCCGAAAATTCTCCATCCGCAGATAAAGTTATTGGACCACCAGCCGCTTAAACTCCGGTGAACAACCTTACCGTTACTGGAGGAGGCGTCGATTACGGTTCCGCCGTTTGCGACAATGCCCACGTGGCCGCTCACTACGATGATATCTCCTGGCTGGAGGGCCGAAATGCTGTTGATTCTCGTGTATTTTCCTACATTCCGCCAGCCGGAGGAAGTAAGATAACTCTGTCTGACGCCGGCCTGGTTCAGGCACCAGTAAACAAAACCGGAACAGTCAAAGGAATTGGGCCCTTTGGCTCCCCATACATAGGGACTGCCGAGTTTGGAACTGGCGATGGAGATCAACGCGCTTGCTCCGGCTCCGCCGCCGCCACCGCCGCCAGAAGAACCGCCGCTGCCGCTGCTGCCGGAAGAACCGCCGGAACTACCTCCGTTATTGTTCTTGGAGCCGCCGCCGGAAGTGGTCTTTCCTGAATTAGCCGGGGCTTTGTTCACTTTATCGGAAGTCAGCTTCGCCATGGTCATGATTCCAACCGATCCGTCCGCGGACAGGCCGTTGTTGGACTGGAAGGACTTAACCGCTTGTTCCGTCAGCTCGCCGAAATATCCGGTCGCATTGGAAGAGGAGAGATAACCGTACTTGCTGAGAAGCTGCTGAACCCGTTCTACAGCTTCGCTGCTGTCGCCCAGAACCAGACCGTTGGGGCGGGCGCTGGAACTGTTTAAGGCGATTCTGGTGGATGGCCCTAAATAACCGTCGACTACCAGGTCATTTCTGGACTGGAACTGTTTGACTGCCAGGGAAGTGTCGCTTCCGTAAGTTCCGTCCGGCTTGGAAGTCATGTAGCCCAGTTCATTCAGACGGTTCTGCGCGGCCAGCACCACTTCGCTCTTTTCTCCAAATGCCAGGATATTGGGTTTGATTTCATCACTGTACATCAGGTTCAGCGTCTGCCAGCCCACTTTACCATCCATGTTGATGCCATTGGTTTCCTGGAGCTTTAATACGGCGGCTTCCGTAGTATCGCCGAAATTGCCGGTTACCAGATCGGCTGTGGGCAGGTAGCCCAGTTCGTAAAGCCGGTTCTGAATCCGTTTGATATCATCGCCGGAAACGCCTTTGGCCACTGCATAATACTTGGCTCCCGGATCCATGATGGCATCCCAGGTAGCGCTGCCCACAATGCCGTCCATGGCCAGTTCGTTCTGCCTCTGGAAGGAGCGGACAGCGGCCATGGTAACAGGGCCATAATATTCGGTTGGTTCATCATTTTCCATGAATCCCAGTTCCATCAGCCGGGCTTGTAATTCTGCCACTTTTGGATGCTGTACGCCGTCTCTTAAATATTCAGGCGCAGGCTCCGTTTCCGGGATATCCATCTTTTCTATGTATTCATATTCAGGGCCGTCCGGTGTTAAGCGTTTCATTCCGTCCGGCATCTGCAGTTCGTTGGAGGCTGCCGCAGTTTCTTCCGCGTTGGAAGGCGTCGCCGTTATGGGTTTGGCCTTGGTACAGGCCGTCAGCATACAGGCGGACAGGGCGGCGGCTAACAGCAGGGGTTTGCATTTTTTAAATTCAGTCATCTTCACAGTCCTTTCATTAAGTCGAATCCTGTCTATTTTAACACATAATTGTCTAATAGAAAAGAGATATCGGGATGCAGATTTAGGAAACTTGAGATACCGCAATCAGATATTTTGTGCTATAATCGGAAAATGTAGGATGCTTTGTATTATTATGGCATGATTAGGAATTGCAGGGCATAAGGAAATATAAGGAGAAAGGAACAGGAAGGATTATGAATGCAGGTGATTTGGGAATTTATGTAGCTTCTGTGACCCCGTTTACACAGGATGACAAGGTATGGGGGGATGCGCTTGCAACGCTGATGGAGCGCAATTTAAAAGAAGGAGCTGCCGGTTTTTTTATCGGAGGAAGCAGCGCGGAATGCTTTTTGCTCTCCCACGAGGAAAGAATCAGCACATTTGAGATCGCTTCCGGGCTGAAGGGAAGAACGGATCTGATTGCCCATGTGGGAAGCCTGTCTACAAAAGAGTCCATTGAATTCGCAGTGGAGGCCAAAAGGCTGGGATTTGACCGGATTGCGGCAACCCCGCCGTTGTATTACGGATTTTCCCCAAAAGAGGTGTGTAAATATTATTATGAGATTTCAGCGGCAGCGGATATGCCGGTTATCGTATATAATTTCCCGGGCAATACGAAGCGGGAATTCGATTTGAACCAGCCTGATTACAGGGAATTGTTTAAAAGCAGCGCCATTGAAGGGGTGAAACATACCAATCAGGTGGTATATCAGATGGAACGTTTTCTGGAACTGAATCCGGAACTGAAGATCTGGAATGGATTTGACGAGACTATGGTGGCTGGCCTGGCTTTGGGCGCCCATGGTTCCATCGGAAGCACATTTAACTGTATGCTCCCTCATTATAAGAAGATTTTTGACGCGTTTTTGGAGGGCAGAATCGACGACGCAAGGCTTATGCAGCATAAAGCCAATCATATCATGGAAGCTTTCTGCAATGTGGGCCTGATTCCGGCTGTCAAATACGTGCTGGAAACCCAGGGCAATCCTGTGGGAGATCCCAGAAGCCCGTTTATGCCTTTGGGCGAAGACGCGAAGCGCTATGTGGATCAGATTTTAAAAGAGAACCTGATCGTTTAAGATTCTGTTTCACGGCAAGGCTTTTGTTTCCATGGTTGTTTCTGTGATTGTAAGAATTTCGTAAAATGCAAATTATTCCAAAGATGGTATACTAAAAAGTATCTGATACTATGAGGATACATATAACGCAGACGTCAGGATGGATAAACGTCCTGAACGGCTGCAGGCTGACAAGGAGCAGGACATGAAAAAAAGGACAGTAAACAGAAACAAACGGATTCTGACGGCCCTGTTGACCGCGGTTCTCACATTTTCATTTGCTGCGGGAAGCCAGGCCGGCGTGGTGGGCCCGGGAGCCCGTGTGAAACCTTCTACCAACGGGGTGACCATTTACGTGAGCAAGATCAACAAGGAAGTTACGCTGAAGCAGAACGGCGTGGTGATCGGAACTTATCCGGCCTCTTTAGGTGAGGAATCGGGCTCCGGGGATAAAGAGGTGCAGGGTGACCGGAGAACGCCCAGCGGAGACTTTTACGTTTGCCTGAAGAATGACAAGAGTTCCTATTATTTGGCTTTGGGCGTATCTTATCCGGCCATACCGGATGCGGAACGGGGATATGAAGCGGGGATTATCACGGCGGAAGAACGTGATGCCATCATTCAGGCCAACAAGGCGGGAGAGACGCCGCCCTGGGATACCGCTCTGGGCGGGGCCATTGAAATCCACGGGGACCGTTATCCGGGCGGTGTGACCGCAGGGTGCATTGCGGTGGATAATTCGGTAATGGATATTTTATGGGAATACTGCCAGGTGGGCGTGCCCCTCACCATTGGACCGTAAGGGCTGTGAAGGCTGCTGTTCGCGGCCCCTGGCGGAAGCCCCGGCCTGTCGGCTGTGACCAGTAACCTGTGAATTGGAAATCTGTCAGAATATACTTGACATATGTCGGAAATAAGAGTAATATATGACATATGTCAGAAATGAAGGAGAACTGTTATGCCACGTCCGCAAAAAAAACGCAGAATATGTGCGATGCCGGAATTTGCCGCATTCGCGCCATGTCACAGGGAGGCTGATCCTGAGATCATCGACATGACCCTGGACGAATATGAAGCGATCCGTTTAATCGATCTTTTGGGCTGTACCCAGGAGGAATGCGCAGGCCAGATGGAGATTGCCCGGACCACGGTCCAGGCGATTTATGACGGCGCCAGGAAGAAGCTGGCGGATGCGCTGATCAATGGGAAGCGGCTGGAAATCGGAGGCGGACATTACAGGATCTGCCCTCATTCCGGACAGTGCTGTGAGAGGGCATGCATGAAGCGGGAGAGCCGCGGGATGCATTGCTGCAGCAAAGGAAAAGATGAGGAGGTTTCACAATGAAGAAGATAGCGGTAACATATGAAGCAGGCCAGGTATTCCAGCATTTTGGCCATACGGAGCAGTTCAAGGTATATGATGTGGAGGACGGCAAGGTGGTTAAGAGTGAAGTGATCAATACCGTGGGCGAAGGACATGGCGCGCTGGCCGGATTTTTAAAGGATAAGGGAATTGATACCCTGATCTGCGGCGGAATCGGCATGGGAGCCAGGATGGCGCTTTCAGAAGCAGAGATTGATTTATATCCGGGAGCCGCAGGAGCCGCGGATGAGGCAGTGGATGCCTTATTAAAAGGCAGCCTGAATTATGATCCGGATACCATGTGCAATCATCATCATGAAGGTGACCATGACTGCCACAGCGATGACCACCACTGCGGAGGCCATTGCCATTCATGACCGGCATTTTCGGCCAGGAAGATAAGCCGTCTGAACTGTTGCATGTATATAGTGGAAAGGCATTCCAGACGGGTGCCTTTCTTCTTGTTCTTCAGGAAAAATGTCCTGTTGAACAAAAAAGTATCCTGACCGGCATTTTCGGCCAGGAAGATGAGCTGTCTGAACTGCTGCAGTGATTTTAGATGCAGGATAACAGCCTATGGAATTCTTTTACATGACAGGATACAAATAAGAGGAGAACAGGATTATGAGCAGGGTAACAAAAAAGGCGGCGGGAGGTTATGAAGTGGACATGTGCCACGGCCCTTTGCTGGGAAAGATCATTGTATTCGCAGTACCGCTTATACTATCAGGTATTTTACAGCTATTATTTAATGCGGCGGATATTATCGTGGTGGGGCGTTTCGCGGGAAGCGAAGCCCTGGCAGCGGTGGGATCTACCAGCTCTTTAATTAACCTTCTGGTCAATGTGTTTATCGGGCTTTCCATCGGAGCCAATGTCCTGGTTGCCAGATTTTACGGCGCTGGAAAGGATAAAGAGGTGGAGGAAACCGTACATACGTCCATCCTGCTTTCCGTGATAAGCGGCGGAATTCTGCTGGTGGTTGGAGTGCTGTTAGCCAGGCCCCTTTTGACGCTGATGGGCACTCCGGACAATGTAATCGAGCATTCCACACTGTATATGAAGATCTATTTTGTGGGAATGCCGGTTATGCTGCTGTATAATTTCGGCGCGGCTATTTTAAGGGCTGTGGGAGATACGAAAAGGCCCCTCTACTTCCTTTTTTCCGCCGGAATTGTCAATGTGGTGCTGAACCTGATCTTTGTGATTGTATTTTCCATGGGGGTGGCCGGAGTCGCATGGGCAACCGTGATTTCCCAGTGCATTTCGGCGGCGCTTATCATCATGTGCCTGATGAAGTCGGAATCCTCTTATAAACTATATTGGAAGAAACTGAGGATTGTGCCTGCCAAGATGAAGGCAATTGCCAGAATCGGGTTCCCGGCCGGGCTCCAGGGAGCGATATTTTCCATTTCCAATGTGCTGATCCAGTCGTCCATCAACTCCTTTGGTTCGGTTGCCATGGCGGGAAATACGGCTTCCTCCAATATTGAGGGATTTATCTATAACTCCATGAACGCTGTTTATCAGACCGCTTTAAGCTTTACCAGCCAGAACTTTGGGGCGGGAGAGTATAAGCGCATGAGAAAGGTGATGTACATCTGCCTTGGACTGGTAACCCTTGTAGGGGCGGTGATGGGATTTGGCGCAATATTAGCCGGACGCCATTTGCTGGGAATCTATTCTTCCGATCCGGAAGTGATCCGGTTTGGACTTTACCGTCTTACAATCATTGCGTCCACATATTATATCTGCGGATGGATGGACACCATGGTAGGCGTTCTGCGTGGTATGGGCTATTCGGTTATGCCCATGCTGGTTTCCCTGACTGGGGCCTGCGCGTTCCGCGTGCTTTGGATCTTTACCATATTTGCGGCAGACCGCACCCTCACAACCCTGTATCTGTCTTATCCTGTTTCCTGGGGGATTACGGCGGCAGCTCACGTGATCTGTTACTTTATGATCAGGAAAAAGGTGGAAAGGGGCAGAGTATATTAATAAAAACGGACGGAAAAATCCCCATACAGGCGCTTGCGGGCTCCTGTATGGGGATTTTTCCGTATAGTATATGATTACACAAAATAGAGGATAAAGTGGGAGAATTGGCAGTTCTCCCGCTTTTTAAATGGCAGTTATTTCTTATTATCCCTGGGCAGGATAATGTTGAGTAATACGGCAACAATGGTTGCGATTACAACCGGCGATTTCCCGAAAATGGTGGTCACCCATGACGGGAACGCGGATAAGGAAGAAGATGCCTGGGAAACACCCATACCCAAAGCGGCTGCTAGTCCGACGATGGAAGTATTCCGGTAGGTCATATCTTCCGACATTACAAGCTTCATACCGGTCATAGCGATAGAAGCGAATACAGAAACTGTGGCCCCGCCCAGCACGCACTGAGGAATTGTGGTGAGGAGAGCGGAGAATTTGGGAACCAGGCCGGCCATCAGGATTAAAATGGCTGCCAGGCCCAATACACAGCGGTTAATAACTTTCGTGGTAGTAACGATACCTACATTCTGGCTGTAAGTAGCGGTAGGGAGACCGCCAAGCAGGGAACCCAGAATATTGGTGATTCCGTATCCTACAATCGCGCCTTTTAACTCTTTGTTGTCCGGCTCTCTGTCCATACTTCCTATGGTTGTGGCGGAGAAGTCGCCGATTGCCTGTATGGAGTTGATTGCGAACAAAAGTCCGATGGCGATGCAGGAGGAAACTTCAAACTCGATGCCGAAATGCATTATTTTGGGAAGCTGGAACATGCCTGCCTCTCCGATTGCGGAAAAATTAACCATACCGAAAGGCATAGAAACGATATATCCGGCGATGATTCCAATCAAAATAGAAGCGAGTTTAAAGATACCTTTTCCAAAATGATTTAACAAAGTAACAACAACTAAAGTGAAAATAGCGATCAGCCAGTTTTGCCAGGAACCGTAATTTGGGCTTGAGGTTCCTCCGGCCATATAGTTAATGGCAGTGGGATATAAGGACAGACCAATGGTAAATACTACCGTTCCCGCAATGAGCGGAGGGAAGAATTTACGTATCTTATCGATGGAAAGTCCTACCAGGATGGCTACAATACCGCCAAAGATCTGTGCACCCAGGATCGTGGCGATATTAAAGTCTCCTGCAATGGCCTGCATGCTGGGCAGATAAGCGAAACTGACGCCCATGATGACGGGCAGGCCGGAACCGATGTGAAAGCCGGTTTTGCTTCCGATCGGGAATAGCTGTAATAATGTTGACAGTCCAGATACTACAAGTGCCGCCTGAATCAGGATAACCCGGCTGGCATCGTCAATACCTGCAACACTGGCAATGATGATGGCCGGAGTTACGCAGCCGACGATCATTGCAACCACATGCTGTAATGCCAGGGGAATTGCTTGTGAGAATTTTGGGACACCATTCAGTTCAAAGATTGACCCTTGCTGTTTTCCGTGATCCATGTAAATCCTCCTTATGCTTTTTGAATTTTCGTACCGGTTTTGCCCTGGATTCCGTCTTTTGCTTTTTCAAGTAAGGTGATCAACGCTTTGCGTCCAGGTTTTGATTCGGCGAATTTAACGGCTGCCTCAACTTTTGGCAGCATGGAACCCGGCGCAAAATGACCTTCTTCAATGTACTTTTTAGCTTCGTCAGGTGTTATGGAATCAAGCCATTTTTCATCTGGTTTCCCATAGTTAATGGCAACTTTTTCAACAGCAGTGAGGATGATTAAGTAATCGGCGTCCAATTCCTCTGCCAGGAGACAGCTCGCGAAATCTTTATCGATAACAGCGCTGGCGCCCTTTAAATGGTTTCCTTTCAGAGTAACGGGAATTCCGCCGCCGCCGCAGGCGATAACCAGCTGGCCTTCGTCAACTAAGGAACGAATGGCTCCCAGTTCGATGATCTGGGCTGGCTTCGGAGAAGCCACAACGCGGCGCCATCCCCGGCCGGAATCTTCTTTCATGATATATCCGTATTTTTCTTCCGCAATCCGTGCCTGTTCTTCTGTCATGAAATGACCGATTGGCTTAGACGGATTCTGGAAAGCCGGATCGTCCAGATCCACCCGCATCTGGGTGATCATGGTGGTTACCGGGATATTGTCAATATTCCGGTTCAGCAGTTCTTCTCTCAGGGCATTCTGAAGGTCATAGCCGATATAAGCCTGGCTCATGGCCACGCAGACGGAGAGAGGGGTATTGGGCTGGTTCGGGTCTTCTCTGGAAAGAGCCGCCATGGCGTTGTTGATCATGCCGACCTGAGGTCCGTTTCCATGAACAACCACCACTTCGCAGCCTTCTTCAATCAAATCAACAATGGCTTTTGCGGTGATTTTAACCGCAACCATCTGCTCCGGAAGGGTATTTCCAAGCGCGTTGCCCCCCAACGCGATAACGATTCTTTGTTTCTTCTCCATGATAAAATCTCCTTTTTGAGTGAAAAAGGGCCGCCTGCCGGCAAATGCGCAGGCGGCTCCTGTGAATTTAATTATTTAAGAATTCTTGGAGTTCCTTTTTCTTCCAGTTTCTTTAAGATAGCAGCCGGATCCTGGAACTTAGCGAGGAAGATCATGGCGGCGATTACATATGGTTTGTAGCTTGCTTCTTTGTAAAGAGGATCTCTGTAACGGTCGAATACGGATGCTTCAACTTCTCCGTCTACGCAGCTTACATCGTTGATGTCAGCCGGTAAGCAGTGTAAGTAAAGGGCTTTTCCGTCTTTTGTGGTCTTCATCAGTTCTTCGGTACAGCACCAGTCTTTGTGATTTGCGTTCTGAGCCAGAAGTTCTTTCTCCAGAGCTTTGATTCCTTCGCTGTCGCCTTTTCCGTATAAGTCGGTACGTTTTTCCATAGCTGCAAATGGAGCCCAGCTCTTTGGATATACGATATCAGCGTCTTTGAAGGCTTCTGCCATGCTGTTGGTTCTCTTGAAGCTTCCGCCTGATTTCTCAGCGTTCTTCTTAGCAACTTCTTCAACTTCAGGCATTACTTCGTATCCTTCCGGATGAGCCAGAACAACTTCCATGCCCATACGTGTCATCAGGCCGATTACACCCTGAGGAACGGATAACGGTTTTCCGTAGGAAGGAGAGTAAGCCCATGTCATAGCCAGCTTTTTGCCTTTTAAGTTCTCAATTCCGCCGAATTCGTGGATGATGTGAAGCATATCAGCCATAGCCTGTGTAGGATGATCGATATCGCACTGTAAGTTAACCAATGTAGGTTTCTGCTCTAAGATGCCGTCTTTGTGTCCCTGGGTAACAGCGTCAACAACTTCGTGCATATAAGCGTTTCCTTTGCCGATGTACATATCATCGCGGATACCGATAACATCAGCCATGAAGGAGATCATGTTGGCTGTCTCACGAACGGTTTCGCCGTGAGCTACCTGGGATTTTCCTTCGTCTAAATCCTGAACTTCCAGACCTAACAGGTTGCAGGCAGATGCGAAGGAGAAACGGGTACGTGTGGAGTTGTCACGGAATAAGGAGATTCCCAGTCCGCTTTCAAATACTTTTGTGGAGATGTTGTTTTCTCTCATGTAGCGGAGAGCGTCAGCAACGGTCCAGATGGCTTCCAGCTCGTCGTCTGTCTTTTCCCATGTGAGGAAGAAGTCATTTTCATACATTTCTTTGAAGTTTAATGCGTTCAGTTTGTCGATGTAATCCTGTAAAGTTTTCATAGTTTTAATAGCCTCCTGATTTATTATGGTTTGGTTTGTTTTTATGGTTTGATTGGTTTGCTGCTTAAATGAATTTGGATAGTTGAATATTATTATTTATTTGTTAACATTGGGCTTCCGGTATGCCTCTCGTTAATTTGGGGAAGGAACGAGGGTGTTTTCGGAAATGCCTTCACCATTTAGTGTGAATGACCTGGCCCTTAAAGTAAATGGCTTGGTGCCTTAGTGTAAGCGGCCTGGCGTTTTCATGTAAATGACCTGGCCATTTAGTGCGAACGACCTGGCGCTTACATTAAATGGTGAAGGGTATTATGTTAATAATTATTTGCAGTACAAGGTTGGCAGTGCCGCATAAACAGCCGCACAGGTAACTAAATCTTTCTTCCATGTCTTCTCATTCGGAGCATGAGCCTGAGCTTCAGCGCCAGGTCCAAAACCGATGCATGGAATTCCGTTACGTCCCATGATGGATACGCCGTTGGTTGAGAAGGTCCATTTATCGGTAAGAGGACGTGCTTTTCTCATCTCAACTGTTTCATCAGAACCGGTGCGCTCGTCGCCGAACATGCTCTTATAAGATTCTTCCAGAGCTTTTGTCACTGCATGATCCTCAGGAATTACCCAGGTCGGGAAGTAGCACTCGATCGGATAAGTAAGGCCCTTGTAAGAAGGACGTGCGTAATCATACATGGAAACCTTTACGTCGTCGCCGTATTTCTTAACGTTCGGCAGACTGCGGATCTCGTCTAAGCAGCTTTCCCATGTTTCACCGGCTGTCATACGGCGGTCTAATGAAACGGAGCAGGAATCTGCAACTGCACAGCGGCTTGGTGATGTGAAGAAGATTTCTGAGGTGGTAACTGTACCGCGTCCTAAGAAACGGGCTTCTTTCCACTGTGGGTTGTATTTTTCATCCAGCATTTTAACCAGGCCTTTGATCTCTGTGCTGTCTTCTGCGTCGTTCTCATTCAGGGAACGTACATCTTGAAGGATGTCAGCCATCTTGTAGATCGCGTTGTCGCCTCTCTCCGGAGCGGAACCGTGGCAGGAAACGCCCTTTACGTCGATGCGGATTTCCATACGGCCTCTCTGTCCGCGGTAGATGCCGCCGTCAGTCGGCTCTGTGGAAACTACGAATTCCGGTCTCACTTTGTCTTCGTTGATTATGTACTGCCAGCAGAGGCCGTCACAGTCTTCTTCCTGAACCGTACCGGTTACTAAAACGGTGTATTTGTCGCTTAAAAGGCCTAAATCCTTCATGATCTTAGCTCCGTATACTGCGGATACGATGCCGCCAAGCTGATCGGAAGTTCCGCGGCCGCCGATTTCGGAATCGGATTCGAAACCTTCATATGGGTCGAATTCCCAGTTGTTGATGTTGCCAATGCCTACGGTATCGATATGTGCGTCATATCCGATTAAAGTAGCGCCTGTTCCCATGTAGCCAAGTACGTTGCCCATTGGATCGATCTCAACTTTGTCGAATTCCAGTTTTCTCATCTCTTCAGCGATGCGGTCGATGTGAGCTTTCTCGTCGCAGCTTTCGCCGGGGAACTTTACGATGTCACGTAAAAATTTAGTCATGTCAGCTTCGTAATTTTTAGCAGCTTCTTTGATTTTGTTAAAATCCATAATGAAATACCCTCCATTTAATATAGAATATATAGTTTATTAAAAAGTTCATTAACGCTCATTGCCATCCCAGACGATTGATTTGTAACGGTCCGGGTCGGTATCGCCTTCTGTGGAGAAGAGCAGTACCTTAGAATCTTTGTTGAGGCCAAGATGTTCTCTTAATTCTTTGTATTCGTCCATCAGCATGATGCATGCCAGCACACCGAAGGGTGCGGCTCCTGATTCGCCGGAAGTAACCTGCGGATCGCCTTTCATCGGAGCGGCCAGCATGCGCATACCCTTTGCCGCAGCCCAGTCGGGAGCGGAAATAAATGTATCCACATGATTCTTTAAAATATCCCAGGAAATGGTGTTGGGCTCGCCGCATGCCAGACCTGCCATAATGGTCTGCATATCGCCGTCCACAATGTAGATGCCGCCGTCGCCTGCTTTTGCGCCTTTATAGAGGCAGGCAGCCACATCGGCTTCCACAACCACAACTTTAGGAGGATTCTCCGGATAGCGGTTTGCAAAATATCCCTGAACCGCGCCTGCCAAAGAACCAACGCCTGCCTGAATGAACACGTGAGTCGGTCTGTCGCAGCCATATCCTTCTAACTGTTCGTTGGCTTCCAGAGCCATGGTTCCGTATCCCTGCATGATCCAGGCCGGAATCTCTTCGTAACCATCCCAGGCCGTATCCTGAACCACAACCCCGTTAGGAGTTTTAGCAGCAGCGGCAGCAGCCATGCGGACACATTCGTCATAGTTGACTTCTTCAATGGTAGCGATGGCGTTTTCCTTGCGGATGTTTTCCAGACGGGTCTGTGTGGAACCCTTTGGCATGAACACGACTGCTTTCTGTCCCAGCTTGTTGGCTGCCCATGCAACACCTCGTCCATGATTGCCGTCTGTGGCGGTGAAGAAGGTTGCCTGGCCGAACTCTTCTCTTAATTTATCAGAAGTCAGGACGCTGTATGGAAGTTCGGAAACGTCTTTTCCGGTCTTCTGAGCTATGTAGCGGGCCATGGCGAAAGAACCGCCCAGCACTTTAAATGCGTTTAAACCGAACCGGTAAGATTCATCCTTAACATACACTTCGCCAAGTCCTAAATATTCTGCCATGTGGTCCAGCCTGGCAAGGGGCGTCTCGCTGTACTGCGGGAAACTCTCGTGAAATGTCCTCGCTTTTTTGATCTCAGAAATAGCCATAACAGGTAACTGCCTGTCGTCTGTTTTGGGCATCTTATTGACAGCCCATTCAATTGCTTTCATGTTGAAAACCTCCTAAATTAATCATGCTGCGTGGTGCTTTTAGCCGTCTCTGCGGCCTGAGCCTGTTTGATGGAATCCAGATAACTGTATAAGGTGAATTTTGAAATACCGAAGTAGTTGGACACCTTATCACCCGACTTTGTGATTAAGAACGCTCCGGCGTCATTCAGATACCGGACCGCAGCCACTTTGTCATCCTTGCTCATGAGAGCCACCGGTTTTCCAACCAATGCCACCGACTGTTCCAATAAGGTATCCAGCAGGTCGTTGACATTGTGGGTGATCTTCTTAGGCTGCTCTTTGGAGTTCTCCGTTTCGGTTGAAATGAGAGAACGGAGGGCCGTATCAATGGTGAGAAGACCGGTGATGTCATAGTTGAGTGAAAATATGTATTCTACGTCGTTATTTGCACCCCTGATATACATGGTACTGGATTTTAAAATCCTGCCGTTATCTGTCTTAGTCAGATAGGCCAGACGATCTTCCAAGAGTTTCGGATCCTTGTTTAAGGTCTCCAGAACGATGCCGGAGGGACCGTCGCCTACGGAACGGTTGGTGATGTTTCCGTTTTCAATGTAGACGATGGAGCTTTCGATGTTTTTCTTGGTGAGATCGTGGATTACTATTTCACATGCGCTGCCGAATTGGGTGGCAACTCCATGTGCGATCTGAATCAGCAGATCCAATGGGTAACTCATACTGATACTCCCTTTCGCGAAATGTTATCATACTCCCATCATAGCATATAAAAATTAAAAATCAATACTTTTTCTAAAAATTTTTTAGGTAAACTCAAAAATTTTTCAAATGTGTCTTGCATTTCTTATTTATTAATGTTAGACTGTAGACATAAGGCAATATGTAGTTTGCGCTGCCGTTTCGGGGAAGGGCGGTTGTGCATAATATCCAATATCATTATATGAGCAAAGGAGAATAAAACATGCTGGTAATAGGCAATGGAAGAATGATAACAAGAGATGACAGCAATCCGTTTGTGGAATGCGGAGCGGTTGCGATAGATGGGAACACGATCGTAAAAGTGGGTTCCTTAGATGAGGTAAAACAGGCTTATCCCGATGCGGAATACATCGACGCCAGGGGCGGAGTGATCATGCCTTCATTTATTAATGTACATGAGCACATCTACAGCGCGTTCGCCAGAGGATTGAGCATCAGCGGATACGATCCCCACGGATTTTTAGACATCCTGGACGGGATGTGGTGGACCATCGACCGCCACCTGACCCTGGATCAGACATATTTAAGCGCCATGGCGACGTATATCGATTCCATTAAGAACGGAGTGACTACCGTCTTCGACCACCACGCCAGTTTCGGACACATAGAAGGGTCCTTATTTCGCATAGAGGAAGCGGCAAAAGAGACCGGAATCCGGTCCTGCCTCTGCTATGAGATCTCCGACCGTGACGGAAAGGATAAGGCGAAGGCTTCTGTTAAGGAAAACGTGGATTTCATCAAACACGCCCAGGCGGACGACAGCGATATGATAGCCGGAATGATGGGAATGCATGCTTCCTTTACGATTTCCGACGAAACCATGGAATTATGTGCGGCCAGCAAACCGGAAGGCGTGGGATACCACATCCATGTGGCGGAGGGGATCGAAGACCTTCACCAGTGTTTAAGCGCCCACGGCAAACGGATCATCGACCGTCTGATGGACTGCGGTATATTAGGAGAGAAAACCTTAGCGGCCCACTGCATTTACGTGAACAAGCACGAGATGGAGCTTTTAAAGGAAACGGATACCATGGTTGTACATAATCCGGAATCCAACATGGGCAATGCCTGCGGATGCCCGCCCACCATGGAAATCTTCCATACAGGCGTGCTGACCGGACTTGGAACAGACGGTTATACCCACGATATGACAGAATCTTATAAGGTGGCCAATGTGCTCCACAAACATCACTTGTGCAACGCCAACGCGGCCTGGAGCGAGGTTCCGGCCATGCTGTTTGAGGGAAATGCGAAGATCGCCAACCGTTACTTTAAAAAGCCTCTGGGCGTATTGAAAGAAGGAGCGGCGGCGGATGTGATTGTAACCGATTATATCCCTCTGACACCCATGAACGCAGGGAATGTGAACAGCCATATCCTGTTCGGAATGACGGGACGGAGCGTCGTTACCACAGTAGCCAACGGTAAAGTGCTGATGAAAGACAGAATCCTCACCTGCATCGATGAAGAAAAGGTGATGGCGGACTGCCGCCAGGCTGCCGCTGAGCTGGCGAAATCGATCAACAGCAGATAGGAACATCAGATAGGAATAAGAGACGATTCATTTATATATATAATTAGGAGGAAAGAACCATGTCAGACAGAATGACCCCAATGCCATTTTCCCAACTGGTACAGTGGATACTTGAGGAAGAAAAGAATAGAGGAACTGTGTTTGGAGTTCACAAACCATATGCGGCGAAGGAAGAGAATAACCGTGCAATTTTCGGAAGAAATTTAGAGACGCCCGTAGGCCCGGCCGCCGGCCCCCATACCCAGCTGGCCCAGAACATTACCGCTTCTTATTATGCGGGAAGCCGTTTCTTCGAATTAAAGACCGTGCAGATCATCGACGGTGAGGACCTGCCGGTAAATAAACCGTGTATTCTGGCGGATGACGAGTGCTATAACTGTGAATGGTCCACCGAATTATACGTGCCCCAGGCTCAGGCGGAATACATTAAAGCCTGGTTCCTGCTTCATGTGATGGCTAAGGAATTCGGCCTTGGAGCAGCGGACGGATTCCAGTTCAACATGAGCGTCGGATACGACCTGGAAGGAATCAAATCACCGAAGATCAACCGTTTTATCGAATCCATGAAGGATGCGAAGGATACGGAAGAGTTCAAGGCCTGTAAACAGTACCTGTTAGACCATGTGGATTCCTTTAAGAATGTGACCGCAGAAGATATCGAAGGCATTTCTTCTAATATATGTAACTCGGCAACCCTTTCCACCCTGCACGGATGCCCTCCCCAGGAGATCGAAAGAATCGCCGTATATCTGATCACTGAGAAGGGATTACATACATTTATCAAATGCAATCCGACCCTTCTCGGATATGAGTTCGCGAGAAAGACCATGGACGCCATGGGTTATGACTATGTGGCCTTCGGCGATTTCCATTTCCTGGATGATTTGCAGTACGAAGACGCTGTCCCCATGTTAAAACGTCTGATGGCTCTGGCTGCAGAGAAGAACCTGGAATTCGGCGTGAAGATCACCAATACCTTCCCGGTAGACGTAAAACAGCAGGAACTGCCCAGCGAAGAGATGTATATGTCAGGAAAATCCCTGTTCCCATTGTCCATTTCTTTAGCGGCAAAGCTTTCTAAGGAATTTGACGGAAAACTGCGGATTTCCTATTCAGGCGGCGCGGATTACTTCAATATTAAACGGATCGTGGACGCGGGAATCTGGCCGGTTACCGTGGCTACCACCCTGTTAAAGCCGGGCGGATACCAGAGGCTGGTGCAGCTGGCGGAGCAGACTGAGGAGAAAGACACTGTATTTGCAGGCGTTGATGTGGAGAAGGTTTCGAAACTGGCAGAGGACGCCATCACAGATGAGCACCATGTAAAAGCCGTGAAGCCCCTTCCGTCCAGAAAGATGAAAAAACAGGTTCCCCTTACGGACTGTTTCGAAGCGCCTTGTAAAGAGGGCTGCCCGATTCATCAGGATATCACCGCTTATATGCAGCTGGCCGGAGAAGGAAAGTTTGAGGAAGCCCTGAAAGTGATCACAGAGAAGAATCCCCTTCCATTTATCACAGGCACCATCTGCGCACATAACTGTATGAGCAAATGTACCAGAAACTTCTATGAAGAGCCGGTACACATCAGAGACGTGAAGCTGACCGCGGCAGAAGGCGGATTTGACGCCCTTATAAAGACCATTAAAAAGCCTCAGGTTTCCTATGATAAAAAGGCGGCAGTGATCGGCGGAGGCCCTGCAGGTCTGGCAGCAGCGTTCTTCTTAACGAGAGAAGGAATGGAAGTTACCTTATTTGAACAGAAAGACAGCCTGGGCGGCGTGATCCGCCACGTGATTCCGGGATTCAGAATCTCCGGCGAAGCCATTTCAAAAGATGTGGAGCTGGTTTCCGCTTACGGCATGAATGTGAAGCTGAACACGAAAGTGACCGATCTGGATGAAGTGAAGAACCAGGGATTTGATTATGTGATCCTGGCTGCAGGCGCCAGCAAACCCGGCGTGCTCACACTGGAATCCGGCGAAACCGTGAACGCCCTGGATTTCCTGGCTGAATTCAAGGCCAAGGACGGGGCTGTGGATATCGGCAAGAACGTAGTTGTAATCGGCGGAGGAAATACCGCTATGGATACGGCCAGAGCAGCCAAGAGAACAAAAGGAGTGGAACACGTATACCTGGTATACCGCAGAACCAAACGCTATATGCCTGCCGATGAGGAAGAACTTGTGATGGCAGTGGAAGACGGCGTGGAATTCAAAGAGCTTCTGGCTCCAAAGCGGCTGGAAAATGGCTCCTTAATCTGTGATGTGATGGAACTTTCCGAGATGGACGCATCCGGCAGAAGAGGGGTAAAAGCTACCGGTGAAACCGCTGCAGTTCCGGCCGATACAGTGATCGGAGCGGTCGGCGAGCAGGTTCCAACGGAATTTTATAAGGCCAACGGAATCAACGTGACCGAGCGGGGCAAAGCCATGGTGAACCAGGATACCCTGGAGAGCAGCCGGAAAGGCGTTTACGTGGTGGGCGACGGCCTGTACGGACCGGCTACCGTGGTAGAAGGCATCCGCGACGCGAAGAAGGCGGCCGAGGCCATTTTGGCAAAATCTGTTGCCAAAGACTACAGCGAACAGGCCGATATGGCGGATATTTACGGAAGACGGGGCGTCCTTTTGGAGAAGCAGGATGGAAAAGCCGAATCCGGCAGATGTTTAACCTGTTCTTCTGTCTGCGAAAACTGCGTGGAAGTTTGTCCCAACAGGGCCAACCTTTCCATCACAGTTCCGGGCATGGAGAAACACCAGATCATCCATGTGGATTATATGTGCAATGAATGCGGCAACTGCAAGAGCTTCTGTCCATATGACAGCGCGCCTTATCTGGATAAATTCACCTTATTTGCCAATGAAGCGGATATGGAGAACAGCAAAAACCAGGGATTCGTTGTGCTGGATAAAGATGCAGTGAGCTGCAAAGTCAGATATCTGGGCAGCATCCTGACCTTTAAGGCAGGGGAAGCTTCCGATCTTCCGGAAGGGCTTGTTAAGATTATGGAAACTGTGTGTAAAGACTATTCCTATTTATTAGGTTGAAAATGAGATGGAAAGCGGGTGCGGGAATGTACACCTTATTGATTAATGGAAAACAGGTACAGGTGGAAGAGGACAGAAAGCTGATCGACGTCCTCAGGAATGACTGTCATTTAAAGTCCGTAAAGGACGGATGCAGCGAAGGAGCCTGCGGCACTTGTACCGTCCTGGTGGACGGCAAGCCGGTGAAGGCCTGTGTACAGAAGGTATCGAAGTTTGAAGGGAAATCCATCGTGACGGTGGAGGGCCTTGGCGAACGGGAAAAAGAAGTGTTTGTTTATGCATTTGGAGAAGCGGGAGCCGTACAGTGCGGCTTCTGCATCCCGGGAATGGTCATCTGCGGAAAGGCCCTGATCGACCAGAATCCTGATCCCACCAGGGATGAGGCGGCGTTTGCCATCAGGAACAATATCTGCCGCTGTACCGGTTATAAGAAGATCATCGACGGAATCCTGCTGGCGGCTAAGATTTTACGAGAGGGCACGCCGGTGGAGAGAAAGACCATAAGCGGCGTGGGACAGAGGGCCCACCGGATCGACGTGGAAGAAAAGGTGCTGGGCCGCGGCGAGTACGTGGATGATATGGAAGTGGAAGGCATGATCTACGGAAGCGCCCTCCGGGCCGCTTATCCCAGGGCCACGGTGGTTTCCATCGACACATCCAAAGCAAAAGCCCTGCCCGGCGTGCGCGCTGTGGTGACGGCTGAGGATGTTCCGGGAAGCGTGAAGGTAGGCCATCTGAAACAGGACTGGGATACTCTGATTCCTGTGGGAGAGCATACCCGGTATTTAGGCGACGCGGTCTGCCTGGTTGCGGCGGATACGCCGGAACTGGTGGAAGAGGCGAAAAAGCTGGTGGAAGTGGTATACGAAGAACTTCCGGCTGTATTTGATCCGATGGAGGCCATGAAAGAGGGGGCTCCGCTGGTACATAAAGAGGGCAATATTCTGGCTCATGAACATTTGGTCCGGGGAAATGCGGACGAAGCCATCAGGAATTCGGCCCATGTGGTGACAAAGCAGTATTTCACCCCGTTTACGGAACATGCATTCCTGGAACCGGAGTGCGCGGTTGCCATCGTGGACAGGGAAAAGGGAGAAGCGGTCATCTATTCTTCCGACCAGGGCACTTACGATACCCAGAGGGAGTGTTCCAAGATGCTGGGATATCCCATGGAAAAGGTGCATGTGATCAACAAGCTGGTGGGCGGCGGCTTCGGCGGAAAAGAAGATATGTCGGTGCAGCACCATGCGGCTCTGCTGTCATACCATACGGGACTTCCGGTGAAGGTGAAGCTGACCAGGAAAGAGAGCATTTTAGTTCATCCCAAGCGCCACCCGGCCTGGATGGAATTTACAACCGCCTGTGATGAAAATGGTTATCTGACCGGCATGAAAGCCAAAGTGATTACGGATACGGGCGCATACGCTTCGCTGGGCGGCCCTGTCCTTCAAAGGCTCTGCACCCATGCGGCAGGCCCATATAATTACCAGAACATTGAAATCGACGGAACGGCCGTTTATACGGATAATCCGCCTGCCGGGGCCTTCAGAGGGTTCGGCGTAACCCAGAGCTGTTTTGCCACGGAATGCAACCTGGACGCGCTGGCTGAGGAAGTGGGAATCTCCGCCTGGGAGATTCGCTGCCGCAACGCCATCCGGCCGGGACAGGAACTGCCCAACGGCCAGATCGCGGCTCCGGGAACCGCTTTGGTGGAAACCTTAGAGGCTGTAAAAGAGGTTTATGAAAATCATCCGAGAGCCGGTATCGCCTGCGCTATGAAGAATGCAGGCGTAGGCGTGGGGCTTCCCGACTGGGGACGCTGCCGTCTGACCATTGAAGACGGAAAAGTCTATATCAGATCCGGCGCATCCTGTATCGGACAGGGACTTGGAACCGTTTTGGAGCAGATTTGCTGTGAGACTACGGGCTTAAAAGAAGAGGATATCGTCTATGTGGCCGCAGAAACCAATTTAGCGCCTGATTCAGGAACCACTTCGGGTTCCCGTCAGACTTTGATTACCGGGGAAGCGGTAAGGCTGGCGTCTCTGGACATTAAAAAGGACATGGAAACCCATTCTCTAAACGAGTTAAACGGCAGGGAATACAAAGGAGAATATCTGGCGGCCACCGATCCTATGGGAAGCCCCAAGAAGAACCCGGTATCCCATGTGGCTTACGGATACGCCACCCAGGTCGTTCTTTTGGATGAAAATGGAAAAGTGGAAAAGGTGGTGGCAGCCCACGATGTAGGAAAGGCCATCAACCCGTTGTCTGTAGAAGGACAGATCGAGGGCGGAGTTGTGATGAGCCTGGGATATGCCCTGACGGAGGATTTCCCGCTGGATCATGGAAAACCGTTAGCCAAGTTCGGCACCCTGGGCCTGTTCCGGGCGGATAAGACGCCGGATGTGGAAAGCATTATTGTAGAAAAGAACAAGGATTCCCTGGCTTACGGGGCAGTGGGAATCGGTGAGATCACTTCAATCCCGACTGCACCGGCAGTACAGAACGCGTATTACAGATTTGACGGCAGATTCAGAACCAGTCTGCCGCTGGAGGGAACCCCATATAGCAAGAAGAAATAAAGAGTTCTGATGAATTGGAAGGAAGTGGCGATATGAAACGATTACTGAAGGGCGGCACCGTTGTCATGGAAACTTACCATGAGAAACTGGATGTGCTGATGGACGATGAGAGCGGAACCATCTGCCGGGTGGCGGAAGGAATTGTTCCGGAAGAGGGGACGGAGGTTGTGGATGTGACCGGGAAACTGCTGTTTCCGGGCTTCATCGACGCCCATACCCATTTTGACTTAGAGGTGTCCGGCACGGTAACTGCCGATGACTTTGAAACAGGAACCAAAGCGGCCATTGCAGGCGGCACCACCATGATTATCGATTTTGCGACCCAGAACAAGGGGGAAACCCTTCATGAAGCGCTGGCGAACTGGCATAAGAAGGCGGACGGAAAGAGTTCCTGTGACTATGGATTTCATATGGCCATTTCCGACTGGAATGAGGAGATCAGCCGGGAACTGGAAGAGCTGGTGAACGGAGGAATTACCTCTTTTAAAGTGTACATGACTTACGATAATATGGTTCTGGACGATAAAGAGATTTACCAGGTGCTGAAACGGTTAAAGGAAGTGGGAGGCATCACCGGCGTTCACTGTGAAAACTCGGGGCTCATAAAGGCCCTGATTGAAGAGCAGAAGGCCAAGGGAAATCTTATCCCTTCCGCCCACCCGAAGACCAGGCCTGATCTGGTGGAAGCGGAGGCGGTCAGCCGTCTGCTGAAAATCGCTGATCTGGCCAAAGCGCCTGTGATCGTGGTGCATCTCAGTTCGGGAGCCGGTTATCAGGAAGTGAAATACGCCAGGGAGCGGGGGCAGGAAGTGTATCTGGAAACATGTCCCCAGTATCTACTGATGGACGACAGCTATTATGACAGGCCGGATTTTGAAGGGGCCAAATATGTCTGCTCCCCGCCTCTTAGGAAGACCACGGACCAGACCAGGCTGTGGAACGCCCTGCGCAAGAACAACATCCAGACAGTTTCCACCGACCACTGCAGCTTTACGATGAAGCAGAAGGAAGCGGGTATCGATGATTTTACGAAGATTCCAAACGGCATGCCGGGAGTGGAAAGCCGCCCTGTGCTGTTTTATACTTACGGTGTGCTGGAAAAGGATCTTACCCTGGAACAGATGTGCCGCATGCTTTCGGCCAATCCGGCAAAACTTTATGGCGTATATCCTGAGAAAGGGTGTATAAAAGAGGGGAGTCATGCCGATATTGTAGTATGGGACCCGGATGCGGTCTGGGTGATGACCAAAGAAAACCAACATGCCAACACGGATTATTGTCCGTTTGAAGGCACTGAGGTGAAAGGGATTGCGGGCCAGGTTTATTTAAGAGGTGAACTGGCGGCTGAGAACGGCGTAATATGTAAAGAGCATAAGGGAACCTATGTAAAACGAAGGAAATATATTCAGTTTTAGAGATGAGTTATAGTTAGCCGGTTCGTCTGCCGTGAGGCACATGAGGCATACGAGACACGCTCTATCAGGCAGACGTGGAAACCGGCACAGCAGGAGCGGACAAATGGAAATACTGGAATTAAACTTGAAACAGACGGAAGAAATTTACAACACTCATATGAAGCGTGATTTCCCGGAAAATGAGATCCGCCCGTGGAAGTGGTTTTTATCCATGTGGGAAAAGGGGCATTATCTGGGGCTGGGGCTCTATGAGGGCGGCGGACTGAGGGCCTACGGCTTTTTCGTGCAAAAACATGGGTTTCCTTACGTTCTGCTGGATTACCTTGCGGTTTGTGAGGCGTTTCGAAGCGGAGGATACGGAAGCAGGTTCCTGGAACTGATGAGGGAATATTTTTCCGGTATGGAAGGAATTATGCTGGAATGCGAAACCGTTTCGGCGGCGGAAAATAAGGAGGAATATTTGACCCGCCAAAGGCGTATAAATTTCTATATGCGCTGCGGCGCGTTGTATACCGGAGCGGGCTGCCGCATGTTTGGAGTAGATTTCACCATTTTACTGTATCCTGTGAAACAGGAGAAACCGGGGGAAACGCCGGTTTGCTCCATTATGGATGAATTATATCATGTGATGTACACGCCGAAGGCTTACCGGGAAAAGGTGAGCCTTTGGCTGGATATGAGCGGCGAAGGACTTTTAGCTGCCTTAGGGCTTGAAAAACGGGTACCCGGGGTCATTTCCCTGGTGGGCGGAGGCGGAAAGACCACCGTCATGTATGAACTGGCTAAAGAGCTGGAACGCATGGGAAAACGGGTGATTGTGACCACCAGCACCCATATCCGCAGGCCGGATGGATATCAGACTGTAATCGGAGACCGGGCGGAGGTTTTGGACCGGGTGGTCTGGGATTCCGGGATTCTGGCTGCCGGGCAGGAAGCGGAAGGCGGAAAACTGAAGGGAATGCCGCTGGAAGAGATTGGAAAGCTGAAATCCTATTGCGATGTGCTTTTGATCGAGGCGGATGGGGCCAAAGGGCTGCCGCTTAAAGTCCCGGCGGGGCACGAGCCTGTGATCATTCCTGAGACTGAGATGGTAATCGCCTGCGCGGGTCTGGACTGTATCGGAAGGCCGGTGAAAGATATCTGCTTTCGGGTGGAAGAGACCTGTAAGCTGCTGGGAAAGAAGCCGGAGGAGCTCATTTCTCCCCGGGATGCGGCCCTCATCCTGTGTTCAAAACAGGGAAGCCAAAAGGCGGTGGAAGGCCGGGAATACAGGATCGTGCTCAACAAAGCGGACGATGGGGAGAGAAAACGGATGGCAGAACAGATTATCGGCCATTGCAGGAAGGAATACAGCGGAATTACCGCAGTAACAGCATTTGAACAAGGAAAAATGGCTCTGGCATTGAAGTTTGGGCCATGGAAAGGAGATCAGGATGAATGCATATCAGGAGATAACTAGACGGCTGGAACAGGGGCCGATTTACCTTTTTACCGTGGTATCCGGGTCTTCGCTGGGAGAAAAAGTGATCTTACAGGACGGGGAATTCATTTCCCTGAATTCGGGAATGGACCAGTTCTGGAGCGCGGCGGTCATGCTGGCCGATTTAACCCTCTGCCCTTATCAGTATGAAGCTTTCGGGGAGCAGATTTTCGTGGAACGCATGGTTCAGGAACCGGAGTTAGTCATCTGCGGAGGCGGCCATATTTCCCAGGAGCTGGCTTTTATGGCGGATTACCTGGAATATCCCTATACGGTTTTAGACGACAGGGAGGAATTTGCCAACCGTGAGCGTTTTCCAAAGGCAAAGGAGTGCATCTGCCGGGATTTTAAGGAGACATTGGAACAGAGGGTATTCTCTCCCAATGCCTATTACGTGATTGTGACCCGGGGGCATGCGGCGGATTTGGAGTGCCTGGAGCTGGTTTTAAAGCGCCCTTACGGATATGTGGGCATGATTGGCAGCAGGGGAAAAGTGAAAAAGACCATGGATGCCCTGAAAGAGAAGGGATTTTCGCAGGAGCAGCTGGATGAGGTTCATGCGCCCATCGGCCTGCCCATCGGAGGGGAAACGCCCAGAGAGATCGCAATCAGCATTATTGCCCAGTTGATCCAGAGGAAGAACGCTGACCATCCGGCCAGCTACATAGAGAATGGAATGAGGGAAGTTTTGGAACAGGAGAGCAGCGGTCCCAGAATGCTTCTCAGGATTATTGGAAAAAGGGGATCTGCCCCCAGAGGGATCGGAAGCCGGATGATCGTATTTACGGATGGAAATTTATGTGGCACCATTGGCGGAGGTATGATAGAATATAAGGCAGTGGAACATGCAGCCGATCTGCTGGCCCGGGGAGTGGAAAAAGAGGTAAAGACTTACCGTCTGAATACGGAAACGGCCGGAGCCCTTGGTATGTGGTGCGGCGGCGAAGTGGATATATTGTTTGAATCCTGCTGACAGGATGGAGGAAATGATGGAAGACGGTACGTTTAAGTTTCATATGCGTCTTCGCGTATACAGGGAAGAGCGCAATTTTGGCCCGGGAGTTTCCACTCTTATGAAGCTGGTGAAGGAAACTTCTTCTTTATCGGCCGCCTGTAAGGAGATGAACATGTCTTATTCAAAGGCGTGGAAGATCATCCGGAATGCGGAGCAGGACCTGGGTTTTCAATTGATGGAAGGAACCAGAGGCGGCGAAAGCGGCGGGGGGACGGTGCTCACGGAAAAAGGCGAGGAGTTTTTGAACCGTTACCTGGAATTCCAGGAGGAAACCCAGAAGGCGGCGGAAGAGATTTTCGGCCGGATATTTAAAAGGGCAGAAGGCGAAAACGGCGGTTTTTAGGGCTGGCCGTACACAGAGGCGGGAGTTCCGCAGGAGGAACTCTTTTCATTTCATTTGGATATTCTTACTTGAAAATAACGAATGCGCTGAGGAGGTTAGAGCGTGTGTGAAAAAACGCTTTAACATGGAGGATTAACATGAAAGAAATTCGCACAGAGGATGCAGTTGGACAGGTGTTGTGCCATGATATTACACAGATTATACCGGGAGTGGTGAAGGACGCCAGGTTCCGGAAGGGGCATGTGGTTACGAAAGAGGATATACCGGTCCTTCTGTCCCTGGGAAAAGAACATCTCTATATCTGGGAAAATGACGAAACCATGTATCATGAAAATGAAGCGGCGGAAATATTGTATGAGCTGTGCCGCAATGATTTCATGAACCGGAGTGAGGTAAAAGAAGGTAAAATTGAATTATCGGCAGCCGTTGACGGCCTGCTTAAAATAGATACGGAACTGCTGGATAAGATCAACAGTCTGGGAGATATGATGATCGCATCCCGCCACCCCAACACTCCGGTGAAAAAGGGGGACAAGATCTGCGGCACCCGGATCATTCCGCTGGTGATTAAAAAGGAAAAGATGGAACAGGCCAGGGCCGCATGTGAAGGCAGGCCCATATTCACCCTCCTTCCCTATAATAAGAAAAAAGTGGGGATAGTGACCACCGGAAGCGAAGTGTTCCATGGAAGGATTGAAGATAAATTCGGACCTGTGCTGGTGAAAAAGGCGGAGGAATACGGATGTGAGATATTGGGGCAGACCCTGACGGACGATAACCCGGAACATACCACAAAAGCGGTTTTGGACTTCATCGCCAAGGGAGCCGATCTGGTGCTGTGCAGCGGAGGAATGAGCGTGGACCCGGATGACAAGACGCCGCTGGCCATCAAGAATACGGGAGCGGAGGTTGTGACTTACGGAGCGCCGGTGCTGCCTGGCGCCATGTTCATGCTGGCCTATGCCAAAGGGGACGGACAGAAACGGATTCCGGTGGCAGGCCTTCCCGGCTGTGTGATGTATGCAAAACGCACGATTTTCGATCTGGTGCTGCCAAGGCTTCTGGCTGACGATCCGGTGACCAAAGAGGAAATCGACAGGCTGGGCAGAGGCGGCCTTTGCTTAAACTGTGAAATCTGTACTTATCCCAACTGCGGATTTGGAAAAGGATGGTAAAGGAACATGGGAGAATTAACACATTTTGATAAAGACGGCAATGCCTGGATGGTGGATGTGGGAGAGAAGGCGGAGACGGAGCGGGTTGCCGTGGCCTGTGGAAAGATCTATGTCAATGAAGAGGTGTTCGAGGCGATCTGCAATAAAACCGCCAAGAAAGGCGACGTGCTGGGAGTGGCCCGGGTGGCCGGCATCATGGGGGCGAAGAGGACATCGGAACTGATTCCCCTCTGCCATATTCTGATGCTGACCAAATGCAGCCTGGAATTTGAACTTCACCGGGAGGAATGTTCCGTGGAGGCGGTGTGCACCGTGAAAACCTTTGGGAAAACAGGGGTTGAGATGGAAGCGCTGACAGGAGTGAATATCGCCCTTTTAACTGTTTACGACATGTGTAAGGCCATGGACCGGGGAATGAGGATCAGCGATGTCTGTCTGCTGAAAAAGGACGGGGGAAAGAGCGGCCTTTATCTGAAAGAGGGAAGCCATGATTGACAAAACGGGAAGAAGGATTGACTATATAAGGATTTCGGTGACGGACCGGTGCAATTTGAGGTGCTGTTACTGTATGCCGGAAGAGGGAACCGAGCTGATCAGCCATGATGAGATCCTGACCTTTGAAGAGATTGAAATGATCTGCCGCTGCGGAGTGGAGTTGGGAATTAAAACAATTAAACTGACTGGCGGGGAGCCGTTAGTGAGGAAAAATCTGCCTTATCTGGCTAAAAGGCTTCATGATCTGCCGGGAATCGAGGATGTGACTATTACGACCAACGGCTGCCTTTTAGAGGAACAGGCCGGGGAATTAAAGGCTGCGGGGATTTCCTGCGTGAATGTGAGTTTGGATACGCTGGACCGGCTGCATTTTGCTGAAATCACCAGAAGGGACAGCTTTGAGCAGGTCATGAAAGGGATTGATGAGGCGGCGGCCTGTGGGCTGAACGTGAAGTTGAACTGTGCGGTGATGGAAGATCTGACGCGGGAGGATGTGCTGGATTTCGCGGCATTTTCGGAGGAAAAACAGATTCCTGTGCGGTTTATCGAGATGATGCCCATCGGGCAGGGCTGCCGGTTCCATGCGATGGACAATGAAGCGCTTCTGGATATTTTAAAGAGCCGTTATCCGGATCTGAGGGAATCAAAACGGATCTGGGGCCATGGCCCGGCCCGTTATTATGAGTTCGGCAGCCGGGGCTGCGCCGGTTTTATCAGCGCGGTCCATCATAAATTCTGTGACAGATGCAACCGTGTGCGTCTGACTTCGGACGGATTTTTGAAGCTGTGCCTGGCATCGGAAGAGGGGATTAATTTAAGGGACCGGATACGCGCCGGTATGAATGATAAGGAATTGACGGAATTGATGAAACAGACCATTGCCCAAAAGCCGGTAAGCCATCATTTTGAAACGGCGGGTTCTGGATCGTTCAATATGAATCAGATAGGAGGATGAGTTATGGGAAAGATCATGGCAATCTGCATCAGTGAAAAAAAGGGCACTCAAAAAAGCAGAATTGAAAAAGCGGTATTCATTACGGATTTTGGAATTGAAAAGGACGCGCACGCGGGGAAATGGCATCGTCAGGTGAGCCTGCTTTCGTATGAAACCATAGAAGCGTTTAAAGCCCGGGGAGCAGAGGTAAAAGACGGGGCGTTCGGGGAAAATCTGGTGGTTTCAGGCATTGACCTGATAAATCTTCCGGTGGGAACTCTGCTTCGAAGCGGGGATGTGCTTTTGGAAGTGACGCAGATTGGAAAGGAATGCCACAGCCACTGTGAGATTTATAAGAAGATGGGGGAATGCATCATGCCCACCAATGGCATTTTCACAAAGGTTCTGCAGGGCGGGACCATAAAGACAGGAGACGAGATTGAGATATGTACCGAGTAGGGATTATTACTTCCAGCGACAAGGGAGCGGCCGGGGAGCGGGAAGATTTAAGCGGACCGGCTATTGAAACTATGCTGCCGGGGGAATTGTACCAGGTGGTCAGTTACCGGGTTTTGGCGGATGAGATGGAGGGGCTGAAGGCGGAGATGATCAGGCTTTCGGATGAGGAGCGCTGTGATTTGATCCTCACCACGGGGGGAACCGGGTTTTCGCCCAGGGATATCACGCCGGAAGCTACGCTGGCAGTCTGTGACCGCATGGCGCCTGGAATTGCGGAGGCCATCCGGTCTTACAGTTTGAGCATAACAAAACGGGCCATGCTGAGCAGGGCGGTCAGCGGAATGAGAGGCAGAACTTTGATTATCAACCTTCCGGGAAGCCCTAAGGCGGTGAAGGAAGCGTTGGGATATATTCTGGATACGCTGCCTCATGGACTTGATATATTAACGGGAAAGGCGGGGGAATGTGCACGATGAAAGTATTGGTGAAGGGGGCCGGGGATCTGGCCAGCGGAATTGGAGCCAGGCTTTACAGGAGCGGGTTTTTGGTTGTGATGACGGATATTGAGGCGCCGACGACTGTGCGGAGGACGGTGGCATTTTCACCGGCTGTCTATCTGGGAAGCATGCAGGTAGAGGATATTACCGGAGTGCTCTGCGGGAATCTGGAGGAAATCGAAGCGGCTCACCGGGAGGGACGGATTGCGGTTTTGGTGGATGAACGGGCTGAAATGGGGCTGAGCTGGAAACCTGATGTGGTGGTGGACGCCATTTTAGCCAAGGTCAATTTGGGAACGAAGATGGCGGACGCCGAAATGGTCATCGGCGTGGGGCCGGGATTTACGGCGGGAGAGGACTGCCACTGCGTGGTGGAGACCAAAAGAGGGCATGACCTGGGCCGCTGTATCTGGAGCGGAAGCGCCATTCCCAATACGGGAGTGCCGGGAATGATCGGCGGATATGACAAGGAACGGATTATCAGAGCCACGGCGGATGGGATTTTTAAGGGAACCGTTTCCATCGGGGATCTGGTGGAAAAAGGGGATCTGGTGGGATATTCCGGGGATTCGCCTGTTTACGCCCAGGTTGGCGGAGTTGTCCGGGGATTATTACAGGACGGAGTGATGGTGAAGACCGGAATGAAGTCCGGGGATGTGGATCCGCGGGGGAATGTGGAGAATTGTTTCAGCATTTCAGATAAGGCTTCGGCGATTGGAGGCGGGGTGCTGGAAGCGATTCTGCATCATTTTTGGTTTGAAAATAAGAAAACACTTTAAAAAGTGTTTTTTTATGATAACGTTATTCTTGAACGAGAATAACGATGCGCTGCCACGAGGGCGTAAAAATGAGAGAAGGAAAAGGAGAGTTAAAATTATGAGAAAAAACAGTTTGGTGAAAAAGGCGGCGGTTATGATGGCAGCTACGATAGCGTCTATGTTAGTGTTAACGGCCTGCGGGAAAACGGGAACTGCGGTGGATGGCGTGGGTAAAACGGAAAGTACCGGAAATGCAGCGTCAGGGGAAAAGAAGGCGGGAGAGGGAAATGAGGCCGATTCTAAGGCGGATTCAAAGTCTGAGACGGAAGAAAATAAGGATAAAGAAGTGGTGAAAGCCTCCGATGAAGGGAAAGATTCGGGGGGAGAGACAAAAATTCTTATTGCGGCGGCGGCCAGCTTGAAGTATTCTTATGATGAAGAATTGATCCCCATGTTTGAAGCGAAATATCCGGGAATTAAGGTGGAAGCGACGTACGACAGTTCGGGAAAACTCCAGACCCAGATTGAGGAAGGGCTGGAAGCGGATGTATTCATGTCGGCAGCTATGAAACAGATGAATGCTTTAAAAGAAGAATCCATGGTTGACGGGGACAGCATTGTGGAGCTGTTAGAGAACAAGATTGTTCTGATCGTACCGGAGGGATCGGATTCAGAAATCACCTCATTTGAGGATATTGTCAATGCCGATTCTATCGCATTGGGCGATCCGGACAGCGTTCCGGCAGGGCAGTATGCGAAGGAGGCATTAACAAGTCTTGGTTTATGGGAGGATGCTGCGGCAAAAGCCAGTTTGGGAACCAATGTGACGGAAGTTTTAAATTGGGTGGCGGAAGGCAGTGCGGACGCAGGGATTGTGTACGCTACGGATGCAGCCACAACGGAACGTGTAAGAGTGGCAGCCGACGCGCCGGAGGGAAGTTTGGCGAAAAAAGTCATTTATCCGGTGGGAGTGGTTTCGGCCTCTGAACATAAAGACGCGGCGGAGAAGTTTGTGAAGTTTCTGCAGACGGATGAGGCGATAGGAGTGTTTGAAAAGTATGGGTTTACGGGGAATTTGGGGGATTAAAAGGCTGTATTAAAAGGCTGCATTAAAAGGCTGTATTAAAATGCTAGGTCATTTACATTAAAAGGCCAGGCCATAAACAGTAAAGGGCTAGGTTATTGACAGCAAAAGGCCAGGCTATAAACAGTAAAGGGCCAGGCCGTTGACAGCAAAAGGCCAGGCTACAAACAGTAAAGGGCCAGGTCGGTGACAGCAAAAGGCCAGGCCATAAACAGCAAGAGGCCAGGCCATTAACAGTAAAGGGCCAAGCCATTAACAGTAAAACGTGAAAGGATTTTCGAAAATGACTTCATGGTTGATTTCAATTAAAACGGCATCGGCGGCAATCTGCATCACCTTCTTTCTGGGAATCGCGGCGGCAAGATTTGTCGTCAACATGAAAAATGAAAACTGGAAAATGTTCCTGGACGGAATCTTAACCCTTCCTCTGGTGCTCCCTCCCACGGTGGCCGGCTTTTTTCTTCTCTATCTGTTCGGTGTTAAGCGCCCTATCGGCCGCTTTTTCATAGAATATTTTGGGATTAAAATCGCCTTTTCCTGGGGAGCTACAGTGCTTGCGGCTGTTTTGATTTCATTTCCCCTCATGTACCGTTCTGCCAGAGGGGCGTTTGAACAGGTGGATGAGAATCTGATTTATGCTGGAAGAACCCTTGGGCTCTCGGAATGGACGATTTTCAGGAAGATCATTATGCCTGCCGCCATGCCGGGCGTGCTGTCCGGCGGGGTGCTGTCATTTACCAGAGGGCTTGGGGAATTTGGCGCCACAGCCATGATTGCGGGAAATATAGCGGGGAAGACCAGAACCCTGCCGCTTGCCATTTATTCGGAAGTTGCGGCAGGAAATATGGACAGGGCGGGAGATTATGTTATAATTATTGTAGTGATGTCCCTGCTGATCGTAGGCTGTATGAATTACTATGTAATAAGAAGAAAGAGATATGAATAAGGGAGAGCCGATATGAGTTTACAGGTGGATTTTGAGAAGAAGCTGAAGGATATCACTCTCCGGATCGCTTTTGAGACCGATGAAAACAGCGGAATCCACGGGATTTTAGGGGCGTCCGGCTGCGGAAAAAGCATGACGTTAAAATGTATTGCCGGAATCCTGACCCCAGACCGGGGGCGGATCGTCTTAAACGGCAGGGTGTTGTTTGATTCGGAAAAGAAGATTAATTTGAGGGTGCAGGACCGGAAAGTGGGCTATTTGTTCCAGAATTACGCCCTGTTTCCTAATATGACGGTGCGGCAGAACGTGGAAATCGGGGCCGCCGGTCATGACAGTGTGAAAAAGAAGGAGAATGCCGGGCGCTGTATGAAGCTTTTGCAGGTGGAGGATCTGGCTGATAATTATCCGGGAAGATTGTCAGGAGGGCAGCAGCAGAGGGCGGCCCTGGCCCGGATATTGGCATCCGAACCGGATGTGCTGATGCTGGATGAACCATTTTCCGCGTTGGATTATTATCTCAAGGAGAGCATACAACTGGATTTGCTGAACATTTTGAAGGAATATGAAGGGGATATTTTGATGGTCACTCACAGCAGGGATGAGATTTACAGGTTCTGCCGGAATATTCACGTGCTGGAGCAGGGGAATATGGTGGTATCCGGGAAGACCAAAGAAGTGTTTGCCAATCCCCAGGTTGTGGCGGCGGCGAAATTGACCGGCTGTAAAAATATCGTGGAGGCAGTCCCCATATCTAACCATGAAGTTGAAGTGCCTTCTTGGGGGACGACGCTGACATTTACGGAAAAGGTTCCAGAAGAAATCGACCATATCGGTATCCGTGCCCATTATTTTCGAAAGAGAACGGCGGATGACAGCGTAAACGTGATACCGTGCAGGGCCAAGCGGCTGTTGGAAGATCCGTTTGAGATGACGGTAATCCTGGACAACGGTATCTGGTGGAAAATCCCGAAAAGGGAATGGAAAGAGCAGTATTTGGAAATGCTGCCCAAGGAACTTGTGGTTCCGGAAGAAAGCATTTTATTTTTGAAAAAATAGGACAAACCACAATCAGAGGAGGAAGGTATGGGGCTCGCATTAGTACTTTTGGCTGCAGGAAGCAGCCGCAGATTTCAGGGAAATAAGCTTTTATATCATTTTTCGGGGAAACCAATGTACAGGCATTTAACAGACCGGCTGGAAGAACTGCCTGCCTCCTCGTTTGAACAAAAGATTGTGGTCACCCAGTATGAGGAAATAGCGGAGGAGTTGGAGAAGAGGGGATTTGAAGCGGTTTATAACTATGATACGGAGCTGGGCATTTCCCACTCCATTCATCTGGCCCTTCCCGCTTTAAAGGATTCTGTGGATGCGGTGTGTTTTGCGGTATGTGACCAGCCTTATCTGACTGGGGAAACTCTGCTGGCCTTTCTCAGGGAATGGCGCAAAAGCGGAAAAGGGATGGGGTGTCTGACCCATCAGGGGGAATTTGGCAATCCGGCTGTATTTTCCATGAAGTACCGGGATGAGTTGATGGATCTGACCGGTGATGTGGGCGGACGCAGGGTGATCAGGAAACATCTGAGTGACCTGTATTTGTATGAGGTAGAGGACGGAAAGGAGCTGGTGGATATTGATATCAGGCTTGGAGGGATGGAAGATGAGACGGTTTAAGAAAAATACAGCGGCCATGATGGGCGCAATTCTTATTATGGTTCTTGGACAGACGACGCTTTCCTATGCAGGAACCTGGGTTCGGGCGGAGGACGGCGGATTCCGCTATGAAACGGAGGATGGAACCTTTGCTTCCGGCTGGCTGATTGATGATGGTAAATGGTATTATTTTGATGAAGAAGGCCGTATGGACACAGGATGGATTATGGATCAGGGCCGCTGGTATTACCTTTCACCCGCTTCAGGAGAATGGATTGTTCCTCCCATCAATGAGAATACCGTAAGCTATCTGTTGGAAAATGCTCTGGCTGACGCTGGTCTTTATCAGGATGAGGAGAATTTGGATACCAGGATTGAATCAATTACAAAAACTACGGTTGTGATAACTGTGGGGAAAATAGACCGGCCAGAAAGTTTTCGTGGATTTGCGCAGTTTAAGGTGGACAGGAAGACACGAAAGGCGGAGGCTGTGTTTGGTGGAACGGATTTGGAATTGTAAACGCATATTATATAGAAGAAACAGCTTCATTGTAAGCGGTAAAAGCTGTTTGAACCTTTCCGAAAGGAGATAGGAAGCGTCCTGAAAAGGATTTTTTTATCTCCTTCCGGAATTTTTTTGCTTTGTGTGTATGGAAGCTTTTTACTCCGATCGTTGGGTGGAGTGATACATATTGTTAAAACTTTGATTATAATCCGAGGGGGCAAAAATGGGCTTATATCGTATAATTAGCCATGTATAACTCAAAATATTAAGGAAAACTTCAAATAAAGTGGTTACAAATTAAAAAAAAATTAAAAAATCTTTCAAAAAGTGTAGACGTATAATTACGAACGAGTTATAATAACGTTAGATCAATTGGAAGAAAATACAATTACATAACAAAGATTTTGGAATTTAACATAGGTATGTTAAATTTTTTTAGCGTTTATAAAAATACTTTTACAAAATATCGTAAAATTACGATAAAACGGAGGGGAACTTTAATGAATGAGTTGAAAACGCGATGGCATGATTATGGAAGGAGATTTATCAGCATGACGCTTGCGCTCTGTATGTTTTTTCAGAGCGCATTTCCGGTAACTGCCTTCGGGGCGGTCAGGGTGCCGGATTCGCAGATCAAGCAGGCCAATAGTGCGGAGAGAGATACGAAGCCTAAAGAGTACCCGATTATGACAACTTCCATGAAGAGGACGAACGGTGGGAGCACAGAGTTTGATCCGGGATTGATGGTGTCGAAAGGTACGGTAGCTCTAAAACGTGGAGAGATCGTAACTACCGAATCAGGTGTTTATGCTACTGGTGACGGAAGCTTTGCACAGATCGGAATTCATTTTGAACTGCCCTATATTTTCAGCACTTTAGATGAAGAAAGCCAGGAAACCCACTATTATTATTCCTACAACGCCGAACCGGAAAAACCGGGGGATGTACTGCTGGGTGGTGTGGAGATGAATATGGCTTCCACAGACCGTTGGAACATCTTTTTCCCGAATCCGGATGAAGCTCTGCAGGAGATAAATCTTCTTGAAGCGGAAACTGAAGGGACATCAGCAGAAGCATTGGATGAGGAAGAAGAGACAGAAGAGACAGAAGATACAGCCGATACAGCTTCCGGCAGCAATGCAAAAAAGGCAAACAAAAAAGCAACGGCTGATAAGGCTACAGGCAGCAATGCTCTGAAAGAACAACTGGAAAGTATCCAGAACAGTATTATGCCGGTGGCGGAAGAAGATTTTGAACATGAAGTACTGGGAGGCATTAAACTCCCTAGATATGATAACTCAGCATGGCCGAGGGAAAACCCGGAGCTGGGGGCCTCGGTTGGATGGTATAGAGGCGCTGTGACAGTATTGGAGAAAGATATCATTACTTCAGGCGTAACGCCTACTTTTATAACATCTTTCCGATTTTGGACTGTACCGGGAGAGAGCCTTCCGGAAGGTGTAGAGGCCAGAGTATTTACCTGGGCCCATTATGACCGGTATGCACCAACGACCAATATATCCAATAGTAATATTTATGCTGATGCTTACCTGCTTGACAGTTGTGTTGCCCCCGGCAACAGACTGGACAGTTCAGAGACTAACAAGCTGAACCTGTTCTATACCAACTTAAACTGGGACAGCAAACTGGATGCAAGGCAGGATGATCCCAGCAGCAACTTTGTTTTAGGCTGGCAGAAATACAACTATGCTTCCTACGATTTTGAAATTTCCAATACATCAGGTATGGTGAAGAATCTGGATGGCACCTGGGATTTTCCGAGAAAAGAAGGAAACAAGATCGATCCCAATGACCTGCCGCCAGACACGGCAGTATTTAAAAAGTTCGATATGGCATTATGGCTGCCTTCCGGCGGCAATGCCAAAACGGATCAGAACCAGCTGATCAAGTGGCTGTGCGATCCGGACGATCCAGACACCTTGCGGAATCCCATGCTCAATGAGACATACTTGGATGGACGCGACAATCTATCGGCAGACCAGACATTTACCGGTGTCTGGGGCGACAATCATTTGAAAAGGTTAAGACCGGATCTGATGGATAAACATGAGCTGGCAGAAGATTATGTTTCCGAATATGATAATCTGGGAGGCGCTTTGATCCTGGATGTTTCCGGAATTTATAATTTAAACGATCCTGACCTGGAGGCTGCTTTCGAAGCCGAGGAAAATCCTTATGCTATTTTGGATGATCCGAGGTTCAGTGCAGGCGGCGAACCTTTAGTAAAGATTGTTCCATATTATATGAATGGTGATACCACCATCCGCATTCATGGAGAAGAGACGTTATATCCTCCGCATATGCAGTATCAGATCGATCATCCGGACGAATTTTTGGTTGAAACTCCTGAGACGGAAACTCTGAATGATGAAGGTGGTTATGATACCGGCGTTATGCTGATTAATGATCTCCCTCCTGAAGAACAGCCGGAGGAAGCTGCGGCTGCGGAAGTGGAGAAGGCAGAGGAAGAAGACAGACCGGTTGAAGGACCTGCTGCCAGGCTGATGGCAGAAGAAGAGGCAGAGGTACAGGAAGCGGACAGCAGCAATGCGTCAGAGTATCCGTCGAAAAAACATTACCGTTTATATGTTCCATATGATAACCAGTTCCCTGCTAAGATGGCAGGCGAGAACTATCAGGCCGATGTTACTGCGGAGACCACGGTAAGCTATGGCAACAATATTTTATGGAATAAGGAAAAGGATACCAGAACTTATTTCCAGGTACAGAATGCAGAAGGGCATGATGGAGAAAAACATCTTGAGACTAAGATGTCGGCTGTGGGACGTCCTCTGGGCTATCAGATAAAGGAAATTAAAACGCCAGATAATGAAAATCATACATCAGTTCCGATTTACAGCCCATATATTCAGGATACCATGCCGGAATATTATGACCTGACACATATCCAGTTTATTATGCCGGGAGATGTGCTGGATGAAAAGGGAATTAATTACTGGCTGGCCACAAAAGATTATCTCCGGGGTGTGGGTATAGACTACCGGGTAGCGTATGTGGAAGGTGATGAAACCTACTACGATGTTCCGAAATACCAAATCCGCGTCATAGATGAAAGTGGGGGAGAATCCTGGTTCAACTTCGCAGAAACAGAGATGGAACGTGAAGTTGCAGTCTATGAAGACGGAAGCAAGGAAACCATCTGGACTCTGAAAGTAGAGAAACAGATGAAAGATTATCTGGAGCAAAACCCGGGTATGACGTTTGGAAGAGATCTGCGCATCAATTTCAAGAGCGTTTTCCTGCCTGGCGATGAGTGCCCAGGCCGTGTGAAAATTACTGGTATTCCGAGAATCAGCGGTAAATTTACCAATTCGGCTGATATCAGATATCCGCGTATGGATTACCAGGAGTTTGGCGATTTGAACACGGATGTGGAAGTTAAAGAATATATCAGCGATAAGAAAGGTTATTTCTATACAAAGAAAGAGTATGAGGTCAATGATAAAACTGCTGAAAGCAATTCTGAAAAGTCAGATGTTTACTTTAAAGCATGGGCTCATACTGAGATTAAAGGTATTGTAAAAGAGGATGATGAAAAGCTGAAAACTCCTATGGATTTGGAGTATGGCAGCTACGTTTACCGTCTGCAGAACCGTACAAGAGGCCGGGCTTACAATACAAAAGTTGAGATTGAAGTGCCTTACAAGACGATCCGGGAAGAAGAAGAGCAGGAAGACGGCACCAAGAAGATGGTGGATAAACCTGGTTTTGTAGCTTCCAAATTCCGTATTCCTAAGGAGATCATGCTCTCCGGAGATATTAAAGATATCATATTTGAGTACGGAGAGACGGAGGAGGGCGATCCAGTTCAAGTCAGCCTTAAAAAAGAGGAGTTAAAGGAATTATTCGGGGTGGATGAAGATGGAAACCTGATAGAGGATGAAATCAATTTAGAGGCCACCTATGAAGAGGAAGACGGGACGGTTGTCGAAGGCTTTTGGGACGGCATTTTACGTAAAATTACGGTTAATTATAATGAAGTCTATGGTGTAGACGAAATTATAGGAGAAGATGCGGTTTCTGACTGGGATGAATTCAATCCTCTGGAAAACGAAGAGGATCAGGATATTCTGGATGAGCGGACGAAAAAAGTAGTTTATCAGCTCTATGGAACCTGTCACAGCCTGCGTGAATGTGAAACAGAAGTAAAATATGATATCACAGGCTACATAAAAGACGACAAGAAAGTGGAGCCAAAACCATATAAAGGATCTGATAAGGCGATCCTCATATTCGAGATGGCTAACCCGACGCTGGAAATCAGCCTTTCCTATGATTATAAAGAACGGACATATGTAAGTAAAAAGGATCCGGATCCGGCAGTGCGTATACAGGAACTGCAGATTCCGTATGACCAGATGTACCGCAATCATGCAAAACTGGGAAATGATTCCTCGGCTGTTATGCCGCTTGGCAAGGTTGAGTTTGAGATCCCGATAACGGATAACAAACAGGAAACAGAGCAGGAAAATCATCGTGGTTTTGTATCAAGGAAATTTATTATTGATGCGGTTGACCGGTTCTATTTAGACCAGGATACCAAGCAGTACGTTAAAGTAACTGATTTTTCAGACCAGGGTGTGTTTGAACATTCTCCGAAAGGAATTATCAGCAAAATCAGTTTTATTGATGCGGATGATGAGGAACACGCAGTCGTTTACCAGACCCATATGAAAGAATATGAGGTGACTGTAGACGGACGCAAGGAAAAAGTGGAGATTCTGGATTGGTCCAATGACCACCAACTGACCCAGTTCTATGATGAAGAATCAGAACAGTACATCATTCCGGAAAAAGCCTGGGCGAAGCCTGAACCTGAATATGGAACACCAATTGAACATCTGGGTAAGATCGTGGTTGAATTTATTAATGTGGACTCCGATCTGAAAGAGGGCACGGATCTTGAAACCGGCGAATTAAGTGACAACAGGATCAATGCAGAATTGTCCGGAAGTTCTAACGTTTATGAACAGGATCTGGATTTATATGGCGTGTTCTCCGCACGTACAGATGATAGTAAAAAAGCTAAGGTTAAAAAAGTGGATTATGATGCGGTCAAGACCTATCTGAATCCGGAACCTGCTATTGATACTTATCTGGAAGTAATGAAGGGGTATGACAAATATTATCCGAATGGAAGCAGTTTGGGCAAGGTATACACGTTAAATGGCTACAGATACCAGGATGGTGATCCGGGAGCAGAAGACGTCTCCTTTACAACCACCATTTTCACGAAGAACGCATCCAGGATGAAACCGTCTGTGCTGACTTTGGATATCATGAACCGATTAAATCCGGATGTCCACAACAGGCCGGAGGGATTCATAACAAGATCAATCGTGATTCCAAAGGAAATCTACAAATATGCTGATATTGAGAAGATCGATATTTATGATGCTGATCCGGTAACGCCGACTTTAATAAAAACTCCGTATACTATCGGTCACTTCCAGAAAACGGCTGAAGAAGACGGTACTTCTACATTTGACCGTTTTGGTGATCCTGTTACGGTCAATAAGGGAACTTTGATGTACGATTCAGAGGGAGAACCGATTTATGAATGGAGCGGTTTAACACCAAATGAAAGTGAGCTGTACGGAGAAGCTTATCCTGAAAACGGCACTTACCTGGAAGATGAGGACATTGTGATCAATGAAGGCATGTGGTTTGACCACGGAATCGCCGTACCTCACCAGGTTGTTATCACCTTCCGCTCGGTTGAAGGGGATACTGAGGAATCAAATATTTTCGTAAGATTGATCGGTGGGGCCAATGTAGGCGGAGACTTTAAGGTGGACAGCGAATTCAGAACAAAAGAAGCGCGCCCGAATACTGAAGATTCCTACTATGGAGAGTGTGAAGACAACCATGTTCTCAGCATTAAGAATGCCAACCTTCTTTATGTAAAACACCAGGCTGCTTATACGGCTAAACAGAAGGATGATAAGGGCGAAGATAAGATTTTGGGTAAGGACGCCATATCTTATTCCGTAAAATCGAATGAGGTGCCCACCATCTTTGCTCCATATAATAACTTCATTAAGAGGTATGAATACTTTGTAGGTCCTTCTTATGATAAGAATGCGGCCGATGTATTTGACCGAAGTCCGCATAATGTGCTGGATGTGCTTCTGGATATTACCCTTCCTGTAGAAAAGAAGAAGGTATTGGATCCGGAGAAGAAAACGGATGGAAATCCAAGAGGCACCGAGGTTGATGAATACCGGGGCTTTATATTCGAAGAACTGAGAATTGATAAAAAAGAGCTGGATAAGACCACGGGTGTATATGAACTGCAGTTTGGTTCGGGAGACAGCGTGTGGACCAATTATAATCAGCCGATTATCAATGATACCCAGATTTTCCGAACGATTCCGGAAAAGAAAGATACCAATGAATATGATATCCGGAAATATATAACAGAAGACGGAGACCTGGTAATTACAAAAGACGATCTGAATGAACTGCTGGTGAAGGACGGCAAGGATCCGATAGAGGCCGTTAAGTTCATCCGCATCAACTTCAACAGCATTAAGCTGAACAACAACATTGCAGACGGCGCCGTAAAAGTTATAGTTAATGGACGAATTAATGAGTATACGCAGGACACTGTTTCTTCAGGTGCTACAGGTGAAACACCTAATTATAACCTGTCCAACAACACCGGAATTTTTGCAAAGGGATATTTCTTCCGGCGTAAAGGTTATAACTATATGCTGAAAACGGATATACCTGAGGTTCTGTGGGAGAAAACCTATTTCAGAGACAGAATTGTGATCCAGCGGCCGCGTATGCAGGTAGATGCTTATTCCAAGTTCCAGGATAGACAAAAATACATCACTCAGGATACCATACAGACCCCGGACAGCTTTAACGGCGATTACATGAGACGCTGGGTATATGAAAATAGTTCTGGAAATTCAGAGTATTATTATGGGGACTATAGGGGGTACAATGCAGCGGATAACTATTTGTGGGCTCCGATGGGCAATACCCTGGATTTGGAAAAATACGACAGATACCAGCACCGGTTTGAGTTTGAATTCGGTAATTTCCAACAGACGGAAGAAAAGCATTATTACACTTCCAGAAATATTGCCGCATATGATAATGTTTCCGACATGCCTCATCCGGTATTTACGGTAGACATTGATGTGGATAAGGACAAAAAAGGATTCCTTACCAGCATTGTGCACATTGACAATTTATTAGCCTATGGAGAGAAACCGGTACTCACCCTGTATGATGTGAACGGGGAAGAAAAGGTTTACGATACCGAACAATTGGAAGCTATGATTGTGGAGAAGGACGGTGTCAAAGGTGCCGATATTGAAATAGACAAAGATTTCATATTGAAGAAAGCTGAAGTTGTCTATGATAATTATGAAGGAAATAATGTCACCTATAACCTGAAGCGGAATAAGATGATCTTCTACGGTATGCTGACCACATATGATGGGGAAGGCAAGAACGGAGCGGATTCTGAGGCTGAAGGAATTGTAGCTTATGGAACAATGAAAACGGAAGATTACGATCCGAAATCCATCGTTGTACAGAATGCTTACGCAAAGCGTCAGGCACGCTTCACCCAGGCGCCTTCCAAACCTGAATTATCACTCTATGTGAAGGGCAACACGCTGGAGAAGGATAAACAATCCATACATGACAAACGCTGGGTTCTGGATTCACGTGGAAACCGTGTGTATAACCAGTATGGTATCGGTGTGGCCAACAGTTCAATTGACGCCGAGGGTACCTATTTCCAGGCGGTAATTGGAAACAACAGTCCATCTCATATCTATAACGGAAATCTTGTGGTGGATCTTCCAATAAGCCGGGATATGGACGGTAATGTCAAGGGATATGAGCTGACTAAGATTGAATCCGATGTTTCCTGGATCACCATGACTACCCATAAGTATATGGACGAGAACGGTCAGCTGATTGAGGAACAGGGGCTTGATGCAGTAACCTTGTATCAGTTTGACAGCGAAGATTACTATACCATCAAGGATGAAGAACTGAAGAAGTACATAACAGACGGAAAATTATCCATTCCTTCTGAAGTATGGATTGAACAGGGAATTACAAAGCCATCCAAAGTTGTATTTAAAGTGGATTTCTACCGCGCGAATACCAAATACCAGTGGGTGAACAAATACGGCATGAGAGGACTTGACACCACTGGATCAGCGCCGGACAACATCAGTAATGTATACTTCTACGGACGTCCTACCGGATATGTCTTCACAGAACATCCTGGTGAGGCAGAAGATGATAAAACGTCTTACAGTTTGGATACCAGAGAACTGAAGGCTAAGATTAAGTGGCAGGATACTCATGAAATCAAGAATTCTGAGGATGGTAATCCGAAACCGGTTATAGCGTCTGATGCGAGGGAGGCAGCGCTCAAAATTGAGCCTCCGGCTCCGGCAGAAGATGTTCTGGCAATCGGAAGCTACCGGTCTCATGAGGCCGGACGCCATGGTGCTGATTATGCATTGGAAGGCGGTTCTCAAACCGGTATCGGAGCGATTTCGAGAGTTCCATATGAATCCAATACATACCGCATGAGCCTGATGAATGTTAACCGGAAAGACTCTATCAGGGTTGGTGATATGGGCAGTGCTTATCCAACCTATGAGACCCCATATAAGAATGTCTATATGAGTGAACCTGTTCTGGATGTCACCTTAGACTTGAGCAGGGATAAGGATGAAGAAATCGGCGGATATGTGCTTCAGGAAATTCGGGCGGACTCTGTGTTTATGGAGAATATCAGGGATCGTTGGAATAAGAATGAATATTCTCTGGAAAGCGTTACCCTGTATGACTTTACCTACGATCCGAAAGTAGATAAGGAGCCGGGACCGGATAAAGTTTATGTGATTGAAGAAGATGAGCTGCAATCCTATATTAAAAACGGAACCTTATCTATTCCGGCTAAGGCCTGGAATGATCAGTTCTCTGCCTCTGGCGGTAAGGTGAAGAATCCGGTCAGAGTTGTGATCAAAGCAGGATCTTATAAGTGTACCACCGCCATTAATGTCCTGGATAACACCAAAGGAAGTATCCGGTTTGTAGGTTATCCTGATAATTACCTGTATGAGGAGGTTGGAGAAAACAACTTTACAGCGGTCCGTTACCTGAAGGCCCATGGTACATGGAAGGATGCGTATGAAGAGCGGTCGGCCAAACTGGCTTCTGCTAAATTGTCACCGGCATCGGTAGAATCTGATTATACCACCGGTTCCATCAGCGCTTACCTCCATCTTCATGCCAGCGATCCTTATACGAACGCAGTTGCATGGAGCGGAAGCAATCATTCCACTGACAAGGATCAGTACGGTAATGTGACCCGCTGGGTTGCTACTACAGTTGGAGCCAAGAATACCAAGTTCTGCATCGATGTGGGAAATGAAAGCAGGTCAAAGATTCAGGACGGAGGAAGAATACAGATTAATCTGCCGATAACCTATTCTTCAGACGAGAAGAAGGTAAGCGGGTACACTGCCAACTCCATCTCTTTAAATGCCGCATTCTTAAACAATATCGGTTTCGAAGAGACGGAAACGGGAAAGAAATATAAGATTCGTTCCATCAGGATTGAAGACATCTCTTATGATAAGAATAATCCGGATTACGCGGACGCATTTGTAGAACTTAATGATTACGATGTGATCAGCAGCCTGTTTAAAAACGGACAGTTTGTTTGGAACAGGATTGATGATAAGAAGGATTCCGATAATGGATACTTCCTATACGATACACACCATAAGGTTAAAGATGTTAAGACCATTATCATTGAAGTAGATGAATATCAGAGAAATACGGCTAATGATAATATCACTGCAATTTACAGTAACGGTTTTGATGGTGAGAGCTGTCAGACCCAATACATAAGTAATTCAACCTTGTATAAGCCGTACTACGTTCTGGACTGGAACGGCACGATCTGGTCCCAGAAAGAACCTCTCCCAGGCGTTAACGGTGTTGCTCCAAACAACTTAGGTATGATCACCGTGGGAGGTACTCCGACCGGTTATGTATATACTAAGACCACGGAACCTGACGGTACTAATAAGTATACGCCGAGCAATCAGTTGAAAGTTACTACAAGCTTCCAGGATCTTTGGGAAAGTGATGTGAAAGGTTCCCCGCATAAGGGAAGCAAAGAGGCGGATTACGGATGGGCAAGGATGGATGTGGTTTCATCCGCACCTACCATTGCGGCTGTGGCTTATCACGATGATACTCACTATGCCAATGATAAGGTTCACAGCAAAGATAAGACCATTGAAAGCGCCATCGGTGCTAAGAAGTCCAGATATCAGCTCACTTTAGGCAATGACAGTGCGGCTACCATCTTTGAAGGACGTCTTACTGCAATTATGCCTACTTCCATTACGCTCAAGGGAGGACCGGAAACAAATGGAGGCTTTATCCTCAGCAAGATTACTTCCGATAAAGAATTCCTGAAAAACATCGGCCAGAGGGATGAAGAGAAAAATCTTTTGTGGCAGGATTATTACTATACCGGTATCAGAAAGATCCGTTTTATAGAGCGTGATAAGACGCCGGAGGACGAAGAAGACGATATCAAATATGTAGAATACCTGTTTGAAGATCCAATCGACACCGCTTCTATGTCTGATGCGGAACGGGAAGAAGCAGAAGAAGAGAATGCGAAGCGGAAAAAAGCCAATAAAGTAATCTGGGAATTCATAAAAGACGAAACTTTGGAAATCCCGGATACAGCATGGAAAGAACTGATTCCGGATGTAGGAACCGTAGAAATTACAGTCGATGAGTACGGACCAAACGGTAACTACAAGGTGGCCAATACGACACCGACTAACCTTTCCAAGCTGCAGTTCTGGGGAAGCCCGGACGGATACCTCTATTACCTGACAGACGGTAAAGATGAAAACGGACAGGATATTAAGATCTATAATAAGAATACGAACTTAAAGATTAACGCGGCTTGGGCGGACGCCTATGAGCTGGAAGCCAATCCGAAATCCGAAACAGCGAAGAAGGAAGACTATTCTGTCTTGAAACTTCAGAAGTCTGAACCTTATATGTATGTACGGGCATGGGATACCCAGCGAGGCAGCGCCTATGAGACAACGAACTACTATAATACGGATACAGCGGTGAGCACCAGCATGGGTGCTAAACAGACGTTCTATGAACTGCTTCTGAGAAATAAGAGCATCGGCGCGGTAGCTGGCGGGCAGGTAGTGATCGACATTCCTGTATCCGAAACACCGGAAATTAGAGATATCAACGGTCATGTTACGATTGAAAAGGGTACGATTCAGGGATATGCGGCAGATGCCATCACCTCTTATCAGCCTAAGAGCGGTGCGGTCAGCAACTTCATTCCATATATCACCTCAGATGTTCAGGTGAAGGAACTGGATGAAGAAGGCGAACCGGTTATCGTGATTAAAAAGCAGATCAATCTGAAACGGATCGAGATCCGCGATTACCGTGTTAAGGACGTACAGCAGTATAACAGCCAGGGACAGGTAACCAGTGAATACCAGACTGCATTGGATCAGGGACTGATCGTAGTATTTGACAATACGGACGGCCTGCTGGATCATAAAGACAGCGAGTTAGATTTTACTTCAGAACTTGCAGATATTAAACTGAAAAATCTGATTAAAACCACTGTCACAGGAGTGAAATACCTGGATATTCCGAAAGCAGCATGGAATGACGGCAATGATAGAAATAACAGCCGCAATGTTCTCTACCCTGCCAAAGTGATCATAGATATGAAGAACTATGAAGGCAAGCCGAGAACGGAAGACAATGAAAACGTCAGAGACTCTGCATTGTTTGTGAAAGGAATTCCGAACGGATATATGTTTGATGCAGATGATGATGTTCTGAAGGTTAACAGGAATTTGAAGCTGAATGCAAGCTTTGAAGATACCTATGAATCGGAGATCAACCTGTATGATCTTTCCATAACCAATCCGTCGGCAACGAATGAGCAGAAAGAGGCAGCAAAGCACAGAAGAACTGGTTTTGCAACTCTGGCAATTGCACCGTCTGATCCTCAGATGCTGATACAGGCATGGGATACCCAGCGGGGTTCTGACTATGAGAAATCCGGTTATAACAGCACAAATGTGGTGGAAACCAGCCTGGATGCGGAACAAACTTTCTATGAACTTGTTTTACGGAACCAGAGTATAGGAAAAGTGAGTGGCGGAGAGATTGTGATTGATGTACCTCTTTCCACAACGCCTGAGATCAAGGATCTGGATGGACGTATTGCAATTAAAGAGAACGAAATACAGGGTTATGCGGTGGAATCCATCGGTTCCTATCATCCTGAGAACGGGGCTGTCAATAACTTTATTCCTTATATCACCAGAGATGTGGAGGTTATAGCAACTGACTCCAACGGCACTCCAGTGACTGTAACGAAAAAAGAAATCGGACTGGAAAGAATTGAAATCCGGGATTACCGGGTGAAAGACGTCAAACAGTACGGTGACGACGGCAAAGAGACAGAGGAATACAAGAAGGCATTGGATCAGGGATTGATCGTGGTATTTGACGATACCGACGGCCTGCTAGACCATCATGACAGCGGGAAGAATATCACAAAGGAAAGTATTGATATTAAACTGGCAGATTTGATAAAGACCACTGCCGCAGGTGTTAAATATCTGGATATTCCCGATGTCGCCTGGAACGACCGGAACGACTTAAACAGCAGCCGTAACGTATCCTATCCATCCAAAGTGATTGTAAGCCTGAGAGAATATGAAGGCAAAAATTCACCGGGTGACTACAACTATTCCAGGGATTCTGTCCTGTATGTCAAAGGTACGCCTAATGGCTATCTGTTTGAATCGGATGGTGAAAACCTGAGGATGAACCGGGATCTGAAACTGAGAGCCAGCTTTGAAGATAAGTATGAGACGAATATAAATCTTTATACCCAGTCTCTGACCAATCCTGATGCAACAGCAGCGGAGAAAGAGGGCGTCCGCTACAGACGTAATGGATTCGCAACGCTTAGAGCGGTTCCTTCTGATCCTAAGGCATTAGTTCAGGCTTGGGATACTGCCAGAAAAGCCGGGCCAAACGGTGGATATAACGATGCAATCAGCATAGTGGAAACCGGTCTGGATGCAAAATATACGTTCTACGAAGTGCTTTTAAGAAATCAGAGCATAGGTAACGTAAAGAACGGCGAAACCATTATCGATATCCCATTAACTACAACTCCGGAAATCAAAGATCAGGCAGGACGTGTGCTGATTGAGAGAGGTACAATACAGGGATATCAGGTTTCAAACTTCAGTTCTGTCAATCCGCAGACGAAGGCTATAAGCAACTTCATCAGCCGTATTACATCCAATGTAGTGATTGAATCACGGGATGACGATGGTAATCTGGTGAAGAAGGTGAAATCCAAGATCGGCCTGGAACGGGTGGAGATCCGGGATTTCAGAGCAAAAGATATAAGCAGATTTGACGGAAATGGAATTGAAACCAAAGAATATCTGGAAGCAGTGGATAAAGGTTTGATTATGGTCATTAATGATACCGATGGATTGATAGACCATAAGGATACGCCGGTTAACTTTGAAGAAAGAGATATCCATATTAAACTGGCAGATTTGATAAAAACTACTGCAACAGGCGTGAAATATCTGGATATTCCAGAGACCGTGTGGGATGACCAGCGGTATTTGGATAAAGAGCGCAATATTATTTATCCGGCCAAGATTATTATTGAAACGGTCAAATATGATGGGAAGAATACAAAGACTGAGGCTGCAAATTATCGGGATTCCGCATTGTTCGTTAAAGGAATACCGAATGGATACCTGTATGAACCGGATGGAGAAAATTACCTGAAGGCAAACCGGGATCTGAAATTGAAAGCCAGCTTTGAGGACACCTATGAGACCAATATGAGACTGTATGAACTGTTGATATTGAATCCAGAAGCTGACGCAGAAACTAAGGAGAGCATACGCTATCGCAGCAATGGAGCCGGTACACTCAGAATACTGCCCGCCAAGCCATACATGCTGATGGAAGGACATAACAATGTAGATAACTACAATTATGTTCAAAATTCAAAGGTATACATAGGCAAGGACAACGATTACCGGGCGACCATAGGAAATGACAGCCCAAGCTATATGCGGGGAGGCGAATTTGTATTTGATCTTCCTTTAGGACAGATACCGGATGAGGTAACGGCTACCGGCTTCAGACTGGAGCATATGGTATCAGATCCCAACTTTGTAAAACAGATCACCCATGACAGGATTGTTCCTGACCTTGACGAAGAAGGAAATTACAAATTTGATAATGACGGTAATATGATTTACCGAATTGAACAAGTGATCGATATCCAGACGATCGATATTTATGACTATCGGGCTCCGGAAATCGCCCAGGCATATGCGTTATGGACTCCTGGTGAGGAGAATGGCTGGGACAGCATTAATAAGAAGATAATTAAATATAAGTCAGACGGAAGCCTGACTGATATCTTCAAGATGCTGGTGTTCAATGGTATGGTAGTTTCTTACTCCGATAAGGAGGGACTTGCAGACTTTGTTTACGACAAGACCTTGGAAGAGATCATTGCTGAACAGAGAAAAGCTTACGTGGAAAGCATGCCTGGATTGAGTGATGAGGATAAGGAATATGCAGCGGAACAATTTGTAGATGCCAATGCCGAATTCATTATCAGCGATTTCATTCAGAAAAATGACGCAGGCGAATTGATTCTTGATATACCGAGAGCTGCATGGGGAAGAGGAATATCCCAGCAGAAGGTTGAGACAGCTTCTGATTCCAACGCAGCCAGAGCAGAGCAGGAGGAAGTTGAAACTGAGTACCAGGATAGAAAGAAATACGTAGATAATGTAGGCAAGATTGTTATTGAAGTAGGCCGTTATAATGAAAACACCTATTATAATGATAACCTGGCGCCTGGTATCACTCAGAGATATTCCAACCGCAGTCTCATGTATTTCCAGGGTAATCCTAATGGATTCCTGTATGAATATGAACAGAGTGGTGAGAACTGGAAACCGTTGTATAAAGAAGCGCTGCCTTCCGATGGTAAGTTGAAGGACGTCGCGGAACAGGCGATGGTGAAAGGGGATTGGTCTAATCCGTTAAGCCTTATGGATCTTTCCTATCTGGAGAAATTGAGCACTGGTGTCATGAATCTGGCCCGGTCAGGACCATCCAATCCGATTGTTGACGGATTGGCGGTTAAGGACAACAGCCGACGGCCGTCCGGTGATCCGGCCCGCCTGTATGACGGCGCGAAAACAACGCTGACCATATCCAATGACCAGAAACAGGGGCTCAGTTACCAATACCGGCTGGGTAACACCAGTGAGAGTATTATGTCCAGGCCAACCTTTACAGTAACCCTTCCGATCAATACCAATGTGGAGGGAGACAACGCTACTAAGACGGCAGTAGAAGCCGGAAGAGGATTCCACCTGAATACGATCCGGATAGATAAGAAGCTTTTCTACAGCCCCAACATGTTCTACGGCGTTAAGGTGCTGAATGAGGCCGACAGAAACTATAATAACTTAACGGAGATCAGACAGATCAGACTGATCGACCGGAATAACACTATGGTTGATGAAAAGACTGGTGAGAAGCGTCCGCTGGAATACACCATCAGCCAACAGGATATTATGGCCGCAATGCTTGCGTACCATAATGAGAAATACGGAATATCCACTGCAAGCAATGCAATTCCGAATCAACCGTCTATCGGAAATGATGCGATGACGAATTCTGACCGGAAGCAGCATGGAAAGATGTATGTGGATGAAAACGGCGACCTGATGATTCCGAGAAGCGTTTGGTATAATTCTCAGAAAACCGATCTGGAAGGCAATCCGGTGGATGACACCTGCTGGATTGACGACGATGGCTATTTATATATGGAAAATAGAGATTGGTATGGGGAGTTAGACGGAACCTACAGGAAACTGGGTACAAAGATTGATTTCAGGGAATATAAATCCGAGTGGGATTATGTCTATGTGGATCAAAATAAGGAACAAATTGTGGAAGCTGCAGATGTTCTTGTGAAACCACAGACTGCTACTATCACAGATGCCACAAAAGGAGGACGGTTAAAGAAAGTAATTTACTACGCTTATCCGGATGAAGACCAGGTAAAAGATGTTTATCAGGTTATCATCGAATTTAACTCCTTTGATAACAGCGTTATCGGCAGTGATAGAGGAATTCTCCAGTTCTATGGTAATATTGACCGCTATGCGGATGACATTACCAGACAGGATTATTGGAATGTAACCAATATCAATAACAAGATGACTGCTCCGGCCACCTTTATCGATCATCCGGCAGGAATGCCTGATGTGAACCTGAATCAAGATTCCAGCAGTCCGACCTTTATCATCAAAGAATCCAGACCGGTTGTTCATGCTGATTTGAAATTCTACGAACGTGATATCTATACTAAGGACCACAGTTCTTTATGGACTGGTACTTGGGTAGGCAATTCACTGGTACCGATTAATAAAAATGAGAAATGGACGGTTATTCCGTACGGACGCGAGTTCCAGGTAATTTACCGCCTGACAAACGACAGTATTTCGTCCAGCGAGAACTTCCATTTCGAATTTGTTCCGCAGATTACTCCGAAGACGGAAGTAGGAACTGTAGATAAGATACTGAATGCGGTTACCGGATCTGAACCGGATACTACAGAGGACAACAGAGGTTTCCACACTCTGGATGTGATTCTGAGAAAAGAACTGTTGGATAAGGCGATCTTTGAACGGGTAGTAATTTATGATAAGGATGATCCTGAGAAGTTTATTATTATCCGCAATGCTCATAACAATGCAGGAGAAGACCAGTATCCGAAAGGTGAATATCCATATGCTTCTATGTCGGATGGACTGGAAGATATGCCGATGCCGCCAGTGGATTTTGGCAATCTGTTTGATGACGATGGATTCTCCGCAGGAGTTCCGACACCGGCACGCTGGATTGTAGAATATCACGGTAACACATTTACCGGAGACAATTGGAACGATAAAGATAAGGAAATAAAAGAAGGTGAGCAGGCCGGTGAAGAAAATGATCCGGCAGACGAAGAAAAAGATTTAAGAATTAAGACCCTGCATCCTGTAACAGAAGAAGATGCAAAAACCTATAAGAACAGCAATCCTTATTCCGTAGCAGAAGGTGTTTATGAGCTGCGGGAAGGCGATGTGGTGATTCCTAGAGATGTCATTGTTAAATGGGGTGAAATCCAGAACGTTGGACGGATAACCATTGAAGGAACCAGCTTTAAGCCGATGAGGAATCCGGATGGTGACTTGAATAAACGGGATGAATCCGGCAGTATCGGTTCCCTGCCGACTGTAGACAAAGAAAGCGATGTGGATCCGAACCAGGCAGTGATCTTTGTGGGTATGTCAGATACGAACCTGGAATATGCTGATGCGAAGAGCATAACAAGTACCTGGGGTTACTTCAGAAACTTCCTGTATGGACGGGATTACAACCAGACATATGGAACACCTGATATTTCAGATCCTGATACGAAGATCGAAAAGGACAAAGACAATGTGAAGCTGGAACGGGAAGACGATGATACGACCCATATCTTCACGCCGAAACTGTTCTTTGACAGCAAGATCAGCGCAGTATTCAAAGACAGCGATGATCCGTCCCTCAGATTTGATGATGAAACGGTCTCCGATGTTTGGGGAACCAGACGTCTGGTGAGAGATGATCGGCTGTATCAGCATCCGGCTTGTCTTGCAAGGGACTATGGTTTATCTTCCCGTTATGACGAACCGCCATCTGAGGCCAGAAATGATTATGGTTATAATTATAACGGCCAGAGTTTCCCTGTAAATACTGGTGGAAGCAGCTCGGACCATGGTTATAACATTGGAGGACTGCGCGATAACCTGACAGCAGGCAGTGCAGCTACGGATAATCAGAATAACGGTTACAGAAGATATGACCATTTCTATCAGGATAACAATGTAATGACAGTAGGCTATAAAGCAGTAGCCAGCTATACAGTGGACTTCCAGCAATGGGCGCGGACTTCCTGGGATACGAACAGTACGAATTATGCTACACCGATTCCTTATGCTACGACGGGAAGCAGTAATTACTCCTATCAGGATATAGAAAAAATTAATTATCTGCGCGGACTACATACAGATAATACGGCAGTACAGCCACAGGATCTGAGCGCAGCAGCGGATATTACCATGAAGATTGATCTTCCTGTAGACGGCTTTGACGCTTATTACGTAAAATTACGTCCTGCACTGCGGCCGTTTGTCAACAGTGTAACAGTGGAATATGTGACCTATGACGGCGGAGCTGCATTTGATGATCTGGTTATTAATGCAAGAGATACCAATGTCAGTGAGACTACAGGCGGATGGCGTGGAAACGCGGCCAATGCCAATGCATCCGATTATCTGAAATCGGAGACATCCTTCCACAAGGGATTTGTACCGGATCAGTTTGATACAACCGGTAAGAAGGTTGTATCCGGCGACAATAAGATCATGGATAACTCAGGTAAGCTGATAGACTACGCGTTGATGACAAAATCTTCAGAAAGCTATCTGACTGAGGATATGGCAAAAGACGGAAACGGCACTATGTGGTGGAGAATCGGTTTAGCCGATACCAACCGTTATAACTTTAAAGACGATATAGACCTTTCCACTATGTCGGATGCCCTTCCGGGTGATGATTATAATCCACAGCAGACGGAATTTGGTTATGACCATGCGACTCCGTATTACAGGCCGCCGTCAATTAATGTAACCAAGGGAGATATTAAATCTGTAACCATCCACATGAGCATCAACCAGGATCCGGCAGCGTTAAACAGCTCCGATCAGTGGCAGAGACTTCTGGCTGATGAAGGAACCTGGTATGAAGAATGGATCGATTCCCAGGCGGCCAGAGATGATCTGGATGCAACCTGGTGGAAGACCATGGGACAGAACAGCTATGAAGCTTCTAATTATAATGATATACATCCTGGTAAGATTAATCTCAACTCCAAGGTGAAGCAGGATACCAGACATTCTATAGAGATCACGGGACGAGTGATTAAACTGGGACAGCAGGAAGCGAATTTAACCACTTCCATTGAGCTGGGCAAACAGTTTGATAACCGGGATGAAGAAGAGATTCTGGGTGAAGACAGGGATGCACTGGTTGGAAAACAGATGGTAGACCCGGAGAACCGGGTATCCAAACCGAGGAAGGATACCGGAGTAAAGGCCGGGGATGTACTGGCTGATGATTCTAGGGCTACAGCAGCGCAGGAACATCTGCAGAGCAACTGGTCTTACCGCAGATATTATAATTATTTCACACATGCAGTATATGAAGGCGGCCGAAGTTTCTGGTCTGAAGGTACAGTAAACCGTTGTGGCCATAGTAGCGATCTCCGCCATGGATATTACGATCAGTATTATTACTGTACAGCTTATCAGCATTGGGATGAATGGCACAGCAGGTATTTGAGAGACCGGGCTATCATCAATGTCAAGAATGCAGATAACCTTATGGATGTGGGAATCGGAGACGGAAATGGATATGTCCGTGATGCGGACGGTGACCCGATTCGTGATGCAAAGGGAAGTTTGGTAATCAATAACAACAGCCTTGATAACAAGTGGTATGACAGTTCCGTATGGAATGATTCTTATACGACAACTTACGCTGGTTTGAAGAATATGGCCAATTATAATGATTTAAGGCCATACACTTTGAAGATCGGCCAGGTGGCTCATCCGAATAGTATCGAGAAGAACCATAATTATACTCCGGGATGGGAATCTTATTGGAAGGGCGGATTTACTGCTGCTTCACAAGGGGGTTATAAGTCTCATGGTCATACTCATTATGGCTACAACTACAGTTGGACCTGCAGCAATACGAGCTATTGGTTCCTCTACATCAGAAGTTATGCTCCAGTCCTCGAAATGCCTATGCTCGATGAGTGGGCAGGAAAGTACTCCCATATCGACCGCGTGGAAATCGAAGATACTCTTCCGGCCATAACGAGAGAAGACGGATGGTATAAGGGCTTCTTCACCAGATATCTGGAAGTTGCTCCTAGCATGATTCCATATGTGGAATCCGTAACCGTTGATCTGGAAACCAGAAATACAGACGGAACCACATCTACCAGAACTGTAAAAGTCCCGAGAGGAGCTATTTACGGCAATACACAGAAACACAGCGCGGAGGCAGGATCCAATCCGAGAGCCCGCGGCAGCATTTCCTTATTCAGTGCAGCAGTGCCTGGAGATGGAGTGGAAGTTGATGAAGAAGGCAAGCCAATCATCATGCCAAGCGTTTCCGAGACCTATAATAAGGCCGGAGCAGGAAAGATTTATTTCCATTATGATGATATGAGAGCTGATCTGACAGACATGACCGCTACCCAGAGCAATGCATTGCTGGCTGGAGATGATATCACGGAAGTGATGTCCAACGATGAATTCAACGATTCCATCGTGGCGGCAACCAACGTGATTGAAGTTAAGAAAAACGAGTATCCCGTTAAGGTTACCTTCACCGCTGTGAATATACCTGGAAATGGTGATAACGCAAGTGAATTTAACGGCGTGCACAGAGATGATAACGGTGCGGCTCCGGACTTCTATATCTGGGGTAATATCAATGATATCATTGTTGACTTCTATGAACCGGCCAACGATATTTGGAAGAGCTATGACAGCAACAGATTTTTGTCCGGCAGCAGCGCATGGACGACTGCCCGGGTACAGCAACAGCGCTCCCAAGATATCATAAACCGCATGAAGAATCTCAGCGCGGAACCGAGCAAGGTGAACAGCGTAGAGGCCAAGTTCTATAAGACCGCTTATAACAAGATGATTAGTGAACCGATGTCTGCCGAAGAGTTCATTAATAGAAACTTCTGGGGATTTGATGACAAAGATACGGATGACAAATATAAACTGGGAGCTCCTATCGTTAAGAACGATGATGCCTACTGGTGGGCTCAATATGTTCAGCCAGCCGCAAAGGTTAACATCGATACCATGGACGATCCGGAGATGACACGGGTGTACGACTTCGCAGGTGATAATAAGTCGCCGATGAAGCTGCGTTACCGTATCTGGGCTGAGAACACCACTAAGAAGCAGGACCGCTATCTGACTACTGCGGATGGCAGCATTAAACTGGATCCAACCGGAAATCCGATAAAGAATCCGGAATATGAGAATACGGCTTATTATAAGGATATGAACTATATCAATGATCTTCCTGACGGATACCGCCTGGAGAAGATCTGGATACCGGCTCAGTTTATCGATAAAGGACCGTATGACGATTACAGTTTTGAGGCAGACCGCCTGACCCTGACTATGGGTAAATTGGAGAAGATCAAAGACGGAGAAACCAGTGTCGGCAATAAGCGGGAGTACAAAGTGGTTCCTGATCCTGACCCGAAGAACAAGGTGGAACTCCTTGAAGTAAAAGAAGGTGTCAAGGAGACAGAGGGAATCGACAGATTTGTACACAGCGAGTATATGCATCTGGTACCGACTATGGAAGAGGCCGAAAAAGCTGCGGAAGAGGGCAATAAAGAACTGCTTAGGTTTGCAGAAGAGGGTGATATATATGCCCATAAGTATTATGTGATCGATCTTGAGAAGATGTTCTTTGATGGAGTATTGAAACCGATCGAAATGCCTTATGTAGAGCCTGAAACCGGAGTGGAGCGGATTTACCTCCAGAATTACATAGCTTCTTATAATTATCATATCCGCGTTAAGAGCAAGTGGCTTGTGGATTATGAGAAGAATAAGACCCGTTATTTCCAGCCGGAGTCAACTCTGACAGGTAAGAGAGCCTTCGAAGAAAAGGATGGTAAGAAGGTAGAAATCACTCCTAAGGATAAGCTTCCAATCGATATCATGATGGAAGGTGTTTTCGTAGACAGGAGAAAGGATGAGAAGTTCAGGAAGGCAACCGACAGCAATGCAACGGAAAGCGATGCACAGGTTGAAGAGACATGGGAGAACCGCATGCCGTGGACTGAGACTTACAATTCCCTGCCATCCATTGATACCGACCAGTTTACGCTGAGACTGAAAGATGCCGTAAAAGATTACGTTTCCCTGACCGTTCAGGCAGCAGGCATTCATGTCATCAATATGACAGAAACCAAGAATCCGGAACAGCAGGCCAGTGGAAAAGGCTCCGAATTCCAGACGAAATACCTCACTGTGAGGGACAGCCGTATACTCGATTTCTATAACCGGGCTACCAGGCTGGAGATCGCAGTAAACCGGCTTCCATATAAAGACGCCGGATTGGAAGAGATTGATCCTGACGCACCGGATAAAGATGAAAAGAACCGGCCGATGACAGGTGACTATAACAAACAGGATGATCCGGATGAGTTTGATTACGATCCGAGGAAACCTGATTACCAGGTAAACGTCCGTAACCTGGTGCCTGGAGACAGATTTAACTACTTCATCACCGTTATTAACGAAAAAGATCCGGAACGTGCGACCTGTTCCTGGAACCAGCCGGTTATCCGGTTTAAGGCTCCGGAAGGAACCAGAATTGCAAGATGGATTTATCTGCCGGAAACCAGCTACGGCATGGGTGAGGCAGAAGGCTATACGGTGGATGCGGAACCGATCTATAAAGAAGGTACGGAAGACGAACCTGAGATGGTTTACCGCGGATACCAGGTGCCATATATTAACGGCGCAGAAGTGAAGTATCCGGAAGACAAAGATCCTCTGGTGACAGAACCGGAAACAGATGTAACCGTTCCGGAAGACAGAATCCAGTTGATTGCATATGATCCTTCTACAAGAGAAGTAACAGAGGACGGAGATGTTGTATTTAAACGTCTGCCTCATGATACGGAACTGGTGGATAAGGTCAGCAAAAACAAAGACCAGCAGCCGATTAATAAACCGACATTCCTGCGGTCTGCTCCGGTATATGAACCGGCACAGCAGGAGGATATAACCACAGATATCGTCTGGAGATTTGATAATGCGGTCATTCCGATCAATCAGGGAATCCGCATCATGGTGGTGCTGGAAGTAGAGGATGACTTTACGGACGAAGAAGGAAAGCCTGTGGATTACCGCGGTCGGGAGATCGAGGAATCCAACGTTTATATCGGAGCCCTTCCGGCTCATGGATATGAACCATTTTACTTCGGAAACGATGACAGGACGGGAGATAAATCCAACATCTCATTTGACGATGATATGGACCGTATCAAGGAAATCGTAGAAGAAGTTAAAAAGGACGACAGCACGGTAGAGTACAATGCGGTGAAAGCCGGCATTAACCTGACGGAAGAGTCAGATGTGGACAGAAAAACAACCCAGGCATGGGTGAAATCCTATGGTGCGAAGACCTATAAACCTGAAATCCCGATTAAATCCACTTTATATATGGAGAATAACGTGGATGGAGCAGAGGCTAAGCTGACAGTTGGCGAGCCATATGTAAAAGGTGAGAACGGTTTTAATGCAAAAGAAGCCACCAATGGTATGATCCGTAATGATGTCCGTCACGATATCGATGAATTCGATGTAATGGCAGATTTTATCGGCAATAACTATGATTATAATGGCTATTCCGATGTCAATCATCGGACTCAGGTGACCGGAAACAAGGCATTGGATCAGCAGGGATTCTTCATGAATGAGATTCCTAAGGTTATGTATGCTACCAATTCCAATGCTGAGAAGAATCAGGAGGCCAGATATTTTGTACAGTTGAGAGATGACCTGCGTGATAATCTGGAATCCGACGGCAGTGACGAAGATCCGTGGACAAAGAGCTATAATGACTTCTGGATTGAAGTGAATGGAGACGGCTACAAGCTGACCGATTTAGATGCAAACGGACAGCCTAAAGAAGATACAGAGCCTATCGACACATACCAGATTGCCAGATTCAAATGGAGATATTCCAACATAGCGGCCTACGGAGAACCGGAAGAAGACAATAAGGAAACTTATCTGACTATGGATCCGGTTGAGATCATCGGTATTGCGAAATACGCGGATAATAACCAGCAGCACAACGGTTCCAGCTACCAATACACCAGAGTTTTGGCAGTAGGCATTACCGGATACTGGCGGCATGACCACTTGAGCCTGGATGATGAGGGAGAGGTGGATTCCTACCGCTACCAGATCAGCGGAAAATCAGAACTGACCGTAAGGCGCAGACTGCCGCAGGTAGTATTAGACAGCCAGTCATTTGCTGTGAAGGATTATGCGGAAGAACAATACCTGATCAAGGGTGTCAATGACATTGAAGAGGATAAGGTCACCAATGCCAAGACAGCGGCACAGTTGAAGTTGTTTGCGGAAGCTTCTTCAAAGGGCGAGATGATGCCTGAAAACGAAGTATTTACGATCAAGGGATACCGGCCGAAACAGAAGATTTGGAATAAAGTTACCTTGCTGGCGCTGAACCGCGAGGAGCAGGATTCCAAAAAGGCATGTTCCATTAATGATCCTTATGGAAGCCTTGCAACCGGCGAACTTTACAGTCCAACCATCATAGATAAGGTGCCTGCATCTTATGTGATTATGCCAGGAAAGATGGGACTGAACGTCAGTGAAGACCCGTCGAATCCGACAAAAGTGACCCTGCCGGATGACTTCAACATTAAGTGGTACCGTGCAGACGGAACCATCAAGGATAAGACTGATCCGACCTGGGCAGAACCGATTGTTACGGTTTACCAGGTGAAAGAGAAGGATATCGGCGGTGCGTTCACCATTGAGAATGATAAACTGAATAAAGCGTTCTCAGTTGGAAACAACAAGACCGTCAGCCTGACAAATGATGTGGCAACGGATGAAACCACCTATTTCGTCTACACTTATAAGTTTGATAATGCAGATGAAACAAAGGAAAACACGGCAGCTCTGCTTCCGGGCGAACAGATCGAACTGATCTACCCTGTGGAAGCGAAGCAGAACGGTCTTCCAAGAGTGCAGATTGCAGAACTTCCTTATGAGAACAACGGCGCTTACCTTCCAAGCTTTGGACAGTATGGCTATACCAGCTATACTGGATACACCGCTTACACAAATGATAATGTGGTATATCCGTCTATCGATGATACCAAAACCAAGATGATGGATATGGATAACCTGATTCACGATGTAGCGGTAACCGGTCTCAGAGAAGGCGGAAGGGTGAAGGAGTTCATTCCATATGAAAAACTGGAAGACGCTAAAGTATATCATGATGATATGATGATCCATAGAAGTGAATTCCTGGGTGAATCCATGGCATATATGCCTGGCGCTTATGGAAATGCGGAAATGACATCCGATAAAGGTTCTAACAGCCATTATGGCAGCGGAGCCAACGGCAAGGCATGGGATTGTGATATGGACAGTTCCATACGGCAGAGGGTAATTGTTAAATTAGCTGAAACCAATGGTCTGACCGACGTCAATAATCACGATTCAGGCAAAGACCTTATGGATAACAACCGTTATTATGATGATAACAATGGACGTCCGGAACCGCTTTATGGAAACTATCGTATCAACAGCAGATACTATTTCCACTACAGAGATTATTATAAGGATGTTTTGAAAGAACGTACTTATAATACCATCGAGAACTGGGAAGGCGGTTTGGTACAATCCGAGAAGCCGGAAAACATGATTTGGGCTTCCAACAGCCTGCATCTTCAGAAAGCATGGCTCTATGGAACCAGCCAGTTCCTGCCGGATACTTTCTATAACAACAAGACAAGAGACAGAAACGTGAGTCGTACGGAATATCCTGCTGTGGCGCTTTATGATCTGAATTTAACCGATCAGGCTCCGGGCAGTGTTAACACTTCCTATGAACGGCAGATGTCTCCGACCAGAAGCTTCCAGTTCGGTGAAACGTATATAGCCCGTCTGTATGCGGCAAACTATGGCGACTGGGATTTGGATGGAGTAGTATTCACCTATGTGCTCCCAAGAGGCGTAATGCCATTACTGGGACGCCCAGGTTCAGACAGTACGGAAAATGGTCTGGATAAGTCACAGATTGACGTTCGAATGGGAGGCACCAGCATTAATCCTAATCTTGGTGAAAAACTGGATCCTGAAATGTTTGAAGTCAGAATCATTCAGTCTCCGAACATGGAACTGGTTGAAAATGGTGTGGACCAGACGAATCATTTGGCAGCTAATTCACCGATGGATCCGCAGATGGCGGCAGAATTTTACGATGGTAAGATGTATACTTACAGCGCTGATGATATCATGAAGCCGTGGGTAGTTGAAATTACCGTAAAAGATCCGCTGACAAAATGGTGGAACAGAGGTGATGATGAAGACCATTATCAGATGTATGTGGATATTGGATGTGTTGTCTATGGACAGAGTGAGAACGATCTGTATCATGACACCTTATATGTAGCTCCATATACTGAGAAGAAAGACGATACGGAACCTGACACAGGCATTCGCAATGAGGATTACTACCAGATTTATGACAGGAACCATTGGCGCGGCGATATTATCAAGATGGGTAATTACAGCCAGCTTCACAGCCAGACTTATGGAATGGATAAAATTCAGAATTATAAAGGTTCTTATGGTTATCCAGTTAATTACCTTTATATGAAACCGCAGTTCTATTCTCCAAATGTGATGTATTTTGATTACCGGAACCAGCTTTGCGGAACTTATATTGACGGAATGACTACAGGAAATGATGGTCAGAAGCTGATTGTTAACCCGCATATCCCGGATCAGGAATATATTAACTATATCCCAGTGGGAGATGGAACTGGAAATAACAGAAAGTACGCGGTCAGCGGTACGGAAGCCAAAGTTAAGAGCCCGTTAATCAGACATTGGTCTGAAGTGGATGGCAGCGAGGATGCGGCTCTTCATAATAAGTATGGGGAGAGCAAGTTCGATGAATTCTATCAGGCGATGGAAGACGGCACCTTTAAAGTAAGCATGTTTGCTGAAAACCAGTTTGTTTGGGAACAGATGCAGGAGATCGATGATGAAATCCACTACATAAACGGTGAAACTAACTACACCATATTGCCACCGTCACTTGTTGATGCGAGCCGTCATTGGGCGACTGGCAAAGGAAACTACTCCATGCCGGTATTCACGGACCTGCTGCCATACGGTATCGTACCTGTGGATGCAAACGGAGTACCTTATCCACGCAACGGTTTGGGTGAGGACGGCAAACTGATCGACTTTACAAGCCAGGAAGTGAAGGAGAGAGGAATTTCCTTTGAACTGGATGTCACAGATGTGGTAAACGGCAAGCCGGCAGTTGATAACACAGCCAGCGAAGTAACTAAGGACAAATATATAACAGAAATCCAATTCATCGATAAAGATGAGAACGGAAATCCTGTAAACCGTTATTTAGTCCGCTTTGTTCCATATATGAGGGTCTATTCTTCAATCGATTGGACTATGCGTCCGTATTATCAATTCACATATACAGATATGCTTAACATCGCATATGCGCCTGCTTTAAAATGGAACAACCGCTTGAATATTAGGTTTGATGCCATGGCGGTTGAGATGCCTGAGGCAGTGGATAAGGACGGTAAGAAAGTCGATGCTTATCTGGAAAGATGGCAGCAGAACCGCAGCTTTACCGGAAGCAAGGTTCCTGGATACAAGTTCTTTACAGATGAGAAACTGGCCGAAACCCACAGCTATAATCCTTATTATGTAGGGGAAGAATCCATTAAATACAGCCAGATCGATTTGGAGTGCCCGATTTGTGGTGAAAAGCATGTTCTCAATGATAAACGTTTGGACAGCACCGGTATGAACGGCAGAATCAAGGATCCAAGCCTGATCGGCAGAATGACGGCCGGCCAGGAGGATGATCCTAGTCTGAACGTGGAAGATTACGCTGACAGAACCGCTTTAAAAGTAAGTTATGGAGTACTTGACGTTAACGGAAACCGAATTACCGGTTACACGGAGAACAACGAAAATGTAGCCGACAGGTTTGTATCCAATGTTATGCAGATCAGAACCAAAAATCCGAGAATCACTTTGGATAAGCAGATTCACGAAGATCCCAAGGGAATTCTCCCTGAAGGATACATCGGAGGAGATGCGGATCAAAGCCCGGATTACCATGGAAATGATATTCATAACCATAAAGATTATAAGGAAGGAAAACATGCATTTGGCAAGACTTCCTGCGGAGCGGATTTCGAAGAAAATACATACACTGAAACAATATTAAAGAAGCTTACGGACCATGAAATTACTTATGGAACAAGACTTTGGTATAGTGTGAAAGTAAAGAATGAAGCTTCGGATTCCGAATGGGATACCTCTTACGGAAAACTGGATAAAGCTATTCCTTCAGAAGCCGGCTATTATGAAGATGATTATGAAGAGCAGATGAAGCTGGAGGAAGAATACAGGAATAACCTGATTCTGAGATCACAGAAACTGTCTGAAAGCGGCAGTGTGGCACATGGAGCATTTGTATTCTCCGACTATCTGCCAAGTACGCTGGCTTATGACAGGGCAATCATGATCGAAACTTCAGATGGTACTCTGCTTACGAAGAAAGAAGCAGAAGACGCAGGATGGACCATCATTGACAACTCCGCTGAGAAGCCGAAACCGGAAGACGGACACGACCGGGTGAAATTTGTAAGTATTACCGTGATCCCGCCCGCTACTCTTGAGGGAGCGTCCGGTCAGGAAGATGCTTATAAACAGATTGCCGGTGGAAAACACCCAGCCGGATATCTGAAAGCGGGAGAAGACTTCACGTTGAAGATCAGAACCCGTGTGGATACGGTTCCTACAGACGATAAAGATTATGATAAGGATGGACTCAGTAAAGATACTTATTATAATAAAGTATTTGTTAACTTGGATTGTCTGGATGGCAACTATTCAGAAATTACTGATAAAACCTTTGCCGATTACCGGTTAGGCGGACAGAATAAAGACAGTATCCGTTATTACAGCGGTGAAGACACAAAACGTTATGTGGATGGAGCAGGCGGAATTACTGTTAAACAGGACGCATTCATGACAGACGGAAAGACGGTGAAGGGCAGTGAAGAAAGAAGGCTGAATGCGTATAAGGACAACTGGAACCAGAAGGTTAAGGAAGAAGGCGAAAAAGAACGCTATGCATATGACAGCGCGTTTGGATTCAAGATAACCAGAGCCGAAGGAATTTCCAGAATCAATACGGATGAGCCGGTTGTGCTGCAGAGCAACGGAAGCCTTACTGTTCCGGACTTTAAAGCACTTACGCCGATTGATATTTACATCGATGAGGCTAGAATCGTAACAGGCAACCAGGCCAGTGCATACTTGTTAAATGACCTGCCGCTTTATTCAGTAATTAATAAGGCGGAAATGTACAATGACCTGAACAAAGATTACCCTGGAGCGATAGAAGTACTGAATACGGTGAAGAAGATTTCAACCGGTAAATGGTATATTCCAGAGGAAGTTTGTCTCGTCTACGATGAGAAAGAACAGCCGGAATTTGTAGCATCCGCGTCAAACGCTTACAGAAATGAGCTTAAAAAGCACTTGAAAGTGACTGTTTATTACTCCAGCCGAACAAAGACTAAAGAACAGCGTATGACTATAGATGAAAAGTTTGATGTCGACGCTGAGTATGAGGACGGCACAAGAGTATGGAATAAGCTTATCGAGAGTGATGTAGAGGAGAATAAGATATATGAGGTTCCATCTTCCGAATTGCAGACGGTGGGACAGGATATGAACCAGATTCTGTGGCATATCACCACGGACGATCCGGAGAAATATCCGATACCGGAAGGTTTCATGCTGGATATTGATGCAGATCCTAACAGTGACGGAACGCCTAAGGAAAAGAGAAAAGACAGAAAGAATATGTCGGATCTGAAGGCTGTAATGAATGAGAATGGTGAAAACACCAATCTGAACACTCAGGAACCGTATCACATTACCGACTACAAGGAAGGTGTGGATGACGTATATACCAACGGCATATTGATTAACCTGAATTCCAATACGCCGGACAGCGGAGCGATTTCCTATTCCTCACATTATCACAGGCTTTACACCCAGCTTGATGACATAAGCACTCAGGCGCTGGATTCCAAGAAGAGGGCAGGCTTCAGAATGGTTCAGAAGCTTCCGATCCTGGAACATTACCTCAACCATCAGTACTATAAGTATTCCAGAGATATGGATGGTATCGAACATTATAACTGGGTTGATACATCGGGAGGCGTTACTGTTCTCACTAAGGGACGTACCATGAAGTTCAGACTAAGACTGGACAATATGGATGATGAACATCTCAACGGAAAACATGATGAAGAGGATGTTATGGATAAGCCGACAACTACGGCAACCGTTCCTTCCATTTTCACCATCGATTCCTTAGAGTATGTACCTTATGACAAGGTGAAGGGTACCGCGCTGGATGATGATTATACCACCGAGTTTGACTATCCAACAGAGAGAACCCTGCTTTGGACCTATCATGTGGAATCTCTGGATGGCGGAGCTAAGAATGAAGAAACGTCGATTGAACTGAGAACGGAAGATCCTAAGGATTCCGTAGTATTCAGTAAATCCTTAGCCAGCGGCGAACGTTTTGTTCGTTTTGAATTTGACGGCCAGCTGATGCCGGGCGACAGAATTATTATTGAATACTTGGGCAGAATCACTGCGACCAATGAGAATAAAGACGGAACCAAGACTACGGTTACATCCGTTTACAGTACTAATGCTTATGGAACGCTGAAAAAGAACCCGCCGGCAGGCGATGAAGAGATTCCGTACAACACAGCGTCCGACCAGTATGATTACGATGAGGATAAATCAACTCAGGATAACATGATCATTGTTCAGTCAGGCGAGATTGAATTTGAACCTGGAACTGAAACAGCGGGAAGCAAGCTTGTAAAATCCCTGTTAAATGTGGACGGAGGAGCACTCACATATCCGATTCCTGTTTTAGAGGGTGAACGATATCACTACCGCAATGAAATATTGAATAAGAAACCGTATTTTGAGGATAAGGACGATAATTCCTATTACGATCCGATGATCTTCGACCTGCTTCCTGAAGCGGAAGATTCTAAGATTATTGGATTGCAGACACAGAGTGGAATTAAAGCTGTACCGAGAAAATCCATGTGGGGTCCGTTCAGTATTTTAAGCAGTAAATCCTATAAACTGTACCGCCAGTCAGGAAAGAATGAGTTTGAAGTTGACCCAAGTGATTATACGGTTTATGTAGGACCTGTAAGCAAGGAAGACGGTGCGATCACCGGGCCGGGCATAAATGATCAGGAACTGATCACAAGTCCTGAATACCGAATCAGTGTCAATTATTATGATGTAATGCGTCAGAAATTCAGGGGTGAAACAGTCAGCCCCGGTTTGATTCAGCAGTATCCGGTCTATGGATATGACTGGGAAGACCATTACGTGAAGATTGATGAGATCAGGGAACTTCAGGAAAATGATCCTGAATTAGCAGAAGAAGTCTTACGCGGCCTGCGGTATGTTGCAGTGAACTTCAATGATGAATTCGAGATGAAAGGCCAGACGAAGTTTACTCTGAGATATGACCAGAAGGTTCCTCTGAACCTGCCTGTATACTATGGAACACTGCCTGTTTCCATGGAAGAAGAGAATGCAAGGAATACGGTAAGGAGTTATGCCGCCGTCAATACCTTTGTAAGATATTGGCAGTCTCTGAATCCGGCAGAATCCAACGAGGCGATGGTATATGTCAACGCTCCGGAAGGCAGAGGATATATCGGAGATTATATCTGGCTGGATGATAACAGCGACGGCCTGCAGAATGAAATCTCTTATGAGATTCCTGATGAAAACAAGAGCCTGCGCACGCGTATGATTCCTAAGAGAGCCTATAATGAAGATACGGGCCGGTACGAACCGGACTGGGGAACGGATAAAGACGGCAATCTGCTTCCTGACCCAGGTATCAATCAAGTTTTGGTACAGCTCTTAACTCCTGGCGGACATCTTTCTAATATGGATGGCCAGGCGGTAGAAGCAGAACCTCATAAGGATGACTTGACAGGGGATATGCTCTACACCGTGCTGGATGATGAAACGGGAGAACCGGCAGTAGACTTTGAAGGTCTGCAGATTAAATCACCTTACGGTCCGGTTTCCTATACCTCAGAATCCGATTACTTCGGAAACCAGGGTTATTACATCCTTCCAAACTTGAAACCAGGCTCCTATAAGGTACGATTTACAATACCTGATAAATATAAAGACTATGGTCTCAGCACTCCTGTAGTCCGCGGCTCCGACATGAAGATTTATGCGGCCGGAGATACGGTATTGGAGAATGAAAAAGAAATTGAAGTTACCAGTCTTGTATTTGAAACTGTTCAGCCGATTACTGTGGAGGCAGCGGTTAAGTCCAGAGACAGCCAGTACGTATCCTGTGATATTGGTATCGGCAAACCTGTCCGCTACGGTGGAACTGTCTGGATCGATGAATACCAGGATGATTCCAAGACATCTTATGATGAAACGAACCGAGACAGTATTTACCAGAAAGAGAACCCGATTGAACCTCATGTCGGCAAAGAACATGTTCAGGTTACAGCCTTTATAAAGGGTGAGGTAGATGGTGCCGGCAATCCGGTTCCTGCCAAAGATATGCATGGAAAGCCAATGGTAACCAAGACCGATGAAAACGGTGATTACAGATTTGATTACATGCGGCCGAGCCGTTTGAAAGAGGACGGAACTTACGACCGAGAATATTACTTCATGATTACCGAAAGATACGATCCGATGTGGAAACCGACGTATATGACGTTTGCCAAAGTCCCGACAGAGGATGACGATAAAAATGACTTGAAGGCAGAAGGATTCACCAATCCGTTTGCAGCGGAAATTCCGGTTGATCCAGATACCAATGAGAGGAAACTGATTACGGATCCTGATAATCCGTACTATAACCTCTATGAACTGGATACGACAGTGGATATGGGTCTGAGAAACGGTGATGCCAACATCATTTCCGGTACAATCTGGGAAGATGAAAACCGGAACGGTATATTCGAACAGAATATGGACACCGGCTATAATGAAAAAGGCGTTGAAAATATCAACGTAAGGCTGATTCCATATATCTGGCTGCCGGAAGGCGATGAGAGTGAAGGCAACGGACAGTGGAAACGGGTATCCAAAATAGCGGACGCCCAAAAGGCTGATCTGTTCCAGTGGGAGATCACAACTCTGGCCACAGATTCCAATGCGGAATATACGGAAGGTGTGTTAGAGACCACAACCACTGAATCAGGCCAATACCTGTTCAGGAACCTGCCGGTAGAAACGGCGGTTAAGATCGACGACAAGCCGGATCAGACTTATCTGATGGGCTACCGGGTGAGCATACCGGATCTTCCGACACGGTATACAATCACACCAATGCATAATTATCCTATGGACGCACAAGAAGGTAAATCCTATCATGTGAGCGATCTGGATAAAGATGCCTTCATGCACAGCTATGAAGACTTGAGAGCCGGAGTGGGAGATACCATCTATATTCTGGCATCGGTTCTGGATCCGGATGACGGAGAAGAACATGTAAATATCAAGACAGTTGGAATTAAGACTGAAGATGGATTGAAGGCAGTCACCTACGATACCGACACCATCAATCCTCAGGAAAATGTGGATGGAGGAATTCTTCCATACAGCAAGGCAGAGATTGCCGGTGTTATCTGGAACGATGTTTCCAAAGATGACATCAGACAGCCGGAAGAAAGCGGTGTGGACGGAGTGAAGGTAATGCTTCAGTACCGTATGACCGCAACAGACAGCAATGGTGAACCGCAGGATCCTTATCTGGTAAGCGAAGATGGAGAGTACCTTTCCATATTCTCATACCGTTCTAAAGAATTCGATGTGGAAGCAGAAGCAGATCAGAAGGGACTTGTAAAAGATGTGGATTATTGGTTTGACAATAACTATATCATTCCTAAGAATCTGGCGGCTGAACAGGAATTTGAAGAAATGGCACGGGAAGACAAACTGAGAAGACAGGGACTTCTGGAAGACGCGGCGCGGCTGCGCAGGGAAGTACAGGAAATTGAAGAGGATTCCAAAGACGAATTCGAGAAATACGAGAATGTAAAACAGCAGAAGAAGGATCTGGAAGATGAGATCGCTTCCCTTCTGAATAAGAATACGGATTTGACCTCTCAATATGACGCCCTGGCTCTTGAATCGGATCATGTCACGCTGCAGATTAATAAAAATGCCCAGCTATTAGCTGATAAACGTGATGAGATCGGCCGCTTTATGGATGAACATTCTTCTGAAAGAAGCGAGTTTGAGAACCTGAAACAGAATAAGGAAAAAGCTCTGAAAGAGTTTACTGCCAATGCAAATCTGGTGAATGAGAACAAGGCTTTAGTCAAAGATCTGGAGACAGAGATTACGGAAGCCGAAGACAGCATCACCAAGACAGAAAAACGGATTACCGAAATTGATAAGCGCCTCGATGAACTGGGTGAAAGCCCTGTTGATCCTGACGAACTGACTGAGAAGGACGAACTGGAAGAAGAAAAGGCATCACTTCAGGAAGAACTGACAGACCTGGAAAGCCTAATCAGCAGCGATGAGACTAAGATCTCTGATGCGGAAGATGAAATACAACGGCTGGAGGAAGAAAACGCCGAACTGCAGAGTGATATAGATAAATACACGAAGCAGATTGACGAAAAACAGCCTGAAATCGACCGGATTGAAGCTGAACTGAAACGGCTTGAAGGAGAGGCGGAAGAACTGGAGAAGAAAGGCAAAGAGCTGAATAAGACCAGTTCCAATCTGATAAACCAGATGGCCTACATCATGATGGATAAGAGCGATTGCAAGGACCGTATGGACGAGTGCCAGCAGGAACTCCAAAGAGCAGAAAAGAGCCTGGTTGCACAGAGCAAGATCGTTGAAGAGATTGAAAAACGGATAAAAGAAAAGATTGAAGCTGCGGAGGCATTAGAAACTGAGGCTGATGTCTGGTACTTCTCTTATCTGATGTGCATCACGGCAGCAGACGGCAGATACAGTTTTGCTGATGTTCCGCTGTTTGACGAAACTTTATCAGCAAATCCGATCAGAAACCAGGATGAAAAAGAGGCAGTTCCTTATACCTTCCGGATCGTGACGGAAAAATCACTGAATATGGATTATGTAAAACTCCATATCGGCGACGACCGTCTGCACGATTCCGATGTTGGAGCGATTGCCAATAAGACACTGGACGGTATTGATTTAGAGAAGCAGGAGGCTTTGGCTGCTAAGTACGGAGCGATCCGTGAAAACATAGCTATAAGCCAGGGATTCACACCGCTTGAGCCTAAGAAAGACTGGTACAGCGTTTACGACGGCATCTACAGCCTGTACAGCAGCCGTTCTGATAAGACACATGATGTTGGTCTGAATGTCTACGATTGGTACAGCCAGTTAGGCGGTACGATTTGGAGAGATGATGACCATGACGGTATCATAGATGATTCCGAAAAAGGAATTGCCAATGTTCCAGTCAGCCTGTACCGTTACGGCAGGTATGAAGAAGGCAGCGAACCTGTTTACTATACCTACGAGGTACTCGGTCAGGAAGATATAGCCAGCGCATCCAACGCTACAGCATCCAATGCAGAAAAACAGTCTACGCTCATCCAGTTTACCGGAAAGAAGAAGATGACTTTCGGCTGGATCCCAGTGGAAGACGCAGCAGGTAAATCGGTTGCTTATACGGATGAAAACGGTAAGTACCGCTTCAAAGTTCTGGTTACCGATCCTGACAACCCGGTTGAACCTTATCTGTATAAGGTCAGCGTGGATAAGGGAGAAGGAGAACAAAACTGGTCGCCATTCACTTATGGTTTTGCAGCGGATGAAGTATCCAATGATGTGATTCCGGCAGATCAGTTCCTGAGCCTGAAGCATGGAAGTGAGACCCTGAGCAGTATCGTAGAGGAATCCGGCGTTGAACTGGATGAAGACGGATACATTCCGGAAGGTACGGTTCTGATTATCCCAGGTGTTTATGACCCGGCAGTATTTAAGGGTTATGTGCCTAAGGGAATGATTGATCCGGAACAGATGGAAGATATGCCTGAGGTATTCTCAATCATTACACCGGAAACCAAGCCGGAAGAAGGAGCATTTACCGAAGGTATGGGCAACGCCGCAGTCAGCCTGGTTGGAAACAGCGTGGGCCTGGAAGCGGACAGCGAAGAGTTGGCAGTTTCCCACGTATTCAGTCTGATGAATACGGAGAAAAAACCAGGTTCCAGATATGTGGATCTGTCCAGCAAGAAAGACGATCTTCATAAGAACGGAGGTATCTTGAAAGAGATTATACCGCCGGATGAACCTGAGAAGCCGGAAGATCCGGTTATACCACCGGATGAGCCGAAACGCCATGGCGGTTCAAGCGGTTCCGAACGGAGCATTAAAGAAGTTGTTAAAGTTCAGTTGATAGAACCGTTATTGATACTGTCAGACAAAGTATTTAACCCTAAGATGGGCTATTCCGATTATGTATGGACGGCATTACTGGCTATCGCGCTTGCGCTTGCAGCGCTGTATATAAGCCGCAAAAAGAAGAAATAAGGTTGAAAGCCGGCCGGCAGTCTCGCCGGCCGGCTTTTCAAACTTAGATAAAATATGAATGCAGCAAATATTACTGAAACAAGACAGGAGCATAGAGAATGGATCAATTAAAGAACAGGAAGATAAACATAAAGATAATACTGGTAATAATTGCCTTTATTGTGATTGGCGCATGGCTAGCAGCGACGGTCGGCTCCTTAAAAACTAATCCCGAATTGAAGGAAGCGGGTTTCACAGCATTAAAAAATGGAACCGGAACCGTAGTAAAAGATGAATTGAGAAAACAAAGGCTGGTTATAGCCGTTGATACAATAGATGGATGCTTAAATCCGGCATTTGCGACAGCAATGGCAGACCGCATGGCCTGTGAGATGATTTATGAACCGTTGGCAAAGGTTGGCATGGATGGAAGTTTGGAACCTATATTGGCCGAGCAGATCGATTGGAACCAGGAAAACCAGACTATGACCATAAAGCTGAAAGAAGGTATTTCGTTCAGTGACGGCACTCCCCTCACTGCGGATGATGTATGTGCGTCCATTGGCATCAAATGTCTGGCGGAATACAATATGGATACGGACAGCGCCTATTTCCATATTCAAGGCGTTTGGGATATGAATGAGCAGAAGACCCAGGGAATCAGCGGAATCCAAAAAGTGGATGAGAACACGGTGGAAATTGTATTTATGGATGTAAACAGAAGAAACTGGGATATCCTGGAGACCAACATTCAGAAAAACAGGTTTGCGGATATTGGGCAGCAGCTTACAGGTTTTAAAAATATACCGGAGATCTATAATACAGGGATAGGAACCGGCCCTTATATGGCCGACACTATTTCACAGGGAATTAATATCTGTCTTCAGGCGAATCCGGAATACAGAGGGGAAATAAAAGAAATTAAGGCGGTGGAGCTGGCCCAGATCAATTTTTATAACATGAAAGAGGCCATAGAGAACCAGGAAATCGATGTAGCACAGTATACGGCTAACAGCGAACAATTTGATAATCTGTATCAGGGAAAGCAGTTCAACGTATATGCAAAACCAACGGATAACATCTATGCCATTGGTTTTAATCTTAACAATATATTCCTGAAGGATGAAAGAGTGCGCCAGGCGGTTGCCTATGCTTTTAATAAGGAAGGTGCGCTGAATAAAGATTGGGAAATGAGGATCGCCCCGACGAATGTAATTGGCTACGGAAGCAATCCTGATACGGAACCGTTGGAAGCCAATGCAGTGTCTTATGATAAGGGAAAAGCGGAAAGCATCTTGACGGAAGCGGGCATGAAGGGCAGGATTATCCTGAGACTTCCGGTGCTCAAGGAGAATGAATTCCAGATGCATCTGGCATCCTGCCTAAAAAAGGATCTGGAAGCGGTGGGATTCACTGTAGAAGTGAACGAATGCACCAGCGAGGAATATGTACAGGCTTTATATGTGGAGGATAAGTTTGACATCTATCTGTATAATGATACGATGAATTATGACTGGGATACGTTCCAGGATATGAGCAGGCTTAGAGACGGTATGCCGGTGGCATTTTTGGATAATGATTATGTGGAACTGGTATCCCGGCTGGAGATGTCCATGAACCAGGAAGAATATGCGGCCGCATTGACGGAGCTGTCTTCTAAATTCTATGAAAAGGTGCCTGTGGTTCCATTTGGCAGAGTACAGAGATACCTTTCCATTTCCCATGATTTAAGCGGCTATGGGGCCTCTCCTGATGCTTTGATGCTGGAGAATGTGAATCTGATCCAGTCTGATGCGAAATGAGGCGGCTGATAAGGGTGCTGGCGGTTATCGTGATTGTGATAGCTGCCAGCTATCTGTTTTTTGAATTGAAGGGAAACTGGTATAACGAAAGGATCTATACCGATCTTCTGATGGAGCCGGAAGGAGTTCAGGAGCAGCAGGAGGGGGAACCTGTTTTGCGCTACAGTCTGGAAGAATTGAAAAAGGTGAACCCGGACTGTGTGGGGATCATCGAAGTGCCGGGGACCGGGATCTATTATCCGGTGGTGCTCTCTGATAAGGAAGACGGATTTTACTATATGAACCGCAATTTCTATCAGGAAAAGGACGGGCGGGGCAGCATTTTTATGGATTACCGCTGCGACCCGGATAAACCGAGCACTAATCTGGTGTTTTACGGGCACCGCATGAGGAATAACCAGATGTTTGCCCAATTGAAGAATTATAAGTCCAAAGAGTTCTGGAAAGCCCATCAGATCGTCTATTATACGGACGAAAAGGGCACCAGCCAGTACCAGATTTTTGCCGCCTACCTGTCGGGTGATCCGGCGGGAATGGACGAAATCCAGAAGAAATACCAGATGGAGTTTGTTGAAGGTGATCTGGCGGAGGAAAGAGATGATTTTGTATCGGCTGTGAAGTCGTGGTCATATTACGATACCGGGGTGGCGGTTGACGGGGAGAAGACAGAGGAATTTATTACACTCCGTACCTGCGATTACGCGGTGGACAACGGAAGGATTTCCGTGGTGGCGAAACTTACGGGAAAAATGAAGGATTAAGAGAAAAGCGAGGAATAACAGGTGAAAAAAGCGGTTTTATTGGCAGTGTGTATGGGAAGCGCGTTAATGATCGGGGGATGTACGGAAAAGACAGTGACAGCGCCGGGGAATCTAACAGGCGGTTATGATGAATATGTGATTCTTGGAGAATATAAAGGGATCACAGTGGATCCGGTTGCAGTGACGGAGGAAGATGTAAATGCCGAAATTGACCGGATGCTGAACGGCCAGGCCCAGGTGAGCCAGGTGGTGAACAGGGCAGCCACCCTGGGAGACACGGTGAGCATAGATTATGAGGGCACTCAGAATGGAGAAGCTTTTGAAAACGGAAGCTATCAGGATCAATTGATCGAGCTGGGGTCAGGCGAATTCATAGACGGATTTGAAACTGGGATAGAAGGGATGTTTCCTGGGGAAAGCAAAGATATAACCGTTACATTTCCACAAGACTACTGGGATGTATCCATGGCGGGCACAGAAGCCCAGTTTCATGTGACATTAAATTATATCCAGCAGATCGATTCAATTCCTGAATATACGGACAGCCTGGTGGTGGAACTCACCGGAGGGGATTTAAAAACAACGGATGAATATACCGCATGGCTGCGCAGGCAGATGGAGCTGGATGCGGCCAATTACCGCCGTTCCCAGCTCATGAATGCGATCATGTCAACCTGCCAGTTTAAATCTGTTCCGCAAGACCGGCTGGACGCCATGATAAAAGAAACCACAGACTATTATACGGATTTGGCGCAACAGCAGTATGGGGAGACGTTAGAAGAGTATGCGGCGGCCTATGGAATGTCTTTGGAGCAGCTGCAAAGCGAATTCGCAATCCAGTCGGAACAGAATGTGCAGCAGGACCTGGCTACTCTGGCAATTGCTGAAAAGGAGAATATCAGGATTACAGATGTGGAGTGTGATGAGAGGGCAAAACAATACGGCTATACCGGTTTTTCTGAAATGGCCGGTATTTATGGAGAAGGCAGATCCAGAGAGCTTCTGTTAATGGATAAAGTGAGAGACACCCTGCTGGGCGCATAATGTAAGAATGCGGATGCCCGTCAGGCCGCGCAGGCGGTCTGGCGGGTTTGTCATATGGCTGGCAGGAAAACTCCATCAGATCTGTTACGTGTGAAAAAACAACTGAAAAACAGTCATAAAAATGGTCATCAGTTCCTACTTGCCAGGTACAGTTTCCTTTTGTATAATAAAAAAGATCACCGGACTGTTAATCGGTCCGGTTTTACTAAATGAAAATGACTGCAATAGTTACTGTATCTGTCCTTGGACGGTACACAGGCCTGAAAGACGGCGAAAGGAGAATGTAATGATATCACTGGAAAGAACAAGCGTTATGAATATAGAAAATGCCATGCGTGGGGCCAGAAACCCTATGAACAGCTGGGCCCGCATGGACAGCAGCTATGATGAGGAAGGCAATTACATCTTAGGGCCAAATGATCTGAATCTGGCTATGCGCCTCAGAAAGGCAGGCAGTGACCACCGGAAATTTATCCGCCAGATTTTTGTTTCTGTGGATATCACTGCGCCTATGTACTGGTGGAAGGAATATGATACGTATAAAGTGGCAACCGTATCCAATTCCACCAGCACCATGCACAAAATTCACAGCAAACCATTTGAAATCGATGACTTCAGCCATGACCATATGACCTCTGACACGCTGAAGTTTCTGCAGATAATTGTGGATCAACTGGAAGCCATCCGGTTAAAATATCTGGATACCAAAAGCAAGGACGACTGGTACGATATGATCCAGCTGCTGCCTTCCAGCTATAACCAGATGAGGACCTGTTCCTTTAACTATGAAACCCTGGTCAATATCTATCATGCCAGAAAGAATCATAAGCTGGCGGAATGGCATACCTTCTGCGAGTGGATTGAAACCCTTCCATACGCAAAGGAACTGATCATTGCCGCAGAGGAGGCGGAATAATAGAATGAATATGATCGTAGCAGTGGATAAAAACTGGGCGATAGGCAATAAAGGACAGCTTCTGACGGCGATACCCGCTGATCAGAAGCTGTTTAGGGAAGAGACCATGGGAAAAGTGGTTGTCATGGGCAGAAAGACCCTGGAAAGCCTGCCGGGGGGCCAGCCCCTCTATGGCAGAACCAACATCGTTCTGACCCATGACAGGAATTACAAGGTGAAGGGGGCAGTCATCTGCCACAGCCTGGATGAGGCTTTGGAAGAGCTGAAAAAATACCCTTCCGAGGACATTTTCATCTGCGGCGGCCAGGTGATCTACGAACAGTTTCTGCCTTACTGCAATGTGGCCCATGTGACCTATATTGATTATGCCTATGAAGCGGACACTTATTTTCCCAATCTGGATAAGGATTCGGACTGGGTGGTGGCGGCTGAGAGCGATGAGCAGACGTATTTTGATATCTGCTATGAGTTCAGGATGTATGTTAAAGTATCCAATTAACAAAAACGAATATTTTCAGCCCCGCGAATCCGGGGCTTCTTTATTGTCAGAAGATGTTTGCAACAGCTCAGATAACAGATCTTTTTCAAGATAATCTATGAATTACCTTTGTATTAGTCCCAAAATTGATCTAAATATATCTTCGCATCTTTACTGCTCAAAGCGTAGCTCTCTTCCAACTCACTTTGTGTCTCTTCTCGGGTTTTTCCCAGTTTCCGACAGGTTTTAATTAATATGCAGATTCCCTGTTCTACCCCTTTTTTAAATCCTTTTTCCAGACCCTCATCAAATTTTTCTTCTCCGCGCACTTCCAGCGCATCTTCCATGTTAAATTCCGTAAACAGCATATTCGACGCCTCCGTTCCATGCTCCCTGAAAAACTCTGCAAGAAGCCCCTCATCCTCACAGTCCGACATTGCCTGAATAATCGCCTCATCTCTGTTTTTTCCCTGTTTAACATAATCCCGTATTTTCTGGATAAAACAGGAATACTCGTAGACGGGCCGGCATCTCTTCAAGATTGGATGGTCTGCTGATAAATTAATGTTAATTACTTTCACCTTTAATTCTAACATAGGTTCCCCGTCTTTTACAAGGTAAGCATCTGATAATCTCATTTCCTTTTCTGTGTCGAATGGAGCTTCTCCATTATAAAATACATAAAATTCCGGCGCTGGAATCGGAATACGACGGTTTTTGTATAAAGCCCTGGGCTCAACTATTTTTTCTATGGTTCGGCCGTAATAGACGGCATCCCTCAGAGGCATGTTTTCATTAATCGTTGATTGGTGTTTGCTGATTACCAGAATTTTTTTCCGTACTGTAAATGCCAGATCATTTTTCCGGGCCATAAACAGAACTCCACTCAGAGTGGTATAATCGATATCTTCCGGATTCACCTCTTCTCCCGCATCCAGCGCCTGATAGAGGGCGGCCGCATTTTTGGGTTCGCCAAAAAGAGCCGTAAATGCGCTGGATTTCACCTCACGGTTGCTGATTTCATTTGTTGTGCTGTTAAGTTCCATAAAGTATCCTCCTTGTTTTTTCATTGTGATTGTTCCGTTGTGGTTCCTTAATATGGGAAATTGCGGCGAACTGCCGAAAAGAAAATCTGAGGTAATGATTATATCATACTTTACATGAAAAAAAAGCGTTTGACAGGCTTTTGGTCAAGAAGATAAGCCTTCGTAACAGTTCAGACCTGTCTGAATTGTTACAAGCCTTCTGAACTGTTAATTACAAACATATGCAATATATGAATTTCTGTAATTAATTATTGTCATTATTTCCCTTACGTGCTAATATTAAAGGTACGAACATTTTTGTCAAGGAAGTTGGGGAAGGCTTCTGAGCACGTGATGTCGAAAATTCACTAAGGAGTTTATTAGGAGGAAAAAGATGTTTAGGATTTTAAAAGCAGAGCAGCTGGCAGAAAAGATTTTTCTGATGGATGTGGAAGCTCCACGTGTAGCCAAAGCCTGCGAACCAGGAGAATTTGTAATTGTCAGAATGGATGAAAAAGGCGAGAGAATCCCATTAACGATTTGTGACTTTGACAGAGAAAAAGGAACGGTAACCATCGTATTCCAAATTGTAGGAGCATCAACTCAGAAGATGGCAGGACTTCAGGCGGGAGACGCATTTGAAGATTTTGTAGGGCCTCTTGGACAGCCGTCTGAATTTGTAAAAGAAGATATAGAAGAAGTGAAGAAGAGAAAATACCTCTTTGTAGCGGGGGGCGTTGGAACCGCGCCTGTTTATCCTCAGGTAAAATGGATGAAAGAACATGGCATCGATGTGGATGTTATTGTGGGATCAAAAACCAAGGATCTTCTGCTATTGGAAGACAAGATGAGAGAACAGGCAGGGAATTTATACATAACGACTGATGACGGATCTTATGAGCGCAAAGGCATGGTCACTGAGGTGATCAAAGATCTTGTTGTAAATCAGGGAAAGAAATATGATGTCTGTGTAGCAATTGGGCCTATGATCATGATGAAATTCGTATGTCTTTTGACAAAGGATCTGGGACTGCCCACCATCGTAAGCATGAACCCGATTATGGTTGACGGAACGGGTATGTGCGGCGCCTGCCGTTTAAGTGTGGGCGGCGAAGTGAAGTTTGCCTGTGTGGACGGACCGGAATTCGACGGCCATTTGGTTAACTTTGACGAAGCGATGAAGAGACAGCAGATCTATAAGACAGAAGAAGGCCGCGCGATGTTAAAAGCATTAGAGGGCGATACCCATCACGGCGGATGCGGCAATTGTGAATAGGATATGGAGGATGTCATGGACGTTATGAAAAAAGTGCCTGTCAGAGAACAGGATCCAAAAGTAAGAGCAACGAACTTTGAAGAGGTTTGTTTAGGATATAATAAAGAAGAAGCGATGGCAGAGGCAAGCCGCTGCCTGAAATGCAAGAATGCCAAATGTATGGGCGGATGCCCGGTATCCATTAATATTCCGGGATTTATTAAGGAAGTGGAAGCAGGTAACTTTGAAGAAGCGGCTAAGGTGATCGCGGAATCTTCCGCTCTTCCGGCAGTCTGCGGCCGTGTATGCCCTCAGGAAAGCCAGTGTGAAGGCGTCTGCATCCGCGGTATTAAAGGGGAGCCGATTTCAATCGGTAAACTGGAGAGATTTGTGGCGGACTGGTCCAGAGAGAATGGATTTGTACCTGCTGCACCGGAAAAGACCAATGGAAAGAAAGTTGCGGTAATCGGTTCCGGCCCCGCAGGCCTTACCTGTGCCGGCGACCTTGCCAAGATGGGATATGAGGTGACGATTTTTGAAGCACTTCACGAGCCGGGCGGAGTTTTAATCTATGGTATCCCTGAATTCCGTCTTCCAAAATCAACAGTTGTTAAGACAGAAGTTGAAAATGTGAAGAAACTGGGCGTTAAGATCGAAACAGATGTGATTATCGGAAAGTCTGTAACCATCGATGAGCTGTTAGAGGAAGAGGGATTTGAGGCCATTTTCATCGGATCAGGCGCCGGACTTCCAAAATTCATGGGAATACCGGGAGAGAATGCCAACGGAGTATTTTCAGCCAATGAGTATCTGACAAGGAATAACCTGATGAAGGCATTCCGTGATGATTATGATACCCCGATCGTGGCAGGAAAGAAAGTGGCTGTTGTGGGCGGCGGAAACGTGGCTATGGATGCAGCCAGAACTGCCCTTCGTCTGGGTGCGGAAGTACATGTTGTTTACAGAAGAAGTGAAGCGGAACTTCCGGCCAGAGTGGAGGAAGTTCATCATGCCAAAGAAGAGGGAATCATCTTCAACCTGTTAACCAATCCGGTGGAGATCCTGACAGATGAAAACGGCTGGGTAAACGGCATGGTTGTCAGAAAGATGGAACTGGGCGAACCGGATGCCTCGGGTAGAAGAAGACCGGTGGAGATCGAAGGTTCTGACTATACCATTGAAGTGGACACGGTAATCATGTCCCTCGGAACATCACCCAATCCATTGATTTCCAGCACCACAAAGGGGCTTGACATCAATAAGCGCAAATGCATCGTTGCCGAGACTGAAAACGGAAAAACAACGAAGGAAGGCGTATTCGCAGGCGGAGATGCGGTAACAGGAGCTGCAACCGTAATTCTTGCTATGGAAGCCGGACGCGCAGGCGCCAGAGGCATTCATGAGTATTTATCACAGAAATAATCCAATGGGAACAGGATGTATATGTTTCTGAAAAATTAGGTGGATGGTTAAGAAAAAGAGTGCTACAATATATTTGTAGCACTCTTTTAACATCACGAAGCTTTCGTTTATGATGCAGAGTGCTAATTTAAGGCAGTTCAGCCTGCTATATGGCTATGAAAGGTATTTATTATTATGAAAAAGAATATTGATTTACTGGAGGGGCATATCTTTTCTTCCCTGACGGGTCTTGCGCTGCCGATTATGGCCACTTCTCTGGTTCAGATGGCATATAATCTGACGGATATGGCTTGGATCGGACAAGTAGGATCTAAGGCGGTTGCTGCCGTAGGGGCGGCAGGAATGTACACGTGGCTTTCTCAGGGAGTGGTCGCCATGCCTAAGATGGGAGGCCAGATCAAGATTGCCCATTCTTTGGGGGAAGGGAAACCTGAGGATGCGGCGGAATATGCCAAATGTGCCATACAGATGGGAACTTTGTTCGCGCTCTTATTTGCCCTTATCATGGTGTCCGGGGCAAAACCACTGATCGGTTTTTTTGGTCTGCAGGACGGGAAAACCCTGGCTGACGCTCAGGTCTATCTGAAGATCACCTGCGGCCTTATTTTCTTTCCTTTTATGAACAGCATCTTTACTGGGATACTGACAGCCACCGGGGACAGTAAGACGCCGTTTAAGGCCAATGCCGTAGGTCTTGTGATCAATATGGTGATGGATCCGGTCCTGATTTTTGGTATCGGGCCGTTTCCGAGAATGGAAGTGGCAGGAGCAGCCATTGCAACTGTTCTGGCCCAGATCGTAGTATTTCTCGTTTTCCTGTTGGCAGTCCGCCAGGATACCATAATTTTTAATAGGATAAAATTGTTCGCAAAGCCCAACGGAAGATTTATTGCGACTATCTACCGTCTGGGACTTCCGGCGGCCATACAAAACCTGCTGTACACCAGCATTTCCATGGTATTGACCCGTTTTGTAGCCGGATTTGGAGATTCCGCGGTAGCGGTGCAGAGAGTGGGAGGGCAGATCGAATCCATTTCCTGGATGACCGCGGACGGTTTTGCGGCGGCGATCAATTCCTTTGTGGGCCAGAACTATGGGGGAAAGAAATATGGGAGAGTTAAAAAGGGGTATTTGACTTCGGTGGGGGTTATGTTTGTGTGGGGACTTTTATGTACCGCCCTTTTAGTATTTCTGCCCGGGCCTATCTTTAAAATCTTTATCCGGGAACCGGAGATCATACCGGCCGGAATCGATTATCTGAGGATTATCGGATATTCAGAGATGTTTATGTGCATAGAATTGACTACAGTAGGGGCCTTGTCCGGCTTGGGAAAGACGTATCTGAGTTCAATCATCAGCATAACTCTGACATCGGCCAGAATTCCGCTTGCCATGCTGTTAAGCGCTACGGCGCTTGGGTTAAATGGTATCTGGTGGGCGCTCACAATAAGCAGCGTGACAAAGGGGATCGTATTTTTCTTCTGTTGTCTGTGGATTATGGAAAAATTAACAAAAGGAGAGGCATCATAGTGTAAAAAATAATCCTTATGGCTTATTTTTTACACTCAAATTTGTGTCGGAGCCACAGATTTGAATCGCAGCCGAGAAGCCAAATTCTCAGCGCGTGCCTGCGCAGCGCAAAATTTGCGCATCAAAACGCTCCGGCATGGAGGATTAATAATATGAAAAAAGCACTGACAAAAGAAGAGCGGTATAAACAGATGATTGAAACACCGGTGAAGAAACTGATTCCCCAACTGGCCATACCTACGATTATAAGCATGCTGGTCACTTCTATTTATAATATGGCGGATACGTTCTTTGTGAGCCAGATCGGAACCAGTGCGTCAGGGGCGGTTGGGGTCATGTTTTCAGCCATGGCAATGATCCAGGCCATCGGCTTTACATTGGGAATGGGCAGCGGCAACTATATTTCCAGGTCGCTGGGGAACCGGGATGAGGATACGGCCGGAAGGTCTGCTGCCACCTCATTTTTTACCGCTGCCATTATCGGTGTTCTCATTGCGGTTTTCGGAAGTATTTTTTCGGAACCGATGGTGTATTTTCTTGGAGCGACACCCACCATTGCGCCCTTTGCCCAGCAGTACGCAAGGTATATCCTGTTTGCGGCGCCATTTATGCTGACTTCTTTTGTTATGAACAATATCCTGAGGGCTCAGGGGAATGCTTTTTTCGCCATGCTGGGAATCACCACAGGCGGTATTTTAAACATGATTTTAGATCCGCTTTTGATCTTTGGATTTAATATGGGAATATCGGGGGCCGCCATCGCTACCATGATGAGCCAGATGATCAGTTTCGCCATCCTGCTGTATCAGTGCAACTTCCAGGAAGGCTGCATTAAAATCCAAATCAGCAAATTCACCCCTACCCTTAAAATGTATGGTGAAATCCTTCATGCAGGGCTTCCGTCTTTCTGCAGACAGGGGCTTGCAAGTGTGGCCACAGTTGTGTTAAACTATGCGGCGGGACCTTACGGGGACGCGGCGATTGCGGCTATGTCCATTGTTACCAGATTCATGATGTTTGTAAACTCCAGCCTGATCGGTTTTGGCCAGGGATTCCAGCCGGTCTGCGGCTTCAACTTCGGTGCGAGACGCTATGACAGGGTACTGGAGGCGTTCTGGTTCTGCGTAAAGGTCGCTGTCACGATGCTCACCTGCTTTGGTATTGTGGCATTTATATTCAGCAGGCCGATTATCACATCTTTCCGAAGGGAAGATTTAAAAGTAATTGAGATAGGCACGCTGGCACTCAGGCTTCAGCTTCTCACCATGCCGTTCCAGGCTGGGGTTATTATGGTTAATATGCTGACCCAGTCCATTGGATACGGTTTCCGGGCATCTTTGGTGGCTATGGGGAGACAGGGATTGTTCCTGATCCCGTCCCTGATCATTCTTCCGGAAATCTTTGGGATTCTGGGACTTCAGATGGCGCAGCCCATTGCTGACCTTCTGACCTTTGTGCTGGCATTCGTGATTGTCGTCGGCATTTTGAAGGAGCTTGGACAGTTAAGAGCAGAGTATAATTTGAGTGGAGAACAGAAATGAAGCGAGCAGTAATTTTTGATATGGACGGCGTTATAATTGACAGCGAGATCATTTATCTGAATTATCAATTGGAATATGCGAAGACAAAGAATCCGGATGTGGAATTAAAGGATCTCTATCCTATGGTGGGGAGAACGGCGAAAGACGCCTGGATGGTATTGGAACGAGCGATACATAATGGACAGAGCTGGGAAGAACTGAGACAGGAATACCGGGAGAACTGGAATGTATACAATACGGTTGATTATAAAAGCATTTTCCGTCAGGAGCTGGTTCCGGTGCTGGAGCGGCTGAAAGCGGAAGGCTATAAACTGGCGGTTGCCTCCTCTACCGGGCTTGAGCTGGTGGAGCATGTGTTGGAAACAAATGGAATCCGGAAATATTTTGAAGAAGTGATCAGTGGAAATATGTTTAAGAGGAGCAAACCGGATCCTGAGATTTACTGTTTTACAGCCGGGAAACTGGGGGTAGAGGTGGAGGAATGCCTGGTTTTAGAGGATTCCACCGTAGGGATAACGGCGGCCCACAGGGCGGGGATGACCGTTGCGGCCCTGATTGACGACCGCTTTGGATTTGACAGAAGTCTGGCTGATTATGAAATCGTTGAGATTCCGCAAATCTTTGAGATATTGGAAAAAATAGCTTGAAATAATTGTTGTTTTATGAGAGAATAAAACCAAGTATGATGTGATAAAATTAACAAAGTACTCAATTTATTACTATTCGAAAGGAGTTTTACAATGATTTATTCACACGAAGTAGAAAATATGTGCCCAGTAGCACAGGGCGTTCATCATGGCGCTGCTCCGATTCCAGAAGAAGCAAAATGGGTCAAATCGAAAGAAGTAAAAGATATTTCAGGTTTAACACACGGTGTGGGCTGGTGTGCACCTCAGCAGGGCGCTTGTAAGTTAACCCTTAACGTTAAAGAAGGTATTATTCAGGAAGCATTAGTTGAGACAATCGGCTGTTCCGGTATGACTCATTCAGCAGCTATGGCAGCGGAAATCCTTCCTGGCTTAACCGTATTAGAAGCATTGAACACAGACCTTGTATGTGACGCGATCAACACTGCTATGAGAGAATTATTCTTACAGATCGCTTACGGAAGAACACAGAGCGCATTCTCCGAAGACGGACTTCCTATCGGAGCAGGCCTGGAAGACTTAGGAAAGGGCTTACGTTCCCAGGTTGGTACCATGTACGGAACCTTAAAGAAAGGTCCTCGTTATCTTGAGATGGCAGAAGGCTATGTAACAGGTATCGCTCTTGATGCGGATGATCAGATCATTGGTTATCAGTTTGTAAGTCTTGGAAAGATGACAGACTTTATCAAGAAAGGTGATGATCCTACAACTGCTTACGAAAAAGCAAAAGGCCAGTACGGCCGTGTTGCAGATGCGGTTAAGATCATCGATCCACGTGTAGAATAGTCGTGTAAAGCGGATTTAAAATACATAGTCAAATAATGTAGGAGGACAAGTTAATGGCTTTATTTGAATCATATGAGAGACGTATCAAACAAATCAATGAAGTATTAAACAGCTATGGAATCGCATCCATTGAAGAAGCTGAGAAGATCACAAAGGATGCCGGTTTAGATGTATATAAGATGGTAGAAGGCATTCAGCCAATCTGTTTTGAAAATGCAAAGTGGGCTTACACCGTAGGCGCGGCAATCGCAATCAAGAAAGACTGCAGAAGAGCAGCAGACGCGGCCGCTGCAATCGGTGAAGGACTTCAGTCATTCTGTATCCCAGGTTCTGTTGCAGATCAGCGTAAAGTTGGTTTAGGACATGGAAACTTAGGAAAGATGCTTCTGGAAGAAGCAACAGACTGCTTCTGCTTCTTAGCAGGCCATGAATCTTTTGCGGCTGCAGAGGGCGCAATCGGTATCGCTGAGAAAGCGAACAAAGTTCGTCAGAAACCGTTAAGAGTTATTTTGAACGGTTTAGGAAAAGACGCTGCTCAGATCATTTCCAGAATCAACGGATTTACCTATGTTGAGACAGAGATGGATTACTATACAGGCGAAGTGAAAGAACTCTGGAGAAAATCCTACTCAGACGGTTTAAGAGCCAAAGTTAACTGCTACGGCGCTAACGATGTTACGGAAGGCGTTGCCATCATGTGGAAGGAAGGCGTTGACGTTTCCATCACAGGCAACTCCACCAACCCAACACGTTTCCAGCATCCGGTTGCAGGTACATACAAGAAAGAATGTATGGAAAAAGGCAAAAAGTACTTCTCAGTTGCTTCCGGCGGCGGTACAGGACGTACCCTTCATCCTGACAACATGGCAGCAGGCCCGGCTTCTTATGGTATGACAGATACTATGGGACGTATGCATTCTGACGCTCAGTTCGCAGGTTCTTCTTCCGTTCCGGCTCATGTTGAGATGATGGGTCTGATCGGCGCTGGTAATAACCCGATGGTTGGTATGACTGTGGCAGTTGCGGTTAGCATTGAGGAAGCGGCTAAGGCTGGAAAGTTCTAAGATCAACAGAGAAAAACAAATGTATACTAAAAATACACAGACGAATCCCCCAGAGAGTATCAACTCCCAGGGGGATTCTTTTTTCTTATTAAGCAGAGCAACCTACCCTCTGAATCTAAACCTACAAATCCGCTTCCCAAATCCCATGTTCATTACAATACGCATAGACCGCAGAAATCTTTTCCCCATCGGACAACAGGAATTCAACAACCGGGTCTTTGCCGATTTCCAGCTTTTTCCGGTAAACTCCTTTATTGGTGTAAACGGCAACCCATCCGATATGATGTCCGTCCTGCATGGGATGGAAAACGCTGCCCACCAATACGGTTGCCACATTTCCTTCTACTTTGACCTGAGGGATGTGCTTTTCAGCAGCTCCCTCACTTTTCTTGGGATTTATTTCCTTTAATTTGCCGCCGCAGCATTCAATAGGGGCTTTTTCTCCTTCAACCAGTTCTACAATGCTCTTACATTCTTCACACATATAAAATCTGCCTTTTTTGTCCATAAAAGTCCGTCCTCCTGTCTTCTTAATGATTTACGGATACAAAATTGATAATGATACATCTTAATCTCATTTAGTATCTGCATATATGATTTGATTATACACACCTGCCAATCAGCTTTTTAAGGAAGAATGGAGTGAAAATGCAGTGAATATATCAAAATGTCGTTGTTGTGCGATAATTTCATATTAATATGAAATGTGTCATAAAAAAATGATTTTTATAAAATTATGTGATATACTGTCCTATGGAAAAAGATTGCGTTTGGCAGGATTCTTACATAATTAAAGATGAAGAGATTTGTGGGAGAGGACATTCCTTTTGGAAAAGGAATGATGAAGAGTTATGGAAAATGATGTATCGGTGATAAAACAGGGCTGTTTGAATGTGAATATGATGGGAGGTTTTTCTCTGCTGTTTGATGAAAAACCGCTGACGCTGGCATGCAATATCAATAATAAAAGCATTCACCTTTTAAGCGCCCTGCTATATTATGGAGATGAGGGGATTGCCAGAAATAAGCTGTTGGCAATGTTATATGGAAGGGAAGAAAAAACGAATCCGGCCAATAGTTTAAGAGCGGTTATTTTCAGGCTAAGGAAACTGCTGGCGGAATCAGGGCTGCCTGAGGATGAATACATACGGTATCAAAACGGCGTTTATTACTGGAAACCCGATCATATTACCACGGTGGTTGACGCGGTGTGTTTTGAACGATCGGCCGAAGAAGCTTTAAATCAAGAGGAAAGGCGATTGGATCAGCTTGTTTCGGTCTGCAAACGGTACTGCGGGGAATTTCTTCCTCTAATGGCGGCTGAGGAGTGGGTGGCCGTCATAAGCGTGCGCTATCAGGAACTGTATTTTTCCTGTCTGAGGGAAGCTTGTTCCCAGTTAAAGGCACGTGGAGAGTATGAAGAGATGCTGGAATTATGTACCAGGGCGGCTCAAATATATCCTTTTGAGGAATGGCAGCTTCTTCAAATAGACTGTCTGATGGCCCTGAAACGGTACAAAGAGGCCCTGGGTATTTATGAATATGCTACGAATATGATGTTTAAAGAATTGGGGCTGCCGCCTTCTGAGAAAATGCTGGCCAGATTCCGGGCCATGTGCGGCCAGATCCATTATGACGCAGGAGCGATTATGGATGTTAAGGGCAGCCTGAAGGAAAAGGAATCAAAGTCTGGAGCTTATTACTGCGGCTATCCCAGCTTTATTGACAGCTACCGGCTGATCGTCAGGATGACGGAGCGCAGCGGCCAGTCCGTTTATCTGATGCTTTGTACGCTGACTGATAAAAAGGGGATTCCTCTGGATCATGACGATGAGGGCCTTATACAGGTGGTTGAGAACCTGTACAGGGCTATCGGGCGTTCCCTGCGGAGGGGGGATCTTTACACAAGATACAGCCCGAATCAATTTCTCATACTGCTCACAGGGCTCTGCATAGAAGCCTGCTCCATCATAACGGATCGGATTGACCGGCAGTTTGAGATGATATACAGCGGCCGGAAAGTGGAAATCCGCTACTACGTGACCTCGGCGGCCGATATGGATTCCCAAGAAAGCCAGGCCCAGTTGGCTGATTTTCATTCGGGGTGGGAAGATTAGAGCTGACCGGCAGAATATGGATTGGGAGAAGGCAGGAAAAAGGAAGAGACAGTTTAATCGTTATCCAGGAAGACAGGACGTTCAATTCGAACGTCCTTTTTATTACGAAAAATTAAAATTATTTCATTAAACATTAAGGAAGTAACGCTTGGAGTAACACCCATAATGATAAAATAAATCCATAGGATGCAGAAGGAGGCAGAGTGGATGGTAAAAAGTCAAATTCATGTATCCGCTCCCAATTTATTGTGCATCTGTATTGATAAAGCGGGTGGAGGCAGATATGTGGGACGGATGTATGACAAGTATTCGAAACAGCCTTTTTTATTTGAAGAGCTGGGCCAGCTTGTAAACAGAATGGAGTATTTGTTCGACCGCATCGGGTATCCCCAGGCGTCAACCGCAGTGAGGCATTTTGCAAAAGATAAAACAAACCGGATTCAGAAGAAAGAAGGGATGATGCAGGTGCTGAAAACAGAGGACATTATCAGCCAGTCGGGAAGCAGGGCCACATTTGTGGTTCATGTACAATACCGTCAGAATGCGACCTGGCAGGGGAATATTATGTGGGCTGAAACCCAGCAGTGTTCCAGCTTCAGAAGTGCTCTGGAATTACTAAAACTGATTGACGGAGCGCTGAACGTCAAAACAAAGGATGGTGACAGGTCAGTAAAGGAAAAAATGCTTTAAATTCAGCAAAATAGGAGGAAAGACATGGAAAAGGGTAAAAAACGAAAAACGCCGGCAAACCTGTTTCAGAGAAAAAGAATCATTTCATTTATCTTATCATTTCTGATGGTTTTCGGCAATGTGGCCAATCAAGCATCGATTGTATATGCGGCCGAGGCGGTGCAGGGGTTAAAGCGCACGCCGGATTCAATCTTTATATTAGACCGGGATGAGATTCAGGAGGCGGCTTTAGCGGCGATTGAAGACGGCGAGGAATTTGATCCGTCGGCGCTGCTGTTTACAGAGGGGACGAAATCGAGCCTGTCTTCTAAGTATAAAAAACTGTTTGGAGGCAGCGGAAGTACGGTCTATGAATTTGATTCGAATTACAGCGGAGATAAGATAGCCGACGGCACCGGTCTCAGGACATTTGTGAGAGTGGACGGAGACAAAAAGGAGATCATTTTCCTTTTTGCAAACTATTCCATTGAAGATAAGAATGTTCAGATCAATGTGAATGGTTATGCCTCGGATGTGATCACTGTTGAGAGCGCAACGGAACGTGTTGCAGGTGAAGCGGACATCGTTGATAAAGAGGAAGAGACAAAGCCGGAGGAAACCGAGCCGGAAGTGACTTTGCCGGAAGAATCAACGGAAAGCCAGCCTCAGGGACCGGGGGAAACCGGTACGGAGGAGACGACACAGCCGTCTGAAACAACAGAAGGCGTACAGATACCGGATACGGAAGAAACATCAGCAGAAGAGACTTCTCCTGAAACGGAATCAACGGAACATGTAACGGAACCGGAGACAACACCGGAAGAAACAACAGCAAAAGAGAGTTCAGCGGAAGAGGCTGCTGCAGAAGAGACTACCACAGCGGCAGTTTCGGAAGAAAGCCCGTCGGAATCGGCAGAGGAAGAAACCGAAGCTGAAATTCCGGAAGAAGTTACGACGGAAACAGCTGAAGAAACGGAAGCGGCCCAAGAGACAGAAGCTGCGGAAGAAACAGAGGATGCGGCAGCTTCATTGGAAGACAATGTGGCAGTGGAACCGGAAGGTGAAATGGTGGCAATGTCCGTTCATCGCGTTCCGAGAGTAGCAGCTTCTCTGGAAACCATGATGGAACCGGCAGAAGAAAAAACGGAAGAAGAGGAAAGCAGCCGGAAGCAGGATTCGGCAGTAAGTGAATCGGCGTCTGCGGAACCGACGGCAGCAGAACCGGAGGCTGCGGAACCGGTTATAACCGAACCGGTGGAACCATCGGCAGCAGAACCGACAAAAGCAGAATCAGCAATAGAATCAGCGGCAGAACCAACAACCGCATTACCAGAAGAAACCGACGCTGCAGCGGACCCTGTGGAAACGCCGGCCGAACCGGAAACGGAAACCATCATCTCAGTCGATGATCCAAGTTCCGCAGAACCGGAAGAAACTACGGCATCATCAGAAGAACCCACAGACGCAGATATTACAGACGCAGACATTATAGACGCAGATATATTAGATGAAGACATTCAGGATGAAGAAGCGGCGGCAGTTTATGGATCATTAAAAGGCGGCAAAGTATACGGTCTGGTGGAACTGGATGAAACCTATACGGCCAGGGCGTTTGTGATCAGTCTCGAACGTTTGATGGAGCAGACGGCTTCTGAGGATGAACTTTTACCGGAAGAAGCGCTGATTCCTGAAACTCCGGCTGTTTTGGAACCGGAAGAAGATACTGTGATCGAAACGGAAGTTACCGGAGAGGACATTTCCATCCGGATCGAGATTCCCGCGGAACTGGGAATTGAAGTGGATCATGCGGTAGCAGAACCGGTGGACACAGAGCCGTTATGGCATCTGGTGGAAGCGGCAGGATCTGAAGAAATGCGGCTTCAGGATATGAAGGCATATGACATTGTGCTGTATGATGCGGACGGAAATGAGATTCATGAACTGGATGGCAAAGTCAATGTTATTTTTGAAGGGCTGGAAGCGGAGCTGGCAGACAGCCAAGACGTTAAAGTCTATTATCTCCAGCCGTTGAGAGCTGCCAGATTCATGAGCAGCGCAGGAATGTCCGGATTGACGGAGATGCAGGATTCGGGAATCGACGGAGAGGGCAGTGTTGCATTCCGTACCGATCATTTTTCAACTTATGTTGTGACTTTCTGGAATTGGGGCAGCAGAGATGTTGAATTAAACCTCATCACCAAAGATGTACAGACCGGCGGCCAGATCGGAAATGAACTGGACAGAGATTTTGAAGATTACTACCGGGGAGCCGGTCTCCATATTTCCATGGAAGAACTTGCCGGTAAAGTGATGGATGAAGATGACCTGCTGGAAAATTATGATTATAAAGGAACTTTGCTCACCGGCACATACAGCGCAGACAGCAAGCGGGTAGCGGAGATTCACGTGTCTTATTCCGGAAAGGTTGAATACAGGTACTCCGGTGAAAGCAAATGGAGAGAGCTGTCAGGAAAGAACTTATATCTGTGGTTTGAAAAGCAGCAGACCAAGATCACCTTCCATTCAAACGACGGCGATAAAGATACATATAAACTGGGCGTGGACGGCGATACCATAACTATGCCGGATCTGGAAACCACAGGGTTTGAAAATGGCAGCCGCCAGTTCCTCGGCTGGTCATCTGAACGCGGCGGACAGGAAACTCTGCTGCAGCCGGGCGAAGCAATCCAGTCGGCTGCTGCCTCCAATGATTATTATGCCATTTGGTCTTATACGGCATCATTTAAGGCCAACGGAGGAACCGGAAACGATCTTTATGTTCAGGCTGGCCAGGACGGAACCGTTGTACTGCCGGAACTTGATGAAACTGGATTTGAAAATGGAAGACGTCAATTCCTTGGATGGTCCTTATCATCCGGAAACCGCAGTAATTTACTGCTTCCCGGCGCTTCCGTGGCCTTGGAGCGGGATACGGTTTATTATGCGGTCTGGACTTATGAAGCTGTCTTCAGTGCCAATGGAGGCAGAGGGGATGACTTCTGCCTGGCAGAAAATTCCGACGGTAAATTCATCATGCCCGATCAGCAGGCAGCAGGCTTTACCAATGGAGAGAAGACATTAATCGGATGGTCTAAGAGCCGTACCGACAGAACCAATCAGTTCCTCCCAGGCCAGGAAGTGAAGGCCAGCGACAGCAGATTTTATGCAGTATGGTCTTATAATGTGGTGTTCAATGCAAATACAGGAAGCGGTTCCAAGACCTTTGAAAAGGCCATGGAAAATGGAAAGCTGGTAATGCCGGCCCAGGAAGAAACTTCCTTTACCAATGGGGACAGGGCATTACTTGGATGGTCGTTAAGGCCAGCCAGCCGGGATAACCTGATATTGCCGGGAGCTGTTATAAGCGTTAACAACGACACGACCTATTATGCCGTTTGGTCTTATCAGGCTGTTTTCTATCCCAATAAGAATGAAGGCGGATATCTGGAAGATGAAAGCCTGGCGCATATACTTCCTATTTCTTCCAACGGTACGGTAGAACTTCCTTCTGCATCGGCCATTGGTTTGAAAAACCGAAATGACAAAAAGATATTCGCAGGCTGGGTTGTGGGAAGCGCATCGGCAACCGATGTATTCGGACCGGAAATCACTTATTCCGGACTGAAAAAAGATACTTATTTCTATGCAAGGTGGATTGATACGGAAGCCCAGGGCTCCGTGAAAGCCCAGTATTACGTGCGTAAAGACGGAGTGATCCAGGCGGAGCCGTCTCAATACCAGGAAAAGGATTATTTCCCGAAATCGCCGGGTATGGCCGGAACTATTAAAAATGCGATGAGGGTAAACAATGATTTCGATGCCGTGGAAGCGAACCTGGGTAAGATTCCTACGGATGCCACCATTCAGGCAGCGGCTGAAAAGGCCGGGTACAGTTTTGATCCGGAAACCCAGTATGTGAGATGGTACGTGATCAAGTGGTCCAGCAACGCATGGCATGTGGACGGAGTCGTCCAGGAAAAATCCAAATATTCGGTTATTTATCATCCGAATAAAGGAACTGATTACTTCCCGGATATCGTACAGTATGATGCGGGAGAAACGGTTACGGTTGATTACAGCAAACTTCCTGTCAGAGACGGCTATGAATTTACCGGCTGGGACAGAAATCCGGACAGCAGTTACCCTGAATACCCGCTGCCGGAAGAAGGGCAGAGAGCGCCGGTATTTGTAATGCCGGAAGAAGACGTGGATCTGTATGCGATCTGGAAGCCATCCAATAATACGCGGATTACAGTGGAACACTATTGGCAGAAGGCCGACGCGGACCAGGCGGCATCAGCAGACGATTTCGAATACTATGAGAGCATACCTGCATACGCAACCACAGGTGAAACCGTTTATGACAAGGAATATAAAATGGATTACCTGGGATTCACCTATCAGGAAGGAATTGTGGACGGCAGAAGTTCCGAGACCGTAGAAGCGGACGGCTCGACCGTATTAAAGCTCTATTATACGAGAAACAGCAATACGCAGTACCGGGTTGAACATTACATTCAGGATCTGGATGCCGATACCTACAGTTTAGAAGAAGGGACCACAGGAACCGGAATCACAGGAAGAACCGCAGAGTATGAGCCGAATACCTATCCGGGATTTGAGTATAACGAAGACGCTACAAAGTTCTATTCCCGTAAAGGGTCGAATGACAGCGAAGTGAACAGCCCTGTAATCCTGGCAGACGGAAGTCTGGTCATCAAGCTGTATTATACAAGAAAAGCAGCTATCGGATATACGGTTGAATATTATTACCAGCAGGACGGTATTTACCCGGAAACCACAAGTTATAAAGATCTGTCAAGGAGTGGTGTTTTCGGTGAAACCGTAGCGGTAACAGCAGCCGATAAGATCCCTGTATTGGATAAATACGTTTATGATGAAGATGCAGCCAACATCACCGCCGGAACCATTGGTGAAGCAGGCCTGGTATTAAAACTTTATTTTAAACGGACATTTACGGTTACCTATAAACCGGGAACTTATGGAATATTTGAAAATGACGTCCACAGTGATATCCCTTACGGAGATTCCACACCGGAATTTGGCGGAAACTTAGAGGGAAGGCCCGGATACAGATTTGAAAGATGGGATCCTGCCGTTGAGCCAACTGTGGAAAGCGACGCAGTTTATACAGCCATTTGGAGCCCGGAATCTGTGAAATACCATGTGGAATATTTCTATCAGAAACAGGGAACTTATTCCCAGACAGCCGATGATAAATCCGAAGACCGGTTTGCCCTTACAAACACCCCTGTAAAGGTGGCTGACGAAGATCTGGTTCCGGCTAAGACCGGATATGCATTTGATGAGAATGCCGATAACTTGAATATTTTGGAAGGCACGGTCGCCGGAGACGGAAGCCTGGTGCTGAAAGTATACTTTAAACAGCAGTTCACCGTAACCTACGAACCGGGAACCCAGGGAACCTTTAAGGCAGAAACCACAGAAAACCTGGATTACAATGCAGCGACCCCTGAGTTTACGGGAACCGCAGCAGGAAACGCCGGATACACCTTCGCAGGCTGGGAGCCTGAGGTTGCGGATACGGTAACGAAAGATGCCGTATATGTGGCCCAGTGGACAGCCGATGAAGATACAGAGTATAAGGTAGAGTACTACTATGAAA
>NZ_WQPN01000170.1:34193-41506 GCF_018785315.1 Clostridium sp. MCC353 | reverse complement strand
TTACGGTTGGAAGCTGGTTTTCATCCCCGACGGATGCCCCTCGGCCTGGCCCCTTCCAAAAATCCGGCCGTCTGTCCGCCCCCTCCTCCCGCTTTCCTGCGTATCTTTCTCACTTAAATCCCAATTATTCTTTTCTCCGAAAACAAGGCTTTCTCTTTTCCTGGAAAGAGGTAAGTCCCTCAATTTGGTCCTCGGTTCCGAAACAAGCGGCCATATAGCCGACCTCTACCTCTTTTGCCACATCGAAGGCCGCGTCAATTCCTGCATTGACGGCAGATTTTACGAGATAGACTGCGGTGGAAGAATTGTTGGCGATCATCTGTGCTTCTGCCATCACTTCCTGCCAGAACGTATCTAAGGGAACGACTTTGTTGATTGCGCCGAGGGCAAGAGCCTCATCTGCTTTAATCCTTCTTCCGGTGAAGAGAAGTTCCTTTGCCTGAGGTACTCCAATGGCCCGAGGAAGGCGCTGGGTACCGTTAAAACCGGGCACAATTCCGAGAGTTACCTCCGGCATGGCGAAGGAGGCTTTTTCGTTGGCTATGCGGATATCACAACAGAGCAGAAATTCAAATCCGCCGCCAAACGCGTATCCGTTGACTGCGGCAATTGTAGGTTTGGGCATCAGCTCAATTTTCCGGAAAATAGCGCAGCCTTTTTTGGAATAGTTGATAACCTGAATTCCCCGGGAATTAGCCAGTTCGTCGATATCGGCTCCGGAGATAAAACTTTTTCCCTCACCGGTAAAGACAACGACGCGGACAGATGAATCCTCTACCAGCTCATCCACCGCACGGTCCAGTTCCTCTAAAACGGTTGAATTCAATGCGTTAAGCGCTTCTGGGCGGTGGAAGGTTACCACGCCTACGCCATCCTCAATAGTTACGATTAGATTTTGATAATCCATATTAAAAACCATCCTTTCTGTGATAAATAATTGTAATAGTTCTGGCAGCCCATCTTCTTAACCGAAAATGCCGTCTGACTGTTACAAATAATTATATAATTTTATATGCCACAGGGGTTTGCTCATCAAAGTAAACCAGAAGAGCTTTCTCACCCGTTTGAAACCAGTAGATATCATCTTTCAGCGATGAGGTGAACAGGATTTTGCCTGAGTTATCCCGAAACTCCACAAATGAGCTGTTTCCGTCCCGGATGACACTGACAGAAGCATCGGCGCAGAACAGGGCGCCGTAATTTTTCAGCGCCTTCATGATGCCGTGATCGTGTATGAAGTTGGATAAAAATGTAACCGAATAGGCTAACAGCATGAACAGCCCAAGAGTAATTCCTGCTGAATTGACCATTACCAGCTGATAGAGAAAGAACGCTGCCAGACATGCAAGAATGATCATCTGGTTTCTCAAATAAAGATGGCGGCGGATATGGATTCTCTCTTTCTGCATCTTCCGAACCAGGGCGCAGTCGTTGGAATCCATGCGGCGGCGTTTTTGCTTGGAAGTTCCGGAATCGGCCTTTTTTAAATTTGAATGAGGCAGATTCGCTGGAAAAATGCTTTGGGGGAGGGCGAATAAATGATATCCGTTTTCCTGCCTGGCGGCCACAATGTTGAAATGGGAGCCGTTCTGCAGCATGTCATAATGGGTTTTGATTACGGGAATTTCGTCTATGGTCTGTCCGCCGGAGATTTTTCCCTTGATGAGAAAAATGCGGCGTCCCAGAGCAGACCTTTTTACGGTCTTTTCATTGCAGACGGCAGAGGCCAGGTAAAAATGGTTGCCGTGTTTTGTAAAGTTATGTTTGATACCGGAGGAAGTCCATTTTTGTTTATAGACCTGGAACATCTGAACGCCATAGATTGCCGCCAGCATGACGGGAAGCAGGATCAAGCCGGTATTGAATCCGGTGGTTATTCCGGAATAGATGCTGAAAATAAAGACGGCAATTACGATGATGGGAGCGGCCTTCTTAAAAAAGAAATCGAGCTTATTGTCTTTGGCGGGAAGATCTTGGATTGTTATTAGAAATTGCTGGATTACAGCATCTTCAGAATCAGATGCGTTCCTGAAATTAAAAGTTTCCTGCAGTTCGTTTTCTGTGTAATAATTCATGTTTTGTACCCCGGTTTCATCTGTTCATTTGGAACGGAAAAATTCCGCTCTATATGTGAAATTATACCAGAGCGGACTGGCTGTGTCTATGATAAAAGCAGAAACAACCGATTGATTTACAATTGTTTTGCGGATTGATTCTTTTGTTGAAAAAGAGGGGGATGTAAGTTATAATTGGTAGTATGTATTTGTACATATTGGTGTCAATATGAACATGTATTTCATGTTATGTTAAAACATTAAATCAAGTCCAGGAGGTATTGAATGGGGAAACGGATGGAAATGAAAGAAGCTCTGTCATTTATCAAAGATAATGACGGAGTGGCAGTATCGGGATTTATGCTTGCAACAGTTGCCAGAGAGATTATGGTGCGGCTGGGGGAACAGTATTTGGAGACTAACAGTCCTAAGAATCTGACATTGATGCAGGCGGCAGGTATGGGGAACAACAAGGATCAGGCGATTTACGAGATGAGTTATGAGGGGCTCTTTAAGCGCTATATTACGGGGCACTTTGCCAACAACAGCCGTATGATCGAACTGACTAATTCGAATAAGATTGAAGCGTACAATTTTCCACAGGGTGTTATCGCGCATATGTACCGCGCAGCGGCGGCAGGAAAAATCGGCGAGATTACCAAGATAGGCCTGAATACATTTTGCGATCCAAGGCTGCAGGGCGGTAAGATGAACGATATAACTAAGGAAGATATTGTAGAACTGCTGGATATATGCGGGGAAGAATACCTCTTATATAAGACCCCCAAGCTGGATATCGGTTTGATCCGGGGAACTACGGCGGATGAACTGGGCAATATCAGCATGGAAGAAGAATCCGCTTACATTGATTCTCTGGACGTGGCGCTTGCTGTAAAGGCCAATGGAGGTAAAGTGATCGTCCAGGTTAAGAATTATGTGGCGGCCGGTTCTCTGGACAGGGGGCAGGTAGTGATCCCAGGCAATTTGGTGGATGCGGTTGTAGTATGCAGTGATCCTGTGGAATATCACAGACAGACCCCCGGTTCCTACTATGACCCGGTTCTCTCCGGACATTATAGGAAAAGCGGAGTTGGATTTGGAAGTATACCGCTTGATGAGAGAAAAGTCATAGCCCGGCGTGCTGCTATGGAATTGGAACCGAATTCGGTTGTTAATCTCGGTATTGGTATTCCGGAGGGAGTTGCAGCAGTCGCCAATGAAGAGGGGATCGGTGATCAGATGGTCCTCACAATTGAGAGCGGCCTGGTTGGCGGTGTTCCTACAGGGGGCCAGGACTTCGGTTCTGCTGTCAATGCATGGGCAGCTCTTCCGATGACATCTCAATTTGATTATTACAATGGCGGCAATCTGAATGTCACTTATCTGGGCTTTGCTGAAGTAAATGCAAAAGGCGATGTGAATGTCAGCCGTTTCGGAACCAGAATTGCAGGCTGCGGCGGTTTCGTGGATATCTCCCAGTCTACGAATCATATTATGTTCTGCGGTACGCTTACAGCCGGCGGTTTTCAGATGAAATTGGAAAATGGCAAAGTTGTGATTGTCAATGAAGGAAAGCGCAGGAAATTTAAGTCTTCCATCGAGCAGGTGACATTTAGTTCGGAATTCAGTTTGAAAAAGGGCCAGAAGGTACTTTTTATTACGGAGCGATGTGTATTCCGCCTTGTTAAAGAGGGATTAAAACTGATTGAAGTGGCGCCGGGAATTGATATTGAGAAAGATATTCTGCCCTATTTGGAATTCACACCGATTGTGGAAGACGTAATAGAGATGGATTCCAGGATTTTTGAAGAAGGGCTGATGGGATTAAAAGATATGATTGGAAAGGCAGGGAATTAATTATGGCTCATGTGGACAGAGGTTTGTATCTGGAGGATTTTGAAATCGGTAAAGTATATGAGAGCTGCGGAAGAACGATTACGGAATCAGATGTGGTGAATTTCGCTGGATTGTCCGGTGATTTTAATCCGTTACATATGGATGAAGAGTTTGGAAAGAACAATATGTTCGGCAAAAGGGTTGCGCACGGGATGCTGGGACCTGTGATCATGACCGGATTATCCAACCAGACCGGATTATTTGAAGGAACCACCATCGCATTTTTGGAATTATCAATTAAGTATACGGCTCCGTTGTGCATAGGGGATACCGTTCATCTGGAGTTTTCCACCACAGAGGTGAGACACAGCAAAAAGCCCGGTAGAGGGATTGCAAAATACGATGCTAAACTGATTAATCAGGAAGGCAAAGTGATCACAGAATCCGAATGGGTGATCATGATGAAGAGCAGAGAATAAAGGATTTCCTCATTCCTGCAGAACGCTGGCAAAGCCGGTGCTCTGCAGGATTTTTTATGTGTTGGCCGCTGTTACTGGTCGCCGTAGCATTCCAGCATCCGGTCCATATACAACTGGGCGGCTGGGCTGGTAGGAGCATCTTTTTGGCGGACCATATAGAATGCACTGCTTAAATCCGGTCTCAAATCTTCTTTTTCCACAGGTATGGAAACGATTCCGAGGTGGGTATCCTGATCCAGGGTGCTCTTAATCCCCACACCTACATAATCCGTCCGGGTCAGCAGATTATGCAGGGCGGAACGGCTGTTGACCAGAATTTTCTTTTTAATTCTGCTCATGTCTGCAAGATGGTAATAGGACAGCATGTCGATTCCAAGATCAAAATCTGAAGTGTCATCCAGAACAAATCCATATTCATACAGATCATCCAGGCTGATTTTACCTCCGCGGGAAAGAAGAGGATGGTTTTTCCGCATTATGATCATGGGGTCCAGGCGGCATACGAAACGGGATTCCATGCCTTTGGTCTGGAGCAGATGCCGGAATGTGGCTTTTTGGGCATCTGCGATGCAGACAAGGCCCAGTTCTGAGATTTTTCCGTAGACATCATTGATGACTTCAGAATTTGTGGATTCACGGATGTTGAACTGTATTTTTTCTTCTTCATTCATTTCTTCCAGCATTCTTACAAACGCATCGATGCCGTGTGAACAACGGGTGATGGACAAGGTAAAACGGGATATTCTCTGTTCTTTGTTTTTATATAAATTTTGCAGGCTGTCCATGTCTTTCAGAAGCTTTTTTGCCTGCACGATAAATTCCGCGCCTGCGTTTGTCGCTCTGACACCGTCATTTCCACGTTCAAAAATGACAATGCCCAGTTCATTTTCCAGCTCATGCAGCACGCGGCTCATATAGGGCTGCGACAGATAGAGCCTGGAGGCGGCTTTAGAAATGGAACCGCAGGCTTCAATGGCTATTATGTATTGCAGATGCTGAAAATTCATACGAGGATCCTTTCCTGTTAACCTATAATCTGCAGGTTATACCCGGATTCACAGCAGGTATTTCCATAATTAAAAAAAGTAATGTTATTATATAAGAAACTATTTATGGAGTCAATAAAACAGGGGGCTCGTGAAGAGAAAAGGCAGGGGTACATTTATGGAAATGATGACAGGAGGGCTGTTGACGGAACTTCAGCCAAGACAGTCTATGGATTTACAAGAGGAAATGGAAAGGGCGCTCAGGTATGGCAGACGTTTTTTGGGAAGCGCACAGCCTGCAAGCTATATTCCGGAGCTTGCGGGCGCGGATCCCAGTCTGCTGGGAATCAGCATAATCACTGGGGATAACCGGGAATATGGCTGTGGGGACTGGAAACATTTATTCACACTGCAGAGTATATCAAAGGTGATTGCGCTGATTCTTGCAATTGAGGATATGGGGATGGATGGGGTGTTCGATAAAGTTGGAATGGAGCCTACAGGCGATCCTTTTAATTCCATAATCCGGCTGGAGAAAGCCAGCAGAAAACCGTATAATCCTATGATTAATGCGGGGGCCATTGTGGTCTGCAGCTGTATCAAAGGCAGAAGTGCAGGGGAACGCACCGGACGTTTCTTAGAATATGCCAGAAAACTCTGCGGTAATCCCTCGCTGGATTTTAATGACGCGGTATTCAAATCCGAGCGCACTACGGGAGATAAAAACAGGGCGCTGGCCTATATGATGAAAACAAACGGAATTCTGGAAGGGGATGTGGAGGAGCATTTAGATGTTTATTTCCGTCTGTGTTCCCTGATGGTAAACTGTCGTGATATCGCTTTTTTTGGAGCCGTACTGGCCGGTAACGGCTGTAACCCGGTCACAGGAGAGCCGTATATCCCCAACAAGGTCTTAAAGCTGGTGCGGTCTTTGATGGTAACCTGCGGAATGTATGACGCGTCAGGGGAATTTGCGGCCAAAGTTGGACTTCCCTCCAAAAGCGGAGTCGGAGGCGGCATTCTTTCAGTTGTTCCAAACACCATGGGAATCGGCGTTTTCGGCCCGGCGCTGGATGAAAAGGGAAACAGCGTGGGAGGGGTTAAGGTATTGGAATATCTTTCGCAGAGGATGGGCTATAGTATATTTTGAAATCTTTGTTTATTATATTGGCCGAAGTTACGCCTGTAAGAAGGGGAACCTGGTGCGGAGGGCATGGCCGGGCGTCCTAAGGGGAGGACCAAAGGCCGCGGGGATCTGATTCCGGCCGTTAAGTGGAACTAAGGCTTTCAGAATGGAAAGAGGCGGTCCGATGCCCATTCACGGTAAACTCCTGATGACTTTACCGTTCAGTGGGCATCTCAGAAACTGATTGGGAATTCAGTTTCTGCCCGCCTCTTTCCATTCTGAAAACCTAAGTACAATCTGTGAATTGCCTGCGCTGGAGATAAAAAGATTTGGGGGAGAGAAGTAGAAGGAGCAAAGGAGCGTTTAAATGAGGCGGTATTTGATAATTCGTGCAGGATTTGGCGGATATGACATGGAGGTTTAATGTAAATGGTGTGGGCGTTACCATTAAAGCGTCAAGGCATTTTCGAAAATGCCTTGACGCTTTAATGGTAACACTTTAATGTTAAATTTACACACAATTCGTAAAATTGCTTTAATTACTTGATCCAGAGAAAACCAGCAGGAAAGCGGGAGGAGGGGACGGGCAGACGGCCGGATTTTTGGAAGGGGCCAGGCATAGGGGGATCCGGCGGTGCTGAAAGCCATCTGGAAACCGTTAGTGAAACTTAGGCTGCAGGCATGGAAAAAGACGGGCAGAAACTGAAAACCAAATCAGTTTCTGAGATGCCCACTGAACGGTAAAGTCCCATAAAGAGTTTACCGTGAATGGGCATCGGACCGTCTTTTTCCGTGCCTGCAGTCTTAGTTTCACTTACGGTTGAAAGCTGGT
>NZ_WQPN01000170.1:0-34183 GCF_018785315.1 Clostridium sp. MCC353 | reverse complement strand
TCAGCACCGCCGGATCCCCCTATGCCTGGCCCCTTCCAAAAATCCGGCCGTCTGCCCGTCCCCTCCTCCCGCTTTCCTGCGTACCTTTCACCAATCACCCCCCAATTTTACCTCCTCCCCCCCAAGCGAATGGATGCCAGGACGCAGTTTTTTATGATATCCCCAACAGCGAGCAATGCACAGAAAGCCAATACCGCCATCAGCACCAGCTGGCGGATTTTGTAGGAGGGGATGGTGGAAATGAGATAGGGAACCGATATGGATTCCAGTTCCTGGCTTGTCCAGGAGAGGTTTTGGGCCACTTGGGCTGTTAAACTATGGTAGAGGAAGGAATCAAACGGATCCAGCGTTCCTTTTAGTGTCACATTTTCAAGCACAGGCTGGGGAAGCTGGTTATCCTGGTTTTTCAAGAGGTAAAACTGGCAGCGTTTCTGGTTCAGCGTATAATAATAATGGCCTTTCAGCTTTCCATTATGCTGATAATCGAAACCGGTATAATAAAGAGTATCAGCGGTTAAGGTGATGTAAGGGGCATTTTTATCATAAAGCTCTTCCATGTGATCAGTCTGGTTTAACGGTCTGGGCGACAGATAGTTGCGGACAGGGATAGAGAGGAAAATGGCAGCGCAGATGAGCAGCAGAAGAATGGGAAGAACTAATCTCTTCAGCAGCAGTTTTCTTATGTTGGCTTTGTTGGGTGTTCTTTTCATGTATGATATCGTTCCTTTTTTCTTATAAGTATAAAGAATGTGAAAGCAATAATCAAGCACAACAATCAGGAGCGATTATTAGTTGCTTTTATAAGAAAAAATTGATATGATAATGTGGTTAAATCTTATGCTGTATGAAATGGCGGAATGAGGGAGCGTATGGATGCTTATACGAGCTTTGCTGCTGTTTACGATATGTTTATGGACAACATTCCTTATGAGGAGTGGTGTGAATATCTGACAGGGCTTTTAAAGGAATATGGAGTTGATAAGGGGCTGGTCCTGGATATGGGATGCGGAACCGGCAGCCTCACCGAACTTCTATCGGAGTCGGGTTATGACATGATCGGTATTGATAATTCGGAAGAAATGCTGGAAATTGCGCTTGAAAAAAAATCCGTATCCGGCAGGGACATTCTTTATCTTTTACAGGATATGAGGGAATTTGAACTCTATGGTACGGTAGCCGCGGCGGTGAGCATTTGTGATTCCATGAATTATATTCTCACATATGAGGATATGGTACAGGTGTTTAAACTTGTGAATAATTATCTTGATCCGGGCGGCATCTTCATCTTCGATTTAAATACGGAATATAAATACAGGGAAATCCTGGCGGATTCTACGATTGCGGAAAACCGGGAAGAGGGCAGCTTTATTTGGGATAACTATTATGATGAGGACGAACGGATTAACGAATATGACCTGACCCTTTTTGTCAAAGAGGGGGAGAATTTGTACCGGAAGTATGAAGAGGTCCATTATCAAAGAGCCTATGGACTGGATGAGGTCAAACAGGCATTAGAGGAGGCCGGGCTGGTATTTGTGGAATGCTATGATGCGTTTACTAAAGATGGGGTGCGGGAAGACAGCGAACGGGTCTATATAATTGCCAGAGAATCGGGAAAACAGGAGATAATATAAAAATAGAAAGAGAGCCGCTAAGATGCGGCGGAATGCGAGGAAAATATGTCAGATTATATCATCAGGGCAACGGCTGCGGACGGACAGATCCGCGCGTTTGCATCTACAACAAAGGAACTGGTAGAACAGGCCAGAGCACTTCATAATACGAGCCCAGTGGCTACGGCTGCCTTAGGACGGCTTTTGACGGCCGGTGGAATGATGGGGTCCATGATGAAAGGGAAGGATGACCTGCTCACTATTAAGATTCAGGGAGACGGGCCGATTGAAGGCCTGACGGTAACCGCTGATTCCCGGGGAAATGTGAAAGGCTATGCGTTTAATCCGTCTGTCATGCTGCCGCCCAATTCCAAGGGAAAACTGGATGTGGGAGGCGCCCTTGGGGTAGGCGTTTTAAGCGTGATTCAGGATATTGGGCTGAAAGAACCTTATGTGGGACAGACTATTTTGGTTACTGGCGAGATTGCGGAAGACCTGACCTACTACTATGCCACATCCGAGCAGACGCCGTCTTCCGTGGCTTTAGGAGTATTGATGAATAAGGACAATACTGTGAAGCAGGCCGGAGGATTTATTATCCAGTTAATGCCGGGAGCTTCTGAGGAAATCATTAGCGGGCTGGAGACAAAACTGGGCCAGGTTTCTTCCATCACGTCGCTGTTGGATGAGGGGAAAACGCCGGAGATGATTCTGGAGCAGATTCTGGGAGAATTTAAACTGGAAATTACGGAAAAGATGGATACCTGTTTTTACTGCAATTGCGAAAAACACAGGGTGGAAAAGGCGCTTATCAGCATAGGAAGAAATGAACTTTCACAGATGATCGAAGAAGGGAAAACAATTGAAGTGAACTGCCATTTCTGTAATAAAAACTATTCTTTTACCGTGGATGAGCTGAAGGAACTTCTGGCAAAGGCCACACATTAGGAGATACAAAAAGAGCCATCATGGGATGGCTCTTGCTTGTAATCACGTGCGGTATAACGAATTGCTTCATTCTATAAGTAATGAAAAAAGGTACACCGGCAGATGTTTAATGAAAGTTAAACATCAGATGATTATAATTTGGTTACGTTGGTAGCCTGTGGTCCTTTAGCGCCGTCAACAACGTCAAATTCTACTTCAGCGCCTTCTTCCAAGGATTTGAAGCCGTCCATATTCAGGCCTGAATAGTGAACGAATACATCATTACCGCTTTCGTCGGAAATAAATCCGTAACCCTTTTGGTTATTGAACCACTTAACTGTACCTTTACTCATGATGATACCTCCAAAAAATATAAAAAATAGTAGTGGTCTGCAGAATATCCTGCAACCTCCCTAAGAATATCATACAATTAAAAAGGTGTCAAATATTTTTCTGTTAAAAACTGAAAAATCTAATAAAATATGTAACAGTTCAGACGGCGGGAAAAGTGATAAAGAAAGCTGCGTCAAGCTGGCTTGTAAGCAGTTCTTTACCGGTTTTCACATGGGATGTTCATCGGATGCTTTCAGGCCGGCTTGTCCGGTCAAGGAGATGGGCCGTCTGGACCTCCGGTGATTCCGGCCCGGCTTTTTTCAGCCAGGAAGATGAAACGTCTGAACTGTAATTAAAATATAGTGTAAAAGAGGAAAACAGATGAAATTACAGAATATATGGAACCATTTCTTTACCATCACCCAGCATAAGTGTCTGGTTATGAAAAATTGTTTCCGGGTAGGGTTGTTTAAGCAGGGGCTGCTGCATGATTTATCAAAATACAGCCCCACGGAATTTTGGTCCGGGGTGAAGTATTATCAGGGAAACAGGAGCCCTAATGCGGCCGAAAGGGAAGTGCTGGGCTTTTCTAAAGCGTGGCTTCACCATAAAGGGCGGAATAAGCATCATTTTGAATACTGGATCGATTTTTCCACCAGGCTTCAGGACGGTCTGGTAGGCCATAAAATGCCGCTCAGATATGTGGTGGAGATGATGATGGACCGGATTGCCGCTTCCAAAGTCTATAAGGGGAAGGACTATACAAACAGTTCTCCATGGGAATATTACAGTTTTACAAGACCCTATATCGTGATAAATCCTGAAACGAGGGCGCTGCTTGAAAAGCTGCTTTTGATGTTAAAGGAGGAAGGGGAAGAGAAGACATTCGCTTATATCAGAAAACTGCTGAAACAAAAAGAGTATTAGAATCGGGAAAATGAATGAATATCCGGAAGACCTTAAAATATAAAGATTTTCCGGATATTTCTGTGTGTTCTAAACCATATGCCTATCCATAAATTGAGATGTTCCTGCATCACCCCAAAACATCACTTTGAAGGCTTGGAGAGAAGCTGTGAAATGATCTGGCGGAGATAAGTTTTAAATTTATCTTCCTCACGAAACAGTGATTCCTCATATTCGATATAGGTCACTTTTGATTTGTATTCGTTCTGGAGGTATGGCTCCCAAACCGGCTCAAACTGCGGCAGGAAACAGCCGTTCTTTTTCGTATAACAGGTTTTTGGGGTCGCCTTCGTCCTGGCGTCTTTGTCCACAAATTCCCCCACGCTTTTATGTATAGCCGTGTCTTCATAAATCAGATAATAATAATCTTTGTAATTTGGATAAAAATGTTTCAGGCAGCCGTCAAAAAGCCCGATGGATATCATGAGCAGATCTTCTTCGGCCCGGCAGGCAGCGCAGGTCAGCGAACGCTCGACGGGAACCGGAATCCGGCAGCGGCTTCTGCATGTGAGAAGAAGGGACCGGCGGGGATCGCCGTGGGCATCGGTAAATGATCCGACGATCTGGTTTTCCAGTTCAAATGAGTCTTCAAAAAAATCCGGATAGTTGAGGATTGGCAGTATTTGAGGCATCCCCTTCAGGTCATCCTCATTATGAAGGATTAAAAGCTGATAAAGATAATCATCATGGGAGCGTAAATATTCGTGATAGACTTCAATCAGCTGGCCGCCGTTATAGGTATCTTCCCGGCTTATACCCAAAAAGCATTCGATGGATTTCTGCTTCAGGCTGTCTAACTGGAGCAGATACCGGTAAGGTTTGATCTTTCTGTAAATATCAAAACTTTTAACCTGGGAGAAATCATAGGAAAGGCCATAGAAGTTACACCGTTTGAGCAGGTATGGAATGTCAAAACCATCGCCGTTAAAATGAACCAGGATTTTGTAATTCTTTAAAAACTTAAAAAAAGCGTGCAGAAGCTCCGGCTCTGATTCACGGGTGTCAGCGAACCACTGAATCAGATTCCAGGAATTATTTTTATAATAAGTACATCCAATTAAATACAGATTGGAATAATCGCCGGAAAAACCGGTGGTTTCAATATCAAAAAATAGCAGGTCGTCCAGACTGCCGATCCGGCTGAGCGGATAGGTATCGGGAAGTGAAATCTGTTTGTCAATCGTTATCATGGCATTCTCCTGTCAATATGCGGGCAAGTCCTGCCTGCATACACATTATAAAGGTGAAAAGGGGGAAAAGTCAACAGCCCGGATTTTCTTCGGGCTGTGAACAGCAACAGCATGCCGGGGCTGCCGGTGAGTGACCGCGGATAATAGCGGCCGTCAGCAGAAACAGAATATTTGTTCGGTATTGTTATTTACAAATGTCTCGGGGCTATGGTATGATATCGTCAGATATAACAAAGGAGATTTCATAGTGATTTCATATATAAAAGGACTGTTAGTTGAAACGTTTGAAGATACAATTGTAGTGGAGGCCGGCAATATTGGCTATAACATTCATGTTCCTCTGTCCCTTCTTGAAAGGCTTCCTAAAATTGGACATGAAGTGAAAGTATTCACCTATTTTCAGGTGAGAGAAGATGCCATGAGCCTGTACGGTTTTTTAAACCGACAGGATCTGGACATGTTTAAGCAGCTCATTGGCGTGAATGGAATCGGGCCAAAGGGGGCTCTGGGGGTATTGTCCACGCTCACCCCGGACAGCCTGCGGATGGCCATTATTTCAGGGGATGCCAAGGCCATATCCAAGGCGCCCGGAATTGGAATAAAAACAGCCCAAAGGGTGATTCTGGACTTGAAAGACAGAGTCCACATAGAAGATATGCTGCCTCAGGAGGCGGAGGCGGAAACGCTGAGCGGAGGAAATCTGGTGGGCCAGACCGGAAAAGAAGCGATGGAAGCGCTGGTTGCATTGGGCTATTCGGGAAGTGAGGCGGCTAAGGCGGTCAGACAAGTTGAGATTAAGGACGATATGTCGGTGGAAGATGTGCTGAAAGCCTCGTTGAAGCACCTGGCCTTTTTATAATAAGAATTACATATCTTATGCGCAATAAAACGCTTGGGCGTGGAGGTTATGATGGAGCGAAGAATTATTACTACAGAAGTTACGGAAGAAGAGAAAAAAATAGAACAAAACCTGCGTCCCCAGCTTCTGGATGATTATATTGGGCAGGAAAAGATTAAGTCTACCCTGAAGATTTATATACAGGCGGCCAAGTCCAGAGGGGATTCTCTGGATCATCTGCTGTTTTACGGGCCGCCGGGGCTGGGGAAAACCACATTGTCCGGGATTATCGCCAATGAGATGGGCGTTAACATGAAGATCACCTCCGGTCCGGCTATTGAAAAACCGGGGGAGATGGCAGCCATACTCAACAATCTTCAGGAGGGAGATGTGTTGTTTGTGGATGAGATCCACCGGCTGAACCGCCAGGTGGAAGAAGTCCTTTATCCGGCGATGGAAGACTTCGCCATAGATATTGTACTGGGAAAGGATGCGTCTGCACGGTCCATCCGCCTGGATCTGCCCCATTTTACCCTTGTGGGGGCGACGACCAGAGTCGGGCTTTTGACGGCTCCGCTGAGAGACCGTTTTGGTGTGGTGCAGAAGCTGGATTTCTATCTGCCGGAAGAATTGAAATCGATTGTCTGCCGTTCGGCCGGAGTGCTGGGCGTGGAGATTGAAGATTCCGGCGCTATGGAGATTGCGAAACGGTCCAGAGGGACGCCCCGTCTGGCAAACCGTCTGTTAAAGAGGGTCCGGGATTTCGCCCAGGTAAAGTATGATGGGGTAATCACCCGGGAGGTGGTTGATTTCGCGCTGGATATCCTGGATGTGGACCGCATTGGACTGGACAACAATGACCGCAGCATTCTGCTGACTATGATTCAGAAATTCGGAGGCGGCCCTGTGGGGCTGGATACCCTGGCTGCTTCACTTGGAGAGGATGCGGGAACCCTGGAAGATGTATATGAGCCCTATCTGCTGATGCAGGGGCTGATAAACCGCACTCCAAGAGGGCGTATGGCAACAGATCTTGCTTATGATCATCTTGGAATTGAACGGTAAGTGTGTTATACTGTGGAGGAACAGAGCGTCACGCCGTTTATAGGACAAGTTAAACTGTGGATGGCAGAACATAAGATAAAAGAGAATGAAAAAGAAAGCAGGGAGAAATTTATTATGGCTGCAAAACATTATGCAGAGGTTTTAATAGATGGAAAGATTTATACATTAGGCGGCATGGAGGAAGAGCATTACCTTCAGAAAGTGGCCAGTTATATCAATGAAAAGACATTGAGACTGAGACAGCAGGAGGGATTTTCCAAACAGAGCCAGGAATACCAGTCGGTGATGATTGCGCTGAATATTGCGGATGATTATTTTAAGGCCACTGACCAGGCGGCGGTTCTCGAAAAGCAGAACAATGAGATGGAAAAAGAGGTTTACAGCCTGAAACACGAGCTGATCACTACCCAGATGAAGCTGGAGGCCGCTCTCAGGCAGCTGGAGCAATTGGAACAGCCGGCAGGCCGGAAGAAGGCAGAGGAAGAAGCCGGGGGCACAAAGACAACTAAAAAGTAGGATACATAGGATGTCTCATATAATAATGGGGCATCTTTTATCTTCTGAATGAGAAAGGATTTTTGAGAATGGAGAAAAAACGTGTGGAAGTGCTCGCGCCGGCCGGTTCCTATGAGAGCCTGGTTGCTGCGGTCAATGCCGGTGCCGATGCCGTATACATCGGAGGAAGCCGTTTTGGCGCCCGCGCTTATGCGGATAATCCGGATGAAGATCTTTTGATAAAAGCTCTGGATTACGCCCATCTGCATGGCAGCAGCGTTTATATGACAGTGAATACACTGGTCCGCGATGACGAACTTAGTGATCTGGAGGAATATCTCACCCCTTATTATGAACATGGGCTGGATGCGGTAATTGTTCAGGATCTTGGCGTATTTTCGTATGTCAGAAGGCATTTCCCCGGTCTGCCCATTCATGCCAGCACCCAGATGACCATTACCGGGGTTTATGGAGCGAAAGTTTTGGCGGATATGGGCGCGGCCAGGATTGTGACGGCCAGGGAATTGTCTCTGGAGGAAATTTCTGAGATCCACAGCCAGGTGGATGTGGAAATCGAGAGCTTCGTACATGGGGCCCTCTGCTACTGTTATTCCGGCCAGTGCCTGTTCAGCAGCCTGATCGGCGGAAGGAGCGGAAACCGGGGGCGCTGTGCCCAGCCGTGCCGCCTTCCCTATGATGTATTAAAGGACGGAAAAAAACTGAACCGGGAGAATGAGAGGTATGTACTGAGCCTGAAAGATTTGTGCACCCTTGATCTGATTCCGGATTTAATAGAGGCCGGCGTCTATTCCATGAAGATTGAAGGCAGGATGAAGAGCCCCAGGTATACGGCCGGAGTGGTCAGCATTTACAGAAAGTATGTGGATCTCTATCTGGAAAAAGGCCGGGAAGGATACCGGGTAAAACCTGAGGATAAAAGAATGCTGCTGGATCTGTTCGACCGGGGCGGACAGACAGACGGTTATTATGAACAGCATAACGGGCGGGATATGATGGTATTAAAGGAAAAACCTTCTTTCCGGGAAGGGAACCAGAAGCTGTTCGATGATCTGGATACCGCCTACGTGAACAGACAGAAACAGGAACCGGTGAAAGGCTCTCTGATTCTGGAAACAGGACAGCCTTCTGTTTTGAAACTGGAATGCAAAACGGTTGAGGTTCAGGTGACGGGGAAGACGGTACAGGCAGCCCAGAAACAGCCTTTGACTGAGGAAAAAATTGTAAAACAGATGAAGAAAACGAGAAATACCCCCTTTTTCTTTGAAGATTTGTGCGTGGAGTTAAAAGGCAGTGTATTTATGCCTGTACAGGAATTGAATGAACTGCGCCGCTTGGGACTGGAACGGCTGGAAGGAGAAATTCTTGGGCGCTTTCTGAAGAATCCTTCCGTTTGCCCGAAAGAGCAGATGAGGGAGTTAGAGGACGGTTCTGCTTTAAGTTCTGCACCGGATCCGAAACTCCATGTCCTGCTTGAGAAAAAGGAACTGCTGGAGGCTGTTGTGAACATTGAGGAAGTCAGCGAGATTTTGATCGACAGCGGAGCATGGGACGGCCATGCCTGGAGCCGCGTGGTTTCTGAATGCCATCAATGGGGGAAAACGTGTTTTCTGGCCATGCCGTATATATTCAGAAAAGAAGCGGAAAGCTATTTCCTGAGATGGAAAGAAGAACTGCTGGGGGCAGGCTTTGACGGCATATTAGTCCGGTCGTTAGAAGAGACAGAATTTTTAAAGGAGAATGGAATCGAACTGCCATTGATTTTCGACTACAATCTGTACGCATATAACAAAGAAGCCAGGTCGGGCATGTTCCGCTTAGGGGCGGACAGGCTTACTCTGCCTGTGGAGCTGAACAGCCGGGAACTTGAGCGTCTGGGCTGTGGCGGCGGGGAATTGATTGTCTATGGTTCCATACCGATGATGGTGTCCGCACAGTGTATCAGAAAAACGATGAAAGGCTGCAGGAAAGAGCAGGAACTTCTGTATCTGAAAGACAGGATGGGAAAAGAGATGCCGGTCAGGAATATCTGTCCGTTCTGTTACAATATTTTTTATAACTCAACCCCATTGTCCCTGCTGGGAGATCATGACCTGATAAAAAGACTGGATCCGGGCGGAATCCGCCTGCAGTTTTCTGTGGAGGGCCCGGAAGAGATGAAGAAAATTATAAAGGCATTTGCAGATGTGTGGATTTACGGCAAATCTGCGGTTCTGCCCATGAAGGAATATACGAGAGGTCATTTTAAAAGAGGAGTAGAATAGTGATAAATCTGTTAATTGATGTTTCCAAATACCTTCTGATTCTGCTTATGGCAGTTTACACCTACTTAAATTTCCGGTATTTTGCCATACCGGATGAAAGAGGGAAATTCCGTATCTGCGGCGCACAGAACCGCATCATGTTTGTGCTGCATCTGCTGGCCAATACGGTGCTGTATTTGAAGACAGAAGATGAAGTGGTGATCATCTTTTATCTGGCCCAGCTGGTATTCTTTTTGTGCTATATTTATATATCCAGATTATTTTACCGCCATGTGTCCAGGCTGCTGGTGAACAATATGTGCATGCTTTTATGCGTCAGCTTTATCATGCTGACCCGTATTTCCATGGAACGGGCCCTGCGCCAGTTTGTTATTGTGGGGGTGTCTGCGGTTGTGACCATGATCATTCCCTTTGTGATGGACCGGGTGTGGCAGCTTTCCAGGATTCCGTGGGTTTACGGCGCTGTGGGGCTTATTCTGCTGGCTGTGGTGCTTTTGGTGGGAAACAGCAGTTTCGGGGCCCAGCTTTCCCTGGGCGTTGGGGTTTTATCCTTCCAGCCGTCGGAATTTGTGAAGATCAGTTTTGTGTTTTTTGTGGCAACCATGTTCTACCGGTCCCAGGATTTTAAAACCGTACTGGCGACTACGGTTGTGGCCGCCCTCCATGTGCTGATTCTGGTGGCGTCCAAGGATTTGGGAAGCGCGCTGATATTTTTTGTGACCTATCTGTTTATGCTGTTTGTGGCAACTTCCAACTGGTTTTATCTGCTGTCCGGCATGGCGGGCGGGTCTTTCGCGTCGGTATTGGCGTACCATTTGTTTTCCCATGTGAGGGTCAGGGTATCTGCCTGGATAAATCCATGGGCGGATATCGATAATAAAGGATATCAGATCACCCAGTCATTATTTGCCATCGGCACGGGGAGCTGGTTCGGCATGGGGCTTTATCAGGGAATGCCGAAAAAAATTCCCGTTGTGGAAAAGGACTTTGTGTTTGCGGCCATTTCGGAAGAGATGGGTGGGATCTTTGCGCTTTGCGTTATTTTGATCTGTCTTGGCTGTTTTCTACAGTTTATGATGATCGCAAACCGCATGCAGGCCGTGTTTTACAAGCTGATTGCCTTTGGACTTGGGATTGTATACATTGTGCAGGTGTTTTTGACCGTGGGAGGGGTGATCAAATTCATCCCTTCCACAGGAGTGACCCTTCCTCTTGTCAGCTATGGAGGAAGTTCAGTTCTGAGCACATTTATCTTGTTTCAGGTTATTCAGGGACTGTATATTTTAAAGCGGAATGAAGAGGATGAATATGAAGATGAAGAAGAAGCAGACTCCTAAGGCAAATCACAATATTTTAATCCTGACCTATGTGGTGGTTGCTGTATTTCTTGCAATGATCTGCTATTTTGTATATTTCCTGCAGTTTAAAAGTGAAGATGTGATAAACAATAGCTATAACGCGAGACTGGACAGTTTTGCCGACCGGATTGTCAGAGGGGAAATCCTGAGCAATGACGGCACGGTGCTGGCCCGGACGGATGTGGATGCCGATGGTAAGGAAAACAGGGTTTATCCATACGGTTCCCTGTTTGCCCATATTGTGGGCTATTCCAGCAAGGGAAAGACAGGGCTGGAAGCCCTGGGGAATTTCTATCTGCTGTCTTCCCACGTCAATTTAATTGAGCAGGCGGTGAATGAGCTGTCGGGAGTAAAGAATATTGGGGACAACATCGTGACAACGCTGGATGTGGAGCTGCAGCAGACTGCTTCGGCGGCATTGGGAGACAGAAAAGGCGCTGTGATTGTGATGGAGCCTGATACGGGGAAGATACTGGCTATGGTGTCCAAACCGGATTATGATCCCAATACTCTGGCGGCGGACTGGGATTATCTCATCTCTTCCGACAATACCGGCGGCCAGCTTCTGAACCGGGCGTCCCAGGGCCTGTACCCTCCGGGCTCCACATTTAAAATCGTGACGGCGCTGGAATATATCCGGGAAAATCCCGCAGGTTATAATGATTATACATTTAACTGTGACGGGTACTTTAAAATTGAAGATTATACGATCAAATGTTATCATGAAACGGCACATGGGCCGCAGAATTTCCAGCTGGCCTTTGCCAATTCCTGCAATGGGGCCTTTGCCAATCTGGGGCTGAATTTAAATCTGGGAAAATTAAAGGGCCTGACAGGGGAACTCCTGTTCAATTCCGAACTCCCGCTTTCGATCCCCTACAGCAAAAGTTCCTACGTGATGGGAGCCGGGGCGGATACCTGGAATATACTCCAGACTTCCATTGGGCAGGGACAGACCCAGGTGACCCCGATGCACAATGCGCTGATTACGGCTGCAATCGCCAATGGGGGAACGCTGATGAAGCCATATCTGATCGATCATGTGGAGAGTATCGGCGGGGAGGAAGTTAAGAAATTCATGCCGGCATCCTATGGCAATCTGATGAGCGCAGATGAGGCGGGAATCCTGACTTCTTTCATGAGATCCGTGGTGACGGAGGGAACCGGTTCCGGCGTGAGAACCGATGCTTATGCGGTGGCTGGAAAGACAGGGTCGGCTGAATTTGAGACCGGTAAGGAAACTCATGCATGGTTTACGGGCTTTGCTCCTGCGGACGATCCCCAGCTTGTGGTGACTGTTATCGTGGAAGAGGGCGGTTCCGGGGGGAAGGCGGCCGCGCCCATTGCCAGAAACATTTTTGATGTCTATTTTTCAAGGTGAGCTTAACCGCTGATAAAAGCAGCCGTTCAGACAGAAGCAGACTTGACGCCGCTTTTTTAACCGATTTTCCCGCCGTCTGAACTGTTATTAATAAAATAAAGTGATGTTTGTCAAAACAGGTGTATTCATGCTATAATACACCTGTTAATTTTTGTCGAAAAACCTAAGGAGGATTATCGTGTTTAAGGCGAAAGCGTATGTTAAAGTTAGAAGTCTGGAGGAAGCCTGGGAGCTGAACCAGAAAAAAAGCGGGATTGTGGTCGGCGGAATGATGTGGCTGAAGATGGAGAACATCAACAAACAGACGATCATCGATTTGTCAGGGCTTAAATTGGACGGTATTAAGGAAACGGAAGAGCTGTTTTCCATTGGATGTATGTGTACCTTGCGGCAATTGGAGCTCCATGAAGGCCTGAATGAATATTTTAACGGGGTTTTTAAAGAATGCACCCGCCATATTGTGGGAGTGCAGTTTCGAAACAGCGCCACTGTGGGAGGCAGCGTTTACGGACGTTTTGGCTTTTCCGATATCATTACCTGCCTGATGGCCCTGGATTCCTATGTAGAATTACATAAGGGCGGGATCATTTCCCTTAAAAATTTTGTTTCCATGCCCTATGACAATGACATATTAGTGCGGATCATCATAAAGAAGGATGGGCGGAAGGCAGCTTATGTGACCCAGAGGCAGACGAAAACAGATTTTCCTCTGATTGCCTGTGCGGCGGGAAAAAAGGATTCCAGATGGTATTTATCAGTGGGAGCCAGACCGGCCTGCGCGAAGCTGGTTAAAATAGACGATGGTGAGGATTTGGACAAGCTGGCAGAACAAGCTGTATCCCAATACAATTTTGGAACCAATCTGCGCGGAAGCGCTGAATACCGTAAGGAATTGACTAAGATCTATTTGAAACGTTTGATGGGTCAGATCAGGGAGGCGGAGTAGAGAAATGACGATTCAATTTATTTTAAACGGACTGCCCACAAAGGCAGAAATAGAAGCGGACACCCTTCTTCTGGATCTGGTGCGTTCGAAGGGATGTTATAGTGTGAAAAGAGGATGTGAAACGTCCAACTGCGGGCTTTGCACCGTTTGGGTGGACGAAAAGCCGGTTCTTTCCTGTTCCACATTGGCGGCCAGGGTGGACGGCCATTCTGTGATCACTTTGGAGATGCTTCAGGAAGAGGCGGAAGAATTCGGGCGTTTTCTGGCAGGCGAAGGAGCCGAACAGTGCGGATTCTGCAGCCCGGGTTTCATTATGAATGTGCTTGCCATGGAAAAGGAGCTTAAAAACCCTACGGAAGAGGAAATTAAAGAATATTTGACCGGAAACCTCTGCCGGTGCAGCGGATATATGGGGCAGCTCCGCGCTGTCAAGAAATATCTGGACAGGAAAGGGGGACAATAACATGGAAAAGAAGCTGCGTGCGGTCAGCGCTCCTGTAATAAAAAAAGATGCGATGGCTCTGGTGACGGGAAAACCTGTGTATACGGATGATATTGCTCCCAAGGACTGCCTGGTGGTAAAAATACTCCGCAGCCCCCATGCCCATGCGATCATTGATGATATCGACGTGTATATGGCGTGCAAAATCCCTGGCATTGCCTGTGTCCTCACTCATAAAGATGTTCCGCAGAAGCGTTTTACCATGGCGGGCCAGACATTTCCTGAGCCAAGCCCATATGACAGGCTGATTTTGGACAAAAAAGTGCGCTTTGTGGGGGATGCGGTAGCGATTGTGGCCGGAGAAACGGAAGCAGTGGTGGAACAGGCCCTCAGAATGATAAAAGTGAAATATACGGTTTTAGAGCCGATTCTGGATTTCCATAAGGCAAAAGACCATGATATTTTGATCCACCCTGAGGAAAACTGGAGAAGCAGGGTTCCTGTGGGGGCGCACAACAAGAGGAATCTCTGTGCTGCTGCCAGCGATGAACACGGAAACGTGGACGAGGTGATGAAAGACTGTGATGTGGTCATTGAACGGACCTATCACACCAAAGCCAACCAGCAGGCCATGATGGAAACGTTCAGGACTTACACCTATATGGATACTTACGGGCGTTTAAACGTGGTTTCCTCCACCCAGGTCACTTTCCATGTGAGAAGAATCCTTTCCCATGCTTTAGACATCCCCAAATCTAAAATCCGGGTGTTAAAACCCAGAATCGGAGGCGGGTTCGGAGCAAAACAGACGGTGGTGACAGAGGTTTATCCGGCGTTTGTGACCCTTAAAACCGGGAAACCGGCGAAGATCATTTACAGCCGTTATGAATCCCAGATCGCATCTTCCCCAAGGCATGAGATGGAAGTAACCGTTAAGATCGGAGCCGGACGGGATGGAGTGATCCGGGCCATGGATGTTTACACCCTGTCCAATACCGGAGCATTTGGCGAACATGGGCCTACCACAGTAGGGCTGTCAGGCCATAAGTCCATTCCTCTGTATGGAAGGACAGAGGCTTACCGTTTTGCATATGATGTTGTATATACAAATGTTATGTCCGCAGGCGCATACCGGGGCTATGGCGCCACCCAGGGTATTTTTGCCGTGGAGTCGGCGGTCAATGAACTGGCTGCGGAATTGAAGATGGACCCGGTTAAACTGAGAGAACTCAATATGGTGAGAGAAGGCGACATTATGCCTGCTTACTATGGCGAGAAGGCCAACAGCTGTGCGCTGGACCGCTGTCTGGCCCGTGCAAAAGAAATGATCGGCTGGGATGAAAAATATCCATGCCGGGATATGGGAAATGGAAAAGTCCGCGGTATCGGCGTCGCTATGGCCATGCAGGGATCTTCCATTTCCAGAGTGGATGTTGGTTCTGTGGCAATCAAGGTAAATGACGACGGCTTTTACAGCCTGATGATCGGCGCCTCAGATATGGGAACCGGCTGTGATACCATCCTCGCCCAAATGGCGGCAGACTGCCTGGACTGCGACATAGATGATATCATTGTCCATGGCGTGGATACGGATATTTCTCCTTATGATTCCGGTTCTTATGCGTCCAGCACCACTTACCTGACCGGTATGGCAGTTGTCAAGACTTGTGAAACCCTGAAAAAGAAGATAATTAAGAAAGCAGCAGAATATATGGAGTGTGACGCGGAAACTCTGGAATTTGACGGAAAACGTGTATTCCAGCCGGAAAGCGGCAAAGAAATTTCTCTGAAAGAGATAGGCAACCGGGTGATGTGCTTTAATGAAGACGCTCTGTCAGCCAGTGAATCCCATACCTCACCGGTGTCCCCGCCTCCATTTATGGTAGGCATGGCGGAGGTCGAAGTGGATAAGGAAACAGGGGCTTATGAGCTGATCGACTACGTGGCGGTGGTGGACTGCGGCACTGTGATCAACCCGAACCTGGCCCGTGTCCAGACTGAAGGAGGAATTGTCCAGGGAATTGGAATGGCATTGTACGAGGATATCACATATTCGGAGAAAGGGGTTCTGGCCCAGAATTCCTTTATGCAGTACAAGATACCAACCCGTCAGGATATGGGCACTGTCCGGGTGGAATTCGAGAGCAGCTACGAACCTACCGGGCCTTTTGGCGCCAAGTCCATCGGAGAAATCGTCATCAATACGCCGTCACCGGCCATTGCCCAGGCGATTTACAATGCGACAGGCGTTCGTGTCAGGGAGCTGCCCATCACGCCTGAAAAGCTGTTTTTCGGAATGAAGGAAAATCTTTCTTAAATAGGTGGCTTTATACAGTGCTTGCAAATAAAAATAAAACGAGGTATACTAAAACCAGTCTATGAAGACACACCAGCAACTGGATGCCGGATCAAAGAACCGGGCCAGTTAAACTCAGGAGGGATTGCAATGATAGAAGCAACGAGCTGTGGCGGTGTGGTTATATTTCGAGGTAAGATTCTGGTTTTATATAAGAATTATAAAAACAAATATGAAGGATGGGTTTTGCCAAAAGGAACTGTAGAAGCAGGAGAAGAATTTAAAGAGACAGCGCTGAGAGAGGTAAAAGAAGAAACCGGAGTCAGCGCATCCATTATCAAGTACATCGGAAAGAGCCAGTACTCTTTTAACACCCCTCAGGATACGGTGGAGAAAGACGTGCACTGGTATCTGATGATGGCAGACAGCTATTACAGCAAACCACAGCGGGAAGAATACTTTATCGATTCCGGATACTATAAATTTTATGAAGCCTATCATCTGCTGAAGTTTTCTAATGAGAAGCAGATACTGGAAAAGGCGTATAATGAATATCTGGATTTGAAAAAAAGTAATCTTTGGGGTAACAAAAAGTATTTTTAAAGATGGGAATCTTTATTTGACAAATTGGCAGAAGTTACGCCTGTAAGAAGGGGAACCTGAGGCCAAGGCCAAGGACGGGCGGACAAAGGGGAGGACCAAAGGCGGCGGGGATCTGATTCCGACCGTTAAGTAGAACTAAGGCTTTCAGAATAGAAAAAGGCGGTGCGATGCCCATTCACGGTAAACTCTTTATGGACTTTACCGTTCAGGGGCATCTCAGAAACTGATTCGGAATTCAGTTTCTGACCGCCTTTTTCTATTCTGAAAACCTAAGTTCCACTAAACGGTCTCCACAGGATCCCCGCCGCCTTTGGTCCTCCCCTTTGTCCGCCCGTCCTTGGCCTTGGCCTCAGGTTTCCCTTCTTACAGGCTGTGTATTGAGTGCGCTGCGGATAATAAAGATTTGGAGAAGGGAAGTAGAAAAAGCAAAGAAGCGTTTGATTGAGACTATGTTTGCTATTACGTGCAGATTATGGCATAGATATTTTATGTAACTGACGTGGAGATTAACAGTAAAACGTCAAGGCATTTTCAAAAAAGCCTTGACGTTTTAAGTTAAATTTTCTTATAATTTACAGAATTGTTTTTTAAATTACCAGAGCCAGAGAAAACCAGCAGGAAAGCGGGGAGGGCAGACGGCGGAAACGAAGACCGGAGAGCGGAATGGGGGAAACAAACGGTACAGGGGTCGTGTGGAAACCGTTTAGTGGAACTTAGGTTTTCAGCAGGAAAGAAGGCGGGCAGAAACTGAAAACCGAATCAGTTTCTGAGATGCCCCTGAACGGTGAAGTCATGAGGAGTTCACCGTGAATGGGCATCGGACCGCCTTCTTTCCTGCTGAAAGCCTTAGTTCCACTTAACGGTTGGAATCAGATCCCTGTACCGTTTGTTTCCCCCATTCCGCTCTCCGGTCTTCGTTTCCGCCGTCTGCCCTCCCCGCTTTCCTGCGTATCTTTCTCACCTAAATCCCAATACATGCAATTTCCCTTTACCCTAAAATTCCTTATTGACAATAATTCCCAATCTCTGTATGATGTAATCATAAGTGCGTTACGAGATTTTTCTTTTAACAAACTGCTCAAATCTATAAAAACCAATCTAAACTTTAGGGTTCGCCCCGAGAGAGAAGACGGGAACAATAACGATGTTTTCAGGTCCGGAATGGGGGCCTGTATATTGTAACCTGTTTTTTAATAAACAGGTTTCTTTTTTTTAAAAGAGACGTTCAATCGTATCTCTATTGTTATTGGCGGACCAGAAGGAGACGGTACAGGTTTCCTTCTGGTTTTGTTGTTTTATGGAAAGGTAGCGTGCTGTAAAATATCGGATGGGAGATGGTTATGAAACAGTTAATTGACAAATTGGATCAGGAACAAATGCTGACGAAAGAAGAGTTTAAGCTGCTGATCGAGGGGATAGGCCCAAATGACCGGGAATATCTTTTTGAAAAGGCCAGAGCCCAGGCTGTCCGGCATTATGGAAAAAAGGTTTTTACCAGAGGTCTGATTGAATTTTCCAACTATTGCCGTAATGATTGTTATTATTGCGGGATCAGAAAAGGGAATGCGGGTGCGGCCAGGTATCATTTGACCAAAAAAGATATTTTGGAATGCTGTAAAATGGGGTATGAGCTGGATTTCAGAACGTTTGTGCTTCAGGGAGGGGAAGACTTGTCGTATTCGGTTTCGGAGATGGCGGATATTGTGTCGTCCATCCGGTCGGCTTACCCCGATTGCGCGATTACTCTTTCCATCGGCGAGAGGAGCTATGAAGACTATCTGGCTTTTTACCGGGCTGGGGCCAACCGCTATCTGCTTCGTCACGAAACCGCAGACAGGGAACATTACCGGAAACTGCATCCGCCCGAACTGAGCCTGGAAAACAGAATGAGATGTCTGTGGGATTTAAAGAGGATCGGATATCAGGTAGGCACAGGAATTATGGTGGGATCGCCGGGGCAGACCACGGAGTGCATTGTGAAAGATCTGCTTTTTATGAAAGAGCTGAAACCGCATATGATTGGAATCGGACCATTTATTCCCCATAAAGACACCCCGTTTTGCGGATATGAGGCGGGAAGTGTTACGGATACACTGGTACTTTTGGGTATATTAAGGCTGATGTTTCCCTATGCGCTGATTCCGGCCACTACCGCTTTAGGAACAATCGATGACAAAGGGCGGGAGATGGGCATACTGGCAGGAGCTAATGTGGTGATGCCCAACCTTTCCCCCCTGGCGGTTAGAAAAAAATACATGCTTTATGACAATAAAATAAGCACCGGCGATGAAGCAGCAGAATGCAGGGCCGGGTTGGAAAGACGGATGGAATCGATCGGATACAGGCTCTCCGCAGAACGCGGGGACTGCGTTTATCCGTTGAATTGAACGCCTGGTATTGGAATTATTACATAAATGGAATTTGATGTTTAAATGGAATTTAATGCAGAAACGGAATTTAATGCAGAAATAGAATTTGATGTTTAAATGGAATTTAATGCAGAAATAGAATTTAATGCAGAAATGGGATTAAATGCAAAAATGGAGTTTGATGCGAAATGGAGGTTCATACAAAAATGAATAATATTAAATATGATGTAATGTCTGCAAAGGCAGAAGAATTTATCAATGATGAGGAAATCCTGGATACATTAAAGTATGCAGAGGAGAATAGGAATAATCTGGAACTGATCGGGCAGATTCTTGAAAAAGCGGCATTGATGAAAGGAATCAGCCATAGAGAAGCGGCTGTTCTTTTAGAGAGTGATTCGGAAGAGGTGAACGAAAAGATTTTTGCCCTGGCAAAGGAAATTAAGCAGAAATTTTACGGAAACAGGATTGTTATGTTTGCCCCCCTTTACCTTTCCAATTACTGCATTAACGGCTGTACCTACTGTCCGTACCACGCTAAAAACCGCCATATTCCGAGAAAAAAACTGTCTCAGGAGGAGATCCGGCAGGAGGTGATCGCTCTTCAGGACATGGGGCATAAGCGTTTGGCCCTGGAAGCGGGGGAAGATCCTAAAAATAATCCGTTGGAATACATATTGGAAAGCATTGAGACGATTTACAGCATCAAACATAAAAACGGGGCGATCCGCCGTGTAAATGTGAACATTGCGGCTACTACGGTAGAAGATTATAAAAAACTGAAAGACGCGGGGATCGGAACCTATATTTTGTTCCAGGAAACATATAATAAAAAGAGCTATGAACAGCTTCACCCAACCGGTCCAAAGAGCAACTATGCCTATCATACGGAAGCGATGGACCGGGCCATGGAAGGCGGGATTGACGATGTGGGGATCGGTGTGCTGTTCGGGCTCAATATGTACCGGTATGACTTAGTGGGACTTTTGATGCATGCGGAGCATTTGGAGGCCTATAAGGGCGTCGGCCCCCATACCATCAGCGTTCCCAGAATCTGCCCGGCGGACGATATTGATGTGGCTAATTTCTCCAATGCCATTCCGGATGACATTTTTGAAAAGATTGTGGCGCTTATCAGGATTTCCGTGCCTTATACGGGAATGATTATTTCCACCAGAGAATCCCAGCGCGTCAGAGAGCGGGTACTCCAATTGGGCGTGTCCCAGATCAGCGGCGGTTCCCGCACCAGCGTTGGCGGTTATGTGGAGCCGGAGGAACAGGATAAGAGTTCTGCCCAATTCGATGTCAGCGATACCCGCTCCCTGGATGAGGTGGTAAACTGGCTGATTGGAATGGGATTCATCCCCAGCTTCTGTACGGCCTGTTACAGGGAAGGAAGAACCGGGGACCGTTTTATGCATTTGTTAAAATCAGGACAGATCGCCAACTGCTGCCAGCCCAATGCGCTGATGACCTTGAAAGAATACCTGGAAGATTATGCTTCAGAGGATACCAGGGCAAAGGGAGAGATTCTGATTGAAAAGGAACTGGATAACATCCTGAGCGATAAAGTGAGGGAAATTGCGAAAGAACGCCTTATGGAAATAGGAAACGGAAGACGGGATTTCCGCTTCTAAATCAAGAAAAGAGATTCCCGCTTAGAAACAAAAGAAAGGAACGGAGGTATTTTATGAGCAGCCTGAACGAAACACCCAGGTCGGACCGTCTCCATATCGGCATATTCGGAAAGAGGAACAGCGGGAAGTCATCGCTGGTAAACGCTCTCACCGGGCAGGAAGCCGCCCTGGTGTCCCAAGTGCCGGGAACGACCACCGATCCGGTTTACAAACCCATGGAGATTCATGGCATCGGACCCGTTGTATTTATCGATACGGCGGGATTCGACGATGAAGGAGAACTGGGGGAGCAGCGCGTTAAGAAGACGAAAGAGGCTCTGGAAAAAACGGATATTGCCCTGATGGTTCTGTCCGGAGACGACATGGAACAGGAACTTAAATGGACAGAGCAGCTAAAGAAGAATCATACCCCGGTTCTCCTGATTATGAATAAATGCGACTTGATTCCGGATTGCAAACGCCTTATTAACCGGGCCGAAAAGCTGTTCCAGCAAACGCCCATTGCTGTGAGCGCCAAAGAAAAGACCGGAATTGATGAGATAAGGGCTGAACTGATACGGAAACTTCCGGAAGATTACGATGCGAAAAGCATAACAGAAGGAGTGGTTCAGCCTGGAGATACGGTTCTTTTAATCATGCCCCAGGATATCCAGGCCCCCAAAGGACGGCTGATCCTGCCCCAGGTACAGACCATCAGGGATCTTCTGGACAAAAAGTGTGTGGTTATGAGCTGCACGGCAGACAAGATGGAGGAAGCTCTGGCCGCCCTGGCTGCCCCGCCTGACGTGATCATAACCGATTCCCAGGTGTTTAAAGCGGTTTATGAGAAGAAGCCGGAAAAAAGCCGTCTGACTTCATTTTCCGTGCTGTTCGCAGCCCATAAGGGGGATATTACATATTATAGGGAAAGCGCGTCGGCCATCGACAACCTGACGGAAAACAGCAGAGTGCTGATTGCCGAAGCCTGTACCCACGCCCCTCTGTCCGAAGATATCGGCCGGGTGAAGATTCCAAGGCTTTTGAGAAAACGGGTGGGAGAAAAACTCACTATAGACCTGGCGGCAGGCCAGGATTTTCCGGAAGACCTGACCTCTTATGACCTTGTGATCCAATGCGGAGCTTGCATGTTTAACAGAAAATATGTATTATCTAGGATAGAGAAAGCCAGATCCCAGAATGTCCCCATGTCCAATTACGGAGTGGTGATCGCTTATTTAAATGGTATTTTAGATAAAATTGGGTAAAAAATCCAAACCGGGCCAGAGTGTGTTTTAAAAACAGGATTGCGGATAGGAGCATAAGGATCTGGAAACACTTTCTGTGTAGTAATGAAATTATATGCCGCCGGAAGGAGTACTCAAATGCACTCTGACAGCGGAAGAAGTGAGGTAAACATGAGTAAAGCATATGAAGAATTACATCCGTATCTGGAAAAAATGATGGCGCTTCAGACTGCCATGATTCTATTTGAATGGGACAATGAAACGCTGGCGCCTGAGGAAGCAGGTCCATACACATCAAAAGTGATCGGCACCCTGTCCGCCGAATATTTCAGAACAGTCACAGATGAAAAGGTGAAAGAGCTGATGGAAGCCTGCAAAAAGGAGAAGGGTTCTGAGGCCGAACAGGCAGTTATCAGGGAACTCTCAGAAGAGGTGGAACAACTGGACTGTGTTCCGGCCGATGAATACCGGGAATTTGCGGAACTGGTTTCCGAATCCACCCGTATCTGGTCACAGGCAAAGGAAAAACAGGATTTTGATGCATTTGCACCCACATTGGAAAAAATTGTAGACTATCAGAAAAAGTTTGCCTCTTACCGGGCGAAAAACGGCCAGGATCTGTACGATGTGATGCTGGATACCTATGAAAAAGGGTTTGACCAGAAGACGCTGGATCTGTTTTTTAAGGAGCTGAAAGAAGAACTGGTTCCATTTTTGAAAAAAGTGACATCCAGTAAGGTGAACATTGACGACAGTTTCCTCACCGGGGACTATCCCCAGGAGAAGCAGGAGGAACTGGCGAAATTCCTGGCAGAATATGTGGGATTTGACTTCAATAAGGGAGTTATGGCGGTCAGCGCCCATCCGTTCACAACCAATCTCCATAACCACGATGTGCGGATCACCACCCATTATAATGACCGGGTGGACAGTTCCTTGTTTTCTGTGATCCATGAAGCAGGACACGGCATTTATGAACTGGGGATCAGGGATGATTTGACCCAGACCATGGCAGGCCAGGGCGCGTCAATGGGAATGCATGAATCCCAGTCCCGTTTCTTTGAAAATATTATCGGCAGAAATCAGGCATTCTGGGTTCCTGTCTATAAAAAAGTCCAGGAGATGTTCCCTGAGCAGTTAAAAGATGTGACAATGGAGCAGTTTGTAAAGGCAGTCAATAAAGTGACGCCGGGCCTGATCCGTACAGAGGCCGATGAACTGACATACAGCCTTCATATCATGATCCGCTATGAGCTGGAAAAACAGTTGATCGCAGGCGATATCGAGGTGAAAGACCTGCCGGACCTTTGGGCGGATAAATATGAAGAATATATGGGAGTCCGTCCTGAAAATGTTTCCGAAGGCGTTTTGCAGGATATTCACTGGTCCCAGGGATCCTTTGGTTATTTCCCGTCTTATGCCCTTGGCAGCGCATTCGGGGCACAGCTTTATTACCATATGAAAAAAGAGATGGATTTTGAAGGGCTGCTGGAAGAGGGGAATATTTCGGTGATCAGGGAATATTTGAGACAGAATATCCACCAGTACGGGAAGTTAAAGAACAGCAGGCAGATTTTAAAAGACGTGACCGGTGAGGATTTCACGCCAAAATATTATATACAGTATTTGAAAGAGAAGTATGGCAAATTATACCAGATTCAGGATTGACAAATACTTCCGGTGGTCGTATAATCGGTACAACAATTCATAGCGAAACTATAGGAATTGAAAAAAGACTATGCTGCCACCGGCGGCGGAATCGAGGTTAATATGGCAAATGTAAAAGAAAGCGCACTGGAACTGATTGGAAAGACCCCCCTTCTCAGGATGAGCCGTCTGGCAAAAGCCTATGGATGTGAAGCGGATGTGCTGGCTAAACTGGAATATCTGAATCCGGCCGGCAGCGTGAAAGACAGAGCGGCCCTGTACATGATCGAAGATGCGGAACAGTCTGGGAAGCTGAAACCGGGAGGCGTGATCATCGAGCCCACTTCAGGAAACACGGGAATCGGCCTGGCCAGCATTGCCGCGATAAAAGGGTACCAGACCATTCTCACCATGCCCGAAACCATGAGCTCTGAACGCCGGGCTTTGTTAAAAGCCTATGGGGCCAGACTGGTCCTGACGGACGGATCGAAAGGGATGAAAGGGGCCATTGAAAAGGCGGAAGAACTTCAGAGAGAAACGCCGGGTTCTGTGATTCTGGGACAGTTTGTAAATCCCGCCAATGCCGAAGCCCACAGACAGACCACGGGACCTGAGATCTGGCAGGATACGGACGGAAAAGTGGATCTATTTGTGGCAGGTGTGGGAACCGGCGGCACGATCACCGGAATCGGAGAGTATTTGAAGTCGAAGAACCCGGATGTGAAGGTGGTGGCAGTGGAACCGGCAGGCTCTCCATTTTTATCAGAGAAAAAAGCCGGCCCCCACGGTCTTCAGGGAATCGGAGCCGGCTTTGTGCCTGAACTTTTGAATACGTCTGTCTATGATGAGATCATCCTGGTTAAGGATGAAGATGCCTATGAGATGGGGCGTGAGACCGCAACCAGGGAAGGCGTTCTGGTGGGAATCAGTGCCGGAGCCGCGGTGTGGGCTGCAGTCCAACTGGCTAAACGGCCGGAGAACCAGGGAAAAACCATTGTGGCCCTGCTGCCGGATACGGGAGACCGCTATCTGTCAACGCCTATGTTTTCTTCTGCGGAATAGAGATAATTGATCTCAGCGCCGAAAAATACGATGCAGATGCACATATAGAGCCATAGCATGAGCAGCACCACCGCAGTCAGGCTTCCATACATGTATGGAAAGTTGCTGAAGTTATTAAAGTAAATGGAAAATGCATAAGATGAGAGAATCCAGCCAACGGTCGTTATAATTGCGCCGGGAAGCTGTTTCCTCATCTTTTGTTTTTTCTTTGGAATAAAGGTGTATAAAAATGTGAAGCATACAACCAGTATGGCAAGCGACAATAACAGCCTGAAATTAATCAGGTAAAATGTGATGTTGGCGATAATCGGAAAGCGTCTCTCCATAAAATGATGCAGGGAGTTGCCGAAAACCAGCAGCAGCAGGCACATGATGCAGACGATCATGAAAACTAAGGTATACCCGGAGCAGATGAGCCGGCTGACGATATAATTCCGTTTCTCCTGGCTTTTATAGGCCCTGTTCAAGCCTTTTTCAATGCTCAACATCCCTCTGGAAGCACCCCAAAGAGCCGTAATTGCAGTGGCAGAAAGGATGGTTCCTGTGGATTTGGTATACAGTTCTTCAACGATGCCGATCACAAAAGAATTCAGCATGTTGGGAACGATGGCGATTAAGGTAGTCTGTACATCCAGTTTTGTGAGCCCGGGAACAAAACGGATCAGAGTCAGCAGCAGCATTATGAACGGAAATGCGGCGATGACAATAAAAAAAGATGCCTGAGCCGCATATACGGTCATTTCATCTTCCACGTACCGGTCATAAATCCGCTTGCAGGTAATTACAAATCGAAGCATAGAATCCCCTTCTGTCTATTGTTATTATATAACAAGCATATTATCATGACCTGCAAAAAATATCAAGGAGGTTATTATTTAGCTTTCTGAACTGCTGCGAATCGGCTTATATATTTATTTTTCCCGGTGTTTGAAATCTTGTCTTTATTGTTAGAAAATGGTATAATATAAAAGATTTTTCGTTTTTCAGACAGAAAATTTGGAGGGGAACACAAATGCATAAGTTAGTGAAATATATCAGGGATTATAAAGTGGAAAGCGTACTGGGGCCTTTGTTTAAGCTTTTGGAGGCCAGTTTTGAACTATTCGTCCCTCTGGTTATGGCGAAAATCATAGATATCGGTATCGGAAACCAGGATACCGCTTATATTGTAAAAATGGGTGCGGTTTTAGTGCTGTTGGGCGTAATTGGCCTGACATGTTCTTTGACCGCACAATATTTTGCCGCCAAAGCCTCCGTGGGATTCGGAAGCGCGCTGAGGAATGACTTGTTTGCCCATATCAACAGCTTATCCTATAACGAAATCGATAAGATCGGAACTGCTACGCTGATCACCAGAATGACCAGCGATATCAATCAGGTGCAGTCCGGGCTCAATCTGGCCCTCCGCCTGCTTTTAAGGTCGCCGTTTATCGTATTTGGAGCCATGGTTATGGCGTTTACCGTCAATGTGAAGGCCGCTATGGTGTTTGTGGTGGCAATTCCTCTTTTGTGCGTGGTGGTGTTTGGAATTATGATTGTCAGCATGCCGCTCTACAAAAAGGTGCAGCGCCAGCTGGACAAGGTCCTTTTAGCCACCAGGGAGAATCTGGTGGGGGCCAGGGTGATCCGGGCTTTTAACCGCCAGGAGGATGAGATTGCCAAATTTGACGATGCCAACAGCACTCTGGTTAAATTCCAGGTGTTTGTAGGAAAGATATCAGCGCTTATGAATCCTATGACTTATGTAATCGTCAATGTGGCGGTCATTTTAGTGGTCTGGGTTTCCGGAAAGCAGGTGGATCAGGGGATCATTACCCAGGGTGAAACGGTGGCTTTGGTCAACTACATGTCACAGATCCTGGTGGAGTTAATCAAGATGGCCAATCTGATTGTATCCATTTCAAAGGCTCTGGCCTGCGCAAACCGTGTCAGCACCATATTTGATGAGAAAACAACCATAGAAGATTTGGTTTCAGAGCATGTGAAGGTAAAAGAAGGCCAGCCGAAAGTCCGGTTTAACCATGTGAATTTCGCGTACCAGGGGGCGAAGGAAGATTCTCTGACCGATATCGATTTCACTGCGTATAAGGGCCAGACCATCGGAATTATCGGAGGTACCGGTTCCGGAAAAACCTCTCTTGTAAACCTGATCCCAAGATTTTACCAGGCCAGAACCGGGCAGGTGCTGATCGACGGGGTGGAGGCCGGACAATATCCTTTGGAACAATTGAGAGACAAGGTCGGTATCGTGCCGCAGCGTGCGGTGCTCTTTAAAGGCACGCTGCGGGACAACATGAAATGGGGAAAAGAGGACGCCGGGGATGAAGAGATATTCCGGGCCCTTGAGATAGCCCAGGCAAAAGAATTTGTGGATACAAAGGATCAGGGGCTGGATCTGAAAATCGATCAGGGAGGCAAGAATTTATCAGGAGGCCAGCGCCAGCGTCTGACCATTGCGAGGGCGCTGGTTAAGCAGCCGGAAATCCTGATAATGGACGACAGCGCGTCCGCTCTGGACTTTGCTACGGATGCGAAGCTGAGAAAAGCGATAAAGGAAGGGACTAAGGACATGACCGTATTCATCGTATCCCAGCGGGCCACTACCATTAAAAATGCGGATCAGATCATTGTACTGGATGACGGACATATGGCCGGCTGCGGCACCCATTCGGAATTATTAAAGAGCTGTGAAGTATACCGTGAAATCTGTCTGTCACAGCTTTCAAAGGAAGAGGTGGGCTGAATATGAAAAAATATAAATCAACATTAAAACGTGTATTAACCTATATCAGCCAGTATAAATGGGGAGTGACCGCTTCCATTGTGCTGGCGGCCATCACTGTGGCAACCACTCTTTACGCGCCGATCCTGGTGGGCCAGGGCGTGGATTTGATCATTGGCCCCGGCCAGGTGGATTTTGCCGGGCTGTTTGAAATCCTGAAAAAGATCGGCTGTGTCATTGTGATAACCGCGTTGTCCCAGTGGCTGATGAACCATATCAATAATCAGATCACCTACCGGGTTGTAAAGGATATAAGGACGAAAGCATTTAACCATCTGGAAGTACTGCCTTTAAAATATGTGGATTCCCATCAGTACGGGGATATTATCAGCCGCATTATCGCGGATATCGACCAGTTTTCCGAGGGGCTTTTGATGGGATTTACCCAGCTCTTTACCGGTGTGCTCACCATTTTGGGAACATTGGGATTCATGCTTTCGGTCAATCCGTTAATCACTGTGGTAGTTGTGCTTGTGACCCCGGTATCCTTGTTTGTGGCGGCGTTTATTGCGAAGAAAACATTTACCATGTTCCGCCTCCAGTCGGAAACCAGGGGAGAGATGACCTCTCTGGTGGATGAGATGCTTGGAAACCAGAAGATAGTACAGGCATTTGGACATGAGCAGGAGGCCCAGAAGGAATTTGAAGAGATCAACGAGCGTTTGAGAAAATGCAGCCTGAAAGCCATTTTCTTTTCATCCATCACCAATCCGGCCACCCGTTTTGTCAACGGGCTGGTGTACGCCAGCGTTGGGATCGTTGGCGCTTTTGCTGCGGTCAGAGGTATTTTGACCGTGGGGCAGCTTTCCTGCTTTTTAAGTTACGCAAACCAGTATACAAAGCCGTTTAATGAGATTTCAGGGGTGGTGACGGAGCTGCAGAATGCGCTGGCTTCCGCCTCCAGGGTGTTTGAACTGATCGATGAAAAAACCATTATTGAGGATGCGGGGGATGCTGTGGAATTGAAGGAAATCGATGGAAGCGTCTCTTTGGAAGAGGTGTCATTTTCCTATAATCCGGAAGTCTCTTTGATTGAAGGTCTGAACTTAGAGGTTAAACCGGGACAGAGAATCGCCATCGTAGGCCCTACCGGATGCGGGAAAACGACCCTGATCAACCTGCTGATGAGGTTTTATGATGTGGACGCCGGATCGATCCGGGTCAGCGGACACGATATCCGCCGGGTGACGAGAAAGAGTTTGAGGACGAATTACGGTATGGTGCTTCAGGAAACCTGGCTCAAGTCGGGAACCATACGGGAGAACATCGCCTACGGAAAGCCCGGGGCATCGGAAGAGGAGATCATCCGGGCCGCAAAAGAGGCGCATGCCCACAGCTTTATCAAGCGTATGCCGGATGGATACGACACGGTCATTTCGGAAGACGGAGGCAATTTGTCCCAGGGGCAGAAACAGCTTTTATGTATTGCCAGAGTTATGCTCTGTCTGCCTCCTATGCTGATTCTGGACGAGGCGACGTCCTCCATTGATACCAGAACAGAGGTGAAGATCCAGCAGGCCTTTGCCAAGATGATGAAGGGCAGAACCAGCTTTATCGTCGCCCACCGTTTATCAACCATTAAAGAAGCTGATGTGATCCTGGTCATGAGAGACGGGCATATCATTGAGCAGGGGACGCATGAAGCCCTGCTGGAAAAGAAAGGTTTTTACGCTGAATTATACAACAGCCAGTTTGCTGTTTAGGGGAGAGCAGGGAAAAGAGGGGTGGTTCTATGAAACGGATACTTACCGGGTATTTAAAGCCATACTATTTCAGAATGTCGCTTGGATTTTTAATAAAGTTTACAGGGACCGTGATGGATTTGTGCATCCCTTGGATTCTGGCCTATATGATCGACACCGTAACGCCGAAACACGACCGGAACCAGATATTTTTGTGGGGCATTGTGATGCTGGTCTGTTCTGCCATGGCGGTATCTTTTAACGTTATTGCCAACCGCATGGCATCCAGGGTTGCCAGTGATGTGATGCAGGTGATCAGATACGATCTCTATGAAAAGACCATCTATCTGTCAGAAAGCCAGGTGGACGGATTTTCCAAACCCACGCTGATTTCCCGCCTGACCAGCGATACCTATAACCTTCATCAGGTGATCGCCCGTCTGCAGAGGCTGGGCGTCAGGGCTCCGATCCTGCTGGCAGGCGGAATTGCAGTTACTATGACGCTGGAACCCCGCCTTTCCGCAATATTGATCTGCCTTCTGCCCCTTCTGGCGCTGGTCATGGTGACGGTGACTAAACGGAGTGTTCCGCTGTTTACAAAGCTTCAATTGGCGGTAGATGATTTTGTCCGCCTGGTGCGCGAGGATATTGCGGGCATCCGGGTGACAAAAGCCCTGTCCAAAGGTGATTATGAGAAGGACAGATTTGATGAAATCAATCAGACCGTGGTGGAACGGGAGAGGAAGGCGGGCATGATTTCAGCCGTCATCAACCCTTCCATGAATGTGATCCTGAATCTGGGGCTGGTGCTTGTGATTCTGGCGGGCGCCTATCTGGTGAACCGTGGAGAGACCCAGGTGGGCAAAATTCTGGCTTTCATGACTTATTTTACGATTATCCTCAATGCCATGATGTCCATTTCCAAGATGTTTGTTATGATTTCCAAAGGCATGGCGTCTGCGGAACGTGTGGTTACGGTCCTGGATGCGCCGGAGGAGATGCTGAGGGAAATGGTGGATGACGAAGAAAAAAGAGACAGCATGGTGGAATTTGACCATGTTTCCTTCTCTTACAATAAGGGGGGAAATAATCTGGAAGACATCAGTTTCCGCCTGAAAAAAGGGGAAACCCTGGGGATCATAGGGGAAACGGGATCTGGAAAATCCACCATTGTTAACCTTCTGATGCGCTTTTATGAGGCGGATCAGGGCAGTATCTGGATCGACGGACAGAAAGTTCAGAACGTGAAATTGGAGGAGCTGCGTAAAAAGTTCGGCGTAGTATTCCAAAATGATACGATTTTTGCTAAGAGCATTATGGAAAACGTGGATATGGGCAGGGACCTGGAGGAGAACCAGATCAAAGAAGCCCTTCTGTATGCCAGGGCGGCGGAGTTCGTGTCGCAAAAAGGCGGGGATATCCGGAGTATGCTGGATATTAAAGGCGCCAATTTGAGCGGCGGGCAGAAGCAGAGGATTTTAATTGCCAGAGCCCTGGCGGCCCATCCTAAGATATTGATTTTAGATGATTCCTCCAGCGCCCTGGATTATAAGACGGACGCCGCCCTCAGAAAAGAGATACGGGATCATTTTTCCGACACCACATGTGTCATTGTGGCCCAAAGGATCAGCTCTATTATGCATGCTGACCACATTCTGGTGCTGGAAGACGGCCGGGCGGCCGCCTACGGCACCCATGAAGAACTGATGAAAAGCTGCCAGATCTATCAGGAGATCAGCCATTCCCAGATGGGGGCGGCTTAATATGCGCGGCATAACATGTGCGGCTTAACATGTGCAGCTGCGGGGATGAGGTTTAAAGAAGCCCCATGGGACTTCGCGGTTTATCATAGGAAAAACATAGGGTGTCGTGGAGGGGAAAATGGCAAGAAATAAAGTTAGTTTTGATGGAAAAATAGCCGATACACGGCTTAGAAAGCCCAAGCAGTATACGCTTTCCAGGCTTGGGAAGTATCTGCTGCGCTATAAATGGCTGCTGTTTTTAGCGGTTCTGCTCACGATGGGAAGCAATCTGTTCGCACTGATCGGCCCCATGCTGTCAGGTTATGCGATTGACGCCATCGAGCCTGGGACCGGCAGGGTGGAGTTTGACCGGGTCTTTTATTATGCCGCGTGGATGGCGGTATTTTATGTGGCTTCCGCTGCGTTATCTTATCTGCTGACTGTTTTAATGCTCACAATAAGCAAAAAAGTGGTTTACCAGATGAGAAAGGATGTGTTCGACCGGCTGTTGAGCCTGCCGGTAGGATATTTTGACATTCATCAGACTGGGGATATCATCAGCCGGATTTCGTATGATATCGATACTGTAAATACCTCTTTATCCAGTGATTTGATACAGATTGCCACCACATTTATTACGGTGCTGGGGGCATTTTCCATGATGGTAATGATCTCGCCCAGGCTGGTTTTAGTGTTCGCGTTTACGGTTCCCCTGTCCATTATGCTGACAAAATTCATTACCGGAAAAACGCGGCCGCTGTTTCGGGAACGATCCAGGACCATTGGCTGTTTGAATGGGTTTGTGGAGGAGATGATCAGCGGGCAGAAGACGCTGAAAGCATATGCTCAGGAACACAATACATTGAACCAGTTTTCAGAAGTGAACTCCAATGCGGTGGAGGCTTATTACAGGGCGGAATATTACGGCAGTGTGGTTGGACCGACGGTGAACTTTATCAATAACCTGTCGCTGTCGTTAATCAGCGTATTCGGGGCATTGCTGTATCTGGCGGGACAGATGTCCATTGGAAATATTTCTTCCTTTGTGCTGTATTCCAGGAAATTTTCCGGGCCGATCAATGAGGCGGCCAATATTATAGGGGAGCTTCAGTCCTCCCTGGCTGCTGCCGAGCGGATCTTCATCCTGATCGATGAGATGCCGGAACCGGCGGATTGTGAAGGGGCAGAGGAACTGGATCATGTGAGCGGAGAAGTGGAACTCAGGAATATTAATTTCGGTTACGATAAGGAACACACCATCATCCATGACCTTTCCCTGAAAACAGAACCAGGCCGGCTGATCGCCATCGTAGGCCCTACCGGGGCGGGAAAAACGACGTTAATCAACCTTTTGATGCGTTTTTACGATGTGAATTCCGGAACGATAACAGTGGATGGTAAGGATATCAGGGGAGTGACCAGAAAGAGCCTGAGAAGGGCCTATGCCATGGTTTTGCAGGATACCTGGCTGTTTCATGGGACAATTTACGAAAACCTGGCTTATGGAAAAACAGGAGCTGCCAGGGAAGAGGTGATAGAGGCTGCAAAAGCGGCCAGAATCCATTCATTTATTAAACATCTCCCCCAAGGCTACGATACGATTCTGAATGAAGACGGAACCAACGTATCAAAAGGGCAGAAACAGCTTCTGACCATTGCCAGGGCCATGCTTTTGGATGCCAGAATGCTGATCCTGGATGAAGCCACCTCCAATGTGGATACCAGGACGGAAATACGGATTCAGCAGGCCATGAGGCAGCTGATGGCCGGTAAAACCTGTTTTGTCATCGCCCACAGGCTGTCAACCATACGGGATGCGGATTTAATTCTGGTGGTGAACAACGGCGATGTGGTGGAGCAGGGCAGCCACCGGCAGCTGATGGAACAAAAAGGGTTCTATTATCAGATGTATCAGGCACAGTTTGAGTAAAAATACAAATTCACATAAAAGGAGAAATCAAGATGAAAAGCAATTTAGGCAGAGAAGAAGCGTTGGAATTACTGAAGAAGTATAACAAAGAGCCATTTCATATCTTACATGGCCGCACTGTGGAATATGTTATGAGATGGTTTGCCAGGGAGCTGGGATATGGAGAAGATGAGGACTACTGGGGAATTGTAGGACTGCTCCACGACATTGATTTTGAAATGTATCCGGAAGAACACTGCCAGAAAGCGCCGGAGCTTTTAAAGGAAGGGGGCGCAGGCGACGATATGATCCGTTCAATATGCAGCCATGGCTACGGCCTATGTTCCGATATAGAGCCGGAGCATGAGATGGAAAAAGTGCTGTTCGCCTCCGACGAACTGACAGGCCTGATCGGCGCCGCCGCCAAAATGCGCCCGTCCAAAAGCGTCCAGGATATGGAATTATCCAGCCTGAAAAAGAAATACAAGGACAAACGCTTTGCGGCAGGCTGCTCCCGTGATGTGATAAAAACCGGTGCGGAGCGGCTGGGATGGACCCTGGATGAGCTTATGGACAAGACCCTGCAGGCTATGAGGGACTGCGAGGATGCTTTGAATATGGAGGAGTGAAATCTTTATTTAACATATTCGCGAAAGTAACGCCATGAATCCAAGAAATGGGGACGGACGGGGGCGGAGGCCTGCTTGGAGGTTTGACGCCGGGCGGAGCGGAATCCGTTGGTGATGAAAACCGGCTTCCAACCGTAAGTGAAACTAAGGCTCCAGGGATGGAAAAAGACGGTGCGATGCCCATTCACGGTAAACTTTTTATGGGACTTTACCGTTCAGTGGGCATCTCAGAAACTGATTTGGTTTTCAGTTTCTGCCCGTCTTTTTCCATCCCTGGAGCCTAAGTTTCACTAACGGTTTCCAGACGGCTTTCATCGCCAACGGATTCCGCTCCGCCCGGCGTCAAGCCTCCAAGCAGGCCTCCGCCCCCGTCCGTCCCCATTCCCGGGATTCATGGCTGTGTACTGGTCTGATGAAGGATAAATAAAGATTGGGAGAAGGAATGTAGAAAAAGCAAAGAGGCGTTTGATTAGGACGATGTTTGGTTTTTAGTGCAGATTAGGGTATAGACATTTCATGTAACTGATGTGGGGATTCACAGTAAAGGGTCAAGGCATTTTCGGAAATGCCTTCAGGGTTGATGTTAAATGGTGTGGGGATTTACATTAAAGGGTGAAGCCATTTTCGAAAATGCCTTCACCCTTTATGTTAAATTTGCTTTTAATACATTTAGCCAGAGAAAAACAGCAGGAAAGCGGGACGAGGGGACGGAGGTTGGGCTGGGGGTTTGGAAGGGGCCGGGCTGGCCGGAATCCAACGGCACTGG
>NZ_WQPN01000032.1 GCF_018785315.1 Clostridium sp. MCC353 | reverse complement strand
ATCCCCGAAGGATTCCCCTTGGCCCGCCCGCATCCAAACATCCAGTCCGTCCCCTCGTCCCGCTTTCCTGCGTAACTTCCTCAATTAAATTCCAATTCCCTCTTATTCAAACAGTTTTACAGCCTTCTCCATCCGCTCCGCCACCTTCACTCCAAACGGGCACCGCTCTTCACATCCCCTGCAGCCGATGCAGTCTTTGGCATTGGCGGACAGGCATTCATAATGGGCGCGGATCGCAGGCGGTACCTCTTCCTGCATGGCGGCCAGATCATAGAGCTTATTCACCATGGCGATGTCGATGCCGGTAGGACAGGGAGCGCAGTGGCCGCAGTATGTACACTGCCCGTAATAAGCATGGCTGGGCGCGCCTGCCAGCACGCTGGCATAATCCTTTTCTTCTTCGGAAGCGGTCTCATAGGCCACCGCCGCATCCACGTGCTCCGTGGTGTCATAGCCAACCATGATGCTGGCAACTGCCGGACGGGTAAGGGCATAATGAATGCATTGAACCGGGGTGAGGGCAACGCCAAAGGGTGATGCCTCTGCTGAAAACAGCCTTCCGCCCGCATATCCTTTCATGACGGTGATGCCAACGCCTTCCCGCTCACAGATCCGGTAAAGTTCTGCCCGTTCCGGAGCGATTCCGCCCACTTCTTTGGCATAGGTATCTTTGAAATATTCATTCATGTCTTCGCTGGCAGGAAGCATGTCAAATGCCGGATTGATGCTGAAAAGAATCATCTCAATCTCCCCCTGAAGCGCAGCCAGCTTTGCCACATCCGGGTTGTGGGTGCTCAGTCCGATATGGCGGATGACGCCGTTTTTCTTCAGTTCCCTCACATACTCCATAAACTCCCCGTCTATGATCCGGTGAAATTCAGCCTTTTCATCCACAAAATGAATCATGCCCAAGTCCACATAATCCGTCTGAAGCCGTGTCAAAAGATCCTGAAACGCCTCTTTCACTTTCGGCAGATCCCGGGTTCTGACATATTGTCCGTCCTGCCAGGTAGATCCTAAATGTCCCTGGATGATCCAATGATCCCGGCGGCCTTTTATGGCCGCGCCGATATTGGAACGCACCTTAGGTTCCGACATCCAGCAGTCCAAAATGTTAATTCCGGCAGCTTCACAATGGCCGATAACCGCCTTTACCTCCTCCGTATTGTGGCGTTCCAGCCATTCCGCTCCCAAACCGATTTCACTGACCCGGAGGCCTGTTTTTCCTAATTCTCTGTATCTCATAGTTTTGCTCCTTCCCTGTGGCTTGTGACATTTTTTATTGACTATATAGCTTTTTAGCCGTCATATAGTGAAAATAGTTCCATAGGCTGGCCCCGTAAACGGGCTTCTACCGTTCCGCATGATATCCCCGGCGTGAGATTCAGCCCCCATCTCATGCCGGGGCGCATTTTCCGCCTAAGGAGAACAAACCCATAACTAGCTTTTTCCATTTTACTATTAGCTCATAAATATGTCAAACCGCTCACACAGATATGGGCAATACAAAACAATTAACTGCAGCTTCAGAAATAAACAAAAAAAGAGCGCCATATAAGGATGGCGGCTATGCGCATTCCACCACCTTATATAACACTCTTTTATTCAATGGCTGAACCTTACACGGCATTTCATGTTCCGGCCCCGCCTGTTATTTAAGCATTTGGCTGAATTCCACTCTCTCATGATTTGGCCCCAGAATGGTAAAGAACCGAACCCCGGCTTCCCAAAATGGAAGGAAATTGATCTCCTGATCCAGCATTTCATATCCCAGCGTTTTTACCCATGCAAAGGCTTCTTCGATATCCAGCACGTCAAGAGCTATGTGGTCAATCGCTCCGTCCCTGCCGGCTGCCTTGTGGTTCTCATATGCTTCTACAACCAGATTTTTGCATTTTAAAAATACAACTCTCTCGTCCGCGGCCTCATTGATAGTTTCAAAAGCCGTTTCAAACCCCAGGGCATGATAAAACTCCAATGTCTTCTCCATGTCATTGGTGGGGATTCCCACATGCTGGATTCCTGTTATATTTTCCGCTTTCATATGCACTCCTCCATCTATTCCTGAACGTTGATGATCACCTTCATGGTGCTTTCCCTGTTTTCATCTATGTACTGGTATGCTTTCAAATAATCCTTAAATGCGAAATGTTGGGAAATCAAAGGCGCCAGCATCACTTTCTTTTCATTCACCAGGCGGATTGCATCCAGATAATCTTCATTGCGGTACATCATGCTGGTATTCAGATCCAGTTCATGGTCGTTGAGCACGGCCAGATCGATCTTTCCCATATCGGCAAATACCGCTACCAGTATGATCGTGCTGCCTTTCCGGGCATATTTGATGGCCTGGCCCATGGTGATGTTGTTTCCTGCGCAGTCGTAAATCACATCCGCTTTATCCGGCCCGAAATTGCGGATCATCTCTTCGCCGAAATCCTTATCCCTGGTGTTCACACAGAAATCCACACCGCATTCCCTGGCCTTTGCCAGGCGCAGATCGCTGACATCGGTGATCATAACGCTTTCAGCGCCCAGGCCTTTGGCTGTCTGTGCCACTAATATACCGATTGGGCCGGCTCCTAAAACGGCTATTTTCGCTCCATTTACATCTCCCGCCCTTTTAACAGCGTGAACCGCAACTGCCAAAGGTTCGATCATAGCCCCTTCATCAAAGCTCATTTCTTCCGGCAGCGGTGTCACTTTAGCCGCGTCTACCGCAAAATAGTGGGATGCCATACCGGTTGTCTGAAATCCCATAACCTTCAGTTCCTCACAAAGGTTGTATTTCCCGTGACGGCAGGGGTAGCATTCCCCGCAGACTACCTGCGGCTGGATTGTCACCTTCTGGCCCTGGGTGAAACCGGTTACATTGCTTCCAACTTCCACCACTTCGCCGGATACTTCATGGCCCTGGGTTACCGGATAACTGGTAAATGGGTGCTCACCATGGTATACGTGGATATCCGAACCACAGACGCCAATCTTGATGATCTTAACCAACACGTCATTTTCTCTGATTTCCGGCACCGGAATTTCCCGGAATTCAATTACGCCCGGAGCTGTCATTACTTGCTGTAACATAGAACATTCTCCTTTTCTTTTTCTCATTTTTCATCGTTCAAAAACTTTTATAAAGTGTTTTATCAAAGTAATTATATTATTGCACTTATTATCCCTGTTTGTCAATAATTTTATCTAACAAAATGTTTTAAAATACGCGTCCAAAAATGTCATGGCGATGCCAACAGCCGATGCCTCTTTTTCATAACTGCACGTTCTGAGATAAAGGGTATCATTATCAAACTTATTATAATTCAGCACTTTCCGCCCCAATTCCGACATATAATTTTTCAGGTAGCCGCCCACATAACCGCCCAGCACAATATCACAGTCAAATGCCATCCTCAAATTTGTGATCACAACGGCAAGATCATCCAGATAACGGCTCCAAAGTTCCACAGCTCCAGGCTCTTTCTGTTCCAGAATCCGAAAAAAGTCCGCCGGATCGGCCTCATCCCCCACATAGGAAGTCAGCACATTTGCAGAACAATAAGCGTCCGCACAGCCGTATTTCCCACAATAGCAGACCTTTCCGTCAGGATGGATCATCATATGCCCGAATTCCGCGCTTCTGAAATTATCACCCGCGTAGATGGAGTTGTTCATATAAATGGAGCCCCCCACCGTATTGCTCAGAGAAAGGTAGACGGCATTTTGATCCGTTCCCTGAAGTTCCGCAATGGCCGCGCTGTTGGCATCATTTTCAAATTGAACCGGATACGGAATTAAACGGCTGATGGATTCCAGATTGATATCGCTCACATTTAAAATATGGGACCGCATGAGTTTATGGTTTTCTTTGTCAATGATTCCGGGCAGGGAGATTCCTACCCCCAGGATCTTCTGTCTGTCCACCCGGTTTTCATCTAAAAAGCTGTGAAGACCCACAGCAATGTCTTCATAATATCCCGGCAGATTTTCATATCTGAGACGGCTCCGTTTCTGACAGACGGTTTCCCCTTTTAAATTAATCACAATATAGCTGACGTGGTTTGCCGTAATGTCAATTCCCGCCGCGAATTTGATATCACTGACAACAGACAATGCCTTCGCTTTTCTTCCTCCGGTGGACTCATATTCTCCCACCTCTTCCACAATCCCCTCATCCATCAGCTCCTTTACATTTTGAAGAACCGTCGGCATGCTGATTCCCAGTTCCGAAGCAAGCTCCGGCCTGGATATCTGTTTTCTGCGGAGTATGTGGCAGGCGATTTTCGTTTTGTTCTGACGCTTCTTTTCGATTGGTTTTTCATTCATTTTCATGGTTGGAACGGCTCACTTTCATAAAGTCTTTCATAAAAGTAATCATACAATTTTTATTGAGGTATTACAACTAAAATAAAAATTATTTCTAATTACAATAATGATGAAAAACCTCATATTTGTTCACATGCTGATCAACGTTATAATTATAAATTTATTTCGCATTATTATTGCAAAATATATAACATATATTTGACTTTTTTCTTTATATTAGCGTATAATATAAATATAATTTTGCAGTATATTTTCAGAATGGAGGTCATTATATGTTATTAGAGTTTAAAGCCTCAAATTATAAATCATTCAAAGATGAATTGGTTTTCTCGCTGATTCCCGCCCCAAAACAAAAAGGCTTGGATTATAGCATACTGCAGAAGAACATCGGCAAGAAAACCTGCAAAAGCCTTTGTTCTGCAGTTATTTACGGTTCCAATGCCTCCGGAAAAACAAATATAATCGGCGCTATGGATACCTTTAAATCAATTGTGCTTAGAGGGAATCTTCGAAATGATAATGACAAAAATAATCCCAATGCAGCCGCTGGCGCGTTAGAGTTAATACCCAATAACTCGCTTCAGACGATTGAACCTGTCCGCTTTTCAATTAAATTTATTTCAGACAACCTCTTAATAGAGTATTCATTTTCGGCTGATTTGGGGAAGTTCTTAGATATTGATTATCCGCGCAAGATTTTAACAGAAATCCTCATGGTCAATGATGCTATGATTTTCTCGAGAAATGAAAGCCTGGAATTCGGTTCATTGAACGTAATTCAAGACTTATTGGTAAATGCTTTTGAACAGAACGCAGAAGGGGCTGTTGCCTTATCAAAAAGTAACTTAAATTCAGAAGAACTGTTTTTGATGAATGGATTTAAGGCAATGTTCAGTGCCAAACTGGCATCACTAATCAGCAGTTGGCTTGAAAATAAATTTATGGTAATTTACAGAGCCGACTCCATGCACATTACCCGGAAATTCAGCGATCCTAAAAAGAAATCCGTATATGTGGAAAAAACGCTCAATGAAGCGGCAGCTTATTTTGGAATTAACTCAAACGCAATCGGGTATGTCATTGAGGGGGAAAGTAATGAAGCCAGACTATGCTCCATATTTGAAGAGATTGGAAATGGAACGGCTATTCCTGCTGAATTGTTTGAATCCTATGGAACAATACGGTTTATAAATTTGTTTCCTCTTGTCGTTAACGCACTGTTAAACGGCGGCACTTTGGTAGTGGATGAATTTGATGCTTCTATTCACCCAATGGCTTTGATGAATATTATAAATATCTTTCACAATGATGAACTCAATATTCATCATGCACAATTGATTTTCAACACCCACAATCCCATTTTCCTAAATGCTAATATCTTACGGCGTGATGAAATTAAATTTGTGGAAAGGGACGATGATTCCCACTTCAGCACCCACTACTCCCTCTCCGATTTTGGAACATCGGGAAAGTCCGGTGTTCGTAAAAAAGGAGACTACATGAAAAACTATTTTATTGACCGGTATGGCGCCATTAAAGATATAGATTTCACGCCTGTTATTGAAGAGCTGATACTTGGCAGAAAAGAGGTGTAATCTATGCGCAAAGAAAAAAGAACATACTACTTTTCCGTAGAAGGTGAAACTGAAAAATGGTACTTGGACTGGCTGCAAAATGCCATTAATGCAGCGCCGGAAGCCACGTATACAGTGAAATTGGATTGTAAAATACAGAAAAATCCTCTAGCCCGGGTCAAACGGCTGACAATTCTCGAAAAAACAGAAATAACCCATGTATTCGATAGAGAAAGTGAAGAACCGTTCCATATAAAACAGTTTCAAACAACACTAGACCAGATGAAAGCAGCTCAAGCTATTGGAAAAAGCATAAAATATAAACTTGGCTACAGCAATCTCACATTCGAACTCTGGATTGTTTTGCATAAGGCTGACTGCAATGGTCCGTTGACACATCGCAGTCAATACCTTATACCATTGAACCGGGCCTACGGAGAAAAATTTGAAAACCTTGAACAATATAAGCAGGCGGATAATTTTAAGCGCGTGCTCGGAAAACTGAACCTCGAGGATGTCCGGCAAGCTGTCCGGCGGGCAAAGGACATTATGAAACGGAATGAGGATTCAGGATATAAACTGCAGCAGTATAAAGGATATAACTATTACAAACAAAATCCATCTCTTTCAATCTGGGAAACCGTCGAAAAAATCCTATCAGAATGCGGAATACTTTAAAAGCAGTTACCAACAGTCCTTATTCCTTCCCACTCCAACAATAAGTACAAAGCTTCTCCGGCGGCAGCCCAATGGATTTCTCCAGATCATCCAGCCGATGGAATCGGAGAGATGTAAAATTCAGCCTTCGGCGGATCTCCTCCACCATCTCCTGATAATTCCTGCTGTCGGGATCCGCATAATCCAAAAGGACCTCATGGGACACCTCATCCCCTTCCCGGCCCTGGATAATCCGGCGGGTGATCAGATCCAAATCAGAATTGGATCTTGAAAAATTCAGATATTTACATCCAAACAGCAGCGGCGGACAGGCCGGGCGGATGTGAACCTCTTTTGCTCCGCTCTGGTATAAAAACTCTGTAGTCTCCCCAAGCTGGGTTCCCCGAACGATGGAATCGTCAATCAAAAGCAGGCTTTTATCCCGGATCAGCGCATCGATGGGAATCAGTTTCATCTTGGCGATCAGATTTCTCTGGCTCTGGTTCTGCGGCATAAAAGAGCGGGGCCAGGTAGGGGTATATTTGATAAATGGTCTCGCAAAGGGAATGCCGGATTCATTGGCATAACCGATGGCATGGGCGATACCGGAATCGGGAACTCCCGCCACGATATCAGGGTACACGCTCTCTCCGGTTTCCTTCTTGAGATTCTCCGTCTTGCGTCCCGGGCATCCCGCACAGCCGCCATTGGAACCGCAGCCCATATCCCGTTCCGCCAGAATCCGTCCGCAGCGGTAGCGCATCTCCTCCACATTCACCCCTTCATAGGTGGAAGTCGGATATCCGTAATATACCCATAAAAATGAGCACATCTTCATCTCTGTCCTTGGACGGCTCAGGCTCTGGATGCCCGTTGGCTTAACCAGCACGATTTCTCCGGGGCCCAGTTCCGCATAATCCCGGTATCCCAGATTGATATAGGCAAAGCTTTCAAATGACACGCAGCATGCATTCTCCTTGCGCCCGATCATCACCGGCGTCCGTCCGTACCTGTCCCTGGACGCATAAATCCCTTCCGGCGTCAGGATCAGTATGCTCATAGAGCCTTCGATCATTTCCTGTGCATATAGAAGGCCCTCCACAAGGCTTTCTTTCTGATTTATGATAGCGGCGGTCAGCTCTGTGGCGTTGATCCTGCCTCCGCTCATTTCCATAAAGTGGATGTGTCCGTTTTCAAACGCGCGGCGGATCAGATCGGATTCATTGTTGATCTTTCCAACCGTTACAATCGCATAACTGCCCAGATGAGACTGGATTAACAGCGGCTGGGGCTCATTATCTGAAATGGAGCCGATGCCGGAGTTGCCTTTCAGTTCCTCCACATCCCGCTCAAACTTGGTACGAAACGGGGAATTCTCAATATTGTGGATGCTTCTCTGGAAGCCATCCCTTCCATAAACCGCCATCCCTCCTCTGCGGGTTCCCAGATGAGAGTGGTAATCTGTTCCGAAAAATAAATCCATCACGCAATCTTCTTTAGATGTTACACCGAAAAATCCACCCATGATATTATTTCCTCCAAATGGTATTGTCACTTAAAATTATCATACAGAGTAAGTGTACCATATATCATATAGGTAATACAACGTGTTTAATTTATTAAAAATTCTAATAAGTTATATTACTGTTTCCATCCCCCACAGGCGAACCAGACAAGCCGGCCGTGCCGCCCGAAGGAAATCCGCCTTCCGCAATTTGAGCGATTTTTGCAGGCCATCGACAACGCTTAGGATGGAAGGGGATAAAAGCAAGGGGGGAAATCTGACCTTCAAAGTCAGATTTCAAGAGGACATTCATCGAGAAGCCCTGAAGGGCTTCTCGATGAATGTCATCGGTCCCCTTGCTTTTATCCCCTTCCGTCCTTAGAGTTGTCCTGGCCGAAACTGTGAGCTCAAATTGCGGAAGGCGGATTTCCTTCGGGCGGCGCGGCCGGCTTGTCTGGTTCGCCTGTGGGGGATGGGAACAGTAATATTACATCACTGTTCCTGCTTCGCCAGCTTCACAATGCGGCTTGTTCCCAGGCGGCTGGCTCCCAGCTCCATAAATTTCTCAGCGTCTTCAAAAGAGCTGATTCCTCCTGCCGCCTTGATCTTCACTCCCGGCCCCACATGTTCGGCAAACAGCCTGATATCTTCAAATGTGGCCCCGCCCTTTGAAAATCCGGTTGAAGTTTTAATAAAATCCGCCCCGGCGTCCGTTACAACCCGGCACATGCGTATCTTTTCCTCATCCGTCAACAGACAGGTTTCAATGATCACCTTCAGCACCTTATTCCCACAAGCAGCTTTTACCGCCTTAATCTCTTCTTCCACCAGATCATAGCGGCCGGACTTCACATCGCCTATATTAATCACCATATCGATCTCATCGGCCCCGTTCTTTATGGCGTCACCGGTCTCAAATACCTTTACAGCCGTTGTATTGTAACCATTGGGGAAACCGATAACCGTGCAGATCTGCATCCCGTCTTTCACATATTCTTTTGCCCTTTTTACAAATGACGGGGGAATGCAGACCGAGGCCGTCTGATAAGCGGCCGCGTCATCGCATATCTGCCTGATCTCATCCCATACGGCGTCCTGGCCCAGCAATGTGTGATCCACCGCCTGAAATATCTTTTCTCTGTCCATTTAATTCATACCTTCCCTTCTGTTTTATGGGCATTCTCTGTAACAGTTCAGAACTGTATGAACTGATACCATTCTCTGTCCCATGCTTCATTTACTTAAACCATGCTCCCGGTTCCTGATTAACATAATGAGCCTGGAACTCCATCACTCTGTAATCCTGAATCCCATTTAATTGAAATGGTTCCTCAGACAGATATGCCTCTATCATCTCAATGGAATCCGCTTTCATGATAAAGATTCCTCCGCTCATATCTTCTTTTAACCCGGACAGCAGGACCATACCGCCGTCCATCGCCTTCTGCGTGTATGCCATATGGGTTTTCATAATTTCCTCACTCATCTTACCGGCGTCCAGTATCCTTCCTTCAACCATAAAGTACTTCATTGTGCTCACCTCAATTTCTGATACTATTCAGGGCCAATGGCCCAGTCACAAAAATATTGCCACGATAGATTTAATTGTATCCTACTTTCTGTGAATCTACAAGATAACATGTCCAATACGGAAATTTTTATTAGGATATTCGTTACAGTTCACGGCCCCCGCTGACATGTCCGGCCAGTCCGCTGTGCCATCCAAAGGGGCTCCGTCTTCCACACTCGGATTAAACGCAGGAATATAAAAGAAAAACGCTGACCTCAAAGTCAGCGCCATTCCGTTTCCAGTAATTTATGAATCGTCTCCATCATCAGTCCCATCTCAACAGGTTTTGTAATATATCCGTTCATCCCCGCCTCAGCCGCCTTCCGCCTGCCTTCCAATGTAGCATCTGCCGTCATTGCGATGATCGGAACTGATGCGGCATCCTCACGTTCCAAATTCCGGATCTTCCCGGCCTCCTCATATCCATTCACACCGGGCATGTGGATATCGGTGATGATCATGCTGTAGTAGCTAATGGGAGATTCCTGAAACTTCTTAACCGCTTCCTCTCCGTTACAGGCTTCATCCGTAATAAATCCAGCCATTCCCAGCAATTCACGCATTATTTCCATATTTAACTCATTGTCTTCCACAAGCAGTATTCTATAGCTGCTGTTCCTTACCGGATCTTCCTGGATTAGTTCCCGGGCTGCTAAATCCGGCTCCTTATCTTCCCGGCTTAGTTCCCGGGCTGCCAAATCCGGCTCCTTATCTTCCCGGCTTAGTTCCCGGGCTGCCAAAGCCGGCTCCTTCCCGGCCGCTGCCCATTCCAAAGGGATACAGACCGTAAAACGGCTTCCTTCACCGGGCACACTCTCCACATGGACAGTTCCATCCATCAGCCCCACAAGCCGTTTTACGATAGACATGCCCAGGCCGGTCCCCATGGTTTTGCTGATTGTGGAGCTTTCAGCCCGCTCGAAAGGTTCAAAAATCCGTTTCAGGAAATCCTCCTCCATACCGATTCCATTATCCGATACCACAATCCGGTATAATCCTTCCCCCTCCTTTTCACATGTTTCTTCCTCTGCGGTTATGCAGACTTTGCCGCCTTCCTCAGTGTATTTCAAAGCATTGTCCACAAGTTGGGCCATTATCTGGTTAAACCGGTTCCTGTCGCCCACAACGCGGCTGTGGCTGATCTCCCCAATCTCCAGGCGCAGACGGATTTGTTTCAAATCTGCCTGGTCCATGAATCTTTCATGCAGTTCTTTGAGCTGATGAACGAGATCAAACTCTCCGCGCCTCAGTTCCATGGATCCGCTCTCGATTTTCGCCATATCCAGAACACTGTCTATGAGTTCTACCAGATATTTACCGGAAAAATTAATCTTCTTTAAACATTCCTCTAACTTTTCCCTGTCGTCTAAATTAGCGGACGCAATTTCCGCCATACCGATAACAGCATTCATAGGCGTTCTGATATCATGGCTCATATTGGTCAGAAATTCGCTTTTTGCATGGCTGGCCTTCTCCACTGATACCAAAGCGGCCTGCAGGGCCTTCTTTTTTTTCTGTTCCTCTGTCTCATCTGTTATAACCAGAACCGCCCAGTTTACGCCCTCTTCGGTGAATTTGTAGATTCTGAACCGGAAAGGATGTGTTTCTCTTGTTTCCGGATTATACATTTCCCGATCTATATAAATGCCGCCTCCGCTCTCTTCTTTCGTCTTGTCTGCATACTCCTGAAACACCGCGTTTATCCGCTCTTCATTCTCCGTCCACTCCCGTGCGGAGATACCCATGACCCGAAAGACATTGCTGCTGACATACTCCATTTTCCCCCGGTTCATGTTATAAGCCATAAAAATCTCGTCCACATTACCGGTCATCATATTAAATAACCGTTCTCTTGTAACCAGTTCCCGGTTTTTTCTGAGGGAAAATAACACAAGCAGGGAGAGATAGGCAGCCACTTTCACAGCCAAAGATATAAACGTACTCCGGAAGCTGCCGAAAAAGTCTGTGCGCATGACCAGTTTCCATGGCGTTCCCGATATGGGCATGTAGGTTACATACTCCAGCCTGTCATTGTTAACCCCCCAATATTCACCAGCTCTGCCGCTTTTTAAATTTTCGTCCAACTGTTCATATCTGACGCTGACCCATTTGCTCTTTCCATATGCCTCTTCCAGTGTTTTACCCACCAGTTCCTGATCCGGATTGGCGCTGATCTGGTTTCCGCTGTCAAGCAGAGTAAAATAATAATTGTCTTCTAAAGATTTGCCGGTAATTATACCATTAATAAAGTCAAACTTAATAGATACCGTGATTGCTCCGGCAATCCCGTCATCCATATAATAAGGAATCCAGATGGTATAAATCATGGTGGTTCCGTCCGCGCCGGCAGGATATGTGTCCGTCAGTATCGATTTTCCGGTAGCCATCATCTCCTGGAACGCAGGACGGCTGCTCAGGTTTCCAACCCCTTCGTTATTAAGCATCTCGGTGGAAGTTATCTGGGAGCGCTCCAGGGTGCTGCCCAGAAGCCCATCCTGATTGGTAATCCCCAGCATAAAAAGGTCATAGGCGTCCGCATACGGAATCAGCATCCGGGCCCGCTGCCGGAGAGAAAGCGTGCTGTCCCTGGTGGCAGGAGCGGCGGCAACCGCATTTCCCAAATTCCAGACTGAACGAATATATTCACTGATCTGGCTTTCCGTCCGCGCTATGGTGTCGAGGGATGACTTCTTCATAGCGGAAATTGAGTAGAGAACCGTTGTTGTCAAATCAAAAATAACCAAAATAATACATGTAATCCGCAGCCATCGCATCAGCGAACGCAGATTTTTGCTTTCCCGGTTCAATGTCTTCATTCTCATCATTCACCTTTTGCTTCAGCTCGTCCCTTTTCCAGAGCGGCATTACAGCTTTCATCGATGAAGAACGCCGCTTCTGACGGTGTCATAGAACCTAACAGAAGAGCCTGGATGTTGGGATAAAACACATCTCTTACCCCCTGCCACCCCAGATTATTGCGGATGTTGTCAACTACATTCCCATTGTTGTCACCATAGGCCTGCAGCATGCGTATCTCATCTTTATAAGCTTCCGTAACCGAACGGTTTACCGGCAGGGTGCCCAGGGAATACTTCATCAGGTCTTCATCGCTGTAGATAAAACGTATAAAATCTTTAGCTGCCTGGATTTTATCTTCATCCTTATTATCGAACACGCAGAACCCATTGGTGCTGCTGGTGGCATATCCATTTCCATCCAGGCTTGGGAAGTTCACCAAAAAAATGTCCAGCCCCTTATTCCACGCATCCCACAGATTAGTAAGATTTCCCACACAAATGGCCAGCTGGCTGTTGTTAAACAGGCTCATACAGTCCAGAAGTTCCATATTTTCCGCTCCTTTTGGAGTGATACCCTGAGCGTCCAGTTCCTTCAGCCACTCCAGAGCCCGGATTCCTTCCGGCGTGTTTACCGCAAACTTCCCATTTTCATCGTAAAGCGTGCTGCCATGGGAACGGAGCAGTGTCATGATGTGGCTGTCCCCTTGATTGTTAGCTGCGTACATCATGAAGGCGAACTGGTTTCCCTCCAGAGAATCCTGAAGTTTCCCAAGAATCAGCTCAAACTCCTCTGTTGACCAGTGGGCAACCGTATCCCCTTTTGGAATATATTGTTCCAGTCCGGCCTCTTCCATCATTTTTTTGTTGACCATAAGCGTATTTTGAAGCTGTTGGAACGGCATGGTATAAACTTTCCCGTCTATCGTATTCTGGTCCCAGATTTTCTGGTCTATATCACTGCGCAGTTCCTCATCGATGATGTCGTCCAACGGAACCATCCATCCCCTGGCCACATAAGTAGGCAGATTCCAGGAGCCGGAATAAAAGATGTCCGCCGCCTCACCGGTTCCATATTTGTCCGCCAGCTGCTCTTTTTCATCCAGATAGAAATACCGGCTGATTTCAAAGGTTACATCATATTTATCATACTGGGCCTTAAATTTATCGGCTGCTGCCTCCAGCATGTCATAAACTTCAGCGTCTCCGACGCCTGGAATGTTTCCCAGTCCGATCGGCGTTGTCTTTATATTCAGTGTGATCTGTTTCTTGGCCGGCGCCGGTGACGCGCATCCGGTCTGTGAAATGCAGAGCAATGACGCTAATGCCGCACAAATTACTGGTTTGAATTTCATGTCTTCCTCCTATTTAGGCAGATTCCTGATCTTATTTAATAAAAGTGAAATATCCAGAGGCTTGGTGAACACATCATCCATTCCGCTGTCCAGAGCCTTCTCCACATCTTCCCGGAAGGCGTTGGCTGTCATGGCAAAAATCGGAATGGAGGCGCTGTCCGGACGGCCGGTTTTTCGTATCTGCCGTGTGGCTTCATATCCGTCCATATGGGGCATCTGCACGTCCATCAGCACCAGATCATAATATCCCGGGCTGCTGTTTTTAAATATCTTCAGCGCCTCAGCCCCGTCAACTGCCTCAGTCAGCCGGCACCCCTGTTCTTCCAGAATGGAGCTCACTACCATACGGTTGATTTCATTATCCTCAGCCACCAGGATATGTTTTCCCCGGAATTCCCACCCGCTCTGTTCATCCGCGGCAATGTCCGGCAGGCCTTCCGGCGGCGGCGCCACAGGCAGAGGGATCACTACGGTAAACTCCGTCCCTTCTCCCTGCACGCTCTTCACGGAAATGGAGCCGCCCATTTTTTCTACCAGATTTTTGCTCAGTGTGGTGCCGAGCCCGGTGCCATTCTGAGACGCAATCCGCCTTTCCTGCTCAAACGGCTGCCAGATCCGTTTCAGAAATTCCGGGCTCATGCCGCAGCCGGTATCTCCCACCACAAAAGTGGTTAACGCCGTATCTTCATTTATTTCCTGGCTGACTTTAAGACTGATCGTTCCACCCTTTTGCGTGAACTTCAATGCATTTCCCAGTAAATTGGTCAGCACCTGTTTTAACCGCAGGGCATCCCCGGACACAAAAGGCTGGATCAATCCGCTGCAGTCCACGTTAAGCCTCTGTCCTCTTTCCTCAGTTTGAACCCCCACTATCACTTCCAGTTCTTTTATCAGAGCAGATAAATCCATATCATTATTAAAAATTTCCAGCTGGCCGCTCTCAATTTTGGACATATCCAGCACATCCGTTATCACACTCTTTAAAAACTCGGCTGAAATTTCGGCCTTGTTTAAATACTCTTCCAGCTTTTCCCTGTCATCCAAACTCTGCCTCATCAGATACTGGAGCCCTACAATGCCGTTGAGAGGCGTCCTTATCTCATGACTCATATTGGCCAGAAATGAGGATTTTGCCTGCTCAGAGGCCCGGGCAACCCTGGCTGCATTCATGCTGTGGTAAACGAAATAGGATATGGCCAGCACGAACAATCCCAATATAAAAAAGAACGGCAGAGAGCGCCAAAACAGAACCCGTACCTGTTCATCCGTCACCCGGGTAGAGACGCGGACCGCCATATACCAGTCCAGTCCATTCTGTGGTTCCATGGGCTGGAACAAGGTATAAAAGCTTTCTCCATCCAAGCTGTATTCTGCAAACAGGCTTTGGTTATTCTCCACCGCATGCCTGCATTTTTCATAAGATCCCCCTCTGTAAAATTCCGCTTCTTTTAAAGGCAAGAGGAAATTTTTAGCGGCTGTACTGCTATTATACTGCTGGCTGGCTGTTATAATTTCTCCTGTAGGCCTCATAACAACGGCAACCCCCTGGCCGTCAAAGCTTTCCATTCTCATCTGATTCGATATCTCCGTAATGGGAACCAGGCCCACTACGCCGGATATCCGCTGGCCGTCACAGAGAAATGGCTCTTTCAGATGTCTGCCGTAAACCAGGTATTCTCCCCACCGTTCCCGGCTGCCCTCATTCAGCCTTACAACAAATGTGCCGCTGTTTTCCCGGAAAATATCCCCCCAGACCATGCCATCCAGCGTTGTTTCCAGGTAAGAGCTGCTGAATACCCTGCCTTCATCGGTAATCAAATACAGCGTATCAAAAGCTGTGGAGCGGGCTTCAACCCCCAAATCATAGATCACCTGTTCCATCCGGAGATTCCTGCTGAACCTGATGCGCTCTAAAATAAATTCCAGTGCCTCCCACTTGCTGTTCATCTGGTTGATCACATTCATCTGATCGTGATCCGCAAGCTGTTTCATAAATGACATGGTTGTGGAGTATACCGCATGTCCGATACTCTGCTGATACAGCCAGTATCCCCCCGCTAAAACTGCAAAGGCCGTCACAAAAATGAGAACCCTTGCCCTCCATTTACGCCAGTGATTTTGTTCCACACGTTTCATAATCTCAATCCTCTGCTTTTTCATACCAAACTCCGGCTATTTCAATTTCCTAAAAAACGGATTAATTCATCTTCCGGCATCGGCCTCGCATAATAATAGCCCTGAATGAATTGAATGCCGGAAGCCGCTATGATTTCCCTCTCCTCATCAGTCTCACATCCTTCCACCACGACGGTCAGCGAATTAATCTCTGCCATCTCCACAATTGAATGAAGCAGTGCGCGTTGTTTCGGATTTGTGAGGATCTGTTTTGTAAGAGAACGGTCAATTTTTATCACATCAACCGGCAGATTGGATAAATAGTTAAGGCTGCTGTATCCTACTCCAAAATCATCCAATGCCACCCTGATCCCAATTTCCCTGATCTTATCCAGAGCCGCTGAGGCCTGGTCAATCGACTGAATCAGAATGCTTTCTGTGATCTCCAGAGTAATCTGGTTCAGGCTGACTCCGGTATTTCCAATTATATCGAGCAGATGGCCTGCGCTGTTATCCAGCAGAAGCTGCTGGACGGAGAGATTAATGCTCATATGAGTAAGGCCCAGTTTTTCTCCCATCCTCTTCATAAACCGGCAGGCACAGCCGGTCACATAATCTCCCACATCTTCCGCCATGCTGCTTCGTTCGGCCAGTGAAATTACCTGGCCCGCGGAAAAATATCCGCCCTGCCCGTTGGGAAGCCGGACCAGGGCTTCCACTGCGGTGAATTCCCCTGATTCCAGATGCATCATAGGCTGATACCATACTTCCAGGGTATTTTCCCGGATACCGGATTTCAGCCTGTGTAGGATATCCGTTTCTGTTCTGAACAATTCATCCAGCTCATCGTTATAAACCACAATCTTCCTGTTATTTTCCTTGGCATACCGTACGGCCGACTGGATGTGTTCCAGTAAAACCTCCGGAGCGCCGCCATGTCTTGGATATTGGCATACAACGATCCTCACTTTAAGGGCCAGGGAGGCGCTGCCGATTGTAGCCGGTTTATTCAGAATCTTTTGAAGTTTATCTGCAAATTCTTCTTCCCTTTCATTCGAAAGGGAAATGCCTAAAAATACATCCCCGTTAATCCGGTACAAATAGGTTCCAAACAACCGGTTAAGGCGGTTTATCACCTCCTGCAGGATTCTGTCCCCCACTTCGGCGCTGAACAGTTCATTATACTGGCTGAATTCACAAATATCCACGCAGTATAAATGAAACTGCCGTTTTTTATCATAGGAAATCAGCATATTGGCGTCCCTGAAATATTTCTGCCGGTTGCCCACGTTAAACATCTGATCGAAATATGCCAGTTGTTCCACCTGTTTCCGATATTGGTTAAATGTTTTGGACAATTCCATCATTTCCAGATCCGTATATTCATTAAAGACTACATCACTGTGGCCTTCCATCAACTGGCGGCATTTCTCAGTCAGCATGCGCACCGGTGATTCCTTTAAAATTCTGGTATAATATGCGTGAATTAACCCGGCAACCGCTGCCTCCGCCTCTCCCGGACCGGCCTGGCACCTCAAAAACTGGTAACGGGCATTTAAGAAAAACCGCTCTCCGTTTAAATGGGTTTTCAATAAAAGTTCCAGCGACAGCCCTCTGGCAAAATTCCCCTGCTGTTCTTCATCCATCTCTTCCCGGACAGCCACAGCAAAATTTCCCGATTCCAGGCGCCCCGCCAGATAGGGGCTTTCGGTGAATTCATCGATTTTTGCTGGAATAGCCTTTAAAAATGCCTCCTCCTCTTTTGGCCCAATCAACTGTGCCACCTGGTTATAGCCTTCAAATACGAAATAAAACAGCATAATTGGGCTGTTTTCTTCCAGCCAGCGGTTCAATTGAAGGGTAAATCCGGTCTGATTGTATAAACCGGTCTGATTATCCCTCAGCGCCGCCTGCTTCAGTTTTCTGCTGCATTTTCTATATTTATCATAGAGAAAGGTGAGGGTCAGCAGGATTCCAGCCATAAACAGGCATAAAAGCCAGACTGTTATACGGAAATGGGCGCTGACCCAGCCGTCAGCCGGCTGTACGCTCAGATTCCACTGTGTTGGAAGGTAAAATGTGGTTTTCGCCGCATGGGAAAAATCAACGCCGCTCCGGGAAACCGCAATGATTTCCTTTCCTCCGTTTTGGGGGTCTACCCGCCACAGCTCGTAATCGTATCCTCTCTCGGACAGATACCCCAGGCCAAGCTGTTCCATCACATAATCGCTGTCCAGGGCTACCACCACCTCCCCCAGATAAGAATCATTTTTTACAATCGGTTTCAGAAAAAGAAATACCTCCTCCCCATCCGCCGAATAATCCAAAACAACAGGCCCTTCCACAGCGAAGTCCTTCGTCACCTTTGCCATGGTGTAGATATAGGAAAAGTCTTTCAGGTCTAACCCCACCCGGCTGCCGTATAACTCCTCAGGAAGAGCGCAGACCACAGTATCTCCTCTGAACAGACCGGCAAGGCGCACTTCTTCCCTTTCCAGCAGAGGCATTGCAGCCCTTCTAAACCAGTCTGTCCCCTCCTCTTCTATGGCGCCGGACATCCGGGCCAGCGCATCTGTTTCATTTAAATGGCTTCTGAGCTGCAAAAGTATATTCTCGCTGTAAAAATGCAGAATATAATCCGTCTCCCGTCGGCGGATATCTATAAACGACTTTCTTATAAAAAGTCCCAATGCCGAAACTACGGCAATTATGAGCAGCGACGCCAGACAGAGTGGAAGCCGCGATCTGTTCCATGTTTTCATATTCCCTCTCAATTTTCAAAAATTTTGTAATAGCCTTTTCCGTTTTGCTTCACAAAGTATAAAGCCTCATCCGCATCGGCGATCATCCGCTCCAGGCTGTAACCGGTCCGGTAAACAGACACTCCCACGCTGCACTGTACAGGTATGTGCCGGCCGGCGGAACCGATTTCGGAATGGAGCCGGAGCACCAGTTCATCCAGCACGCTCTGCAGCTCCGCTTCATCCTCCAAATCAGTCAGAAGGAGCACAAATTCGTCACCGCCGTACCGGCCGACTACGCCGTCGTATTTCTTTTCGTATTCCCGCAGGATATATCCCACGCTTTTCAGAGCCACGTCTCCGCCGTTGTGTCCGTATGAATCGTTAATATTTTTCAGATTATCCATATCCACAAAGCAGAGAGCAGTGACGCAGCTTCCATCCACTTTTTTCAACAGGGCGGACGCCTGGTTTAAGAATACCGACCGGGTGACCACACCGGTCAGGCTGTCCGATAATCCATTGCTGGTTAAGCGGATGATTTCGTTGAAATCCACATCCTCCGGCCTCTCATCCTGATAAATCTTTTTCTCAAGTTCTTCCACAGACCGGATGAGCATCTCCACCACCTGCATCTGGCTGGCAATATAGCGTTTTAATATCATAATCAGGCCGGCGCAGAGCAGGATGGTTACCGCAGCCACTGCCAGCATAACGGGAAAAATCTCCCAAAATATACTCCAGAAATTCACTGAACACAGAATATCCCAGTTCGTATGCGCCACCCGCTGAAATACCGTATAATGAAGGCTTCCATCTTTGATGCTCCAGTAGTTTCCGGCAGTTGCAGCCAGCATCTGTTCCTCCAGCTTATCCGCCGTAGTCCTGAACAGATAATTTCTGCGCAGTTCGTCCATCACCAAAGAGCCGTAGGGCAGACCTGATGTAGATGACATAATCTGGCCCTGAGTGCCCAGTAAAGTGGCTTCACAATGATTAATACCGGCAGACTGAGCCAGAATCTCCACAACTTCATCAAAATAAATGGCGCTGAACAGACAGCCGGTAATATGGTTCTCCTTGTCTACTAAAGGCACCGCCACCGTATAATTCAGAGTAACCCCATCCGCTCCGGCGGCAAAACTGTCTGTAACCTGCCTCTGCCCGGTGGAAAATAACCTCTGCATATAATCCCTGCTGGCCAGACTGGCCGGTTCCGAACCATCGGAATGTACGTTGATATCCGAATCCACATAACAGATCATCAGATAGCCGAAGTAGGGGCTCATCTGATCCAGTTTTTTTACTTTTTCTATAGGGGGAATTTCAGGATCGTAATATTCCGGCAGACTGGCCAGGGATTCCAAAAGGGTTATGGTCCCTTCGACCCGCTGTGAAACCTGTGCGTGAACCGAAGCCATGGAAAGCCGGACATCTCTTTTCATCCGGATCAGAGATAAAACTGTTCCTCCAAGCAGAATAACAACAAGTGTCAGTACACAGAATACCATGCTGTAGCGAAGGACAGGAGCAAACGACACTTGACGGCTGCCTCCGCTGTTTTTTTGATTTCCTTTCATATCTATAAAGCCTTACCTTTCAGTTTCTATTACTTTTTGGCAAATTTTTCATCTTGGAACCTATGCCAATTTATATAAGCTGAGTATAACATTTCACTCCACATTAATCAACAGGATTCCCCCGCATATGATTCTTTCCAAAGTGAACAGATATAACAATCCAGACTGATTACGATCTTTCTCCGGTACCCCGGCCAGAAGGCCATACGCTGGGGGCACCGGTGGAAAACCTTAAACAATAACGTAAACGGCAGAAAAAAACAGGTGTCCCCCCCCTGGCCGCCATACCGCATTCCCCATGGCGCGCACCCGTTTGGATACCTGTTTTTTAAGATATTAAATTAATCCCCCTTCATCACGCAGTCCAGCAGCCAATCCACAATCCCCCGCTGGGCCTTTTCCGTATAATAAAACACATCATACTCGTTGCCTTTCTCGCTGATGCGCGTCTCGGCCACGATTCCGAAGGCCTCTCCGCCTTCGGTCAGCTTCTTCCGTTTCATTCCGTTATAAAACCGGTCTTCGAAATACCCGTCTTCAATCAATTTCTGTTCCACCGACTTAATGGTCAGCCGCTTCATGGCATCCTCGTCCCGCAGGTCATTGATCTGGCCCACAAAATCGCTGAGGGAGGTACGCTGGGAATAATGGATCTGGTCTGCAAGTTCCCGGGTCATGACGAAATCCTCTTTAGAACCCTTGCTCTTTTTCTTTTTCACCACAACCGTCTCTTCATCCGGTTTCTCCTGCTGTCCGGTTTCCCCCTGTTTTGCCGCTTTCACCGGCGTCCGGCTGCCGCTCTCCCAGGCCGCCATCACGTTATCTATAGACCAATCCTCAAATTCACTGCCGTCACTGCAGTAAAATGGGTCGTCTTCTCCGAAATACCCACTGTCATCCGGCCCAAAACTGCCCGGCGTTTCCACAGAACGGCTGGCCGAAACGGTTTCCGCCTGATTCTTATCCGGTATTTTAGCGGTTTCATAAAGTTTTCCTGCCTCCGCTTTTATGCTGTTTAAAAATCTCTCCCCATATTTCGTATACTTAAATTCACCTACGCCTGTTACCGTAAGCATTTCCTCTTTTGTCTGGGGTTTGACCACGCACATATGAGTCAGGGTTTTATCTGAAAATACGATATAAGGAGGCACTTTTTCTTCCCTTGCGATCTCAAACCGCAGGGTGCGCAGCTTCTCGAACAGCGCGTCTTCGCCTTCGGTGAACTCCGCTTCCGAAAAACCGGCCGCCGCGCCTTTCCGGCTCTTCTTCCCTTTTTCCGGCTTGGTTTTCGCAGGGTGCTCCTGTTCCTTTGCCATCTTCATGACAACCGTCTCGTCCTCTTCCAGCACAGCCGCGGATTTGCCGGTCAGTTTCACAATGGAATATTCGTCATTTGTCACGGCTAAATACTCCTTTAGCTGAAGATGGTTCATCACCTGTCTCAGCTTATAAGTGGGCACTTTGGAAAGGCGGGCGTAGTATGGGTTTCCGTCCATCCGGTACTGCCTGATTTTCGCCGTATTGGCCCCATGTACGGTATCAATAATCACATTGGCCCCATATCTCTGCCTGCAGGATTCCACACAGCCGATAATCGCCTTTGCGATTTCAGTCACATCCACGGTTTCAAATTGATTCAAACAGTTGGAACAGTTTCCACAGTAATTTTCCCCGTATTCACCGAAATACCGCAGTATGTAGTCTCTCAGGCACTCATTGGTGAAGCAGTAAAATGTCATCTTCCTCAGCCGTTCCCTGTCCCTCTCCTGCACAATCGCCCTGGTCACCGAATCCAGCTCCTGGTTATCCTGGTTGTTGTCGATGAAGAACTGGTTCATCACCACATCCTGCCCTCCATACAGCAGGATGCACTCTGCCGGTTCCCCGTCACGCCCCGCGCGCCCTGCTTCCTGGTAATAGGATTCCATATTCTTGGGCATATTATAGTGCACCACAAACCTGACGTTGGATTTATCGATTCCCATGCCAAATGCATTTGTGGCCACGATAATCTGCGCACGGTCATAGATAAAATCTTCCTGGTTTTCCCTTCTCTCCCGGTCTCCCAAGCCCGCGTGATACCTGGTTACGGAAAACCCGTCCCCTGCCAGTTTGGTGCAGACTTCCTCCACAACTTTTCTCGTCAGGCAGTATATCACTCCGCTTTCCCCTTTATGCCTTTCCAGATAATTTGTCAGGCAGGCGTATTTATCCTTAGGCGACTGGACGCCGAAAAAGAGATTGGCCCGGTCAAATCCAGTGGTCATCACCTGGGGCTGGCGCAGCATCAGGATATCGATAATATCGTCCCGGACTTCCGCCGTAGCCGTAGCCGTAAATGCGCTCACAACCGGCCTCACCGGAAGCTGGTTGATAAAATCCACGATTTTTAAATAGCTTGGCCGAAAGTCCTGTCCCCACTGGGATACGCAGTGGGCTTCGTCCACGGCAACCATGGATATCTTCACATTTTCATCCAGGGCAAACCGCAGAAATTCATCCGTCATCAGCCGCTCGGGAGCCACGTAAATAATCGGATACCTGCCCTCCCTTGCAAGCTGCAGGACCTTATAATACTGGGATGCGGTCAGTGAGCTGTTTAAAAACGCAGCCAGAATCCCCACCTGGTTTAAATTGCTGACCTGATCCTTCATCAGTGAGATCAGAGGAGAGATCACCAGCGTAATCCCATCCATCATCAACGCCGGAATCTGATAGCACAGGGATTTTCCCGCCCCGGTCGGCATGATTCCCAGCACATCCCTTCCCTCTAAAATGCTGTTAATAAGCAGTTCCTGGCCGTCACGGAACTGGTCGTAGCCGAAGTATTGTTTTAATATCTCGTATTGGGTCATAGTTTTCCTTTGTCTTCTCCATAAAATATTTTTTAACCTGTATCTTCCCAGACCGCAAAAACCTCCTATCCGGACATCTAAAAAACTCGCCTGCTGTAATAAATACCGGCATTTTACAAATGGAATGCGTGAAATGGGGTGTAATACTGGAAATGAAATACAGACAGGCAGTGCGGCTGTTTTTTTATAAAAAGCGTTACACACTGAGAACATAATTAGTAATTGTTTGATTTCTTATTTTACCATATCTGAACGGTAAAGTCACTGACAAAATCCGCAATTGATGTAATTTAATGAATTTTTACAATTTGGGAGTTTGCGGTAAAATTGTTTTGCGGCAGGGAATTTAATATCAAAGGGATTTTACATCAGGGGATTTTCATCAAGAGGATTTTCATCAAGAGGATTTTCATCAAGAGGATTTTCATCAAGAGGATTTTCATCAAGAGGATT
>NZ_WQPN01000169.1 GCF_018785315.1 Clostridium sp. MCC353 | reverse complement strand
CCGGTTCATAAACAACTTCTGTCCGGATCACCTTTTCCCCGACTTTTATAAGCCCGGACCCGCATACCGGGCACCGGGACGCCTCATCTACCAGGCAGCGTTCTACTTCTACCGGCAGGGAAGAAAGCATTTCTGCCCGTACTCCGGGCTGCCGTGCTTTCCGTTTATGTTCTGACACAGTGAGCGTTTTCTGCTGTTCTGCCAGTTCCTCCGCCAGCTCCTCCCCGCCAAACAGGCTGATCTGCCCGGGGATTCCGGTGA
>NZ_WQPN01000168.1:6981-65631 GCF_018785315.1 Clostridium sp. MCC353 | reverse complement strand
TCAGCGATTTCCCCTTCATTTCCCTTTTTTCAGCCTAAGAGCTGCCGACGGCCTCCACAAATCGCTGGAACCGCAAACCGTGCCCCGCCCTCCTGAGGATCCAACCGCTCATCCGGTGTCCCCTCTCCATCCGCCTGAACGGTTTCGGGCCTCACATTCCCTGGATCCCCAGCTGTGTACTGCCACGAATAAATGAAAATAAAGATTTGGAGAAGTGAAAAAGAAAGGGCAGAGAAGCGATTGATTGAGACAATGTTTGATATTTAGTGCAGAGTATGGTATAGACATTTCAAGTAACTGACGTGGGGATTAACAGTAAAAGGTCAAGGCATTTTTGAAAATGCCTTCAGGGTTGATGTTAAATGGTGTGGGACTTTACACTAAAGGGCGAAGGCATTTTCGAAAATACCTTCACCCTTTATGTAAAATTTGCTTTTAATTACTTTAGCCAGCGAAAACCAGCAGAAAAACGGGACGAGGGGGCGGAGGCCGGGCCGGGGCTTGAAACCTGTGGGGTGGGCTGTGCTCTGACGGCGCGGGAAGTCGTCTGGAAACCGTTAGTGGAACTTAGTCTGCAGGCATCAAAAAAGACGGGCAGAAACTGAAAACCGAATCAGTTTCTGAGATGCCCACTGAACGGTGAACCACCATAAAGGGTTCACCGTGAATGGGCATCGGACCGTCTTTTTTGATGCCTGCGGGCTTTAGTTCCACTTACGGTTGGAAGCCGAGTTCCCGCGCCGTCAGAGCACAGCCCACCCCACAGGTTTCAAGCCCCGGCCCGGCCTCCGCCCCCTCGTCCCGCTTTTCTGCGTATCTTTCTCACCTAAATCCCAAGTTTAGAAATTAATTAAAACTAAGCGTAAGAGCATAAAAACTGCCCGACGGAACAGAAGGCGGCTGAAATGAAATATAAGATAAAAAAGGTATTGACAAACATATACGTATATGATATTGTTTAAACAAGATAAGTTTACATATAAGATTTGAATAAAACGCAGATGTATGTAATGAGAAAAGGGGGATTCGCAATGAAGGGTTTTTTAAAGAAGTACTGGTTTGAGATCGTATTGGTACTTCCCATGAGTTTGTATATTCTTGGATTTACCATAGCGCCGATTTTTCAGTCCATTGCTATGGGATTTCAGGACAGTACGACGGGAACATTTACACTGGATAATTATAAATATCTGTTTGGCAGGCCTAATTTTATTAAATCCATAACCAACACCATATTTACGGCTCTCGTAAGTCTTTGTTTCCAATTGGTTTTAGGGCTGGGGATTGCGATGGTGCTGAAAACCGCATTTAAAGGAAAAGGAATTGTAAGGGCGCTGGTGCTGATGCCCATGGGAATTCCGACACTGGTATCCGGTGTAATCGCTTTGTACATATTTGGTTCATCGGGATATTTAAATGAAGTGCTGTTCCGGCTTGGCCTCATAACGACGCCGATAGACTGGACCAGCGGGGGGATAAGGGGGCTGCTGGTTGTGATACTGGCTGACACCTGGAAGGTGCTGCCAACCATGATTCTGCTTTTGCTTTCCGGGCTGGAATCCATTTCAGGTGATTTATATGAAGCGGGAAGCATTGACGGGGCAACAGCCTGGTATGCGTTTAAGAAAATCACACTTCCCCTTCTGAAGCCCACTGTAACCATGGCGCTTTTGTTCCGGGCCGTGGATGCATTCAGGATATTTGAACTTCCCCAGGTGTTAGTGGGGCAGTCCATTCCGTTTGTGGCAACCTATGCATATGAGGAATATTCCATGAACAATATACATGCCTCCGGTGCGGCGTCCACGATTCTTTTGGCAATCATTTTGATATTTGCATTTTTATATATCAAGTTTATAGATAAGGGGGAAGGGTTCAGTGTCTCAGAATAAAGCGATAAAAAAAGTTGGTTTTTTGGTTATTGTCTTTCTTATTTGTCTTTTCATGGTGATTCCCCTGTACATCATTGTGAAAGTCTCCTTCGGTACATCAGAGGAAATACTGACGCAGCATCCCACGCTTCTTCCCCATACGTTCACCCTGGAACATTGGAAGAATGTGCTGGTATCGGGGAATATCTGGGGGCCGTTTTTTAAGAGCCTGATCGTAGCGACTTCGACCATGGTTATCTCTGTTCTGCTGGTCGCACCAGCTGCATACTCGATTTCCAGAATGGACAAAAAGGTGAAATATACCTATATTATGACGCTTTTCTTTACAAAGATGTTTCCAACAGTGGGCATCGCGCTTCCGATTTCCATCCGGTTTTTAAAATGGGATCTTTTAGACAGCAATGTGGGACTGATTATGGCGCATTTGATCGGACAGCTGCCATTTATGGCATGGATCCTGGTTTCTACATTTTCGGCGATACCTAAGGATTTAGAGGAGGCTGCGCAGATCGACGGGGCCAGCAAGATGAGGACTCTGCTCTATGTGATTTTTCCGGTAGCGGTGCAGGGAATTGCGGTATCCGGACTGTATGTGTGGCTGAATTCCTGGAATGAGTTTACTTACGCATTGTATTTGTCCCTGACTACGAAGACGCTGCCCTTAGGAGTGTACTATTATGTGCAGAGGGGCGGATTCTTCCAGCAGGCGGCCTATGCAACGATATTGGCTATTCCGGTTATTATTATCACATTTATTTTACAGAGATATTTGAAATCGGATTATTTGTCGGGGGCGGTGAAGGGGTAAGCGGTTAACATCAACCCACAAACATCAACCCTCAAGGCATTTTCGAAAAAGCCTTCACGCTTTACATTAAACCCTCAAGGCATTTTCAGAAAAGCCTTCACGCTTTACATTAAACCCTCAAGGCATTTTCAAAAATGCCTTCACCCTTTAGTTTAAAAAAGTATAACAAGGAGAGATAAAACAATGAAAAAATCATCAATGAAATTAGCAGCAGCAGGCTTAGCTGTATCAATGCTGGCAGCAGGCCTTCTCACAGGATGCGGTTCCAAGGCAAAAAATGACCCGTCAACCCTCCGCGTAACCATGGCCCTCAGCGAAGAAGAGTGGGCGGTTATGCGCAAATCCGTAATTCCTGAATTCGAAAAGGCCAATAATGTGAAAGTAGAGGCCGTTCAGGTAGAGGCCAGCGATGTGGTTAAAAAACTGCAGGCCATGCAGGGTTCCGGCAAGGTGGAGATCGATTTGATTGCCCAGGACGCCAACAACCTGTCAAGCCTTGTATACAATGGCCTGGTTGAAGACCTGTCCGAATATGTGGATCTGATTCCTGCTGAAAGCATTGGAAACCTTGCAGAAGCGGGGCAGTTTGACGGCAGGACATATTTTATGCCCTACCGGCCGAATGCGGAAATCAACTACTATAATGAGAACAAATTCAATGAATACGGTCTGAAAGTTCCTGCCAACTGGGATGAATTATATGAAACTGCGAAAGTTTTAAAAGAAAAAGAAGGAATCGGCCGTGTGGCGTTAAAGATTAAAATGAGCGGCGATGTGATTGAACTGGCCGAGTTCATCCGTTCCGCAGGCGGCGATCCCCTGGTATTAAATGATGAAGGCTCCATTGAAGCATTTACATATTTACAGAAACTGTGGCCGGAACTGTCGGAGAATACCATAAAAGCCAGCTTCAGCAGCACCAATGGTTTTCTTGCGAAAGATGAGGTTTATTATGCTCCAAACTGGCCCTTTGGCGCCAATATCATTGTAAAAGACGGCGGTAAAAAAGAGATCAAGGCGTATGCGGGATTTGAGGGACCAAAAGGTCTGGTGAAGACCTTAGGCGGCGAGATGCTGGGAATTCCGGCAGGTTCCCCGAATAAAGAACTGGCTGTGAAATTTATCCAGTATTTGGAGAGCAAAGAGGTTCAGGAAACATTGATGCGTGAAAATGGATGGGCATCTTTCCGCAGCGATGCATACGGAGAGGCGGAAGAGTGGCAGAAACCATATTTTGAAGCGACCCTGGAAGCTTTGGCAGCAGCACAGCCTCTTCCCAATGTACCATACTGGTCGGAGGCACAGCAGGCGATTAACGATGCTGCAAAAGAGATCGTCGAAGGTAAAGATGTAAAGACTACACTTGATAAATACGCGGCTCAGATCGCGGAAGCGAAAGCAAAAAGCGAAGCAAAATAACAGGCACGAGAAACAAAAATGGAAGCAGGGCTGGAAATGAAAAAAGAACTAAAAAGAAGTGTTGTTTATCAGATCTATCCGAAATCATTTTGTGACAGTGATGGAGACGGGCTGGGAGATTTGAGAGGGGTAATTTCAAAGCTGGATTATCTTCAGAAACTGGGAGTTGATTACATATGGCTGACCCCGTTTGTCCGGTCCCCTCAGAAGGATAATGGTTATGATATTTCCGATTATTATAAGATCGATGAACGGTATGGCACCATGGAAGATTTTGATGCGCTGTGTGAACAGGCGGCACAACGGGGGATCCGGCTGATGATGGATATGGTATTTAACCATGTTTCCGCAGAGCATCAGTGGTTTCAAAAGGCGCTGAAGGGGGATCCCCGGTATATGGATTATTTTATCTTCAAAAAGGGGAAGGCAGACGGCAGCGCCCCCACCAACTGGACCAGCAAATTTGGCGGCAGCGCATGGGAGTATGTAGAGGATCTGGATTTATACTATCTCCATCTCTTTGATGTGAGCCAGCCGGATCTGAACTGGGAAAATCCTAAAGTGCGGAAAGAACTGCAGAACGTGGTAAATTACTGGCTGGACAAAGGCGTGAAAGGCCTGCGGTTTGACGTGATTAACCTGATCAGCAAAGGGGAGTACCGGGATGATGAATCCGGCGACGGCAGGAAATACTATACGGACGGCCCCAGAGTACATGAGTATATCCGGGAACTGAATGAAGCGACTTTTGGAAGGGATGCGGAGATTATCACCGTAGGTGAGATGAACAGCACCTCCATGGAACACTGCTTTCAGTATGCGGGAGAGGAAACAAATGAGCTTTCCATGGTATTTAATTTCCACCATATGAAGGTGGATTATATGGGTATTGAAAAATGGGTGCTGGTTCCCTATGATTTTATGAAATTAAAAGGCCTGCTGTTTAACTGGCAGATGAAAATGCAGGAACACCATGCATGGAACGCTGTTTTCTGGTGCAATCACGATCAGCCCAGAGTGGTTTCCCGGTTTGGTGATGAAGGTAAATTCAGAAATGAATCTGCTAAAATGCTTGCGACCGTAATCCACTGTCTGCGCGGGACCCCTTATATCTACCAGGGAGAAGAACTGGGCATGACTAATGCCGGATTTACAAAGATTGATGAATACAGGGATGTGGAAAGCCTGAATCATTTCCGGATTCTGCAGGATAAAGGGATCAGCGAACAGAATGCCTATGCCATTTTAGGAGTACATTCCAGGGATAACAGCCGTACCCCAATGCAGTGGGATGACAGCCCAAATGCCGGTTTTACATCAGGAACTCCCTGGATCGGCGTAAACCGCAATTACACGGAGATCAATGCAGCCCGGTCCATTGAGGAGACGACTTCGGTTTTCCATTATTACCGGGAATTAATTCAGATGAGAAAACATTACGATGTGATTCCATATGGAGATTTCGAGCCGCTGGCGCCGGAACACGATACCGTTTTTGCATATAAGAGAAAATGGCAGGATGAAACACTGGTGGTGATCTGCAATTTCTATGGTAAGGAAACCCGGTTTGCAACAGACTGCCTGGATCGCGGCTATGAGTGTATTCTCGGCAATTATGGAAAGAGGCAGGCGGATATGGCGCTGGATTTAAAACCCTATGAAGCCCTGGTTTTCTATAAAAAGGGATAGAGGAAATTTTTAATAAATAGAGAAAGTTACGCCATAGAGGGGCAGGTTCTGGGGCGGGGCTCCAAAAAGAAGATAAACGGGAGAGAATTTGATTCCAATTATCTTCTCTTTGGAGCCCTGCCCTTTGGGATACCAGATGTATCTGCACCTGGCGGAAAAGTTGTAATAGCTGTGTTTACCGGTGACCCGGCTGAGTGCGGTTAGTCGGGTTAGCGGCCCGGTTATTTGAGGTTAGCAGGCCTGCAGCAAAACATGCTCAATGGGTATATGCAGATATGCCGCATAAGTATTAGACATAAAGTGATTATACAGATAAAATTATTGTAGCGGCTCAGAAAGCTCATCCGCCTGACCCAAAAGCCGGACGGATACACAAACATTTGTCATTAAGAAGGGGTGGAAGTAATGATTTACAAACCGTATCAGGATTTAAAGTTATCGGCCCTTGGCATGGGGGCCATGAGGCTGCCCGTAACCAATGGGAATGATTCGTCGGTGGATGAAAAAGAGACATTCTGCATGGTGGATTGCGCGATGGAGAACGGAATTAACTATTATGATACTGCATGGGGATATCATGGGGGGAATTCGGAAAATGTTCTCGGTAAGGCTCTCGCGCGTTATCCCAGAGAAGATTTTTTCCTGGCCACTAAATTCCCCGGATACGACCTTGGCAACATGGACAAGGTGGAAACCATATTTGAAAAACAGCTTGAAAAATGTGGTGTGGAGTATTTTGATTTTTATCTGTTCCATAATGTCTGTGAAATGAATATTGACGCCTATCTGGATACGAAATACGGCATACTTCCATATCTGTTAAAACAGAAAGAGAATGGACGGATCCGCCATCTTGGATTTTCAGCCCACGGCAGTTATGAGGTGATGAAACGTTTTCTGGAGGCCTATGGAAGCCATATGGAGTTTTGCCAGATCCAGATTAATTATCTGGATTGGACATTTCAGGGAGCGAAAGAGAAGGCTGATCTGCTGAACAGCCTAAAGATTCCCGTCTGGGTGATGGAACCGCTGCGGGGCGGTAAACTGGCGTCTCTTGAGCCGGAAGATGAAGCCCGGTTAAAGGAACTGCGTCCCGGTGAGAGTACTGCGGCCTGGGCCTTCCGCTTTCTGCAGTCAATTCCCGGCGTTACCGTGGTTTTATCCGGTATGTCGGATATGGAACAACTGAAACAGAATATAGATACATTTGCAGAAGATAATCCTTTAAAAGAAGGGGAAATGGATACTCTGCTTCAAATAGCCGGCAACATGGTGAAGAAGATTGCGCTGCCCTGTACTGCCTGCCGGTACTGCACCAGCCACTGTCCTCAGGGACTGGATATCCCGTCTTTGCTCAGCCTTTACAATGAGCACTGTTTCACCGGCGGAGGATTCATCGCTCCCATGGCTTTGATGGCCGTTCCGGAGGATAAACAGCCCTCCTCCTGCATCGGATGCAGGCGCTGTGAAGCCGTATGCCCCCAGCAGATTAAGATTTCCGAAGCAATGTCAGATTTTACGGCTAAAATGAAAGGATGATGGAAGTGAATACACCTGCGCTTGAAACGAATCGGCTGATACTAAGGAAGTTTACGGATAACGACATAGAGGCTTTGTATCAGATTTACAGCGATGAGGAAGCCAATAAATTTTTGCCGTGGTTTCCGCTGAAAAGCATGGAGGAAGCAGGATCATTTTTTGAGGAACGATATGGGGCAAAATACGCGCAGCCGCAGGCTTATGCCTACGGGGTCTGTCTGAAAAAAGATAATATTCCCATTGGTTATATAAAGGTTGATATGGAAGACCACCATGATTTTGGCTACGGTCTGCGCAAAGAGCTCTGGCATCAGGGCATTATAACGGAAGCCGGGAAAGCGGTGGCCGCACAAGTGGAGAAAGACGGACTTCCCTATATCACAGCGACTCATGACATCAACAATCCCCGAAGCGGCCAGGTGATGAAGAATATTGGAATGAAATATCAATATTCGTATGAAGAACAATGGCAGCCTAAAGATATATTGGTTACATTCCGTATGTACCAATTGAATTTTGACGGACGGGAAGACCGCGTTTATAAGAAATACTGGGATAACTCCAAGGTTCATTTTATAGAAAAAGATCTATAAATTCTGGCTGCCGATGATTGAGCATGCTTAATAAAAATAATGGGTAATATTTTAATCTAATTAATAAATAAGCCGATTATCTATTGATTTTATGTCCGTTAACATTTATAATCCAAGTAATTGGGACTGAGCGCATATCAATCGGGCCCGTTTTGGAAAGATGAGGGTACAGATGCGGTTTAAACGGTATGAAGAGATAGAAAACGCAAAACAACTCAATATCAATACGCCTGCGGCACAGACAATCCTGAGCGTTGCCAGGCAGTGTTTTATGGAAAAGGAATATAATAAAGTCACATTCCGGGAGATCGCGGACCGGGCAAAGGTCACATCCGGTTTGATCGCCTATTATTTCGAATCGAAGGACCGCCTGGCGGCGCAGGTCAGCGGGCAGTATCTGGAAGAAGAGATACAGAAGATGGACATGTCCGCTATGAGCGGGCTGGACAGTGCGGAACGTTTCTATACGGTTGTGTTTCTGGAGTGGCTTATTATAGACAAAAACCCGGATTTTGCCAGGTTTTACTACAGTTACAACAAAAGTACGCCCGGCCAGTTCTGGGAAAATGGTAAAACATATACCAGATTGGTTCGTGAATTTCTCGACGAATACAATCTGGATGTGAGTGAGAGGCAGAATGAAATTTATCTGATCGCCTGCCGCGGCAGCACAAGAGAGCTGCTGCTGCACAGACATGAACATCCGAACCTGATCAGCAGGGAGGTGGTCATGGATATTACCACTTCAAATTATTTTTATAACCTGGGAATGAGCGACAAGGTCATTTACCGTGTGATTCAGAACAGCAAAGCTTTTTTGGAAAAATATTATCCGGATGCGCTCAAAGAGGAAGCGTAATGAAACTGAATATGAAATTTAAGCATAACCTGGATTTGAAAGAAATTAAAAAAATCTCTTGACAATTCAGGTTATTCCTTTAAACTAATATTAAGCATGCTTAATAAAAATATTTAAACGCACATAAATACAGGAGGTTTGTGATGAAAAAGCTAGGCAACAGGATCTGGCCGCTGATATTTTTCTCTTTGGCGGCTAATGTAGGAAATATTATTTTTTTCCCGGTTATGTTTTATTCCGCATTTCAAACGGTATTCAGTCTGACGAATGCCCAGATGGGGAATCTGACTGCTGCGTATGCAAGCCTCGCGGTTCCGGGATATCTGATCAGCGGCTGGGTCGCTGATAAGTTCAACTCCAAAAGGCTTATGCTGATTGCGGTATTCAGCACCTCTGCCATTGTGTTCATTATGGCCACAATACCAAGCTATCCGGTCCTTTTGGGATTGTTCTTCTGCATGTCGATTACATTGGGATTATTATTCTGGTCCGCCATGGAAAAGGTTCTGCGGATGCTGGGGGATGCAGGCGAGCAGGGAACGATCCGGGGCGTGTATCAGGGAATTGACGGAATTATGTCATTGGGGCTTATGGTCGGTATGGCGGCATTATTAGGGGAACGCCTGTCCACTCCGGCCGGAATGAGAATACTCCTGCTGGTATTTGGAACCATTTATCTGATTTCAGGTATCGGTTTTCTTGTTACATTTAAGTACGATGAATTATCCAGCAGATATTTAACGGATACCGGGGAACCGGTTAAGCTGAAGAATTATGCAACGGCGGCAAAGCTGCCTGCTATGTGGATTGTTGCGGTGATGAGTTTTGGCGTTTACATAACATCAACGGCATTTAACTATGTAAATCCATACATGGTGAATATGTATGCGATGTCGGCGTCTCTGGCATCCATTTACGGCATACTGCTTCGATATGGCATTAAGATTGTGGCATCCCCGATGGGAGGCATTCTTCGTGATAAGATTGATAATACGCCTAAAATGGTTGTCTGCACAGCCATGCCCACGCTGGTGCTTGTCATCCTGTTTATGTTCCTCCCCAAAAGCGCGGGATGGACGTTCGCGGCGGTGGCTGTTTCCCTGGTCTTTACATTTTCCTACCGCATGGGCAATAACCTGTGTTCTGTGCCGTTCGCGGAGCTGGCCGTACCGTCAAACTATCTGGGAACTGCGATCGGAATGTCCATTTTCCTGGGATACTGCTCAGACTGGTTCCTCCCGTCCCTGATCGGCAGATGGATGGATACCATGGGAGGCAATGCTTATTATTATGTATTTGGTGTCGCGGTAGTGGGGCTGTCCATTTTCATGTTCGGTTCGTATTTATTGAAAATGGAACTGAAAAAGCAGAATGGCGGCAGATGAATCCATGCCAATAAAAATAAAGGAGGAGAAAGGAATGATTTTAAAAAATTGTAAACTGACTGCGGAATTGAGTGAACCGGGGGCGCCAAAACTGGCGGATGTGGTCATCGAGGGAAATAAGATCCAGGCCATCTTACCCTGCGGCGCGCTGGACGAAGGGGAGCACGGAATCATGGACCTTCATGGCGCGGCGCTTCTGCCGGGACTGATTGACGCCCATGTGCATCTGTTTATGGGAAAGGCTACGGATGGGGACCGGGACCGCATAACGGTGCCCGCCCAATGGGCGTTTGACTGTTACAGCTATGCCGGATTTTTCCTCGATCACGGCTATACCACGATCCGGGATGTGGGTGATGAGCTTCATTTCAGCGGACTTGCAGCCAGGAATGCGATTAACGAGGGAATTGTGAAGGGCCCGAGAATTTATGGATCGGGAGTAACCATCGTTCCGGTAACAGCCGGGTTTGATCCTTACAGCTATTTCTGCGCATTTTACAGCACGAGGGAAGAGGTCAGGAAAGAGGCTAGAAATCAGTTTAACCACGGGGCTGATTTCCTGAAACTGTATGGAACCGGCTCCATGCTGGTGGATGACAGCCTTCCCGGAAAACGCATCATGCTGGAAGATGAAATCGCAGAGGCGGTTATGATTGCCAGGAGCAAAGATTCTTACTGCGCCTGCCACTGCCATGGGGCGGAAGCAATCGGGGTCATGATCGACCAGGGCGTCCGCACAATTGAACATGCCAGCTTTATTACGGATGAATCCTGCAAAAAGCTGGATGGAAGAAGGGATATAGGGATTGTTCCCACCATCGCATGCAGCTGCCCTGAAGCAATGGGGCTGACGGAAAAAGACGGGGCTGTTTATGAAAAATACTCCACAGTCAGCGCCCAGCGCGATGCCTGCCTGCGCAATGCATATGAAAATTATGATATTCTGATTGGGTGGGGAACCGATATGGCTTTATATACCATGAAAGCGAATCCTTATATCGAATGGCAGGCCCGAAAAGAACGGCTTGGCATCAGCAATATAGACCTGTTAAAGCAGGCGACCATCAACAGCGCGGTATTGATGGGGATCGATCATAAGGTTGGATCTGTTTCTGTTGGGAAGTTTGCGGACCTGATCGTTATAGACGGCGATCCGGCTGCCGATATAACGGCCATGTATCAAAAACCAGCGCATGTAATCAAGGATGGAGAAGTGATACGATGACCGTTTAACGGGCAGGACAGACAAAGGGACTGCTGGTTTAATCCTGGAAATCAGGAAAAATTACTTGTGGATCAGGGGGGATTTCGCTATACTGGTAGGAACAGCGAATGGAGGAAGCCCCCTATGGAACCATACTATTACAATCACATGAACAAACAACAGCAAAGCGCCTATTCAGCCATGAAAGCAGGGCTGCTGTCCTTGGAAAATACGTTTACAGTCCCATTTTTAGAAGGCAGGGAATTATCGGATATATTTTTTCAACTGCGTCTGGATTTTCCCGGGATATTTTACGTGTCCGGCTTTCAATACCGCCATTATCAGGGATCGTCCAATATCGAGATGATACCGGACTATTTATTTGATAAAAACAAGATAAAAGAACATCAGAAGGCCATGAAAGCCAGAATCACAAAATTAGCCCGTCCGGCAGAGAAGATGACGGAGTGGGAAAAGGAACAGTACATCCATGATTTTATCTGTGCCAATGTCCGCTATGATAAATTGAAAAAGCCCTATTCCCATGAGATCATAGGGCCGCTGGGCCAGGGCGTGGGCGTTTGTGAAGGAATTGCCAAATCCGTGAAAGCCCTCTGCGATGAACTGGGGATCTGGTGCATGATCGCGGTATCAGATGCGAATCCGGATAAGAAAATCAAATACCGCCATGCCTGGAATATTGTCAGATTGAGCGGAAACTATTATCATCTGGATGTTACCTTTGATAACAGCCTGGGGCGGGAAGGTACGGTGAGGTATGATTATTTCAATCTGGAGGACAAACAGTTTTTCCGGGACCATGAACCGGTGATCTATCCGGCCCCTTCCTGCGGTGACGGGACAAGGTTTTATTATAAAGAGAAAAGATTGTCATTTACCAAAATGGAGGATGTTTCCAAACGGGCGCTGCAGGCGATTCGTAAAGGGAAAATTCTGATTTTTCACTGGCGCGGAGGATATTTGACCAGGGAAGTTCTTACAGAGCTGCTGGCCATTTTAGAAGAGGCGGCCAGGCAGAAAGAAAAATATGTGAAAGTCAGCTTGAATTGGCCCCAGGCGGTGCTTCAGGCGGCATTTGTTGAACAGGTGCCGGAAGAGGAAGTGACGGTTGAAGAGGCGAATGAAGGAGAAGCTGTCCATTGAGCGGTATATAGCCGCTTGGTGGGCGGCTTTTTGATTTTAGATGTAAAGGGATTGGGAATCACATGTACGAACGGTCTTCCTGATGATACTATTTTTACATGAAACCCCGTGATTCAGCAAAAAGAGGAGGTATTACAATGAAAAAGTTCTTATCATTGGCACTAAGCGCATCTATGGTGCTGACCATGCTGTCAGGCTGTTCCAATCAGGGAACGGTTCCGGAAGAAAAGACGAATCCACCGGCTGAAACTTCAGCTTCAGCATCCCAGGAAGTAAACAGTGAAAATGAAAATGAAAGTGAAGGGCAGCAGGACTTCACCGGCCAGACACTGACAATGGCAATTTCCACGATCGATGGAGAGATCGACGCCATCACCGCGCAGATCAAAGCATTTGAAGAAACATATGGGGTTACGGTGGACCTGGAAATTCTTCCTCAGGGGGATGAGGGAGAAAACCTGAAATTAGTCCGAATTGCGACAGGGGCTATGGCGGATGTCTTTATGAGCGCTGTAGGTGCGAAGCTGTCGGAGCTTTCACCTAAGGAAAATATCATGGATTTGACCGGACAGCCGTTTTTGGACCGGGTGGATGATAAATACCGTTCCATTGTCACCATAGACGGAGCGGCTTACGGGGTTCCCATGTGCCCTTCCAATGTGGCAGGAGTTTTTTATAATACAAATGTTTACCAAGAACTTGGCCTGGAAATACCCAAAACATGGGACGAGTTTTTAAATAATTGTGAGGAAATTAAAAAAGCCGGAATTGCTCCCGTGGCAGCGCCCAACTCGAAAACCAGTTTGAGCCAGATTCCGTTCCTGACCAATTATTACTATGTTCAAGAGGAATTTCCTGGTTTTGCCCAGGATTATACCGACAAAAAAGTCACCCTTGCCGGTACGCCCGTATTTGTGCGCGGACTTCAGAAGATGTATGATCTGGCGGACAAGGAGTATCTGAATGAAGATTTTCTGGCAGCAACGTCGGAAGATGTGGCTTTGATGCTGGCAGAAGGGACAGCCGCCCATTCCATCATACGCTCCAATATTTTGGGAACCATCGCTTCCGTAGCGCCTGAAAGCATGGATGAAATAGGATTTTTCCCTCTGCCGGATCAGAATCCGGAAGTACGGGGCGTGTCGACCTGGATGCCGCAGGCCTATTTGGTGAATAAAAATGCCAAAAATCCCGAGCTGGCCCTTAAATTTATGGAATTTATCACCTCAGACCAGGCTTTGGACGCATACTGCAGCTATCAGAAACCGTCGGGCGCCTTCATGCTGAAAGGTGTGGAGCTGCCGGATGACGTTTATCCCGCTTTAAAAGAAGCTCAGAGCTGGGTGGAAAAGGCGTCAACCCCAGTTATGGAATATTTCTGTACGATAAAAGGATCCAATCAGGCCACCATCTGTTCCCAGGTCGCCTCCGGGGACATCACGCCGGAAGAAGCGGTTTCAGAGATTGAAAAGGATAATGAAATCGATGCCCAGCAGAAGGGAATCCCCAACTGGTAAATGCCTGAAATATATGAAATGGAATACCTGCCCTCAGTTTGTGGAAAACGCCGGATGTTTTTACAGATTGGGGGCGGTTTTAATAAAGGAGAGACAGCCTATGAATACACAAAATAAGAAGAGCTATACCTATTGGATGGCAGCGCCGGGTGTTTTTATCTATGTGCTGATTTTCGCAGTGCCCACATTTGCATCCTTTTATTTTTCCATGACCAGATGGAATCTGATGGATTCCACCTTTATCGGTCTGGAAAATTTCTTTACATTTTTCAGCCAGACCAATACTAAGGCGTCTGTTTCCAACACCTTTATCTTTGCATTTACCACCAGTTTATCCAAGGTAATTCTGGGTATGCTGATCGCCCTGGGGCTGTGCAGCCGGATAAAAAGCGCCTCCTATCTGAAAAGCGTCATATTTTTCCCCACCCTGCTTGGCAATGTGGCGGTGGGAATCGCGTTTTCCAGTTTAATGCATCCTACAAACGGGCTGATCAACCAGGCCCTTGCCGCTGTAGGCCTGGAAAAAATCAAATGGCTGACAGACGCGGATATGGCGCTCTTTTCCGTTATGCTGGTGGATTTTTGGAAGGGCATCGGGGTGACTACGGTCATTTATATTGCGGGCATCAGCTCAATTTCCCAGACCTATTATGAGGCGGCGGCCATAGATGGGGCAAATGCCATACAGAAGTTTTTCAGGATCACACTGCCTCTGTTAGTGCCTTCCATCAACTCGGTACTCACCCTTTCACTGATCGGCGGCTTTAAAAATTATGATTTGATCTGGACGATGACGGAAGGCGGGCCGGGATATGCCACGGAAACGCTGGGGACAGTGGTGTATAAGCTGTTTGCAAGAGGGAATTACGGCCTGGCTACTGCGGGAAATGTGATCCTGTTCGTGCTCATTGCCCTGATCATTTACCCGGTTAACTCTTATGTATCGAAAAAGGAGGTGGAGCTGTAATGGTTAAAAAAAGGAGTTTGGCAGGAAGGGTTTTGGAAATCGCCGCAGTTCTGGCTACAGTCATTCTTCATTGGGTTATTTTTTACTTCATCATCATAAATTCATTTAAACCGAAAAAAGAGGCGGCAAGATTGTCCATCGGCCTTCCCAAAGAATGGTATCTGACCGAAAATTATAAATACATATTTGAATACAATGACCATGTGTTTCTGCTCTCTTTGTGGAACAGCGTTAAACTAACCGTGCTGTCCATCGGGATTCTGATCCTGGTGGCAGCTATGGCGGCATTTGTGATCCAGAGGAGAAATGACAGGATTACAAAAATGTCCCACAGCCTGATTCTGGCCGGCCTCATCGTGCCGCCGTCGGTGATTCCTACGTATTGGATGCTGACCAAACTCCATGTGGCCGGTTCCCTGCCCGGGCTGGTTCTGGTGGAAATTGCCACCCTATTCCCATTTTCCACCATGCTGTACAAAGGGTATATAGCGGGACTTCCAAAAGAGATTGATGAGGCTGCGGTCATTGACGGCTGCGGAGCGGTCAAATTGTTTTTTTATATTATATTTCCTCTTTTGAAGCCCATAACGGCTACGATTATTATTCTCCGCTCTGTGGTGGTTTACAACGATTTTTCAAATCCGCTGTATTACATGTCGGGATCGAAAAACACGACGGTGCAGTTATGCGTTTACCTGTTCCAATCGGCCTTTACAACGGACTGGGGGCATTTGTTTGCCGCTGTGGTGACGGTTTCTTTGCCGCCGCTGATTCTGTATCTGTTTTTAAATAAGCAGATATTGGAAGGAATGACTATGGGTTCCGTGAAAGGATAGAGATAAAACGGGAAAATGACAGGCGGATACAAGCGTCCAATAAATCCAAACACCGAAAGACGGATATACATAAAAACAGGTGTGCATGGGAGGAGAATATGCTTTATAAAAAAGAAAATAGACTGACTGATCAGGAATTTAAAAATCCCGGCAAGGAATACCGGGCGGCCCCGTTCTGGGCGTGGAATGGAAAGGTAAAAAAGGAAATCCTGAAAAAACAGATAGAGGATTTTAAGGAAATGGGCATGGGAGGATTTCATATTCATTCCCGCATCGGACTTGATACGCCCTATTTGGAAGACGAATTTATGGAATGTGTCAAATACTGCTGCCGTTTGGGAAAAGAAAAGGACCTGCTGACATGGCTGTACGATGAAGACAAGTGGCCTTCCGGTTACGGCGGCGGGCGGGTAACCAGGGAAGAAGGATTCAGAAACCGGTATCTTTTATTTTCTAAAAATATCTATGAAGATGGACAAATGGTGGAACGAAATCTGCCGCCCAGAAGGGTGACCGCAGATGGAACCGCCCGTCTCCTGATGAAATACAGGGTGACGCTGAGTGGAGAAAATCTGGCGGAGTATGAAGCCTGTCCGCTGGGCCGGGAGTTTGTGGGCTGTAAACAAGAGGCGGATATCTGGTATGCGTATTTAATCGTGACCGGGGAATTGTCCTGGTTCAACGATTCCGCCTATGTGGATGTGCTGAACCCGGAAGCCATAAAAAGGTTTACCCAGGTCACCCACGATGTGTATTACAGGGAGGTGGGAGAAGAATTTTCTAAAACCGTTCCCGCCATATTTACCGACGAGCCCCAGATGAACCGTTTTGAAACCCTGCCGTTTCCCCGGGCGGACCGGGAAGTGGGCATCCCCTATACGGAGCGGACGGATAAATTATATGGGCAGAGGTATGGAGAGGGTATTTTGGAGCGCCTGCCTGAAATTTTCTGGGAAAGGGAGGACGGGAGGCCGTTTGTGACCCGTTACCGCTATCTGGACTTCATTTCGGAACAGTTTACCTGTTCTTATGCTGAAACAATCGGGCGCTGGTGCCGGGAACACGGGATTATGATGACCGGCCATCTGATGATGGAGCCCACTCTGGATTCCCAGTCCCGGCATATCGGAGAGGCAATGCGTTCTTACCGGGAATTTGGGCTGCCGGGTATCGATATGCTGGCAGACCGGCATGAATACACCACGGCAAAACAGGCCCAGAGCGCTTCAAGGCAGTTTGGCTGTCCTGGCGTAATCAGCGAATTGTACGGAGTGACAAACTGGAATTTCGATTTCCGGGGACACAAGCACCAGGGGGACTGGCAGGCGGCGCTGGGTGTTACAGTGCGGGTTCCCCATCTGTCCTGGATGTACATGGGAGGGGAATCCAAACGGGATTATCCCGCCCCCATTGACGCCCATTCGCCCTGGTATCGGCGTTACCGCTTGATCGAAGACCATTTTGCCAGGCTGAATACGGTGATGACCAGGGGAAAGGCCAGAGTTAGGATGGCGGTAATCCATCCCATAGAAAGCTATTGGATGTACATGGGGCCGGATTCAGCCAACGCCCAAAAACGCCGGGAACTGGAGCGCAATTTTTCAGATATAACCCAATGGCTTTTATTTGGCCTGTGTGATTTTGACTATATTTCCGAAGCCCTGCTGCCACGTCAATACGGCGGAGCGCGGGGGAAAAATTTGTGTGTGGGAGAGATGGAATATGAGGCCGTGATCGTGCCCGGCTTGGTTACAATGCGGAGGACGACCCTTTCTATATTGAAGGAATTTAGAAAACAGGGGGGAACGGTTATTTTCGCCGGAGACCTTCCCGGGTATGTGGATGGAATGGCCAGTGAAGAGGCGGTGGAATTTGCGGGAAAATGCCTGCGGACTGGATTTGAGAGACAGAAAATTAAAGAGGTATTGGAACCATTCTGCGAAGTGATGATTGTCAATGAACGGTATCTTCCGGAAGAGAACCTATTGTACCAGATGAGGGACGATGGAGGCGTCCGCTGGCTGTTTTTGGCAAACGGCAGGATCATAAATGCCATGGAAACGGAAAATCTGGGCCGGGAAGTGAATACTAAAAAAATATCAGTATATGTGAAGGGGAGATTTCAGGTATTTGTCTACGATACGATGACAGGTGGAATTTATCAAATGGAATCAGCAGTGGAAGGAAATAAAACCAGAATCGATACGTTCTTTTACAGCCATGATTCCCTTTTGCTCAGGCTGGTGCCGGAAGGAATTCTCGAAAGCACAGCCGTTCCGGAAGGGACTTCTATCCAAGAGAATTCATCCGCCCCGATGCCCAGTCTTCTTCCCTGCTTCAATTTGAAACAACTCCCATCCCATGAATTAAATACCTGTGGAACCTGCATCCGTTTTCCGCCCCGCACAGAATACAGCCTGAAAGAGCCCAACATCCTGCTCCTCGATATGGCCCGTTACCGGCTGGATCAGGGGCAGTGGCAGGAACGGGAAGAACTGCTGCGGATCGATAACCGGATCAGGAAACAGGCGGGATATGGGATGAGAACCGACAGCTTTCCACAACCCTGGCTGGAATCAGGAGAACCGGTGAAAGAACACTGTGTGGAACTTCTGTTTGAAGTGGAATCGGAAACAGAGGCTATAGATGTCTGCCTGGCTTTTGAAGGGGATCAGGATGTAACCGTAGAATGGAATGGGGAACCCGGAAAGGAAAAAAACAGCAGAGGTAACTATTTAGATGATTCCATACGGAAAATTGGGCTGGGAAAAGTGAAAAAAGGAATCAACCGGCTTAAAATGACAATTCCTTTCGGGTCCAAAACGAATCTGGAATGGTGCTATCTGCTGGGCTGTTTTTCCGTGTTTACAGGGGGAGGCCGGTCAGTTATAATTGAAAAGCCCCAGAAGATCGGCTTTGGAGATTATTCTGTCCAGGGATTTCCGTTTTATGGAGGAAATTTTGCCTACCATGTGAAGGTGGATACGCCAAAAGGCAGGGGAATTCTGGAGATTCCCAATTACCGCGGCGCTTTGATGGATGTATGGGCGGATGGAACGTACTGTGATGCCGTATTTATGGAACCTTACAGAGCTGATTTGGGCATTTTGGCTGCCGGAACCCATGAAATTACGATCCTGCTCTATGGAACCAGGATTAACATGTTCGGACAGCTTCATAACTGTGATGAAAAAGAGGCATATTGGGGGCCTAAAACGTGGAGAACCCAGGGAACATCCTGGACGTATACCTACCGGCTTCACGAAAACGGTATATTAACCGAGCCGCTGCTCTATGTCATACCCGGTAAATAAGGAAGATTTCTATGAAAAAAACAAAGAATTTCCTGCAAAAGCTGGTTGTTTCCTATCTGGTAATAGCCCTGATTCCCGTCATCGGCTTTTTAACCGCATTCGGAATTAACCGGTACTATGAAACAGAAAAAAATACCATGTCCAGGCTGACCTCCTCCGCGGAAACGGTGTCCGCCCAGATGGACCGGATTTACAGCGATATGGCGTTTATCTCCATCGATCTTTTGAGCCGGGGGGATTTCTATGCCACCACCAAAAAGCTGTATTACAATTCCAGAACGCCTCAGAGCCAGAGGGAGTATTACAGGATTCTGGTGGACAATATGGTCACCTACTCTTTGGCAAATTCCATTTACCAGGTGATCTTTTTTAACCCGGAAGGTTATTTTATCAGCAATTATCATTATAATATCGATTATCATTATGGCAGCAGGATTGACCAGAATCTCATAGACGGACTTCCCTGGCTTCCCGGCGTGCAGGAGAAGGAAGGGGCGGAGCTTTTGCTTCCTGTGGGTAAAAATGCGTTTTTTGAACATGATACGGATGTAATTGGACTTGGACGGGCGATCCGTGATCCGGGCAGCATTATCGGATACATAATCGTTCAGGCGGATATGGATCAACTGTCTTATGTCTTTGAAAGCAGCAGCCTGTTTCACGCAGGGGTCCGGGTATTGTCGGAAGACCGGGTGATCTACGAAAACGGGCTGTTTCCCGGGGAACAGGATTATGGACGGTATCTGATGGTTTCAAAAGATTCGCCTTCCACCGGAATCACTATCATGATGGCGAAAACAAAGGCGGACGTACTGAAAGAAGCTATGGACGCATTTTTACCGCTGATTGTGCAGGGAATTGTGATGCTGGCCATCATGATCTGCTGTATTGTCATCTATTCCAGAAAGCTGTCCCGCCCATTAATCGCCTTTACAAAGAGGCTGGAAAAGGTTACGCTGGATAATCTGGATATGGAATCGGAGTTTGAAGAATACCACGACTATTATGAGATCGAATACCTGTGCCATGCCTTTGCGGATATGAGAAACAGGCTGAATTTTATGATCAATGAAACCATTGTGTACAAGAGCCTGCAGATGGAGGAGCGGTTCCGGGCCCTGCAGTCCCAGATGAACCCTCATTTTATGTACAATACGCTGAATGTGATTGGGATCATGGGGCTGGAAAGCGGCAATAACCGGATCAATGATGCCTGCATCAAGCTGTCGGAGCTTTTGCGGTATTCCATTTCCGATCCGTACAGCAATTCCACGTTTGCAGAGGAATTTGACAATATTGAATCCTATCTGGAACTGATGAAGCTCAGATATGAGCATAAACTCAGTTACCGGATCAGCCTGGATGAGAGGCTGGAATCCCTGGAACTTCCCAAACTGGTTCTCCAGCCCTTTGTGGAAAATGCGCTGGAACACGCATTTGATAAGGAACACCGGTCCATCCACGTTCATTTGAGCGGAGAATTGGAAAATGACCGCTGGAAGATCGTCATTTCCGACAATGGAAAGGGATTCACCAAAGACAGCCTGGATTCGCTGAATAAAGAAGTGGAAAATTTCATTCAAAATGATTATGACAGAACTAAAAAAGCAGCCCGGACGGGCGGGATCGGCGTGAGGAATACCATTGCCCGTTTGGATCTTTATTATGAGGGATTTACATATTCCTTCTCAAATGCTCAGGCAGGGGGAGCCGTTGTGGTTTTATCTTCCTGTTTAAAAGAAAAAGGTGGTAAAGATGCTTCAGTTTAAAGTATTGATCGCGGAAGACGAACCTCCTGTAGCCAGATATATCAAGACTTTGGTAGAAGAAGCAGGAGGTTATGCGGTAGTCGGATTATGTGAAGACGGGGAAGAGGCGTTGGAACAGATCCGCATGACGGGCCCCGACCTTTTGATCTCCGATATCAAGATGAACGGAATGACCGGTCTGGAACTGATCCACCAGGCCAGATCTGAATACCCACAGCTTTTATCCGTGATTATCAGCGGATACAAGATGTTTGAATACGCCCAGGAGGCCATCAAGTTAAATACGGTGGACTATTTGTTAAAGCCCATTAACCGGGAAGAATTTTTCAAGGTGATGGAGAGGATCCGGGATACCCTGATGCAGGATTACCGTACGAAAAGGCGGAAACATCTTGAATTCCTGTTTTTAGGAGGAATGGAGGAAGAGGACGCGGTGATAGAGACTGCTGTCTATTTTCCATTTCCATTTGTCCGCATCATGATGCTTCACAGAAACGGAAACAAGGACCTTCTGATGGAAGAGGCGGGGCGGCAGATAAAAAAACTGGGGGATAAGGCTATCTGCGCTGTGCCTTATAAAAATGCGGTGGTTCTGCTGGAAGGATTGGAAAGCAGGGAAAGGAAAGAAACCAATCTGGATAAAATACAGACCGTTTTCATGGCTGACGATAGAACCAAAGGAACTGTCACTTCGGTCACCGGAGAGGATATTGTGGCTTCTAATGATATGACTGCTGCGATTAAGCAGTTATATCATTTTTTAAAACGAAGGGTGAGCCTGAAGAAAAGCAGGAAGTTCCGATACCCGTCTGATAAATCGGAAATGCCGGTAAGAGGGAACATGGATCAGGAACTGATGGACAAACTGACGTCTTCCTTTTATTTAAAAAACGGCAGGCAGTTTGAACAGAGTTTTGAACAGTTGTTTCAATGCTGGGAGAGAGAGGACCGGCCAGTATATGAGATAAAAACCGCCTGTTACCTCATTATCGGAAAATGGAATCAGATTGAGAACATGCATCTGGATGTGACCGGCATGAATGAGCAGATTGATGAAAGCGTGCAGATTTCCAGGAATTTTGACGAATTGAAGAAAAATATATGGGAGGGGTTCAGGGAAGTCTTTCTCTGCCAGGAAGAGAATAAGGCGGATTCCCAAAAGCGGGCGGAAACGCTTTACCGTCAGATCACGTCCTGGATCAGCCATAATCTGAAGGAAAATCCGTCCCTTCAGGAAATCGGGCAGATGTTCGGCGTCAGCCAGCCTTATATCAGCAAATTGTTCCGCACCTATTCCGGGGGATCGTTTAAAGAATATGTGCTGAGGAAGAAGATCGATACCGCGGTTTCCCTGATGGAAGAGAATCCGGCTGCATTTATTAAAGATATTGCGGAACAGGTGGGATTTGACCAGTTGTATTTCAGTACGGTCTTCCACCGGATGATGGGGCAGTATCCGTCACAATACAGGGAAAAACTGGGGGAACAGGGAAAGAAAAAACAAGATTCTATGGAATAAAAAATGCTGCTGCAATACATGCAGCAGCAATCTGACCTATCCGGGAATCGAACCCGGGTTTCCGCCGTGAGAGGGCGGTGTCTTAACCGCTTGACCAATAGGCCTTAATGAAGCGAACTTGGATATAATATCATGAAAGTGAGAAAAATGCAAGGAAAAGTTTTATTTTTTTGCCTATATTTTTTAGGCCTAATTTTCAGACACACTCTAGTTTACTCTTTCCCAAATTTCCCGCTTCCATGATAAGTATCACAGATACAGGAATAAAGCTGTCCGCACTCTTTGCACCGGATGGCGTAATACATCAAATCATCTTTCCAGTAACCATCCGGAGTTTTAGGATTCTCCAATTCAAAATTAGACGACACTTTCTCAAAACCACCGTTTTCTATTAAGCATTTTATCATCCCGATGCAGGCCAGTAAATCCGAAGGGACTTTGATTTTTAATGCAGTTAATTGGGAGCAGGTTTTACAGCCTGTCTCATGTAACGTCTTATCTGTCATATATATTTCCACCTCTCTGAATTTCATTGAATTAAAAATCCCTCATAGGATTGCCTGAGCCGGTTCAAAAGCGCCGGTTTATTAAGAGGTTCCAATTCCAGATCACTTAAACTGAACCAGGAAAAGCAGGCCTCTTTTTTTATCAAATCCCCAAATTCAGTATCGGCTATGCCCTTATACTCAACCTCAGTGATTTTCCTTCCTATAGCATCTTCACAGGTGATGGAAATGGGCGAATGTTCATCATATTGAGTTGTTTTAAATGCCAGAATCTGTTCGGTGAGTTTTCCGTCAGCTAGGGAAACTGCCCGCTTATTTTCATAACTGAGATCCATACCGTCTTTTATCAGATCGTCAAAAATGAAATAATATGCGCAATATTCAGGATCATAATATACAGGGGCGCTTTCCGTCACCAGATCGGCTCCCGAATCCAGTTCCCTGTTTTCCAATGGACATTCTTCCAGCCCGTCTAAAGTTTCCTTTACCTCATAATAAACACTGTCCGTATACCGGCCGCTGCCCTGTAGAATGGAGCAGATTAACTCCAGCCTTCCATTCTGGTCAAGGTCGGTGACAGCATACATATGATTAGTTCCGCTGTAGTGATCAGGTGGCCATAGGTAGTTATCTGAAATGATTTGAAGCTGTTTTTCTATCGTTCCATCTGCTGTCCCGTTCTTTGTTTCTGCCTGCGGAGGAGGGCTGGTGTGGTTTGCGCAGCCGGACAGGATGATTAAAAGGGCGGCTGTTATAGTCAATATTTTTTTCATAGTTTCCTTTTTACTGAAGCGCCTTATCTACAATTTACAGTGGTAATACCGCAGGGGAGCAGCGGATTTTGATTTCAGTGTAGAATATTGGCGGAAACTTGTCAATTCATTTTACCAGGCCACATATATTCCAATATCTGTTATAATTATAAAAAATAAGGAAAACGTTTATAAAGGATGGTACATTATGACCTTGGAATCACTGCAATATGTATATGCCGCTTACAAATTCGGTTCCTATAAAGAGGCGGCATTTGCCCTGTCTGTCTCCTATTCCGTAGTTGCTAAACAGGTGTCCCGGGTGGAGGAAGAACTGGGAGTTAAGCTGTTCGAACGGGCCAGCAAATCGAAGGAAATGAACCTGACACTGGCGGGAGAAGTGCTGATTGGCGAGATTAAAACCATTATAAAAGCATATGAAAAGATGCAGAACAGCATTGACGGCCTGGGGCGGGACCGGAGAAAACGGCTCCGCATCGGCTATGGGCAGTATCTCCCCTGCGAAGAAGAAATTGACATACTTGCCATGTTCAATAAAAGATATCCTGATATCGCCCTGTCCCAAAAGGAGGCGTCGCCGGAAGATCTTAGAAAGCAGTTGTCAGCCGGACTTTTACATGGAATTTTCGTGGCGTTTTTGGGCAGCAACGCATATCAAAGGGCGGAGGTACTCTATCCGTCGGAGGAGTACGAAAAAGACCAGGTCAGCGTGAACTGCGGTTTTCATTTTTTAATGTCCGGGAAAAATCCTTTGGCTGATTGTTTATATTTTGACAAAAAAGACAGGGATCTGCTTCTTGGACAGACCATTATCATAACCAATACGGCCGATAGTGAACGGAAAAAAGTGCCTCCATATCTGTCGAATTATCTTGGAACCTCAAAAGAACAGATGAAGGTCCGGTTTTTAGACAGCTCAAACCTGCCTTTGCTGCCGTTGATTCTCCAGGACGGAGATTATATTTATCCTACTGCCCGAAGATTTACCGGAAATATAGATCATATCACCGGGATTCCGGTGGTGGACTGGGAAATTCCGGTCTATCTGTATTTTATCTGCGCAAAAGAGAGTGACAATCCGTCCTTGAACCTGTTCCGCCAATGTGTGAAAGAGTATTCCGTTAAAAATAAATAAATGGATATCCGATGCCCCGACAAACAGCAGCTTGCGGCCATACCGCATGTATGGCCGCAGGCTGCTGTTTGCCAGGGTATTTTTGTTTGCCATTTCCGACATTTTTAATTCAAAATCGGATTTGCAAAAGAGGGCGTGAAACTTTAATATAAATTTAACGTAATAGTTTAGGACAGCGGGAAAATTGAATGGGCATCCAGTACTTCTTGACCGTTTTTCGGTCAGGATGATGAGCTGTTTTTAACTATTAAAATAATAAGTCAGAATGGAGGATCATATGCAGAACATAACGAAAACCTTATTTTGTGATGTGGCGGTCATCGGCGGCGGCGCAGGCGGATGTGCGGCGGCCATCGAGTGCGGGAGAAAAGGGCTTCATACCATTTTATTTGAAAAAGGGGTGACCTTAGGCGGCCTGGCAACCAATGGTTATGTGCCTCAGATCGCAGGCGGGATTGAAGGGATCTGTCTGGAATTTGCCCAACGCCTGGATGCGGTGGGACAGCTCCGGAAGAGGGATCCCAGCAAAGATTACTACCGGAACCCGTCCTTTGAGCCGGAGTACGGAAAAATTGTACTGGAAGACATGGTGTTCGAGGCCGGAAGCCGGGTGATCTATGACTCCACCTGTATTGATACTGTTGTGGAAGACGGCGTCATTAAATCGGCCGTATTTTATACAAAAGGCGGGCTTATCCAGGTAAAGGCTAAAATATTCATCGACAGTACGGGAGACGGGGATGTGGCGGCATTGTCCGGCGTTCCCTATGAAGTGGGAGGCCAGGATTTTGCAGGGCTTAATATGTCCACCACCCAGGGTTCCCGCTGGTCAGGGGCGGATTTAATAAGATACCAGCAGGCAGAAGACCGTTGGAAAGCCCAGCAGAAGGAAAATGGGGTTGAACATCCGCTGCCTTTGGTCTATGTGCTGGAAGAAGAAGCGATTAAGAGGGGGGAAATGGCCCGGCATGTCTGCAACCGTGTGTCCGGATTTTTCCGCGTCCTTCTGCCCAATACGCCGGATGATAATGCGGAATTCGTTACATTTTCATTTCACAGCTATTACTGCCATAACACGGATGCGGAGGACATTTCCAGGCAGATTCTGGAACAGCATCAATTGATGAAACAGTTCCATAAATTCCTGAAAAATAATGTGCCAGGATTTGAAAATCTGAGGCTGACGGGAACCGGATCCCTTCCGGGAGTGAGGGACAGCCGCCGTATATTCGGCGATTACATGCTGAAAGCCCGGGATGTGGCCTGCGGTGTGAAATTCGAGGACGGAATCGCCAGATTCCCGGAGATGTTTGATACCCATCATCCTACCAGCGGCGACTGGGTATTCATGCGCCATATCCACATACCGGAGCCGGAAGGCAGCGCCGTCTGCGAATCAGATCACATTGGCCGGGACTGCGATGCCAATATGCATCCTTTCGGAGTTCCGGAAGGAATACCGGCCCGCTCCAATCCTCAGGACTGGTGTGAAATCCCATACCGCTGTCTTCTGCCGGAAGGGATCGAGAACCTGCTATGCGCGGGGCGCTGCTGTTCAGCGGAATTCCATGCCAACGGAGCCATGAGAATCATCGGTCCGGCTATGGGCACCGGCCATGCGGCTGGCCTGGCGGCTGACATCGCGATCCGTGAAAAGGTGCGTCCGCGGGATATCGATGGATGCCGCATACGGAAACTGCTGATTGAGGAAGGGGTGGATTTAGACCAGCCTTGTGACGGCTATTGGAAAGAATTAAGAGATATGGATTGTGATTTGGTTATTAATGGCGGGGATGCGATTACCTGCGTGCCTAAGAGATCATAACCGGCTTTGTGGTGAAGCGGAGAGGGGGATTATAGATGTCTGCGGATAAAAAGCAACAGAGTTTTATATCATATGTTTGGAAAATGGTTGTGGGTATTTTCTTTCTGTTTGGCTTTGGATTCATATGTCCGTCGTGGGGCGGAATCACCCGCCAGGGGATTACCGCTATCGGTATTTTCATTGGGACGGTTTGGATGATCGTCATGGGATTTAACCTGATTCCAAGCTGTATCCTGTCCATGGCGGCCAGCCTGATGTCGGGTTTTTATACTTCTGCAACCCTGTTAACCAGCACATTTGGTTCGGCAACCATCGTGCAGTTGTTTTTCTGCTATGCCCTGTGCCAGGCTCTTATTATCACCGGAGCGGGGGAATTCTTTGCGAAATGGATCATCAGCCGGAGAAAAATCCAGGGAAGGCCATTTTTGTTCAGCGCCTCATTTATGATTGCGGTGTTCTGTCTGGGGGCATTTGTGGGCACGGTTGGAGGCCTGATCCTGGCCTATACGATACAGGATTACATAAAGGATACCATCGGTTACGAGGAGGACAGCGACTGGCATATGATCACCTGTCTGGGGCTGCAGACCAGCGCCATGATCGGTTCATCCCTGCTGCCGTTTAAGGGGATTGCCCTCTCCATATTCAACAGCATTATGGAACCTCTGGCCGCGCTGGGATTCGAGTTAAATTTCGCCATTTATATGATCAGCATTACCATATTTTTCGCACTGTATGTCATTGCATTCAACCTGTTCTCCCTTTACATATTCCGCATCGACATGAGCAGATTAAAATCCTTTGACATCACGAAAATGGAGGGGATGCAGAATCTGAGAATTACAAAACAACAGAAACTGGTGAGCCTGGTGGTTTTGTGCGGCATGATGTATTCCATTCTGCTTCTGTTTATTCCCAAATCCACCGGCTTTTACGGCTGGTTCAGCGGAATCGGGCAGCCGCTGTGGTTTGCTCTCATGGTATCGATTATCTGTCTGTTTAAAGTGGATAATAAACCGGTGGTCAATCCGGAGCAGTTGTTTGGAAAGATCTTTTGGGGCGTGGTGCTGGCGATCGCCGCATTTACGGCGGTTGGGGCTATGCTGAGCAATAATGATCTGGGAGTTAAGACGTGGCTGTCTGTCCTTTTGGGGCCGCTGTTTGAAGATATGGCGTTTCCGGTATTCATGCTGGTGCTGGTTGGAACCGCTACGGTTATCACCAACTTCTTCTCAAACCTGGCTACGGGCCTGATTATCGGCAGTCTGGTATCTCCGTTTGTGGTCATTTATGCTACTGTTAACGGGTATAACGGTTCTGTTATCGGCGCGGCTCTGGCCTGCTCCTGTTTCTTTGCATTTTTAACCATGGCATCCGCGGGCCCCGCGCCGCTTTTGCTGGGGAAACCGGGATATATTAAAAGGCCCGGCTTCATCTGGACACATGGGGTGCCGGTGATGCTGATGGGGATTGGATTGATGTGGATTACATTTACTGCTATTGCGGTGGTGTGTTAAGGGGGAACGCAGGAAATTTAGTTGTGAGAATTACGTAGAAAAGCGGTGGGAGGCGGCGGCCGGAGGGCCGGATTTTTGGTTGTGGCCGGGCAGGACAAAATCCTGCGGGGATGAAGGCCGGCTTCCAACCGTAAGTGAAACTAAGGCTGCAGGGATGGAAAAAGACGGTCCGATGCCCATTCACGGTGAACTCTTTATGGGACTTCACCGTTCAGTGGGCATCTCAGAAACTGATTTGGTTTTCAGTTTCTGCCCGTCTTTTTCCATCCCTGCAGCCTAATTTTCCCTAACGATTTCCAGATGGCCTTCATCCCCGCAGGATTTTGTCCTGCCCGGCCACAACCAAAAATCCGGCCCTCCGGCCGCCGCCTCCTACCGCTTTTCTGCTGGTTTTCTCAGGCCAAATTTGTGGAATGTAGTTTTGGCAGCGAGTGGGTATTAATTAAAAACGGTTATTTTAAGCAGCCTTTTTTACATTGAAAGTCAACAAAATGGATGTTCTCAAATTGGGGAAAACAGTTAAAAATAGCATATTGATTTATATTCCCTTTAGGTTAAAAAGATGGCTTATTCTTTGATGTAAACCTTCAGGATTTCTCCGATATACATGGTATGATAATCTTTATTCGGATACATTTTTGTTCCAGAGAACACCGGCACCGCCCCAACTGGCTGTCATGGTATTGAAACCGTTGGCATCTCCAGCGGTAATCAGCATCCATTCTTTTCCGATCTTTGTAAATGGGTTAAAATTCAGTTCTTCCGGTGTTATTTCTTTAAAATTCAATGTCTATTTTCCTCCTTTTTATTTGAAGTCAGCACATCGCTGGAAAAATAATGATATAATTATAGCTGAATATAGTGGAAACATCAATCAAGGATTCGATTGCCGGAAACTGTTTTCTCAGGCAGTTGGTCGGACAAACGGTCAGGCATCAGGTCAGGCAACTGCTCAGTTATCCGTCTGTCTGATTGTAAACGGCATAAAATAAAAGTAAAATTACATAGGAGCGGAGGATCAATTGAATGAAAAATTTTACAAGGGACGATTTATTATTTTCTCTTTGCGGTCTGAACTGCGGGCTTTGCCCGATGAAACTTAATAAATACTGTCCCGGCTGCGGAGGGGGAGAAGGCAACCAGACGTGTGCCATCGCAAGGTGCAGTTTGGCCCATCAAGGAGTTTCCTATTGTTTTCAATGCCCGGAGTACCCCTGTGTAAGATACGAGGGAATCGATGAATTTGATTCATTTATCACGCATAAAAACCGCAGGAAGGATTTTCAGAGGTTCCAAAACATCGGGCCTGATTCCTATCAGGCGGAACAGAAAGAAAAAATGGAGATGTTAGAGCGGCTGCTGACCGAATATAATGACGGGAGACGGAAGGGGTTTTTCTGCGCTGCGGTCAATCTGCTGGAAATCCAGGATCTCAGGGCCGTAATGTCAGAGATAACTGACGGACAGGAAAATGCCTCTCAGCCGGTAAAAGAGAAAGCCTTAAAAGCCGTAAACGCCTTCCAATCCATGGCTGTTCAGAAAAATGTGGAGATAAAACTCCGCAAAAAGCCCCGTTGAGCATATGAAAGATAAATCATTACAGTCGCTGTCGTTATATGAATGGTGCATGGAAAATAAACAGGAACATCTTTTGAAAGAATGGGATTATATCAGGAATAAAGGCATGACTCCGGACAATATCCGGTACACCTGCTGTAAACGGGCCTGCTGGATCCGCTATGAAGAGCGGTTTGGGAAGATGTGGGAACTGCGCTGGGAAACCAGCGTGTGGAACCGCACCCAGAATAAATCCGGCTGCCCCTATTTGACCAGGCCGGTGAAAAAACTGCTGTCCGGTTTTAATGATTTCCAGTCCATGCATCCCCGGCTGGCAGCCGAATGGGATGACCGGAAAAACTCTCTGTCCGCCAATCAGGTGCCGTCTGGCACCCAGAAAAAATATTGGTGGAAAATGACTGTTGAGAGAGAGGGGAAAGAATACGAATTGAGCTGGCAGGCATCTGTCCAGGGCCGTGTGAGGGGGAGCGGCTGCCCCTATTTGAGCGGTTTTGCCATATATCCGGGATTTAATGATTTAAAATCCACCCATCCCCGGCTGGCAGCCGAATATATGGAGCGGAATGAAGAGAGGGCAGAGGAAATCTCCTTTGGATGCAACCGGAAGAAATGGTGGAAATGCAGCCGGTGCGGCCACGAGTGGCGGTGTACCCCCAACGCCAGGACCAATTTAAAGTCGGGCTGCCCCAAATGCCATGAATACGCGTCCACATCATTCTGCGAACAGGCCGTCCTTTTTTATATGAAAAAGGCATTTCCCGGCAAAAAGATCGTAAACAGGGACGTATCCCTTGGCTATGAAATTGATGTTCTGATCTATGACATCAACGGGAAAATGCTGGGCATCGAATATTCCGGCGAATGGGCCCATGCTGCGGCAAAAAAGAAGGAGTTGGATAAGAAAAAGAGGCAGCAGGCCAAAAAGGATGAAATCCTGCTCTTTGGCCTGACCGAGGACAGCAGCCTGGCGGAAATCTCAGTTTGCGGAAGGGAAATCCGCTTTCCTGCCAAAAAAAAGTCCAATTTACATATGAACGATGTGCTGCCGGTCCTGTTTCGTGAGGTCGGACAAACCCTGAACCTGGAACTCAGATGTGAAGTCTCGGTTGAAAAAGATGAATATGCGGTCAGGGAGCAATGGAGTCAGGCCCTGTATGAAAAGAGCTTTGGAACCAGGTTTCCCCAATTGGCGGAGCAGTTTGACAAAGAGCACAACGGCAATCTGTCGCCCTACGGATTTTTGCCATTCAGCGCGGTGGAGGCCGTCTGGTGCCACACCACCCAAGCCGGAATCATCCATACATGGAAAGCCAGTTTTGCAAAACGGGCCTCCGGCGAAGGATGCCCTTTCTGTGCGGGAAAAAGGATTTTAGCAGGGGATAATGACTTTGAATCCCTGGAACCGGAACTGCTGGCGTGCTGGGATTTTGAAAAGAATAGACGCCATCCGTCAGAACTCACCCGCTATTCGCACGAGCCGGCCTGCTGGTTTCACGTGGTAAATGGAGTCCGCCATGAATGGGAGGCGTCCCTGAATACGATGGTGAGTAACCGTAACATCAGAAAAGGCGGTTCCTCCGGCTGTCCGGTCTGTTCCGGAAAAGTGATCATATCCGGAATCAATGATCTGGCCACCACCCACAAGGAGCTGTTGGGGGAGTGGGATTATGGGAGAAATGAGAAGCTGTCCATTTTCCCGGATAAAATATCCTATGGATACGATAAAAGGGTTTTCTGGATTCATACAGTCCTAAAAGACGGAAAAGAATTTGTCCATCAATGGGCCGCAAGCCCCAACAGCCGCACCAACAGCCATTCCGGCTGCCCGTATTGTAAGAATAAAGCGGTTCTAAAAGGTTTCAATGATCTGGAAACCATATATCCTCAGATCGCCGGAAAATGGGATCACTCTAAGAACCAGAACGGCCCGGATTCCTACACCCCCGGCTCCTCGAAAAGTGTGTACTGGACGGACCGGCCCCATGCAGTAAAGATTTCCGACCGGACGAAATATTTGAGGAAGGTTCCCTTCCCGCCTAAGCTTCCGGCATTGGCCAGCCCAATCCGTTAAAAGGCCGGCACCCGTCCGGTCAAAGCCCTTTAGAGGAGTTATTGGTTCACAAAAAAAGCCCCGCAGTCAAGTTACTGCAGGGCTTTTGTAGTAGCGGAAATTGGACTTGAACCAACGACACCACGGGTATGAACCGTGTGCTCTAGCCAGCTGAGCTATTCCGCCACAAATGATCCGTCAAATAGTATTGCATAAATTTGGAAAAAAGTCAATAGATTTTTTTGTAATTATTTGTAACTTAACCTCATTTGTGTTAGAATATACCCATTGTGATCAAAATCCGGTATGGAAAATAATGGATTGTAGGAGATGAACGAAGCAGATGAGACGAGAAGTGGATCTTAAAGAAATATCAGATGGAAAGCTGTATGGGTTAAATGATATGGTAAAAGCGGACTGCAATGACTGCCAGGGCTGTTCTGCCTGCTGTCAGGGAATGGGATCATCCATTCTTTTGGACCCGCTTGACGTACACAGGCTTACCGTAAACCTTCAAAAGACATTTGAAGAACTGCTGGCAGAGCGGATTGAATTAAATGTGGTGGACGGAATCATTCTGCCCAACCTTAAAATGAGCGGGGAAACAGGGCGGTGTTCCTTTTTAAGTGAAAACGGCCGCTGTACCATTCATGAATTCCGCCCCGGAATCTGCCGCATTTTCCCCCTGGGAAGATATTACGACGGCCGGGGATTCCAGTATTTTTTACAGGTTCACGAGTGCAGAAAAGAGAATAAAACAAAAGTAAAGGTGCGCAAATGGATTGATACGCCGGACGTGAAAAAGAATGAACAATTCATTACGGACTGGCATTATTTCCTGGTCCGGCTTCAGGAACTGGCGGCGCAGAATCCGGGGCAGGAAAACGCTAAAAAGATCAGCCTATTTGTTCTGAACTCATTTTTTATGACGCCTTATAAAAAGGATGTTGATTTCTATGAACAATTTTCGGAGAGGCTGGCTGAGGCAGGAACGCAGTTGAGAATTTGAAATTCCCAGCGCATGCTTATGCAAAAAAGCTTAGGATTAGGGGAGAAAAATGAAAAAAAGTCAGAATTTTACAGAAGGCAGTATCCTGCCTGCGTTGGTTAAATTTGCGCTTCCGGTGCTGTTTGCAATCTTTTTACAGACCATGTACGGCGCGGTGGATATGCTGATCGTGGGCCAGTTCAGCACAGCGGCTGAAATATCAGCGGTATCCACAGGAAGCTGGATCATGCAGACGGTCACAGGCGCCATTGTGGGACTGGCCATGGGAACCACCATACTTCTGGGGCAGAAGATCGGAGAGAAGAAGAACGAGGAGGCCGGAAGGGTGGTGGGAGCCAGCATCTGCCTCTTTGCCCTGATCGGCGTTGTCATTATGATTCTCATGCAGATACTGGCGGTTCCGGTGGCGCGGCTGATGAAAGCCCCGGATGCGGCCTTTGCCAGCACGGTGATGTATATCAGAATCTGCGCCATGGGTTCCATATTTATTGTGGCTTATAATGTGCTGGGCAGCATTTTCCGCGGTATGGGCAATTCCAGAATGCCTCTTATCACTGTGGCCATTGCCTGTGTGATGAACATCATTGGAGATCTTATATTGGTGGGCGTGTTTCACATGGCCGCTGCCGGAGCTGCCGCCGCGACCGTAATGGCCCAGGCAGTCAGCGTGCTTTTGTCCCTGCTCATTATAAGGAAACAGGGGCTTCCCTTTGAATTCTCAAAAAAATGCGTCCGGTTTGAAAAGCAGATCATCAGAAAAGTGGTGGAGCTGGGGTTCCCAATCGCGTTCCAGGACATGCTGGTATCCATTTCATTTTTAGCCATAACGGCCATTGTAAATGAACTGGGCGTTGTTCCTTCGGCGGGAGTGGGAGTTGCGGAGAAAATCTGCGGCTTTATTCTGCTGGTTCCATCCGCCTATATGCAGTCCATTTCCGCATTCGTGGCTCAGAATGTGGGAGCAAAAAAGCCGGAGCGGGCAAAGCGGGCTCTGGCTTACGGAATTTTAACCTCTTTGGGAGTGGGGGTATTTCTGGCGTGGTTTTCATTTTTCCACGGGGATATTCTGGCGGGCGTCTTTAACCGTGAGACAGAGGTGGTGGCTGCCGCCGCCGATTATCTGAAGGCATATGCCATCGACTGTCTGCTGGTTTCCTTCATGTTCTGCTTTACCGGCTATTTCAACGGATGCGGAAAAACAGGATTTGTCATGATCCAGGGGATCGCGGGGGCCTTCGGCGTCAGGATTCCGGTTTCCTATCTGATGAGCCGGATCGTGCCGGTATCCTTGTTCCGCATTGGGCTGGCAACCCCGTGTTCCACATTTCTGCAGATCATCCTGTGCGTATGGTATTTTATCAGGATGGAAAAGCAGGCTTCAAACACGCATTAGCTCTTTCCCTCTTCCTTTACCTCGTGAAGCGCCGACAGGCCAAATGGAACCGCGATGCAGAAGGTCAGGATATCGGATATGGGCTGCGTCATCTGAATCCCTTTTAAAGCCAGAAAATGAATGGCGGTAAAAAGCACCGGTATGAACACAATTCCCTGCCGGGACATGGACAGGACGGAAGCCCTCACTGTTTTTCTGGTAGTCTGAAGGTACATGTTGGTGATCGTCACCCAGCCCAGAAACGGGAATACCAGGCTCTGATAGCGGAGGGCCTGGGCGCCTATGCGGATGAGTTCCGGGTCATTGGCGCGGAATAACCGGACGATGGATTCCGCGAAGATAAAGCCGAAAATACCGAGAGTGCTCATAGCCACAGTGGAAACCCGGATACAGAACCAAAATGCCTTTTTAACCCGTTCATACAGCTTGGCGCCGTAATTAAACCCGCATACAGGCTGGAATCCCTGCCCGAAGCCTAAAAGGGCGGAAGACGAGATGATGGTAATCCGGTTGACAACGGAAAATGCGGCGATTGCCGAATCCCCGTAAAATCCGGCTGCCTGGTTTAAGCAGATGGTTGCAATGCTGGCCAGCCCCTGGCGGCAGAGCGAAGGCAGGCCGCCTGCGATAATCTCTCTGTATGCACGGACAGAAGGGGAAAATGCTTTCCAGTGTATTTTAACCCCGTCTCCCTGTCCGCTCATGTGGAGCAGGATCAGAAAGCTGGTGAACTGGGATACGGCGGTGGCCAGTGCGGCTCCGCTGACGCCCATTTTCAGGCCAAAGATCAGCAGCGGGTCCAGGATGATATTTAAAATGGCCCCTGTTGAAATGCCGACCATGGCTTTTCTGGCGTTGCCCTGCAGCCTCATCTGGTTATTCATGACGAGAGAGCACATCATGAATGGGGTTGCCAGCAGTATGTATTTGAAGTAGCTGCGGGCATCCGGCAGGATCGTGTCGGTGGCGCCCAGGCCGGTTAGTAGGGGATTCATCAGTAAAAAGCATGGCGTTAAAAGAAGCAGGCCAAAGATCAGCGCGGAAAAGAAACCATTTGCCGCCATTTTCTCCGCGTCTTTTGTCTCCTGGCGTCCCAGGGCCCGGGAGATATAGTTTCCGGAACCGTGGCCGAAGAAAAAGGATACGGCCTGGATCAGGGCCATATAGGGAAATACGACGCCGATGGCGGCCGTCGCCTGGGTGCTGACCTTACCAACGAAAAATGTATCCGCCATATTGTAAAAAGCGCTCACCAGCATGCTGATAATAGAAGGAACCGCCATACTGCACACCAGTTTTTCCACCGGGTCCTCAGTCATATGACGGAATTTCTGCTTTTGCAGTTCTGTATTCATCATAACCTCACATTCCGCCGCCTTTGCGGCTTTTTTTAATTATTTGCTTTCCAGCATTTGGATAAATGAATGGATGACATAGCGGTAGCTGTCTTCAATCTCTACCGAAGACCTGAAAAATCCGGCGTGCTCCAGCGATATGAAACCATGCATGCAGCTTCGCAGCATCCGTCCGGCATGGACCTGTTCTTCCCTTGACGGGCAGAATGGCGACAGCTTGCCGTAGAGATCCGCCATCAGCGTCCGTCCGGCATTGGAAAAATCGTCGTCATCCAATTCAGGGATCAAAAGAATGAGCTGGTAGAGTTCCGGGTTTTCCAGGGCGAACCGGCGGTAAGCGGCAGCCAGCGCTTCGACGGCGTCCAGACCCATTTTTCCCTCTGTGGCGTCACGGATGGACTGTTTGAGATTGTGAAGAACCCTTTCACCGACTTTTGCCACCAGCTTTTTGGAATTGGGAATATGGTTGTAAAGGGAGGCTGTTTTTATCCCTAATTCTGCGGCCAGCCCATGAAGAGAGAAGTTTTGATAACCGTTCTCAGCAATCAGCCTGGCTGAGGTTTCGATGATGATGTCTTCCGTCAATCCTTTTCGCGCCATAGCTCAGACCCCTCCTTTCCTGTTAACTAACACTATTAGTTTTAAAGTGAGTATAAACTAATAGTGTTAGTTCGTCAAGACGGCAGTTTGTACATAGTATAAAATGAGGTAACCGTTCACAGCCCATGCTGGCGGACCCGGCCTGGCGGCCGTGCCGCTTTGCGGGGTTCCGTCTTCCGCCGTTTGAACTCATAGTTTCGGCCAGGACAACTCTAAGACCGGAAGGGGATAGAAATAAGGGGACCGATGACATTCATCAAGAAGCCCTGAAGGCCTTCTCGATTCAGGTCCTCTGAAAATCTGACTTTGAAGGTCAGGTTTTCCCCTTTATTTCTATCCCCTTCCAGTCTAAGAGTTGTCGATGGGCCTGCAAAAATCGTTCAAACGGCGGAAGGCGGAGCCCCGCAAAGCGGCACGGCCGCCAGGCCAGGTCCGCCAGCGTGGGCTGTGAACAAAAACAACCGTTCAGACAGGTCTGCGCATTTACTGCGCAGACCGTACGAAAACATAGAGGATGCGTAACCGTTCAGACTTGTCTGAACGGTTACGAAATGAGAAAAACGAACATATCCTATTAGTATATATTGTTAGAATGGGTTGGGTGAAATGTGAAAAATACAATTTTTAAAGGTGTGGGAACCGCCATTGTAACGCCTATGGATGAATCGGGAAATATTGATTTTGTTTCCCTTGGAAGGCTGCTGGAATTCCAGCTCGGCCACGGCGCGGATGCCATTATCGCCGCAGGAACCACTGGAGAGAGCGCAGTCTTAGAGGACTGGGAGATCATCGCTCTGGCCGAATATGTAATAAGATATGTGGATCACAGGATTCCGGTGATCGTGGGGACGGGAAGCAATAACACGGCCCATTCCATATTTTTGTCGAAAGAAGCGGAAAACCTGGGGGCGGACGGCCTGTTGCTGGTGACTCCCTATTATAACAAAACATCTCAAAAGGGGCTGGTACAGCATTTTACGGCCATTGGCGACAGCGTGGATCTTCCTATGATCATCTACAATGTGCCCAGCCGTACGGGGATGGATATCAATCCGGAAACTTATCTGGAACTGTCCGCCCATCCCAATATTTGCGGGATAAAGGAAGCGTCCGGCAACTTTGCCCGGATCGCTGAAACAGCGGGATTATGCGAAGGCCGGCTGGACCTGTATTCAGGGAATGACAACCAGACCCTGCCTGTTTTAGCGCTGGGAGGGCACGGGGTGATCTCTGTTTTAGGCAATCTGATGCCGGAAGAAATGCACGATCTCTGCTGTCATTATTTCAGCGGGAAAGTGGGAAAGAGCAGAAGGCTTCAACTGTCCCTGCTGGATCTTATGAACGCTTTGTTCAGCGATGTGAACCCCATTCCAGTGAAATCAGCGCTCAGCATGATGGGAATCTGCGGGGATTTCTGCCGCCTGCCTTTAATTCCCTTTGACGGGGAGCGGAAGGAAGAACTGAGGAAAATCATGGAAAAACACGGGCTGATTTCTTCATTTTCCCCTTCTGCGGTTGCAAATGAGGCTTCCTTATAATAAAATAAGCCTTATAAAACAGAAGTGAGGGAAAATACCGTGATTGAATTGTTGGAAGAACAGGCGGGAGAATCAACTAAAACATATGTGACCAGGGTATTGGTCCACAACATCGTGAATATCAATCTGGAACCGGGCGAAAAGATCATGGAAAATGAACTCTGCAGCCAGTTTCAGGTCAGCCGCACCCCGATCCGCGAGGCGGTGCTGGAATTGAGCCAGAAACATTTGATCGATATCTATCCGAAACGGGGGACTTATGTGTCCTATATCGATCCGGAGCTGGTGGAAGAGGTGAGAAGCCTTCGGTGTGTGCTGGAATCGGAGCTGGCCAAATCAGCCTGCGCCATGCTGAATGGGGAGCAGATTGACCGTCTGAGGGAAAATATAGCCGTATGGCGTTATTATATGGAAAAGAAAAATGAACAGAAGATTCTCAAGCTGGATAAGGAATTTCACTCCATGCTCTATTCCATGTGCCGTAAAAAATACTGGAATGAGCTGGTGGAATCCATTTCCCCCCAGTTCGACCGGACAATCATCCTCAGTTTCCGGTGCAGGCCCACCAGCGTGATCTTATCGGATCATGAGCAGCTGGTGGATGCCATCGAAGAGAAGGACGAGGAAAAGGCCTATGGGATTGCCAGGCAGCATATGAGGAGATATATAGAAAACCGGGACCTTATGAGGGATAAATACCCTCAGTATTTTGATGGGAAGTAAAATGGGTTAGACGGGGCAGTTTTCCGGATGTCTGCGGCCGCTATTAAAAAAAGTTTACTTTTGTGCTTACTCCGGCAAAGTAGAGTGTCAGACAATTTGACAGCAGTTTAACCCCTCCGTCAAGGGTAAGCGGTGCCTTTCGGGTGTCCGGATGACTACTTTTATTGTAGAAGAAATGTTCACATTCGAAAAAACGGTTAAATATATTTTAGGGTTGACAACCATCTCCTACAATTGTATGATATTGATATCATACAATTGTAGGAGATGGTTTTTATTATGAAATTAGTGAAGCTGCCTGATACGGAATTAGAGATTATGAAAGTGATCTGGAAAGAGGGAACCCCCATATCCACTTCCCGGATCAAAGAAGTTCTGGACGAAAAACGTCCGTGGAACGTATCCGCCCTTCAAACCCTGTTAAACCGGCTGATTGACAGGAAATTTTTAAAAACTTATAAAGAGGGGAAGAATAAGTATTACGAAACGCTGGTGGAAGAGGAGGAGTATGTGGCCTTTGAGAATAAAAATTTTCTTGAGCGGATCAATAACAGCTCCATAACCAAACTGGTAGCCTCCCTCTATAAGAGCAGGAATATTACGGATGACGATTTGGAGGAACTGGCCAGGTTTATTGAGAAGAATACAGGGGGAGCCGATGATTAGAACGATATTTTGGAATGTGCTGGAGGTGTCCGCTGCCTGTACGGCAGTCATTTTCCTGATTATGCTCTGTTCCCGGCTGATCGGAGCCGTTTACGGAGCAAAAGGCAGATACCTGTTATGGCTGGTGGTCATCCTCCGGTTAGCCCTGCCGTGGAATGCCGCATTATCCCAGGCCCCGGTTTCTGTGGACCGGCTGGCCGGAACCCTGGGGGCGGCTGTGTATACGGCAGGGATGGAAAGACGAAATGATGGTTTGGACAGCCGGATGAATGGGGAAGTTAACGTTCAAACTACGGGTCTGGAGGCTCATGGCGGAAGGGACAGGGCAGAGTACAGGGTCTTAACGGAAGCCGGAGCCCGCTTGTGGAGGTATCAGATCAGCGGTATTTTGTCGGTGGTCTGGGCCGCCGGGGCTGTTTTTTATATTCTTTGGAACCTGGTTTCCTACATGATATTCAGACAGAAACTGAGACGGTGGGAGGAACCGGCTGCAGACAATGGAATGATCACCTGTTACCAGAGCGTCTGCCGGGAATTGGGACTTAAAAAGCCGCCCCAGCTCAAATACTGCCCGGGACTTCCGGCGCCGTTTTGCATCGGGGTGATCCATCCAGCCATTTATGTATCTTCTTTGAGCCTGGATGAGAAGGATTATTATGTCTTTAAACATGAATTGATCCATTACAAAAGGCGGGATCTGGTTTATAAGTTCCTTCTCATGGCGGCTCGCAGCATACATTTCTTCAATCCGGCCGTCCATTGGATGGCGGTCTGCGCTGAACGGGACATGGAACTTTCCTGCGACAGCCTGGTGGTGATGAGCTGCCCGGAGACAGCCCGCAGGGATTACAGCAGGGCAATTCTCAGATGCATCACGGAAAGCAGAGGGGTAAAAACCCGGTTATCTTCGCATTTTAGCGGCGAAAAGGAAATTTTAAAAAGGAGATTTAACAATATTATGGATGAGAAAACAAAAAGAAGCGGAAGGCTGTTGGCAGTTTTGACCGCTGCCGTTGTAATTTTACTGGGAACACTGGTCGCCTGCGGCCGGGAAAACGGAACCAGGGCTGAAGGCCCATCGGCGGGAAATGCCACAGAGAGGACTTCCCTGTCGGAGGCCGCTTTGTCCGAGGAAACCATGGACAGCCTTTGGAAATGGAAAACCCCTTATATCGGGAATAACAGCGCGGTTGGAAATATGCTGCTCAGAGTTTCCCCTTATCTGGATTATAAAGGATTTGAGCTGTTTACGGATAAGGAACCCTATGGCGTAAAGGTCAATCTGGAAGTGAACGACTGGGAACAGTACGCAGGGCAGGGAGAAATCAGCCTGAAACCATTTTACAAACAGGCCGCGATCCTGTTCTGCCTTGTGGATAACGCCGGATATCTGGAAGTGAATTTGAGCGCCGGGGAAGAGACGCCGGAATTCACGTTCTGCGCATTTAAAATCAGCCGGGAGGAGAGCATGGAGGAATATATTTCCAAAGAGGAACTGGCACAGGCCGGTGAGTCGCTCCAGAATTTTAAGGAGTTCGTCAACGGCCTGGATGATGTGCTGCCGGATACTTCTATAGAAGTGAGCAGGAAGCCTCAGTCCTGAGTTCTAAACTGTTTCAGAAAGTCCTGGCTGTCCCCGTCCACGATTCCCCGGTCTGTGATAACAGCGCCGGGAAGGGCTGCCAGGCAGATGGTGGCATGTTTTAACAGCCAGTTTCCGCTGCACCGTTCTCCCACGATGCGTTCCATTTCCCCTACCTGTTCAGCCAGCTGATCACAGGTGAGAGGGGACATGATTCCAGCGATTGGGAGAGGGAGGGAGCCGATGATTTCGCCGCCTTCGGCGTATGCGAAACCGCCTCCCATTTCTTCTATCTTCTGCGCCGCCAGGAGAGCGTCTGCCGCGTTCCGGTAAATCACCACCAGATTGTGGCAGTCATGGGCCACCGTAGCGGCAAATGCCCCTGCCCTGACCCCGAATCCGCGGATCACAGAGATGGTTTTCTGCTCTTTCCCATGCCTGTTGCATACGCAGACATAGGCCAGATCCGGATCAGCGGACAGATCCACGCAGCGGTTTTCTATGGGGAGTTTTTCATAAAACGCCCTGTTAAACGGCCCGTCACACCGGCTGTGGATGACCAGCGTTTCGGCCCTGTCATCCGGCGCTTTTAACAGGAAATCATCCGGTGTTTTCAGGTAAGACAAATGAACCGTAGATAGCTGTTTCAGAGGGGAAGGGGCCTGGTTCCAGATCAGCCGTCCTTCCCGGCTGATCATTCTGCCCTCGATCCATACACAGGCGGGGCGTCTGCCGTCCAGTTGGTCCACCAGCTGCAGGTCTGCGGCGTATCCGGGCGCAATGGCGCCCAAGTCTTCAAAACCGTATTCCCTGGCCGCATTGTAGGTGGCAAACCGGATGGCTTCCACCGGATCGGCTCCATATGTGACCGCCCTTCCAACCACCCGGTTTAAATGGCCTTCTGTGTGGATCACCTGGGCGTGGACATCGTCGGTACACAGGGAAACATTGTCATTCCAACGCTGTTCTTTAACCCCTTTCAACGCTTCCGGCAGGTGATTGGACAGAGAACTGGTTTTCAGGTTGACATGCATGCCGATTCTCGTTTTTTCTTTCGCTTCTTCACCGCTTCTGCATTCGTGATCGCTGACCGGCCCCGCCAGCCTGTAGGCGGCTAAAAGGCTGCCTCTGAGCCTGGGCGCGTGTCCCTGTAAAAATGCCCCCCGCTTGATCCCCTCTTCGATGATCCGGTGCATCCTCTGGTCGTCATGGCAGATATCCACATAGTTCATCAATTCGGCAATCCCGATAATTCCCGGCTGATCCAGCAGAAAACCGATTTCTTTTTCCGTAAATTCGCAGCCGCTGTCCTCTTTGCCCGGTACCGAAGGCACACAGGGCGAGGCCAGCATATAATGCCTCAGAGGAGCCTTTTTGGCGTTTTCCAGCATAAACATCACCCCCTCAACACCCATTACATTGGCTATTTCATGGGGATCGGATACCACGGTGGTGGTGCCCCAGGGCAGAACCGCTCTTGCAAAATTCTCAGGAACCATCATAGTGCTCTCCACATGGACGTGAGTGTCGATAAAACCGGGAATCAGATATTTTCCCTCACCGTCAAACCGTTCCAGGGCGTAGGGGCATGTCCCGTCGCTGTTATCCCTCACCATAACGATCATTCCGTCGGCGATATCCACGGAAGCAGGGTAGATTTCCCCTGTGATCACATTTACAAGGCGTATGTTTTCAATGGTTAAGTCCACCGGCCTTTTTCCCAGAACTGCCGCGATCAGACGGCTCCGGTCTTTATTATGTACTGCTTTCATTGATATCCCCCTTTTCTATAAAACAAACTGAAGACAGGCCAGAATTGTAAACGCCCAGGTCATCAGCGAAGGCATCTGGCCGGGTTCCCCGGTAAACAGGTAATGGGCGGTTTTTATCATGCAATATGCGAACAGCCCGATTCCGATTCCCTGGGAAATACCATAAAACAGCGTGGACATGATCAGGATCGCCACAGGCGTCCATTCCGTAGATTCATAATTTACGGTTTTTAACCCCTGCATCATGGAAATGCCGATCATGATCAGCACAGGAGTTGTGGCGGCTGTGGGAATCATGAGGAATATGGGCGCAAACAGCATGGTGCCCAAAAAGAACAGGCCGGTGAAAATGGAGGACAGCCCTGTTTTTCCGCCCACCTCGATGCCGGCCGCGCTTTCCACGTAACTGGTAACAATGGTCAGCCCCATAAACGCGCCCACTACGGAACCGATGGAATCGGCTAAAAATATTTTCCCGATTACAGGCAGGTTGCCGTTTTCATCCAGCATCTCCATCTGTGAGCCCAGCCCCAGAGCAGTTGCCAGGGTGCCGAAGAAATCGCTGATAAAAAATGCGAAGATAAACGCCGCATATTGTGGCTTCAGCGCTCCTAAAAGATCCAGCTTAAACGCCACATTGCCTAAAGCCCGCAGTCCGCCCTGTGTAAATACATTGCCCGGCACCTGGGTAACTCCCATGGGAATTCCGATAAGGGTGGTCAGGATAATGGTCACCAGAAGGGAGGCGCGCAGTTTGTATTCTCTGCCGTTTAACCGTATCCGCGCGAAATAGAGCAGCAGGCAGAGAACAATGCTGACTGCCGCCAGCGCTGTGGATGGTTCGGACAGGTTTCCAAATCCCCTGAAATCAGGATTGATCAGTTTGGCATTTACCAACGCAGTGCGTATGATAAATACACCCAGCCCGGCGCTGATGCCGACTTTGATGTTTTTCGGAATCAGGGCCACCACCTTTTCCCGAAGGTTAAACAGGCTGAGAATCAAAAACAGAAGGGCGGATATCATGACCATGCCCAGGCCCGTTTCCCAGGCTGCCAGCCCTGACTGTACGATGGAAAATGTCAGCACCACGCTGGACGCAATTCCAGGGGCCAGGGCAATTGGCATATTGCTGTACCAGCCCATGAACATGGTAATCAAACCGGAAACCAGGGCGGTGGAGAGCAAAACGCCGACGGCATCCATGCCTGCCTGTTTCATGTAGAGAGGCTGGAGAACGCAGATATAAGCCATGGTCGCGAAGGTGGTGGCGCCTGCCAGGAGTTCTGTACGCACGGTCGTCCTGTTTTCCCTGAGGTGAAACATGTTTTCGAGAGTTTTCATTTCTTATTCCTCCATTTGTTTTATTTGCCATACCCGTCCGGGTAGATGCACAAGGTTTAAAGGTAGCCTCTTTATACTGCTATGAAGAAAACTAGTAAACGCTCATGTTACTAGTTTCATTCATTACGTATTAAATTGAAGCTGATATAATCCGTATCATAAAACGCCATTCCGTACATCACTGGTTCATTCTTCTGATCGAAGCTGCAGGCTTTCAAAAGAAGAACCGATTCGTTCAGAAGGGCGGGGTCGCCTGTCAGGTATTGGGCCATCTTTTTCCGGCTTATGGCTTCCAGTTCCACCTTGTCCCTGACAACCACACGGCCTGCGTACCGGGACAGCAGGGAAAAGTAGGGCGTTTCCATCCATTCCTCTTCAGGAGGCATCTCCTCAAATAAATCCTCTTTCATGTATCCGACGCTGACGATGGCCGGATGGTTATCCGCATAATAGATCCGTTCAATCCGGATCAGTTTGCTGCCGGAGGCGGCTTTCAGTTGGAGACAGACCTCCTCAAGCCCTTTATCGATGGAAAATGAAGACAGCCGCACATGGGAATCATAGCCGCACCGGCGGATCACTGTGCCGAATTCCATCATGAGACAGAGATTCACTTTAATCTGAAGCGCTTCCGGGTTGACAAAGGTGCCCCGTCCGTGAATCCGCAGCACAAGCCCTTCCTGCTCCAATTCATTCAGCGCCCTGCGGATGGTATTCCTGCTGATTCCCAATAGCTGCGCCAGATCATTTTCCGCCGGGAGCTTATAGGAAGATTTAGAGTTCAGGGACTGTATATAATTTCTCAGATTTTCTTTTGCACCGTCGCTTAATGACTTTTTATTTACTGGTTCAATCATAGCTGTTTTCCTTTATTGTTCTAAAGTAGTACCTTAGAATCAATATAACATGTTTGAATGGGGCCGTCAATGGGGAATGCCCGCTTTCAACTGTATTTTTCACAGATGGAGTCATATCTTTTCTTGACGGCATAAATCCCCAGCGTGCATATCAGGCCAATAGCGGTATAGCCTGCAATGACATGAAGGAAGAAAGCCAGGCCTGTGATTACAAATGCCAGGGCACATAATTGATAAAGCTTGGCTATTTCCTCATTGTAACCTCTGATATCCCTGATCTTTTCTTTTAAATTCTTATCCTTTGTCCAAAAGACAATTGGTTCCCTGCTCCCCTTATTGGCATGTGAAAAAATAAAGAAGGGAAAAGCGCATAACAAACAGCATACGAAACATAGCATTTGCTCTGCCATACCGCACCTCCGGTTTTCTAAAAAGTAATGGTGTCGTCTAAGGCTATTGTAGTATAGTTTATTCCCCTTTTCCACAATATATTTTTTTTGTCGTTGAATCCCGGCTCCTTTTTGGTGTAAAATAGGAGATGATTACCGAAAAGTATTGATTTCAAGTATCATGACAAATTATTCAGAATACACCCCAATTTGTGCCGGAACCACAAATTTGAATCGCAGCTGAGAATCTGAAATTCTCAGCGCGCGCCTTCGCAAAAAACTGCTCCGGCATGGAGGATTAAAATGACACAGGCCGTCAAAAACGGCAGAATGTGAGGAAAACATGTACATAGCGGATTTGCATATCCATTCCAGATATTCCAGGGCCACCAGCAGGGACTGCACGCCGGAATATCTGGATCTTTGGGCCAGGAAAAAGGGAATTCAGATTGTGGGAACCGGAGATTTCACCCACCCGGCCTGGCGGGAGGAGCTGAAGGAAAAATTAAGGCCTGCGGAAGAGGGATTCTATTGTTTAAAGGATGAATTTGTGCTGGAACGGGGGAGCGCCCTGTCGGCGGTCAAACCGCGTTTTGTGATTACAGGAGAGATCAGCTCCATTTATAAAAAGGACGGCAAAGTGCGCAAGGTGCACAGCGTGATCATTCTGCCGGGTCTGGAAGATGCGGAACGGATATCCAGGAAACTGGAAACCATCGGGAATATCCATTCCGACGGGCGTCCCATTCTGGGGCTGGACTGCCATGATCTTTTGGAGATCGTGCTGGAACTCTGCCCGAAAGCCATCTATATACCGGCCCATATCTGGACGCCTCATTTTTCCCTGTTCGGGGCATTTTCCGGATTCGACAGGATCGAAGAATGTTTTGAAGATCTGACGCCCTATATCCATGCCCTGGAAACCGGGCTGTCATCCGATCCGCCCATGAACTGGCGGCTTTCCGCCCTGGACCGTTTCCAACTGGTGTCCAATTCAGACGCCCATTCCCCGGCGAAACTGGGCCGGGAAGCCAATCTTCTGGACATTGATTTATCCTATACGGGGCTTTACGATGCTGTTCAGATGGGAAAGGGCCTTTTGGGCACCATCGAATTCTACCCGGAAGAAGGGAAATACCACTATGACGGCCACCGGAAATGCCACCTCTGCCTCAGCCCTTTGGAGGCGGAAAAATACGGCGGGAAATGTCCGGTCTGCGGAAAGAAACTGACCATCGGGGTATCCCACCGGGTAGAACAGCTTGCGGACCGGAAAGAGGGCTTTATCCTGCCGGGGGCGAAATCATTTGAAAGCCTGGTGCCCCTTCCGGAAGTGATAGGCGCGTCTACCGGACATTCCTCTGCAAGCGTTAAGGTTCAGAACCAGTATGAGGCGCTGATCCGTGATCTGGGATCCGAGTTCTCCATCCTGCGGGAAGTTCCGATTGAAGAGATCCGCCATCACTCCGGCCATCTGCTGTCGGAGGGAATCCGGCGTCTCAGGGCGGGAGAAGTGAGGCGGATGCCGGGATTTGACGGCGAATACGGCACGATCCAATTGTTTGAGCCTTCGGAGCTGACCAATACGGACGGCCAGATCAGCCTGTTTGAGGGAATCAATCTGGCAGAAATGGAGGCGGCCGCCGCGGTTCAGGGCGTTCTGAGAGATCATGGTTCCAAAGGGTTAGAGGCAGAACCGGTAAACAGGAAAGAAGTACAGGAAACAAGAGGGACAGATCCGTCAGTATGGGAACAGTTAAATCCCCGGCAGCAGGAAGCGGTGAAAACTGCCTGCCGCGGCCTGGCAGTTGTGGCAGGGCCGGGTACGGGCAAGACAAAAACCCTGGTATCCAGAGTGTTGTATTTATTAAAGGAGAGAGGGGTAAAACCGTCGGAAATAACCGCGGTGACCTTTACCAACCGGGCGGCGCAGGAGATGAAAGAGCGTCTGGAACAGGCCATAGGCAGCAGGCGCACCGCTCATCTCATGAATATAGGAACCTTTCATTCCATCTGCAATGACCTCCTGATCAGACAAGGCTTGGAGTTTACGCTGGCATGTGAGGAAGAAACCCTGGGAATTGCGGAAGACGCGGTCCGGGAATTTGGCCTGAAGCTTTCCGCCAGACAGTTTCTGCGTCAGATTTCATTGATCAAAACAGGAATGTCAAATCTGGCCGATAAAATCACAGCGGAAGCGGCCGGATATTACCAGAGCCGTTTAAAACAGCTTCAGGTGCTGGATTTTGACGACCTTCTCATAGAAACCCTGCGGCTGTTGGAAAAGGAAGAAAAGAATAAAATACGAAGACAAAAATTTGCATACCTTCTGGTGGATGAATTTCAGGATATCAATCCGGTACAGTACCGGCTGATCCGGGCGTGGAATCAGGGGGGCAGGGAGTTATTTGTGATCGGAGATCCCGACCAGGCCATCTATGGCTTCCGGGGATCAGACGCCGCTTGTTTTGACCATTTGAAACGGGACATGCCGGAGCTTCAGACTGTGCGTCTGGTGCAGAATTACCGTTCGGCTCCGTCCATTGTCCATGGCGCGGTTTCTGTCATTTCACAGAACGAAGGACAGCCGCGGGAACTGGTTCCCTGGAAAAAGGAAGGGCCGCCAATCCGTTTGGTGACGGCTAAAAGCGAGATGGCCGGGGCCATTTTTACCGCTAAGGAGATCAACCGTCTGATCGGAGGCATCGACATGCTGGATGCCCAGGAGCGGAATTCCCAGGAGGATATAAAACGGATCAAGGGCTTTTCCGATATCGCCGTACTCTACCGGACCCACCGGCAGGCTGACCTTTTGGAAAAATGTCTCCGGCAGGAGGGAATCCCCTATATTGTGGCAGGCAGAGACGATTTCCTGTCCGATCCGTCAGTACAGGGAACTGCTGCATTTTTCCGGTATCTTTTAAAGCCAGGCGACCTTTTTTCCAGACAGCTTGCGCTTAAATACATATGGAATCTGCCGGAGGACTGCATATCCGGCTGCATTTTGCAGTCCATGGCTGATAAATTTTCCGGGCTTGTAAAAAAGACAAAACCCGATAAGCTGCTGGAAACCTGGATGGAGGAAACCGGGCTTTCCGGCCGTCCGGAGATGCAGAAGCTGGTTTCCATGGCAGTGTTTTATAAAACCATGGAGGAACTGCTTGAAAACCTGATGTTCGGCCGGGAAAGTGATCTGAGGCGGTGCGGAGGAAAGTCCTACACCTCAGACGCGGTCACTCTCATGACTCTGCACGGGGCAAAAGGGCTGGAATTTCCGGCGGTGATCCTGTGCGGAGTGAAAAAAGGCATGATTCCCCTTGAACATGAAAAGCAGCCGGCGGATTTGGAAGAAGAACGCCGCCTGTTTTATGTGGGCATGACCAGGGCGAAAGAAGAGCTGGTTCTGGTCACCTCCCCGGAGCCATCTCCATTTCTTTTCGACATCCCGGAAGAAGACCTGCTCAGAGAGGATGCGAATAAGCAGAAAAGGACGGACGGCGGCGTGCAATTGAGCCTGTTCGATTTCATATAAGCGGGAGGCATGGAGGATAGTATGACAGAAGAGAAAGAATTCAAACCGGCGCCGCCGGAGCTTGTGCGGCCGGTATTAAAAAAACTGGATGAGTTATATGGAACCACCAAAGAAGGATTTTACCATCAGGAGCAGTGGCAGCTTCTTACAGCCATCATGCTGAGCGCCCAGAGCACGGACAAGCAGGTGGATGAAGCGCTCCCGGCCCTGTTCGGACGTTTTAAAAAGGCGGAGGATGCGGCAAACGCTTCTGTGGAGGAAATCGAAGAGTATATCCGGTCCGTCGGCCTTTATAAAAATAAAGCGAAGAACATTAAAAAATGCTGCGGCCAGATTGTGGAAGAATACCATGGAAAGGTGCCCGATACCATTGAAGGCCTGCTGACCCTGGCCGGAGTAGGCAGAAAAACCGCCACGTTATACTTAGCGGACGCCTACGGAATTCCCGGCGTGACTGTGGACACCCATGTATTCCGCATTTCCAGACGCCTTGGATGGGCAAACGGCAAAAACCCCCAGCAGGTAGAACTGGAGCTTCAAAAAGTGCTGCCCAAGGACCACTGGAACAGGATCAACTTTCAGTTGATCTATCACGGAAGGGCGGTATGCACCGCCAGAAAGGCGAAGTGTGAGCTGTGCCCCCTTGAGAAATGGTGTGGGAAACGGCTTTAGTTAAATAGGCCACGATATTATTAATAGCAATATTTTGCTGTCCTTTAGCAAAATATTGCTATTTTTTTAGCGCTGTAAAAGAATAATGCTAATAAGTCCAAGATATTGACAACTTATGCCCATCACCACAGAAAGCCGCCGCCTTATAATAGTTGATATAAAAGAGGAGGGAGCAGCATGAAGCAAGGAGAAAAGAAAAAGGATTTGAAGACAAAAATAAGGTGGTTTATGCAGAAGCAGGAGAGCAGCATTGTAATAGCGACAATTGTCTATGTGTTATTTGTTACCTGCATCAACCCCACATTTTTATCTGCCGGCAATATCTTCAATGTACTGAGGACCACAGGATTTACATTGATAACCGTAGTCGGGATGTCTCTGGTTCTCATCACGGGAGGGCTGGATTTATCTGTTGGATCGGTTTTGGCGTTGGGCGGTGTCATAACCGGCATGATGTGCAAAGCCGGTGTTCCGGTATTTTTCGCGATTATAACCGGTATTTTGATGGGCGGAATCATAGGGGGAATTAACGGCCTGATCATTGTGAAGGCGGGAATACCGCCGCTTATCGTCACTTTGGGAATGCAGTACGCGGCCAGGGGGCTGGTATCGGTGCTGACACAGGGAGTTCCCATCTATCCGCTGCCGGAGGGATTGATGAAGATTGAACAGACCAGGATTTTTAATATACCCATGGTTGTAGTCGTGGCGGTCGTCATCGCCGCGGCAGGTCACATTATATTGTCGAAAGCGCCCTTTGGAAGAGCGGTTTATGCGCTGGGAGGAAATGAAGAGGCAGCGAGGATTTCCGGAATTGATACAAAGAAGACAAAATTTTCAGTATATGTGATAACTTCCACATTAGCTGCGCTGGCCGGGGTTTTCATGGCGGCCCGCCTGGGTTCGGCGGAAGCTGCGGCAGGAAGCGGCTACGAACTGACTGTCATCTGCGGAGCCATTATCGGAGGGATATCAACCTTTGGAGGCATGGGAACGATCATCGGAGCTTCCATCGGAGCGTTGTTTATGGAGATATTGACAAATTCACTGACTCTTATGAGAGTATCTGTCTACTGGCAGAATCTGGTGGTAGGCGTGATTCTGGTTTTGGCGGTGTTATTAGATCAGTATAAGCGTCAGCTGATCCTGAAGAACTCAATTAAGAAAGACTAGAGGGATGCGGTATGAATGGACCTAAAGTTGTGTTATCTGTTGAACATGTGACCAAGCGGTTTTTAGGAACCGTTGCGTTAAAAGATGTCTCTCTGAAGCTCTGCGAACATGAAATCCTGGCGGTCATGGGGGAAAATGGCGCCGGAAAGTCTACGCTGATGAAAATTCTCAGCGGCTTGTATCCGCAAAACAGCTATGAAGGAAAAATACTTCTGGACGGCGCTGAGTGCAGGTTCCAGGCGCCTTCGGATTCAGAAAGCGCCGGGATTGCCATGATTTACCAGGAACTGAATCTGGAACTGGATCTCAGCGTTACAGAAAATATACTGCTGGGAATGCTTCCTAAAACCAGATTTGGTCTGGTGGATTGGGAGGCAGCCAGGAAAAAGGCCGGCGCTGCCCTGGAAAAAATCCATGCAAAGATCGACATCAATGTAACCGCCCGCAGCCTGAGCCCATCCATGCAGCAGTTGGTATGCATCGCCCGGGCGCTGGTGAGGAACCCTAAGATTCTCATTTTAGACGAACCCACATCTGTTTTGACGGAAGGGGAAACGCAGAAGCTAATGACGGTTTTAAGACAGCTAAAGGAAGAGGGGCTGTCCTGCATCTACATATCACATAAGCTGGATGAGGTATTTGCCCTATGTGACAGGATGGTAATATTAAGGGACGGGGCTTATATCAGCCAGTATCAAAAAGCGTCCGGTTATGACAGCACAAAGGTTATTGAAGATATGATCGGCCGTCATCTGGATGTCATGTACCCCAAGGTGGAAGGCAGAAAAATTGGAGAAGAGCTGTTAAGGGTGGAGCATTTTAAAGTCCCGCATACATTTGCATATGGCAAAAATATCATAGAAGATGTCAGTTTCAGTTTGAATAAAGGAGAGATACTCGGGCTTGCCGGTCTGGTCGGCGCCGGGAGATCCGAACTGGTAAACGCGATCTTTGGGGCCATTCCCAAGACAAGCGGAAAAGTGTGGATGGAAGGAAAAGAAATAAATATAAGATCTCCACAGGATGCGAAAAGGTATGGGATCGGACTTTTGACCGAAGACCGGAAAAAGAATGGATTTATCGGAACCATGTCGATCAAACACAATATGACCCTGACTGTTTTAAAAGAGATATCCGGTATGATCCTGATCGATCCCCAAAAAGAATGTGGAAAAGCACAGAAATTCTATGATACCCTCAGAGTAAAAGCGCCGGGCATGGATACTCTGATTTCCAATCTGTCCGGCGGAAACCAGCAGAAAGTGATATTGGCCAAATGGCTGATGACCGATCTGAAAGTGATCCTTTTGGATGAGCCGACCAGGGGAATCGACGTGGGAACCAAAGCGGAGATCTATAAGATAATACAGGATCTGGCGGCAAAAGGCATCGGTATCATCATGATATCCTCCGAGATGCCGGAATTGATTGCAATGTGTGACCGGTTTGTGGTATTAGGCAAAGGCAGGGTCCAAAAGATTTTGGGCAAAGATGAGGTAAATGAAGTTGCATTGTTAAAAATAGCGTCCAATACATAGAGCGTGTTTGGAAAACAGCAGTTCCTATAAAAAACAGTGCCGTTTAAACGGCGGAAAGTGAGAAGAGTATGAAGAAATTATTATCAGCAGTATTAGCGTTATCCATGGCGGTATCATTAGCGGCATGTTCGGCGCCGGCGGCGAACCAGACAGAGGGAGCAGGAGGAAAGAAGGAAGAAACAACCGCTGCGGACCAGCTTCATTTTGTTTATGTTTCACCGCTTCTGGCTCATCCGGTCTGGCTGATTGCAAAGCAGGGATTTGAACAGGCCTGTGAAGAACTGGGCGTACAGGGAGACTGGGTAGGACCTCAAAATATTTCACCGGAAGAGATGTCGAAACTGGTTGAGACAGCGGTGGCCCAGAAGGCAGACGGCATTATCACCCAGGGCTTAGTACCGGCTGAACCGGTTAAAACAGCCATCAGCGCCGGAATTCCCGTTCTGGTTGTGGATTCCGATATTCCCGATACTGACAGACTGGCATTTTTTGGAAAAGATGTGAAAAAACAGGCCGATGTATTATATGAGGGAGCATGTAAAAAAATTGATCAGGATACGCCCATCAAAGCATCAATCCAGGTAGCGGCATTAAACTACCAGATCGCCCATGATCAGATCGATGCCATTAAAGAAGTCTTTTCCAAACATCCGGGCGGTTTTGAAGTGGTTAATATATCCGAATCCAAATCAGATAAGATGAAATCCACAACGGAGTGGGAAAATACATTCAAAGCATATCCGGAAACCAATGTGGCCATTAACCTGGCAGCGGAAGCGGGACCGGCCTGCGCGAAAGTGGTTCAGGACAAGGGAATCCGGGATCAGGTGGTAGTTTTCGGCGTGGATGATACGGAAGAAACCCTTGACCTGATCAGGAAAGACGAATTGGACGGAACGGTTGCCACCTCTTTCTTTAACTATGGATATCAGGCCGCTTACTGGCTGTACCAGAACATTACGGAAGGCAAAAAGCCGGAACAGGTAATCAATGACGCCGGCACCATCATTATAACCAAAGAAAATATCGATACCTACGGCGACGCTTTAAAAGTAAAAGTTGACCTGAAGTAATGCAGGATATAAAATGAAAGGGGCAGATAAATGACAGGATATGAGAAAATTAAACGTGTGCTGGACGGGGAAAGGATCGGTGAGACCCCAGTCATGCTTCACAACTTCATGTCGGCCGCCAGGGAATGCGGATACACCATGAAAGAATACCGGGAAAATGCAGGTGTAATTGCCAGATCACACATCGATACTGCGCGGAAATATGGTTTGGACGGCATTTTAGTGGATATCGATACCTGTATGGAGGCATATGCGGCAGGCGTTCCGGTAGATTTTCCGGAGGATGAACCGGCCCGGGTCACCGGTCCTGCGTCCGGTCAGATCGAATGCCTGATCGAGGCTATGGATCCGGAAAAGCTGGTTAAAGACGAACGGGTTAAGATATTGCTGGAAGCGATTTACCTGATAAAGCGGGAAGTTAAGGACGAGCTGTTTTTAAGAGGCAACTGTGATCAGATGGCTTTCAGCCTGGCCATGCTGTCCTATGGGATGCAGGATTTTATGGCGGATCTTTTGGACGAGGACTGTGAAGAAGGGATATTCCGGCTGATGGACCGGGCTTATGAGGTGCATCTGACCTTTCATAAGCTGATGAACGAGGCGGGCGCGGATATGACCAGTTTTGGCGACAGTTCCTGCGGCCCGGATCTGATCAGCAGGGATATGTACATAAAATACGCCTTGCCGTATCATAAAAGGCTTCAAAAGGATTTATCCGATTTGGGAATAAAAACATTATGCCATATCTGTGGGAACATGGACCGGATTATTGAGGATGTGGCCGGTGTGGGGTTTGATGCGGTAGAAGTGGATTATAAAACGGATGTGGACAGGGCCGCAAAGGTTTTAAGAGGCAGATCAGTGATGTTTGGCCCCATCGATCCGTCTGGAATGTTCTATTTCGGCACGCCGGAAACCATCGCGGCGGAAACAAAAAGGGTATTGGATATATTTAAGGGAGAGGGACTTGTAATCGGGGCCGGATGCGCCCTTCCAGCCGGAACGCCTGAGAAGAATATAAGGGCATTTGTGGAAACGGTCAGAAGTTTTAGACCATAAAAAGGGAGGAGAGGAAGAGTGAAGCAGAAGACAATCAATCAGCGGCTGTTGGCCTATTATCTGATTTTATTCTTTCTCTCCACTGCCATTGCCGTGTATATCAATGTTGGGACGGGCAAGGCGCTGAAGATCTATAATAATTTTACCAACCAATACAGTGAACTGAACGCGTTTTATAAAGATGTGGCCGTTTTAGACGGTTATGCTCAGATGTATTTGTATACGTCGGATGAGGAATATCTTGATCTCTACAGATACACGCTGAATCAATGCTGTGAGGATATTTCGGAACTGAAAAAATCAGCATTGAACGAGGAGTTAATTTGGAACTATACAAAGCTTCAGAATATGGTGGATACCTATTCTGAAGTTTTCGAAGAAATCGGAATCCGCCGGCAGAATTTCCAGGAGAAATATGGATTTTACAGCCGTATTGCGGAAAATATACAGAATACTTACATAGAATATTCCACTTTAATAGCAGACGAAATGAACGCGGCTAAGGATCAGATGAACATGCAGCTAAAAAACCAGATCGGCACAACGGTGATATTTGTTCTGGCTATGATGGCCAGTGCCCTTCTGTTCGCGTACTTTTCGGCCAGGAATATCACTCTGCCTATCCGTAAGATCGTTTCAAGCATTGAGAAAATAAAAAAGGAAGATTACAATTTAAACCTGCCAGAGAAAGTGGACACTGTGGAGGTGGCGGTTTTAAAAGAGGCGGTGCAGGAGATGGCAGACGAGGTGCAGGCCAGCATCCGCCATGTGCAGGAAAAATCCCAACTGGAAAACCAGCTGTTGGAAAAGGAAAATGAGAATTTGAAAGTGAAGGAGCTGCTGATCGAAACAGAACTGAAAGTTCTTCAGGGGCAGATGAATCCTCACTTTTTATTTAATACATTGAGTTTGATTTCCAAAATGGCTTATTTGGAAGGCGCAGAGAAGACGTCGGAGCTGATGGAGACTACAACGGATCTTCTCAGATACAGTCTGGACAAATCAAACAGCGTTTCCGATCTGTACAGTGAGATTGAAAGCGTTAAGAATTATATTAAAATCCAGGAAGTCAGATTTGGACACAGGATCAAATTTGAGCTGAGTGTTGGCAACCATATCCCCAAGGTAATCATGCCAGGAATGATCATACAGCCGCTGATTGAAAATGCGGTTATACACGGTGTTAAAAATATGGTCAGCGGTGCTCATGTACTGGTTTCCGTAAAAAGAGGCGGGGATAAGGTTTATATCCTGGTGGAAGACAACGGAACCGGAATGGACAGTTCCAGACTGGAAGCGGTTCAGTCCGGTGTGGAGGAAAAGAGCATTGGAATCAATAATGTGAGAAAAAGGCTGGAACTTTTTTTTGGAATCAAGCCGGTTTTAAGTATCGAAAGCGCGGTGCAGTGCGGTACCGCAGTCACAGTTGAACTTCCGGTTTCAAATGGAATGGAGGAAATTTATGAGCAGTCTGATGATAGTGGAAGATGAACCCATCGAGAGAGCCGCGCTTAAACTGATGATTCAGGCCAACTGCCCTCTGATTTCCCGGATTGAAGAGGCGGAAAACGGACTCCAGGCCCTGGAACTTTGTAAAAAGCTGGTTCCTGACATTGTGATGGTGGATATTAACATGCCTGGAATCAACGGTTTGGAAACCATCAGGGAGATGAAAAAAGTATGCGGCCGCAGCCGTTATATCATCCTTTCGTCATATAATCATTTTGAATATGCGCAGAAGGCTCTGACCCTTGGCGTGGAGCAGTTCCTTTTAAAGCCTGCGAAGATTTCAGAACTGAAAAAAGTGATTGAAGATGTGATACTGAAAATCAGCGCGGAACAGGAAACGGAGCAGAAGAAATCAGCCCTTTTAACCAGCGTGGAAGAGATTAAACCCATTGTGGAGCTGGACTGCATCTATGGGATGATATCTGGAAAATCAAGAGAAGAGCTCCAGCGGCTGATTTCATTTCTGGGATTTGAGGCGGATACCGGTTTCTGTTTCGTATGCAGTTATGAGAAAAATCCAAGATATTTGTTAAGGAAGGTAAAAGGCGCATTACAGGACGTGGGCCTTAATTGTATTGGAGAACTGTTTCATACGGAATTGGTCTTTTATATTCTCAGCAGAAATCAGATTGAGATGAGAAAAACATCAGAAGTGGGACATTTTGTCAGAATGCTTTTGGATGAATTGGGACGCAGTGAGTGCCGTTTGGGAATTGGGACGATCTATGAACTGGGAAGCGGATTGAGGGAATCTTACAGAGAAGCGCTGCGGGCCGTGGAATTGTGCGAAGAATCCTCTTATCTGGTATATAAAATGACAGGAAGCGGGGATAAGGACAACAGAAACAGTTACGATGAAGTGATTGCAAAAATATTAAACGGCATAAAATCAGGAGAGGAGGAAGCGGTTTTATGCTGTACCGGAGAAATTCTCAGGGCGGCGACGATAAACACATATTCTTTTAAACAGTTAAAAGAGAACATTTATCAATTTATGATCCTGTGCCTGAAGGAGATTCAGCGGTATTATGTCAGGCTGGAATCCGCGGATTATTCCAGAATGTCCATTGACGAGGTGACAGCCCTTGAAGATCATATGGCGGTGGAGACTTATATCAGGCTTCACTTAAAGGCAGTGTTGGAGGAAACCGGAGATTTAAACAAGGAAAAGTCCAACCAAATCGTGGGCAGGGCGTTAAATTATATTGAAAGTAATTATCAAAATAATATCATGCTGGAACAAGTGGCAGAAGCCCTGGATATCTCACCTTATTATCTGAGCCGTCTGCTGAAAAAATATACGGAAAAGAATTTTACCGATCTTTTATCTGAGAAACGGGTGGAGGAAGCCAAGAAGCTTTTAAAAGGCCCCAAAAGTATTAAAGAAATTACCTATGAGGTGGGGTTTAACAGCCAGAATTATTTTGCTAAAATATTTAAAAAGTATGAAAACTGTACGCCGACGGAATACAGAGCGAACAAAGGGGAATAGTGAGAAAATAATAGTTACGGATAAAACATTCCGGCTAGGAGGATTAAGATGGATTATTTAGTTAAAGCAATTGAGAATGCAGAAGAATTAAAGGAATGCCCGGTGTTTCATGTGGACTGCTACAACTGGGGCGGAGATTACAGGCCGGTAACATACGGCAGAATGGGATATTGGAAGAATCATGGCTTTTTAGTGGAGATGGTTTCCGAGGAGAAAAATCCGGCCGGAGCCTGCACGGAACCGGACGGGATGGTGTGCCGGGAAACCGCTATGGAAGCATTTTTCCAGTTTTTCCCCCAGGATGGGGAAGACCAGATTTATCTGAATTTCGAGGCAAATGTGCTGGGAACCCTGCATGCGAAATACGGACGGGGCCGTAAAGACCGTCAGCCGCTGCCAAAAGAATTGAGGGAAGCCTGCCGCTGCCGGTGCCAGATATTGGAAGACTGCTGGAAACTGGAAATCCTGGTTCCTCTGGAAGTGGTCGAATATGTATACAAAAAGAGTGAATTTTCCGGCGGGGACCGTTTTAAATGCAATTTTTATAAGATCAGCGAGGTGCAGGAACCGGTTCATTTCGGAAGTTTTACGGAAATAAAAAGTGAAAAACCGGATTTCCATCTGCCGGAATATTTTGCGGAAGCAGTGATGGAATAGGGGCGGCAGTATGGATTTTTACCAGAGAGTGATTCTCGTATGCAGGCAGATTCCAGAGGGAAAAGTGGCATCCTACGGCCAGATCGCTCTTTTGTGCGGCATGCCCAAAAACGCGAGGCAGGTAGGATACGGCCTGAACCGGCGCATCCGGGAAGGCGAAGTCCCCGCCCACCGCGTTGTAAACGGCCAAGGATATTTAAGCGGCGCCCAAGCCTTTGCCCAGCCGGATCTCCAGAAGATCATGCTGGAGGCAGAAGGCGTGGAGGTCCGGGACAACCGGGTGGATTTAAAACGGTTTGGCTGGCATAATACGATGGAAGATGCGTTGAGGATGAGGGGGAGCTTTGAGGAGATGGGGATTTGAATCTTTATTTAGTTGATTCTTAAAAGTGACGCCATGAGCGGAATCCGTTGGCGATGAAAACCGGCTTCCAACCGTAAGTGAAACTAAGGCTCCAGGGACGGAAAAAGACGGTCCGATGCCCATTCACGGTAAACTCTTTATGGGACTTTACCGTTCAGTGGGCATCTCAGAAACTGATTTGGTTTTCAGTTTCTGCCCGTCTTTTTCCATCCCTGGAGCCTTAGTTTCACTTACGGTTTCCAGACGGCTTTCATCGCCAACGGATTCCGCTCCGCCCGGCATCAAACCTCCAGGCAGGCCTCCGCCCCCGTCCGTCCCCATTTCCAGGATTCATGGCTGTGTACTGGTTTGATAAAGGATAAATAAAGATTTGGGGAAGGGAAGTAGAAAAGGCAGAGAAGCGTTTGCTTGAGACGGTGTTTGGTATTTAGAGCAGATTATGGTATAGACATTTCAAGTAACTGACGTGGGGAATAACAGTAAAGGGTCAAGGCT
>NZ_WQPN01000168.1:0-6971 GCF_018785315.1 Clostridium sp. MCC353 | reverse complement strand
GGGTTGATGTTAAATGGTGTGGGGATTTACATTAAAGGGTGAAGGCTTTTTCGAAAATGCCTTGAGGGTTAATGTAAAAACTTGATATTAAAATCTACCTGCTGAAAGCTAAATGGCATTTAATTCCCCAGCTCCAGAGAACACCAGCAGGAAAGCGGGACGAGGGGACGGACTGGATGTTTGGATGTGGGCGGGGCAAGGGGAATCCTTCGGGGATGAAAGCCATCTGCATTAAAGGGTGAAGCCATTTTCGAAAATGCCTTCACCCTTTATGTCACCCTTTATGTTAAATTTACTTTTAATACCTTTAGCCAGAGAAAACCAGCAGGAGAGTGGGACGAGGGAGCGGAGGTGGAATTGGATCTTTGGAGGCGGCCATGGGGAGCGGAATCCGTCGGTGATGAAAGCCATCTGGAAACCGTTAGTGAAAGTTAGACTCCAGGGATGGAAAAAGACGGGCAGAAACTGAAAACCAAATCAGTTTCTGAGATGCCCACTGAACGGTAAAGTCCCATAAAGAGTTTACCGAGAATGGGCATCGGACCGTCTTTTTCCATCCCTGGAGTCTTAGTTTCACTTACGGTTGGAAGCCGGTTTTCATCACCGACGGATTCCGCTCCCCATGGCCGCCTCCAAAGATCCAATTCCACCTCCGCTCCCTCGTCCCACTCTCCTGCGTATCTTTCTCACCTAAATCCCAATTTAAGAAACCTCCCCTTTCACCAGCTTCACCACAGTTCCTCCCAGCAGGAACAGAGCAATCAGGTTCGGAATGGACATGAGTCCGTTAAATGTATCCGCGATTCCCCACAGAAGCCCTAAATCCATAGTAGCTCCCAGCAGGGCCACGGCGGCATAGACCAGCATGAAGGGCCGGTTGATGCCGGAACCGAACAGGAACTCAATGCACCGGGTGCCGTACAGCCCCCAGCCGATAATTGTAGAAAACGCGAAGCAGCAGAGGGCCACGGCGGTGAATATGGACACCCAGTTGCCGTAGGTGGCAGTGAAGCCGCTGATGGTCAGTTCCGCACCGGCAGCAGCCCCATAAGGCACGGAAATCCCGCTGCACAGGATGACCAGGGCAGTCAGGGTGCAGATCAGGATCGTATCTGTGAATACCTCAAAGATACCAAAATAACCCTGTTTAATCGGATCTTTGGTATCGGCTGCCGCATGGGCGATCGACCCGGTTCCCAGCCCGGCTTCATTGGAAAAAATACCTCTGGAAACGCCGTTTTTCAGGCTCAGGAACATGGTGCCGATTGCGCCGCCGGTAACGGCGGAAGGGGAAAATGCGCCCCGGAAAATGGAGGAGAAGACTGCAGGGACATTTTCAATATGCAGGATGACCACTCCAAAAGCCAGGATGATATAAAATAAAGCCATAAATGGAACAAGCCTTTCCGTAACCCGGCCAATCCGCTTGATACCGCCCAGAAGCACAGAAGCGACAAGGAGAGTAATTAAGCAGCCGATTATTAAATTAAGGGCAGAAACAGATTCTTCTGATATGATTCCGTAATTTAACAAAGCGGAATCAATGGCCGTAGTGATGGTATTAACCTGGGTGGCATTTCCCGTGCCGAAAACGGTGAGGACGCCGAGGGCGGAGAAAACCACTGCCAGCCAGCGCCATTTGGGGCCCAGGCCATTTTTTATGTAATACATAGGGCCGCCTACCCAGTCTCCAGCCTTATTCTTTTCGCGGAAATGAACGGCCAGCGTCACCTCTGAAAATTTTGTGCACATGCCGAGAAGGGCGGATACCCACATCCAGAACACAGCACCCGGCCCTCCGATGGCGATAGCTCCCGCCACACCGGCGATGTTTCCGGTTCCGACCGTTGCGGCTAAAGCGGTACAGACCGCCTGAAATGGGGTGACAGAACCGTCCGAAGCCTCTTTTTTATGGAACAGGCGCCCTATGGTAACTGTAAATGTATAACGGAATTTGCGGAACTGGATGAAACGGGTCCGTATGCTTAAAAATAAGCCGACGCCTATAATACAGACCATGGCGGGTATTCCCCATACAAAACTATTGACAGCGTCGTTGATGTTTTTTACTGTTTGAAACATTTGCATATCCTCTTACTTTCAGCCGATTTGCCGGTCTGTCCAGGAAATGAAGCGGGCAGACCGCTGTTTTTCCATAATATCACATTTTTTACCGGCTGTATAGAAATATGTTTGTATAGACAGGTTGATTTGTTCCTAAGACGAAACAGTTCAGACAGGTCTGCGCATTTACTGCACAGACCGTACGAAAACATAATAGCTGCAGGCATCCAGCCCCTCGCCGCAGGCGGCTTTAATGGGCTGGATGCGTAACAGTTCAAACCTGCCCGAACTGTTACTCTAAGACGCAACCGTTATTATTGGTATTTCAAACTGCAAGGTAGACAATCCATAAGTTCCGATATTATAATAGAGAAAACACCATCACCCGGCTAGGAGAAGCGAAAAATGAAAGAATTATTCACAATCGGAGAAATGGGAGAGCTGTTTCAGATTAATATCAGAACCCTCCGTTACTATGATGAAATCGGGCTTTTAAAACCTGAAATGACCAGCCGGCAGACCGGCTACCGCTATTATTCCACCAAACAGTTTGAACGCCTGAATGCGATTAAATATTTGAGAACTCTCGATATGCCTCTTGAAAAGATCAAACAGTTTTTTGAAAATAAAGACGCCAGGACGATGAAAAAGATTTTGGAAGAGCAGTTGGATGAAACAAGGAGACAGCTTCAAAAACTCCAGACAATGGAAAGAAAGCTGAATATCCGTTTAAGCCAGTTAAACCAGGCTTTAAACGCCCCGCTCGGCCAGGTCAGGGAGATGAAGATGGACGAACGCCCGGTGGCATATTTAAGAAAGACCATAAGCCAGGGAGAGGACTTAGAATATCCCATCCGGGAACTGGAGCGGATGAACCACCTTCAGCCGGTCATGTTTCTTGGAAAGGTGGGCGTTTCCATTGGGATCGAGGATTTGGCGGCCCGGGAATACGGCCGGTTTTCCGGCATATTTGTTTTTTTGGAACAGGAAGATGATTACCAGGGAGAACAGCGGGTGCTGGGCGGGGGCGATTATCTTTCCCTGCTGTACTCGGGAACCCATCAGGATTCCGCCCGGTATTACGACAGCCTGTTTGATTATATGAGGAGCCATAATTACAGCCTGGCCGGCGATTCTGTGGAAATTACCTGGATAGACGCAGGATTTACGGACGATGTGTCTCAATATGTGACAGAACTTCAAATACCCGTAAAAAAGAATAAATGAGAATAAAATGCTTGACCCTCCAGTAACTGGAGGGTTTATTGTTCTTCCATAGGAAATTACGTCTCGTGGGACGGAATGATTCTGTTTCGGACGTAATTCTGCATTTGTTTTATGGAGGACAGTATGAAAGAAGAACATAATTTGACTGAGGGAAATGTATTCCGCGTTCTGCTCACATTTTCCATTCCATTTGTGATTGCCAATATCATCCAGGCAATGTACGGAGCGGCGGACTTACTGGTGATTGGACGCTATTGCCCGCCGGAAAGTGTGGCGGCCGTATCCACGGGAACCCAGGTGACCCAGATCATCACCAGCATGATCACAGGATTAACCCTTGGAGGCACAATTCTGGTGGGAAAATATACGGGGATGAATGAGAAAGAAGAGGTCAGAAAAACCATAGGTACCACGTTGACCGTGTTTTCCATCATCGCAGTCCTGTTAACCATTTTGATGATGGCCATGTCCGGGCTGATTTTGAGACTGTTAAAGACACCGGCTGAATCATTTGAACAGGCCAGGAAATATGTTATGATCTGCAGCAGCGGGATCTTTTTTATCTGCGGCTACAATGCTATCAGCGCAATTCTAAGAGGGTATGGGGATTCGAAGCGTCCGATGATGTTCGTCGCCCTGTCCTGTGTGTTAAATATCATCGGAGATGTGGTATTGGTCAAATATGCCGGGCTTGGCGTTGCCGGAGTGGCTTTGGCAACCATCGGGGCCCAGGGGATCAGCATGGTCTGTGCAGTCTGCTATCTGAATAAACGACGCTTTATTTTCACCTTCAAGCTGGAAAATTTCAGGATTGACCGGGAGAAGATGAAGGAACTGGCTCAGGTGGGCATCCCCATTTCCCTTCAGGAATGCATGGTGAGGCTGTCGTTCCTCTATCTGACCAGCGTCACCAACCGTCTGGGAATCTATGCGGCCGCGGCAGTGGGAATTGCCAGCAAATACGACGTGTTCGCCATGCTTCCCGCCACCTCCATCGCCAACGCCCTGGCGGCTGTCACCGCCCAGAATTATGGGGCGGGAAAGCCGGAGCGGGCAAGGACATCCCTGTTTGCAGGTCTGGGATTCGCGGTGGCGGCTTCGGCTCTGTTCTGGATGTGGGCCCAGATATCGCCCCAAACGATGATCGGTATTTTTGCGGATGATCCGGCTATCATAGAAGCGGGAATTCCATTTTTTAAATCATGCAGTTATGATTATCTGGCCGTCAGTTTTGTATTCTGCCTCAATGGCTATTTAAACGGGCGCTCCAAGACGATTTTTACCATGATAAGCTGCTGTTTCGGGGCTCTGGCCCTGAGAATGCCCCTGATATACTTTGTATATACCTACTGGCCGGATAATCTGAAGATGATCGGCTCCATAGCTCCGCTGGTTTCCGGATTTATGGCGGCATATACCCTGGTCTATGTGCTGTCAGAGCTCAGGAAAGAGCAGGTCAGGATTGGCCTGCCCCAGGGACAGGCTGACTGAAACCTCATTCCCCGGCCAACTGGTCCAGGGATTTGAACGTATATCCCATTTCTTCCCATTTTGTCAGCAGTTCATCCAGAATCTGGCCGTTTGTTTTGGAGGTGCTGTGAAGAAGGACGATTGCTCCCGGGTGGATTCTGCCCAGGAGCTTTTTAAATGCCTCATCCTTGGTGGGCTGCTTATCCGCATACCAGTCCACATAAGCCAGGCTCCAGAAAAATGTCTTATATCCCAGGTCTTTGGCCATCTGGAGGTTGCTTTCGCTGTACTTACCCTGTGGCGGCCGGTAATATTTTTTCATGGTCTGCCCTGTGGTTTGCTGATAGAGGGTTTCCAGATCCCCCAGTTCTTTGGCAAATGCCTCTTTTGTGGAGATTTTAGACATATCCGGGTGGTGGTAGGTGTGGTTTCCAACAATATGGCCATCGGCAATCATACGTTTTACCAGATCAGGGCTGGTTTCTATGTAATTTCCAACCACGAAAAATGTTGCAGGAGCGTTGTGCTTCTTTAAAGCGTCCAAAATAGCCTCTGTATTTCCGTTTTCATAACCTGCGTCAAAGGTGAGATAGAGCACCTTTTCGTCCGTATCTTCCGCATAATAAGCGTCGAAATTTTTCAGATAATCAGCGGTGGCATTGGCAACCGGAGGCTGGCCTTCCTGCTGGAAACTGAGCCCCCAGTTTCCTTCCGCTGATGTCTGTATTGCTTTTGTTTGGGAGGTGTCCGTGATTTCCGCCAGTTTATATCCGGCCAGAAAGAAGACAACAAATAAGAAAAAGACTTGAATGATTTTTTTGCACTTTTGATAATTCATGATTTTCCACCGCAATCTATTTAATTCAATATATTGGAGACTGCGGTGATTCATGCATGAATTCAGGCGTAACAGTTCAGACAGGTCTGAACTGTTACTTTCAGGCATACACTAATGTGCGCTGAAATAGACCTGGCCCGGTTCCATGGAAATGCCTCTGGCCCGATAGAGTTCACTGACCGTAACAAACTGGAAGCCCTGTTCGGCCAGCTGCGGTACCAGTTCTTCAAATGCCTCTGCGGTGCTCTCATAGATATCGTGCATTAATATGATATTGCCGTCTTTGGCATGGGCCAATACGGCCTCGACGATGGCATCCTTATTCTTGGATTTCCAATCTTCAGTATCCACGTTCCACTGAATGATCGGATAAGAGACCAACTGGCAGACCGCCCCGCCGTAAGCGCCATAGGGGACGCGGACTAAATTGGTCCTGGCTCCGATGGCGGCATCCAGATATTCGTTGGTTAGCTCCACCTCCATAAACACTTCTTCCGGAGTGAGCTTTTCCAGGTTCTTATGGTCATATGTATGGTTTGCGATTTCGCTTCCCGATTCGTGGATCCTTTTTTAAGTGGTGGGATAATCGTTAACCCTGCTTCCCACAATAAAAAATGTCACATGCCCGCCGTAAGGTTCCAGCGCATCCAGAATCCGGTTATCCACTTTTGCGTAAGGGCCGTCATCGAAGGTAAATGCGATCATAGGCTTATCCGGGTCCGGATAGGAAGGAACTTCCTCTGCCTCCGAAGGCGTCGCCTCTGAAACCGGGGCAGCGCTTTCCGGCTCTCCATCTTTTGTCCCTCCGGTTCCCTGCGATTCGGCTCCCGGGGCCCCGGCTTCCGATCCCCCAGCTTCCGATCCCGTGGAAATAACTTCCGTTTCAGGAACCACCTCTGTCTGAGCAGCGGCCTTCCTGGCGAATAATTTGGAAATATTATCCTTCTCATATATAAAAAACCGCACAACACAAAATATTACAATTAAAAAAGCGGCGATGGTAATAGAAATCTTAAAAAACCTGCGTAAACGTTCCGCACGTGCCTTTGCCCGGTTCATCCTTGTGGGCCTTCTGCGTCTGTAACTGCCTGACATGTAAATTCTCCTTTATCTTTAAACGTACCTTACATAACTATACCGGAAAAAAGAGGATACGTAAAGGACAATACTGCTGGAAATGGGAGGTTTTTCTGATGGTTTTTTCACATATGGTTACGAAGCCGGCACCGCGAAGCCAGCAGTACATTTGGATCAAATCTTCCACATAGTGTGACGCATGTTACTGTTTACAGCCAATGTCATTTACTTAAGGAGCAAGTAATAAAAGTATATTCTTCAAACGCCATGAGCTTAGTATACTTAAGGATTTTCC
>NZ_WQPN01000031.1 GCF_018785315.1 Clostridium sp. MCC353 | reverse complement strand
TCGTATACATTTCTGTATTCGTTCTGAATTTTCTCTGAGGATTTTCATCCTCCAGGCATATCAGATATGGCCTGTTTTTTAGAATTTTCAGGGTTTTACATACTGTTCAATCTTTAATTATCAAGGTTCATTATTGTGTTGCTTTTTCAGAAGCAACTCGTTTATTGTATCTCACATTCAAGTTTTTGTCAAGAGTTTTTTTAATCTTTTTTAAATTGTTTTTCGCTCTCGAAAAATTCTTATCTGAGGCACGTTTATTAGGATACCAAAGCGGGCGACAAAAGTCAAGCATTTTCTTCATTTTTTTTAAAAACTTTTCAAAACTCTCCAAAAGCGGCATTTTATGGGAGATTATGGGTATATGTTCCCCTTAATTTCCTATTTTATGCGTAACTTTTCGTTATAATATGACACAAAATAGATTTTTCCGTAACTAAAATGCTCTGCAGCCGCCTGCAGAGCATTCTCATCGTTCCTCTCATTTATTTTTCATAGTCCAGAATTCCTGTTAACGTTTCCCGCAGGACTTCCAATTTCCCCTGGTCCTCTGTATCAAAGACCCGGTCATCATATTCATTCAGAAAAAACAAGACGATCCTATCACCTTTTATATGAAATAACACCTTCCCGCTTTCTTCTATATAAGAACTGACTTCCGGCAGAAGCTCAATGGGGCTGCTGCGCTTCAAGCTGATTTCTTTCTGCTTTAAATAACGGTTTAACGACTTAGTATTCTTTAACTCTGCAATAAGGGTGCCGACATAGCGAAGGCTTTTCTCATAATCTCTGCTTCCCCGGGAATTCAAATCAAATCCCTCTACATCATAAACCAGGTATTCATAGGTACAGAGCGGATTTTTATTCTCATGAAGAAATGTAAAATCCGTTTTTTCCCATCCTAACGTTTCCGGACGCAGCCCAAGTTCTTTCAACTCTTCTTCCATGCCGCTGCGGACAAAACTGTCAGCCCCCGGACCGGTCTGATACCGGTAGCTCCCCGATGTTGGATTTGCGGTGACAGACACAGCCAGCAGAACCAAAGGCACAATGCAGAATGCCTTGACTGCCAAAGGAAACTTCCATTCCCTTTTCCTATGATATCTGATTCTTCCGGCGCCCAGCAGTACAGCGGATATTATCACCGCGCAGGAAGATAAAATTGCGGACTTTACCGCGAATATCCGATGGCTCAAGAGAAACAGCAGAAATCCGGTGGCCAAAAGCGATGCCGCCGTAAGCATATCTTCATCCCAGAAGGACGGCTTTATTATATATTGTCTTTCTGACAGCAGTCCTTTTCCAATTTTTAAATTCTGCAGATATTTTGCCATCACACCGGTCAGATTTGTACACAGCAGACCGGTTAAAAATATCATGCAGTAAATCCATAGGTCCGTATCCTGACCTCTTCCCGTTTTTAAAACTCCCAGAAGCAAAAAAACAAACCAAACAGCAAATATGGCTAAGGAATTGAACGATTGATATAAAAGACACTTCTTTTCTTCCGGCTGCGTGATATCATATAAATACTGTTTTGCCGCTATCTGATTTCGCTTTAGTTCCAATGGGCGCTCTTCCTGGCTGCTGTAAAAAAACACCAGGTTTTTATAAAAACAGGAGTAGTGCCAGCCGACCGTTTCACATTCATCTATATATTCTAAAAATTCAGGATTTCCTTCATCCTTTTCACTCAGTTTTTTTCTGTATACATCAATGCAGATATGATAATTTCCTTCCAGGACCTCTTCAAATGTTCCAGTACCGCCCCATTTTGAAAAACCGCGGATCAAATTTCCTTTTTCCGCTTTACTTTCCAAAAATCTCTCCAGTCCACGGACATCCAAAAGGCTGCACGGAATTGTATATTTATGGTATTCATTCATATTTATTCCTCCATGCCAGAGCGTTTTTTCGTAAATTCTGTGCTGCGAAGGAACACGGGAATTTCAGATTCTCAGCTCCGATTCAAATTTGCAGCTCCGACACAAATCCAGCCTCTCTATCTGCCTTTTCGGCATCCGTTTATTGATTTCCTTCCGGCTCAATGGGAAGCACAAATTCCTGATTCCACAGATAGGTGGGATTGCGGAACTGCACCTGGATCCCCTGATCCTCTTCTTCATAAAATACATAAAAACCGGTCAGCCTGCCATAAGGTTTGGGTTCTCCATCAGGGTCATGAACAGGAACCATATGACTCATAAATGGGTTAGGCTTTTCTCCCTGTTTTGTATCCATACGCGTTCCCAGAATCTGGGCCAGCACCTTGTTCTCTGCCTTTTCTTCAATTTCCATGGAAAGATAAACTGCGGGTTTCTTTACGTCTTTTCCGTCAATATTTCCATAGTAAACAGGCTCTTCCAGCCGCTCTGCCTTTGTAATGGTGATGATGCTGTCCGCAAATTCGATTCTGTGGTCTAATGTGGATTCCTTTTCCGGAATCTGGATTTCCAAAACTTCTGACATTTCCTGAGAAGTGACTCTTATCTGGGGAATTCTAAAAGTAAAACTTCCGTTCCTGTCCGCTTCCGGCACCTCAAACTGTATTCTTTCACCCTGCATTCCTTTTCCGATACCGGCAAGGTTATAATTAGCCCCTCCCAGGTAATCATCCGAGGTTCCCTTTTCATAGATTTTTCCGCCTTTTTCAAACGTACACTGATTCATAACGGGGAAAACCCGGTCATTGTCGCTGGAGTACGTATAATAGCGGATCTCTGCCCCCTGCTCATTATAATTGCCCAGCGCATAAATCCCAACGCCGCCGTGGCTTATATACCCAGGAAGGGACTCCAGCGATTCGATCTGGACTGCGGGTACAAATTCAAAGGAAAGCGTATTGGTAAATCCCGGCATTTTGATCTCGTAAGTTCCGTCCGGTTCCGGCACTTCAAATAATTTGTCTTCGATACAGTATTCAGAAAGAGTGGTAATGCAGCCCTCTTCTAAAAACTGGTCGTAGTCGTAGGAACTGGTGGACTTTGTAAAAGAATATCCCACCTCGGGAATACCTGCTCCGTAAATGCATTTGTATCTCTTTTCATCCGGGCCGCTTCTTGTCTCCTCTTCCGCTTTTCTGCGCTGTTCAAATGAGCTTCTCACCAGGATCTTACGCTCCTCATCAATGGTAATATAGCTGCCGTCCCATTGCGCAGGCTCTCCCGCTTCCTGTTTCCTGTAGTATTCTTTTTCCTTCGCAAGCAAAACATCTGCTTCTTCTTCCGGTATCACCTCTGCCGAATAATCTTTTATTCTGAACCTTGCCAGCGTTTTTCCGTTCTGGTAAACGGCGCCCAGTAGCTGGATTTCCGCGTCGTCTTCCTTTAATGTGGGCCGCTCCTCAGGATTCATCACATAAATAGGAGCGCTCCCCTTCTCGCAGATCCCATAATCCGGGACGAGCTGGTAACCCTCGACCGCATTCGTCACGTTTTCCATCTCAGCAGCAGTTTCATCCGGCTGAGCGCCGGCCATGCTGGCCGCGGTTTCATTGGCAGCGTTTTCCTGGGATGGCGCTGACTGATCCGGCGTTTTTGCGGTTGAACAAGCGGTTAATAACAGCATTGCTGCCAAACCGATATTTAACAGTCGTTTCTTCATACTCCAACATCTCCTTTCCTGTTGTTCATCCGATGTGAAAATTGATAAAGAAAGCTGTTTACAGGCGGGCTTGACGCCGCTTTCTTTATCAATTTTCCTGCCTTCTAAACAATTACCTAATCTTATTATAACAAAATTAGAGAAGGTGTATTTTAAAATTCAATTACGTTTTCATTTCAACTTAATTGGTATTGTTTCACAGCAGGAAAAAGCCGGGAAGAACCGGAAAAGAAGGCCAGATACTTCTGTCATTGACCATCTTTTCCAGTTCCTCCCGGCTCCTTATGCCGGCAAAACCTGGTGATTTTTTATTCTTTCCGGTCCGGAATCTTCAGGTTTTCATATACACTTCAGCGCCCACTCCGCCGCCAGGCTGAACCACCGGGCTATATGGGAATCAGGATACCTGTTTTTTTCCGTCTGTGTCACTTCTTCCGTAGCTAAAGATAGTCCGTGCACACCGAAGGGGAACAGGTGGACTTCCTGGGGCACATGATTTTCCAGCAGCTTTTGGGAAAACAGCAGTGTGTTCTGAACCGGAACCGCCTCATCCGTCATGGTGTGCCATAAAAATGTGGGCGGCGTCTGTTCTGTCACCAAATTCTCCAGGGAATACCGTTCCTGATCTGCCCGGTCTGTACCGGCCAGATTGACAAAACTTCCCCGGTGCGCATATTCGCCGGCCGTTATCACCGGATAGCAGAGCACCTGGGCAGCCGGACGGTGAAGTTCCAAATCAGTGCCCTTTGGATACCACTCGGGCCGGTTCCAGGTCACTCCTAAAGTTCCCGCCAGATGGCCTCCTGCTGAAAATCCACAGGTGATCACCCGATCCGGCGAAAAACCGTACTGCCCTGCCAGGCCTTTCACCGTGGAAACCGCCCAGCTCAACTGGTACAGCGGACGCTCCTTTAATGGAGCTCCTTCACAAGAATATGTAAGCACAAATGCGCAGAAACCTGCCCGGTTCCAAGCCTCAGCCACCGGCGCGGCCTCCCGCGGCGATACAAAATGGTATCCGCCGCCCGGGCAGACCACTACAGCTCCGGCCCCATTGTCAACCGGAAAAACCTCCATCCCCACAGCAGGATCACCGGGATATTTAATCCATTCACCCATTGAAAAACCTCCAGAATCATTTTCTAATTTTTGTAAATAATAGTTTTAGTATAGCCGATTTTTCTGCGGTTTTCCACAAGGTTTTCTGATTTTTATGCATTTCATAGGCATTCCCGCCTCTTCGGGCCTGCCCATCTCCCCATATATCATTTTCTCTCCTGAAGTGAATAACACCATGGTTACAGGATCTTTGCCCCTTTGCCGGATTTTTTCCAACTCCACTTGGGCCAGCCGCTGGCCTCTGGTGATTTTCTGTCCTTGTTCCACAAAGGTTTTAAATCCGTCTCCATTTAATTCAACTGTGTCAATTCCGATATGGATGAGAAGTTCCATCCCCTCTTCCGTGCGGATTCCATAGGCGTGGCCTGTGGGATAGGCAGCGATAACGGTTCCGTCCACGGGAGACACCACGGTTCCCGATGAAGGTTCTATGGCGAAGCCGTCTCCCAGCATCTTTGAAGCGAACATTTCATCCTTCACCTCTTCCAAAGGAATGCACCGGCCTGATATGGGCGCGCAGATTATGGACTGATCTGATTTATCATCCTTCTCTTTTATATCTGCATTCCCGTCTTCTTCTCCGGCCACCTCCTGAGGAATTGCAAACAGACAGGTGAGCACAAAACAGCAGACCACTGTGAATACGGATATGAGCAGGTAGAACAGGAACTGTCTGCCTTCGTAAATGTACATCAAATAAGAAGGAATGACGGCCAAACCGTAGGAGTTGGACTGGATTCGGAATATGGAAAGCAGGGCGGCTCCCAGACCCGAGGTGGTAAGCATCACCAGCAGGGGTTTTAAGTTATACCTAAGCTGGATACCGAACAGAACCGGTTCGCTGATTCCGAATAACTGGGACAGCATGGCTCCGATGCTGGTGGCCTTAATGCTCTGTTTTTTCGTTTTTACCATAAATGCCAGACAGGTTCCCACATTGGCGAATCCGTACATGGCGCACAGAGTGATTAACGGGTTAAAGCCCGTATTGGCCAGCAGAGAGGTTTCAATCATAACATAGGTATGGTGAAGCCCTGTAATGACGGCCAGGGGATAAGTAAATCCTATGATGAAACCGCCGATTCCAAATGGCAGATGAATCAAAGCTTCTATAATATTGACCAGTTTCAGTTCAAACAAATGCATCACCGGGCCGATCCCCAGCATGACTGCCAGCAGCATGACTAACATGACCAGAAATGGAGTGAATATCAAATCCAGAACGTCCGGCATGATCTTCCGCAGCTTTTTCTCCAGCTTCGCTCCCAGAAATCCGGTTAAAATGGCGGTCAAAACGCTGCCCTGGCAGCCCACGATGGGAATCACGCCGAAGGCCATGATGGCATCCACCCCGCTTTTCGGGTCCGCCACCGCATAGGCGTTGGGAAGGCTGGGAGACACCAGCATGAGGCCGATGACCAGCCCGATGACCGGCGTTCCTCCAAAGACCCGGAACGCGGACCAGCAGATGATGGCGGGCAGGAATGCAAAGGCCGTCTCCGTCAGCACGCTTACTAAAGTCTGTATATACTGGGGAATCATGGCGGAAGACATCCCAAACAGTCCGAGCACGTTATCATTGAAAATACAGCCCTTTAATCCCAGAAACAGGCCGGTGGCGGCGATGATGGGGATAATAGGCACAAAGATATCCGCCAGCACCCGCATCAGATATTTAATGCCTTTCTGCTGTTCCTTTAAAAGCTCATCCTGCTCCTGTTTTGTCAGGGTGTTCAGGCCCATTTTAGATATTTCCTCGTAGACTTTATTCACAATCCCGGTTCCCAGAATGATCTGATACTGGCCGGAGGTGAAAAATACCCCCTTAACCTGGTCCACCTTCTCCACGGCTTTATCGTCGATCCGGCTCTTGTCCTTTACCACAAAACGCAGCCGGGTGGCGCAGTGGGTGGCGGATACAATGTTGTCCCTGCCCACGAGTTCAACAATTTTAACTGCGGTTTCCCGATACCTGTTCTCTCCCATAATCTTCTCCTTTTATTTCATCAGCACAGCCTGGTAAGGTTTCAAACGAAGGCTGTTTCCCTGTTTTCCTGTTACATCCTGATTTCCCCAGAAGATTTCCAGACCGCTTTTTGGCAGCGGCTCTTCTGCCGGTTCCTTTGAAAAGTTAAAATAGCAGTAAATGGTCTCGTCTCCATTTGTTCTGGCATAGGCGATCACCTGGCCGCTGGTTTTCAAAGGCGCGATCTGACCGTAAATGAGGCAGTCCCTGTATTCCCTGCTGCTCCTTATACGGATCATTTCCCGGTAAAATTCCAATACGCTTCCCGGCACTCCGGCCTGGGCTTTTGCGTTGATCTCAGGATAATTCTCATTCATCCCCAGCCACGGATTTTCCCGGCTGAAACCGCCGAACTCACTGTCGTCCCATGGGAACGGGGTTCTGGCGTTATCACGGCTTCGCAGGTTCACGATATGAAGGGCTTCCTGTTCCCTAAGCCCCTCTTTGATTGACCGGTAATACTGGTCCAGGCTGGAAATGTCATTAAACTCGTCTATGCTCTTCCGTTCAAAATTCACCATCCCCAGTTCCTGCCCCTGGTAGATAAATGGTGTTCCTCTCAGGAAGAAATACATGGCCGCCATCATTTTTACCGCGTCCGTATTCCTCTCATCTTCTTTCAGATATTTGGAAGCCGCTCTGGGCTGGTCGTGGTTTTCAATAAAGTTGGCGCCCCAGCCGCATTTCTGCAGGGCCATCTGGCTGTTCATGATCTTCTCTTTCAGTTCTTCCACGGTCCAGGGAATCCGCTTAAACCACTCGCTGCCGGAAGCCACATCCAGATCCGCATACCGGAAATCGAATATCATGGAAAAATATCCCTGTTCTCCGATAAATTCCTCCAGTTCCTCATAGGGCACTCCGGGCGCTTCCGCAACCGTCATGCAGTTATAACGGTCAAAGGTCTTCTCTTTCAGCTCATGGAGAAATGTTCCGATTCCAGGCTGGTTTCTGGAAGTTTTCGTGCATTTCACAAGTCCGTCGGCTCCGTCCGGCTCCCGGCTTTCAAAGGTCAGATCTTTTTTTATGAATGTGATGGCATCCACACGGAATCCGGCGATTCCCTTTTCCAGCCACCAGTTAACCATGTCGCAGAGGCCGCTGCGCACCTGCTCATTTTCCCAGTTGAGATCGGGCTGTTTTTTACCGAAGGCGTGGAAATAATACTCATTCCGCCCCGGCACCTTTTCCCAAACGCTGCCGCCGAAAACGGAGCGCCAGTTGTTGGGAACTTCCTCTCCTTGTTTGAAAATGTAGTAGTCATGAAAGGGGCTGCCGGGATCGGCCAGAGCTTTTTGAAACCACCGGTGTTCATCCGAGGTGTGGTTGATTACCAAATCCAGAATGATTTTGATCCCCTTTTCCGCCGCCTTCTCAATCAGCTCCTCCAAGTCTTCCATAGTCCCGAATTCAGGGGCCACCTGTCGGTAATCCGATATGTCGTAGCCGTTGTCGTCCATGGGCGATTGGTACAGAGGACAGATCCAGATCATGGTAATTCCCAGGTATTTTAAATAATCCAGCTTTTCCGTAATTCCCTTGATATCACCGATTCCGTCTCCATTGCTGTCATAAAAGCTTTTGGGGTAAATCTGATAGATCACTTCTTCCTGCCACCACTGTTTTTTCATTCCGCGCTTCTCCTTTTCTTCACTTTCCTATACCATTTACTTTCCTATACCTTTTACTTTCCTGTGCCGGCTTCTTCACCGGGTATCACGCCTGTCTCAACCAGAGCCCAGTAGATTCCGTCTTTCATGGGTTCCCGGCAGATCAGGTCCGCGTATGGAAACAGCTCTTTGTCTCCGTTTTCCATGGCAGCAGATATCCGGGTTGCTTTCAGCATTTCGATGTCATTTTTCCCGTCTCCGAAACTCATGGTGCGGCTGAGGGGGATGTTCAGATATCCGCACAATTCCCGGATCGCGCCGCCTTTTTGACAGCCTTTGGGAATCAGTTCATAATAATGGTATTTTCCCCAGACAGATGTTTGAACCAGTTCCATTTCACCCTTTAACATCTCTTTTGTATCTAGGAAATCACGGCTGCTGCCCCACAGGCAGATCTTGTGGATTCTGTTTTTTCCGGCGTCGAGGGCTTTTATGTTATCCTGGTAAATAATGTTTCCACCTTGGGACCGGATTCCGACTTCCCGGTTTCTCTTCTCTAAAAGCGCTGCGGCCCGGCTGTTCATGAAGACTGCTTCTCCGGATTCCATGGTAAATCCGGTGTCCGTCCGCTTGGTGAGCGCCCTTAAAACAGTCTGGATCATATCGGCAGGAAAGATCATGTCTTTGATCACGGTATCCCCATATTGAATCCTGCATCCGCCGCCGGTTATGTAGCCGTCCGCTCCCAAACTGAGCACATCCTCCTGTATGGTCCCCATGCTCCGCCCGGTGCAGATCACCAGCCTGTATCCTGTTTTCCTGCATTGGAAAAACGCCTTTTCCACACTTTTTGGTATCCCCAACGCCTCATCCCGAAGAGTTCCGTCAATGTCAAAAAATATGATTTCCGTCATTTATTCTTTCCCTCTCTTACATGCGTTTGAACATTCATTTCTGTTATCTGCATCATAACACATGAAAAAAGAGCTATCAATAAGACAGCCCTTCTTAAAACCATTGTACCAATTCAGCACAAAGTTTCATATTTTGGATTTTTGTTCACTCGTATTTTCGTTCACCGGTACGTTTAATTACTCCTGTTCTTGTCCGTTTTTATTTTCGTTCGTTTATAAAAATCTGATACCTTAAAAACAAAAGTTCTATCAAAATGAAATAAGGAGTTACGATTTCATAGTCAATCCCATATTCCATGGGAATCCGTATGGAATGAATGTAGAGATTTTCCCCGCACAGGTAAGCCAGGGAATTATTCTGCATCCGTGTAATGGAAACCGACGGAATCTGCTTTAATCTCAGGTATTCGGCCAGCGCTAAAATGCTTTTTTCCTCGCCTGTCAATGAAATAATGACCACAAGATCATCGTGTTTGGCCGATTTGCATAAGGCGGTAACCATATCGTGGCCGTAGATATGGAACATGGGTTTATTGGCCGGAAGAAATATCCGTTTAAATTCACTGGCCACATGGGACTGGGCGGAACCGCTTCCATAGATGAGAATCCTGCCTGCGGCGCGGATCTTTTCGAATAAGCCGGTCAGATCCCGCTTATAGAAATCATCGATCATCTTGTGGTAGCTGCCGGTAACATCTTCCAACAGCCTGTCCTGGACGGCCATCTGCTCTTCAGTTTCCAAACGGATCATGGCTTTCAGCTCGCCGAATCCGGGCAGAGAAAGCTTTTTTGCAAAACGGACCAGCATGGTTTTGGATACATGGCATTCTTTCGCGAACTCATCAATGGACTTTTTGCAGCAGTCTTTCTTATGTTCCACAATATACCGGCATACATATTTTTCATTTTCACTGAATGTCTGGTAATAACGGTTCATCAGCTCTTCAAATCTCATACTCTACCTCCGATATATTCCAGATAGTTGACGGACAGGATATCCAGCAGGATATAAAAAGCGGAAACCACTTCATAAGGCTGGGTCTCCATGCCGTTCAGCATCTTCGTGCCCGCATATAAGTTATAACCGCACATTCTGGCGATGGTATTGTTGTTCCACCTGGTAATTGAAAGCGTCTTGACAGAAGTCTGCTGTACCAGTTTTAAAACATCAATACCTTCCCTTGTTTCTCCTGATAATGAAATGATGATAAACACATCGTCTTCGCCAAAATTCCGGCTGGCGAACATACACTCCCCATAGTCGAATAAATCCATACAGCATTTCCCAAAGTTCAGAAAAATCCGCTTGATCTCCTCAGCAATGGATTTCTGTTCATTTCCCGTACCATATAAATAAATGTTCCGGGCCTGATAGAGCAGGCCGCATACAGGGCCGTAATCCATCTTTTTCAGTTCTTCAATCACATTGTGGTAATTCTCAATGATTTCTTTCCATTCCAGGCCGTCCGACGCCGAAGCGCTGTCCTCATTTAAAAGCAGGTATTTGAATTCGGTAAAAGACTGGAGGCTCAGCTTTTTTATCATGCGCAGTAAGGTGGTCCGCGATATGTGGCAGAAGGCGGCCAGCTGGGTGCTGGAAAGCTGTTTGGTCTGCTCTTTATTCTTCAATATCAGATTGATGGTTTCCCGGTCATTGGGGCTGAGATTGTCATAATATTGATTAACCAGTTCTTCTATCTTCATAAGGCCTCCTCATCTGTCCGGCACTCAGCCGGGCGTAGGTGAAAATACTCAGAACTCCGTTGTTATCTATAGTTTTATTATACCTCTCCGAGGGCCTTCCTTCAAATAGAAATCGAAACTTTTCCAGAGAGTATTCGTGGAAGTTACGCTGGAGCGGAGGGGCTGGGTGTAAGTTTTGCAACTGTCAGCCGTTGGGAAAAAAGGACGCTGTGAGCCGTCACAAATCGCAGTAAATGCAATTAAAAATTTCGTTTTTTCAATGGAGAAATTACCGATATGGCACTTATTAACAGCCTTTCGGCGTTGAAGCTTGGCAAGCAATACGCAGCTTTAACAGAAAAGGCCTGCAAAAAAATAATCATTCTTGACGAACAGGTACTCACCGAGAATGATCGGGACAAACGAAAACAAGAAAGTGAAGCCAGCCGTTCAAAAGGCATTGCAATGGCAGATGAAATTTTCCGGAAATATCGCCGTGACGGCCGGTTCTTTGATGAAATATCAGAGGCAGGTGAATGAAATGGAAAATCTTACCCTTGAAAAGCGTCAACATTGCGATATACAAGGCCGTTTATTTGAACTTGCTCTGGCAGCCGGATTAGATTGTCCATCATTTATAAAATCTTTTATGAACAGCAAAACTGCTGACCTTGATAACGTCTATGACCGTTTACAATGGGCGGGCGAGGAATATATTCTTGATGAACTAAATGATGAAGTTAAGGGGCTCAAAAAGGCCGGCATAACGTATTTATTGTAACTGCCCAGAACGGAGGGAAAAACGGTGAAGAAAGGCGTGTCAAGCTCGCTTGTAAGCACTTTTCTTCACCAATTTTCACATGGGATGGACATCCGATGCTTTCCCACCGGCTTTTTGGGGCAAGAAGATCAGCCGTTCTGAACTGTTGCGAACTGTTATTATTTATTTACATAAAATCCAGCAGGCAGAGAAATGTTGGGGTTGTGGGCGTCAGCCTAAATTATTCTTCTTCATCATAATCGTAATCATAGTCTTCATCATAATCATAGTTGTAGGAAGGACGATCCTCGGAATTGCCGTAATACCAGTAGGTGCGCTCTCTTGTAGAGCCGTCTTCCAGGGTTTCCGTGTATTTGTACTCCCAGCTTCCCGTATCGCCTCCATACCGGGCGGCTACGACCAGGCTTACGTAGGCGTCGATCTCTGTCTGGGGCACTAACAGTTCACCCAGTTTATAGTTAGCCCTCTTGGTCCATTTTGCGATTTTCCGGTCCAGGCCCGCTTTTCCGGTGGCTTTGCACACCTCTTTTTTGAAATCTTCACTCAGCTCATCTTTCATTTCTTCAATATAGTATTGATTGCTTTCTTTTACAGATTCCCTCTGATTAATCAACGCGGTATCTTCCAATACCGGCAGCCAGGAATCACCGCCCGCTTTACCGTTAATGACATTTTCCTCGTTTTTATACCACTGTCTGCCGTCCTCATCATAGCGGATCGTGACTCCATTCCGGGTTTCGCTGGTATTTCTTCTCAAACTCCCGTCACTTTCCGTAAAGTAGAAGTAGCCGTCGACACTGAATCCGCCTGTTTTCATAATACCGTTTTCATCCAGATAATACCGCTTTCTGGCGATATTCAGCCAGGACGTATGCATGATTCCGGAATTGGCCGGGTCTAAATAATACCAGTTATTATCAATGTTTTTCCAGCCCGTCACCTGAGCCCCGGTTTCCGGATCGAAATAATACCAGTCTCCGTTAAGATTATACCAGCCCTTTACCATATAGGCGTTCTGGTCGAAGGCATAGTTTACGCCATCGATGGCGATGATCTGGCTTCTCGCATAGCCGCCGTTATCGAAAACGTACCAATACCCCACTTCATCCTGCTGCCAGGCAGCATAAGACGTAATGGCCATACTCCCCGTCATCATAAGAACCGCCGTCAACATTATTAATTTTCTTCTCATTTTCTGATTCCTCCTTATTCTAATAACCTAAATGCCGGATTCATGCCCGAATCCTCCTGCGCAGGTGCCTGGGTTGTCTGGGGCGGCGCTTCCGTCTGAGGCGGGGCGGTTTCCTGGGGCACCGGATTATTCTGGGGCTGCGGCTGCTGAGGCTGCTGGGCGGGCCTGTTATTAGCCGGCCGTTCCGGCTGTCTCTGGGGGGCGCCTGTGCTGACATATATCACCACCTGGCTTCCCTTTTCGATCCGCTCTCCCGCCGGCGTCTCCTGGCGGATTACATTGCCCTGGGCCACCGTATCGCTGGCTTCCTGAACCACTTCAATGCCAAGTCCAACGCTTTCCATCATGGCCGTGGCTTCTTCCTGGGTCTTATACTGGACGTCCGGAACTCCTACCAGTTCCCGTCCCAAGCTGACGATTACCGAAATGTTGGAGTTCTGGGAGAGACGGCTTCCTGCTGCCGGTTCCTGACGGATAATGCCTCCGGCCTCCACCGTATCGCTGTATTCCGCTCCCTTATTTACCAGATACAGATATCTGGCCAGCATTTCATCGGCCGCTGTGTCATAGTCTTTTCCGGTCAAATCCTCCACGGCCTCCTCTTTTGAAGAATCCCCGCCCTTGATCCCTTCGGAAATGATGATTTCAATGGCGGTTCCCGTATCCGTCTCCAGATCCGGTTCCAAACTCTGCCAGCCTATGGTTCCGGGGGCCGCCCGGTATTCTTTCTGGGTGGAATTCACCACCAAACCCGCGTCTTTTAAAAGCTGTTTGGCTTCTTCGGATTCCATGCCTATTACGTTAGGCACATAGGTTTTCTCAATACCGGCGCTGATTATAATGCCCAGCGTCTCATTTTCTTCTACCACGGTTCCCCGTTTTATGGTCTGGGAAAGGACCTTGTTCTCCGGTATTTCCTCACTGTACTGTTTATCGTAGACCTGGACGTTTAACTTGGCCTCCTGGCCCCGCGCTATGGCCGTCTCCATCTCCTCATTGACCAGATTGGGCACCCTGGTCTTTCCCTCAGGCACCTTGTTCACCGACCAGCCTGCCGCGTCAAAACGGATCACTCCCGCCGCCATCAGCCCGGCAAATGTCAGGATTCCGGCGGCTCCCACTGCCGCCAGGACTTTCACCCAGCGTGGCCAGCGGCCCACGTCGGCCTCTTCCTTCTTAACCACAATCCGTTTTACCACGTTGGCCATCAGCTCGTCTTCGAACTGCTTTGCGGTCTGGGTCCGGCTCTCTACGGTGACATTTAAGGCGTTCATCAAAGCATTTTCCGTGTTGGGGCCGATCTTCACCCCCAGCTTTGACGGCCTTTTTAAGGTGTCATGAACCGAACGTTCCAGGGCGTCTTCCGGAGTGATTCCGGTGATCATCCTGTAAAATACGGCCGCCAGGGAGTACACATCCGTCCAGGTTCCCTGATCCCCCCGGCTCCGGTACTGTTCCTCCGGCGCATAGCCGGGTTTAAACAGCACCGTAAGGCTCCGCGACCTGGTTGTGGTCGCAAAACGGGCAGCGCCGAAGTCCAGAAGCTTGATCTGGTCGTCTTTGGTGATAAAAATATTATCCGGCGCAATGTCCCGGTGCAGAATCTTTTCTTCATGAACGGCCTCTAACGCATGGAGGACATCGAAAATCACCGGCAGCGCCTGTTCCACGCTCATTTTCCCCGTTCTCTCCAGACGGGTCTTCAAGGTTTCTCCGTCCAGAAATTCCATCACGATATAGGCGGTGTCATTGGCTTCAAAACAGTCGAATACATGGACCACTTCCGGCACAGACTGAAATTTCGCCAGACGCCTCGCCTCATCGATAAACTTCTCTTTTCCTGCCTGAAACTGTTCCTCTTTCTCTCCTGAATAGATGGTGAGCTGGGTCTGGTTGGGCATCCTGGTGGCAAATTCACCCGGAAGGTACTCTTTTATGGCGGTCTTTTTGTCCAGCACCAGGTCATAGCCCAGATAAGTGATTCCAAATCCGCCGAATCCCAGCACCCGCCCGATCAGGTAGCGTTCTTCCAGCACCGTGCCCGGCGCCATATGATAGGCCTCCAGCGGGGCCGTGCCCACCTTATATCCGCAGTCCGGGCAGTACACCGCCTCCTCTTCCAGCAGTCTCATGCATCCCATGCAGCGTCGTTCCATCATGAACCGCCTCCATTCCGCCAGTTTGTCAGTTTCAAAACAGCCTTTTCATCTTCCACAACCGATTGATAGGCCTGGTCTAAATTTTTCCGGTACTCCGATTCCTCCGGAAATACCACCAGAATCCCGGAATCCAGCTGCTCCTTCAAAAAACTGAATTCCTGATTCACCTCTATGTACGCCGCAAATTCACTGCGGTTTAGGGGCAGGCTGTTGTCGTACTGCAGATGAAGCACGTCCTGAGCCGTCTCCCCCAGGAAATAATAGAGAATCCGTTTGGCTGCCGCCTGATCAAGCCGTGCGGCCCGGCTGTCCACCGACCACATGCAGTCGTATCCGCCGGTCAGCGGTTCCTGCTCCACCGGCATCATCCGGTAAACTCCCGTCAGAGCCTCCTGCACCTGGGAATAATCTCTGGAATCCCCGATCCAAAACGGGGACGTTCCACTAAAAAATGATTCCCTGTCGTTCTTCTCCTCCGGCTCCTGACCGCTGTCCATCAAAACTTCATTGCCATAAACCGCCGGAAGGTGCATCCCAAGGGGCAGACGCCTGATGACGTCCCCGCCCAGCTGCTCCGGTTCCAGACAGTAGTAATCCGCCGTGTTCACCAGTTTAAGCACGTCCGACAGATCCGCCTGGCGGCTTTCCGGAAATGTACCGGAGTATTCTTCCTCCCCGCCGGTTTCATACAGAGTTGGAAATTCCCCGCCGCTTTCGTCGGCCTGATTTAAACGGACGGCGTAGTCTTCCCGGGGAATGAACACCAGATCCAGAGTGACATCCGGGTAGTCTTCCCGGAACTCTTCCAGCATGGTTTCCATCATCTGTTCCTTGTCCTCTTCCTCTCCGGCATCCACAGGCACCCACATCACAACGCCTGCGCCCTGAAGGGTGGTTTCCTGACGCCGGGTTCTGTAATAGCCGTAGCAGACAACGGAGGCCGCAGCCAGACAAATGGTCAGGGCGGCAACACCGATCCTGGTTCTGCGCTTCCTTTTTTTCAGTTCCATTTCCACATCTGCGTAAGTCTTTTTATTTAAAAGGGCTTCTTTTAGCTGCAGGACATCCTTAAACCGCAGTTCCGGCTGGACTGCCATGGCCCGGCTGACTGCCGCATTCAGGTAATCCGGTATTTCCGGCGCCAGTTCTTTCGCAGGGCGCAGGGTATCCGTTTTGCTCACCCGCAGCGCCTCCTGCCGGTTAACGGATTCATCGGGCAGAACACCGGTAATGCAGCGGTACAGGGTGGCCCCCAGGGCGTATACATCGGTCCAGGGGCCCTGCCTGCTTCTCAAACGGTACTGTTCCGGCGGAGCGAACCCGATCTTTAAAATGATCTCCCGGGTCATTTCTTTTTCTTCATTTGAGAATTTAGCCGCGCCGAAGTCGAACAGCTTGATGGTTCCGTCTCCGCACATCATGATGTTGTCCGGGCTGATATCCCGGTGAAGAATCCCGTTCTCGTGGACCACCTGAAGGTCGTCGCAGATTTTTGTGATAATATCAACCGCCTGTTCCCAGCCGATTTTACCGCCCTTCTTCTTAACATACTCCTTGAGCGTGATCCCTGACATGTATTCCATGACCATATAGGCCGTTTGGTTCTCCTGAAAATAGTCGTAAACATTTACTATATTGGGGTGGCTGCTGAATTTGGCCGTATTCTTGGCCTCTTCCAGAAAGGTCTGCAGCCCGGCCTCAAATTCGCTCTTTTTCTTGCTGGTATAGATAAATATATCCTTTTCGCCCGGATTCCTGTTGACGTAGCTGGATGGAAAATACTCCTTCACTGCCACCATCACCTGTAATTTCTCATCCCAGGCCCGGTACAGAATGCCGAAGCCTCCGTATGCGACCACGGTGCCGATCACATAGCGTTTTGCCAAAACCACTCCGGGATGCAGATGGTAAATCTCTTTTGGCGGCGTGCCGGGAACGAACCCGCAGTCAGGACAGGCCTTCAGGCTTTCCTCATACTCCTTCATACAATTCAGGCAGCGTATACTCATAATTACTTTTTCCTCCTGCCAAACAGCAATCGTTTTTTTCTTTTCGGCTCTCCCAGAAAGACAGCCGCTGCGCTGTAATTATCCAGATCCTTCCCCTCTGCCTGTTTCAGAAGGATCTGTTCCATTTTCTCCAGCCATTCTTTAGGGGAATTGGATTCATAGAGGGTTTTGATCATGTCTTTTTCTTCCACCCACTCCCAGAATCCGTCGGTGCACAGCAAAAACACTTCCCCCTCCGACGCTTTTCTCTTCTCCGACAGTTCATATCTGGGCACATCCCAGGGACTTCCCATGACCCGGAGCAGCTTATTCCGGTCGTCGTGGCCCCGGATCTGGCTTTCTTTTATTCTGCCTGTTTTGACAAGCATCTGGGGTACGCTGTGATCCAGGGTCCTGAAAACCATTTTCTCTTCATAAAAGCAGTACAGCCTGGAATCCCCGATATGGCCCCACTGGAGCCAGCCGTCTGCGCCTGCCAATACGGTCAGCGTGGTTCTCATTTCGCTGCGCATTTCTTTCTGCATCCGCAGCAGCTCATTCTGGCTGTCCTCAAAGCAGTGGGTCAGATAGTCCGCCAGGTCCCAGGAACCTGAATTTCCTGCCAGCTCAAACAGTTCCAGACCGTGGGACACTGCCAGAGCGGAGGCCGCTTCTCCCCGGTCATGGCCGCCCAAACCGTCGGCTATGACCGCGCAGAACCGGTTGTCCAGGCAGTTAACGCCCACGCTGTCTTCATTTATCTCTCTCGACCCGGTCCGGGTCAGTATACTGTATTCCATGTTTCAATGCCTCCGCCGTCCTTAATAAACCGCAATCGCAACCGCAGTGATGTTGTCCGTTTCCCCGCACTCTTTTACCCGGTTAATATTGCCGTATAAAATCTGTTTCAGCCATTCTTCACTGACCGGCACCCCAGGGGGAAAGCACCGCTCCAGCTCCCTGATGGGAGTGTGGTGCCAGAAACCGTCCGTGCACAGCACATAAACTGCCGGGCTCTGGATTTCTCCCCTGATAATATCCGCTTCCACCTCGGGACCTGTGCCGATACATCTTAAAATCACATTCTGTCTCGAATCCGCCGCGGCTTCTGCCTCCGTCATATACCCCAGTTCAATCTGCCGGGCCACCCAGGAATGATCCCTGGTCAGCTGACGGCCGCCCCGGCTGATTTCAAATATCCTGCTGTCTCCCACATGTCCGATCAGATAATGGTAATCCCAGGCCAGAAACAGGCTGAGAGTGGTTCCCCCGGATTCTCCCCGCCGCTGGTTCCAGTAATAGATCTCCCGGTTGATATCGGTGATCAGCTCACTTAACCGGTGCTGGATCAGGTCCTCTCTCATGCCTTCTCCCATGATCTGCAAAAGCTCGTATTCGAACCAGGAATCCAAAAGCTCGGCCGTCTTCCGGCTCACAGCTTCGCCCTGGCTCAAACCTCCCACTCCGTCGCAGACTGCGCTCAGAAGCACATTCCGGTTTCCGATACAGGCGTATTTTACCAGCAGGGAATCCTGGTTGACCGTCCTGGTTGTTCCAATATCTGTCTGACAAGAATATATAAATTTCATATGCGCCTCGTTTAGCTTATAATAAATTCAAACTGTTCATCCGAAAGCTGGATGATATCCCCGCTTTTTAACTGCACCGGCTGCCCGGCCATCACCATTGTCCCGTTCACATAGGTATGGTTCACGGAATTCCGATCGCTGATGAAATACGATCCGTCGTCCAGGAAAATGTCCGCATGAATCGCACCGATCGTAGGATTGTCGCCGATATAAAAATGGACGAATCCGCCTTCCCGGCCGATGTGGAATACCTCTTTCGTGATCTCCTTGCTCTGTCCCGTCCTGCGCCGTGTCAGCCGTGCCGCCTGTTTCAAAAGGGGGGCTGTGGTATACTGTTCCCCTCCCCGCATCACGGTATGGCCTTCCTCTCCGCCGCCCATAATCACCGTATGGTTTTCATCGTCGCTGCTTCCGCTGCCCATATAGATGGTGTGGCCGTCGTCGCTCTGACTGTAGGAAGGGGAAAAATCCGGTTCCTGATTCATCTGCCGGGGCGAAGGCCCGGGGCGGAAGGCTGGGTCAGCCGACGATGTCCGGGATGGAGCTGGTGACGGCATCCGGGACGGAACACCTGGCTGCATTTGGGGCGGAACTGATGACGGCATCCGGGATGGAGTTGCTGACGGCATCCCGGACGGATTTGCTGACGGCATCCGGGGCGGATTTGCTGACGGCATCCGGGACGGATTTGCCGTTGCTCCCATCTGCATTTGCTGCTGAAATGGCTGCGGTGTTGGGGGAATCTCTACGGCTTTCTGCTTTTTATTGAAATGAAACAGCCCTTTTTTCTTCTCCTGAGCCGCCTGATCGAGAAGAATCCGCCCTTCCTCATTGGCATTTAACACCACCTCAGGCTGGGAAGCCGCTTTCACGCCCGGATAAGGTGCAGGCGGGACATTGGCTCCCGGAGCAGGATTTCCCGGTATGGCAATTCCAGGAATCTGCATCTCACGTTCTTTTTTTTTCTTAAATAATCCCTTTTTCTCCTTAACCGGAGGCTGAGGAACCGGGGACTGGCCATATGCGGACTGCTGACCGTATGCGGGCGGCTGGCCCGGTATTGGCGGCCTGCCTGGTATCGGCGGCTGCCCCGGTATCGGCGGCCTGCCCGGTATTGGCGGCTGCCCTGGTACAGTCGACTGGCCGAACCCAGACCTCTGCCCCGATGCGGATGGCTGCCCTGGCGCAGACTGCCTGCCAAACGCCGTCTGTCGTCCGGCCGCGGACGGCTGGCCGCTCACCGGCGGCTGGCCAAACCCGGACTGCTGAGTGCCCGCCGGCATCTGTCCAACTCCAGCCTGCCCTGCTCCGCCTCTTCCAGCTCCATTCTGTCCTGCTCCCTGTGATCCGGCTGAGGCAGAGACGCCGCCGTCCAGCCCTTTCACCGGATGATTGTCCTTCGGCTCCGCTTTTTCCTCCACCAAAAACTGAAGCCAGCGTTTCAGCTTATCCATTTCACAAGTTTCGGATTTATTGAGGAAATTCAAAACTTTCGCCACATAAGTGACGTCTTCATTCATGCAGAACCGGATATGGGACAGAAAATGTTTCAAAAATTCCTCAACCGAGTTTTCCTCCGTAAACTCATCCACAGGCACATATAAAAGGCTCAGCCTCTGCCTGCTGACATCCACAAACAGATAGTCATCACTTAAAAAAATCTTATCCCTGGACAACATATACTCATCCAGCTCCTGCACCGTCTCCACCAGAGACAGACACAGCTTGAGCACCGATTCCCGGCTCATCTGGTGGTCCAGATAATCCTTCAGGGAAATCCTGGACGTAACCGGATATTTCAGATAGCGGTCCGTGTCCTTCTGGATAAACGAAGGCTTTAAAATTCCGGAAATATCATTGCTCTGAAGCATTCCCTTGGCGAAATGATCCATATGCTCTTCCTGATCCAGATGATAGACCAGCAGGGTATCTTGCCCCTGGTTTTCATATGTAAATGTTCTCATAACGACCTCCCTATTTCACATTTAATTCGATTAAAGTCCATTGGTTTCCGTTCTTAACGGGAGCCGTTCCTTCATAAAAGCTGCGGGCTTCCAGAAATTCACCCTCAATGGCAGTCTGGTTTGACAGATTAATATATCCCCATCCCGATAAGGTCTTGACAGGAGCCAGCCCATTGGAAAAGGAACCGGCCTCTTCATATTGAGGTTCAATCACCATCTGGCCGTCCAAATCGGCAAATCCCCATGTTCCATTCTGCTTGACGGCCCCAGGCTGTTCCGTCTGAAACAGCGCCGCGTCTTCAAATGCCGCTTCTCCCACAAAACCGCCTTTTTTATCCACCATCCGGTAACCGCCCTCCGTCTTTACAAAGGCCCGGCCTTTGGAAAAGCAGCAGCCGTATTCATCGGTTATCACATCGTCATAGATGTAATCAGTTATTAATTGGAAGGATTTATCGATCAGGGCCCATTTATCCCCTTTTTTCACAGCTCCAATCCCGTCTTTTATGACCGTGGCCCCATCCCATTCAAAGGAGGTGAGCTCTTCAAATTTGGAATTGATATAGCCGTATTTTCCGCCGATTCTGACCGGAGCAGATCCGCCGCAGAAGTTTCCCAGTTCCTCAATCTTCTGCTCTTTTCCGGGGACTTCCACCCGGTAACCGTCTTCATTTACCAGATAATACTCATCGTTTTTGAAAACAGGGATCACCGTGCCGTCGTCCGAGAGAATTCCATTCCAGTCGTTGGTGCATTTTAACAGCATTTTCCCCTTGGAATTAACCAGCCCGTACAGGTCTTCCGACTTCACAACAGCGCTTCCGCCGCAAAATGAGCCGATCTCATCATAGGAGATATACAGGTTCCGGTAAGTATATTTCAGCTTCTCAAACCGCTCTTCCAGATCAGCATTCTCCTTGTGATAACTTCTCGCCTTTTGGATCACATCGATGGCTTTTTCGTTCCGGTTTCCTTCCATATAATAATCCGCCAGCATCACCGTCACGGGCACAGGGTAGTTCTGGGCTTCATTCACCGCATTGCAGCGGTTTACAAAGGAAGATTCGTCCCCAAGAGCCAGATAATCGGCGGCGATCCTCAGTTCAAGATCCAATGATCCGGGGTTATACTCCAGCGCTTTCTTATAAGTTTCTATGGCCCTGACGAAAATCTTGTTTTCCTCATAGCGCTCCCCCTCTTCCACCAGCTGCTGATAGACAGCCGGTTTCTCTCTCAATTCATCCAGGGTCGTTTTCCACCCCAATACCAAAAATACTGCCATCGCCAATAATATCAGCCGTTTCATACACCGCTCCTTAAAATCCCATCATTATTGTAATTATCGTACCTGCCGCGGCAAAGGGCGCAAACGGCATCTCTGACCGCAGTGACGTTTTCCTGAGTACCAGCCCGGTAATTCCGCCTAGAACCGTCAGGGTCAGGGTTACGATCAGATTGCTCATCAGAACTTTAAAACCCAGATAATATCCCATGACCCCGATCAGCTTAATGTCTCCCATTCCAATCCCTTTTTTGGCAATCAGGCTGACCGTTAAAAACAGCAGCCCGCCTCCGGCCAGCCCCGCCCCGCTGGAAACCGCGATTTCCAGAATCAACTGGGGAAAGCAGGCCATTTCCCCTGCTAAAAGCAGGGTCCGCACGCCCAATAGCACCAGAACCGCTTTATTGGGTATGATCTTTTTTCTGCTGTCTATCAGCCCGATGAGAATCAGGCCGTACATGAGAATCCAGTACCTGACAGCCTTTAATATATGATACCCGTATGCGCTCATCAGCCAGCCGCCCAGGCCAAATACCACGGCGCAGGACAGGACCAGAATCACCCGGTACAGCCGTGTTTCAATCTGCCACCGCTTCATCTGCCGGTCTCCAAACACAATTCCGGCCAGAAAACCGGCCAGAGCCAAACCTATATATGCCCTATTCATAGCCGCCCGCCTTACTGCTCAAAATAATCAGCATAATTATTGACATGTACGGTCAGAAGGCGGTCCTCATAAAAATACACATCCATTCCGGAACGCTTATTTTCATCCAGAAACCGGATGTACTGGGCGCTCTCCTCATCGGCAAAGTCTTCCTCCAGCAGAGCCGCCGCATCTTCTCTGGACGATTCGATTGTCAGCCCTCCGTAAAACTCGATCTTTGTATCCTTCATGGTATCCGCATCGATGGATAAGGACACCACTTCGCAGTCCTCTATTTTTTTCGAACCTTCCTCTCCTTTAAATGCGAAAATGACAGGAAATCTGGAGTTTTCATGGGCTGTGTGGGTCAGTTCTCCATTCACTTCCTCCCCGTCATATACCATGTCTTTGTAGGCGCTTTTTATCTCAAATCCGCAGGCTTTCAGCTCCTCATATGTGGCTGGGATGGTCAGAGTTTTCCCATCCACCGTGATCTCTGAAAAATGTCTGCTGAAGTCATCCCCTTCCGGTTCCGTTTCCTCTGCGCTCTTTTTTGTCTCCTCTGCTCCGGCCTCACTCACGGACGTCTCTAAAACAGCCGTTTCCTGCCTGTTCTCCTCCACAGCCTTTTTTCCGCCGCAGCCCGTAATTCCCAGCAGCGCAATCATGCAGATAATTATCGACTTTCTCATATCCTCTGTCTCCCTTAATTGTTATTATGTGACTATTCAGAACGGCCTATCTTCTTGACCGAAAAACCGGTCAAGAAGCATCGGATGTCCATCCGATGTGAAAATTGTTGAAAAAAGGTGCTTACAAGCCAGCTTGATGCGCCTTTTTTCAACGATTTTCCCGCCGTCCTGAACTGTTACGTTATTTTTTAGACCCCCAGGCTTCCGTGGAAACTGTCTGTATAAAATGGAACTCTTTCAAATCAAAAAACGGATAATCCACTTTCATGCTGTACGTCACCCGTACTGTTATGGTTTTCCCGTCATTAAACAGGGTGCTCCCTGTGAAGTTGAGGCCTTCCATGCCGTCCACAACCCCCAGTTTTTCCAAAATGTCCCCGCTGCTTCCAGCCGTATTATATAAATCCACCTGCCTTTTCACCAGCGCCTTGCTGATGGGGGCCGCCAGGGCAATGGACTTGGCCTGGCTGAACGCGGTATCTTTTGCCACCGCCCCCAGCCCTTTTAATATCGCTCTGGGATCGCTGAAATAATCGGTGCCCGTATCCGCCATGGCGTTGGCCGCATTCATGATATTCTGATAATCAGCCGCCGCCCCGCTTCCCAGGTTTTCAAGGGATTCCAGCTTACCCGTAATATCTTTATTTTCCTGAATTTCCGTAACCGAATTGGTAATGTGATCCGCCCCGTCACTGACCGCTCCGTACAGCTTCACCACCGTATCGATCACCGTATCCGTATCTTTTTTAAATTTCCCCGCCTCACCGGCCAGGTTTTTGCTGTCGTCCATAAGCCCTGTTTTGCTGACCAGATAACAGTAGGCGGAAATATCTTTTGCCGCCTGGGTAATGCTGTACTGGATGATCATCTGAGCCCGGATAAAGCTTCCAATGGTGATAATGGAAATGTATCCGAATATGAAAATCACCAGCACAATCGCCGCCTCCACCGTCAGGGAGCCTTTCTCTTTTTTCAACATCTTCCCCTCCTAATATCCGAGCACACCGCTGTATCCGATGCTGTACTTATCCAGTCCCAGGGTCACGTTACCCTGTCCGGTCACAGGAACCGGCATTCCGAAAAATGTGGTGGACAAATCCGCCGCCGCATTCACTTCAATAAAACTGTAAGACCGGGTCAGATCGAAGTCCGGGGAAGGCTTCGCCTGTGAGGAAGCCAGGTTGGCCTGAATCAGGTTCCCCATCCGTTTCAGCATTTCCTCTTCATTCTGCATGCTCTTAACCGCAACGAACAGCCATACATATTCTTTATAGTTCATGGTAAGCGCCGCCGAACCGGATGTCCGCCCCTTGGAGCCGTCCACATTGACACTGGAGTAATCCGCAAATGACACACCGCAGTTGATGCGGGTCAGCATCTTGTCTAATGCCTCGCTGGTTTCCTTTTGAATCATCTCATTGCCGCTGTTTAAGGCATTCGTCACCTCGCCGGACAGTTTATCCACCTCGGGCTGCACCAGGTTTTTCAAATAAGCCTTCATCTCATTGCTGCAGTCTGCAAAGAATTTATTGATCTCTATGGTAATCTGGGCGCTTCCATCATCGGAATTCTGGTACTTGGCCAGTTGGGACGCCAAACGGGATTTAATGCGGGAACGGAAATATTGTACCGCCGCCAGCTTGGCATCCCGGGTTATGCTGTCGCTTTCCCTTCCTATGCTGCTCTCTAAGTCATCCAGGGTTCTGTCCAGGGTGGCATTGATATCAGAGGCGGATTGGTCCACCACATTGACAAGACCGATAATTCTCTCCTGAACCGGATTCAGCACGGCGGATGAGGCCATGCTGGCCACATCATTTATGGTATCGTCGGTATAGGTCTGAAGGGAATTTTTAAACTCGCCGGCAGTGTCTGCCGTCAGCTGGTCTAACTGGTCGAATACATAAGTTTTCGCCGCGTCCACTGTGGCATTGATGGCGTTATGGATGATCTCCTTACCGCCTTCCGTAATCAGCTTGGACACCTTTATGCACCAGTTAGACTGGGATTTATAGATGGGTACGCTCTTCCCTTCCTTCAGCTGCTGCATATCCAGGCTGGTCTCCGCTAAAGCCAGGGCAAGTATGATCACGCTCTGGACCAGAGGGACGCCGAATCCTGTCCAACCGGCTATGGAGGTAGCTAGGGCCAGGGAAAAGTTCCGTATCTCCGGATCTCCCGTAAATGCATAGATGCTGTTTAAGAGAAACCGTATGCCGAAAATCGTCGCCATGGTATATTCCACGTCCTTGTTCCCGGAAGGATTTCCCCACAGTATGTATTCCACCTCTGCCTTATACATCTGGTTATTGGCCGCGTTTATTGGATGGTTGCTGAGAGTCACTTGGTCAGAGGTCTTCATCTTATCGATGGTATAATAGCTGAACATTTCGGTGGCATATTCGGAAAGATAGAGCTTATCCCGTCCTTCCGTCAGCAGGCTGCCCACATCTGCCAGAAAATTTCCCGATGACTTGGTGTTTTCCTTTGCATTTTTAGACACCGTTTTATCGTTGGCATTTGTATCCGTGGAATCAAACTTTCCTGAAGCGCCGTTTCCTCCGCTTCCCGTCACATCTACCGACAAATCGGGCAGCCCGTCCACTTTGGTGTCCACGCTCTTCCCTTTTTCCAGAAGTTGTTTTTTCGCATCCTGGGCATCCTTTTTGGCAGTTTTGTCCGCTTCGCTCTTAGGGCATACCCGCTCCAGAAATTGGAAAAACGGATCCTTTTTCGCGCTGATGGAATCCATTCCCTTTCGGAATGTTTCCAGGTTCATCTTCATGAAGTCACCGGTCACGGTGCCTCCGCCTTCATCTACCAAATAGACAGTACAGGTGCTGTCCGATAAAGCCGGGCTTTCCAGAGCCGCTTTCTCCCAAAAGTCTATGCTGAACGCATCATAAGATCCAGTTCCGTCAGCTTTTGTATCGTTTTTGTATTTTGTGCCTTCCAGGCTCTTTCTCAGCCACTCGTGATACTGGCTGTTTTCCCGGTCATACAGCACATAATCCACAGCTTTTGTATTTTTCAGGGCATTCTGGATAGTCCGCGCATAAGATGCGCCGTTTTCCAGTTTCTCTTGAAGATCCCTTATCTTATCCTCATCCAATTCCTTTGATTTATTATCATAGTCGGCCTGCATGGAAGTCTTAATATCTCCCTCTGACAAATCGCTGATCGTGGACTGCCAAGAGGATCCCAGGGTGTTCAGTTCGCCCATATGTTTTATCACGTTTTCCAGTTCGTCTTTTCCGCTATCAGCCAGCTTTTCCAGCCTTTCTGCATCCTCTAAAAGCCGTTTCACCTCCGTAACAGCAATCTTCATCCTGTCATTGATATCTTTTTGCAGCACCTTCTGTGCGGTCTCAAGGGCATGGATAAACTGCTCCAACTGCTCTTCCACATCATCATAAATGCCCTGATATTTTTCTTTTTCATCATTTAACTCGTCCAGTTCGTCCTGAAGTTCCTCTTCTTTATCCTCGTCATCGGTCTCACTGATTTCATCTTCCAGACGGTCTTTTTCTTTTTTATAATATGTAAGATAGTTCTGCCAGGTGGTATGGAAATTACAGTAATCCCCATATTCCTGCTTATATCCCAATATCACCTTAACCGCCGCCATCGCTCCGTATGGATGGTGTGAGAAATCACTTTCCAAAGCGGAAACAGCGGCGTCATACGACACCCCTATGCTGTTATAAAGCCTGAAGTTCTCAAATGCCTGTTCAACATCCCGGCCGCTTACAGACGTTTTTTTCTTCCAATTGGAATCAAATCCATAATCCTGCTTTACCGTGCTGTAACACCAGGCAGCTATAATCGATTCCCTCATATTTTGATTGATCTTTAAGCTGTCATCTTCCACCTGGGACGGGGACAGGGAACCGTCCAGAAGCTGGTTGTAGGGAACGATGTTTTCATAGGCATTTTCACACGCTTTCTGCACATCAGACATTTTCTCCTCATAATCCAGCTTTTTTTCCATGGTTTTCTGCTGTTTATCCACTTCTTTAAACGCATGGATCTTCTCCAGCATTCCATATCCCAAACTGGCCGGGCCTCTGTATTTCATGTATTCCAGAATCTGGCTGCGGAGCACATAAGGCTGGGACAATTGGGAACCGTCCACACCTCCGGCTTTAAATGTGCTGTCGTCCAACTGAAGGTTCAGAAGCCGTCCAGCCTCTTCTCCATTCCAGCCGTTCTTAATGGAGCTGTCGATATGTTCCAGAATCTCGTCAATATACTGGGTGTCCGCTCCGCCGCTTCCCACCGATTCCCCCAGAGTTTTCTTAAAATGATTCTTTAAATTGGCGCTCAGTTCCTCCTCTGTCTCGGACACGGCGAACAGGCCGTAAATATCATAAAGCACCTGGTCATAGTAAGTCAGCCCCGCGTTCAGCGCCATCTCACCGGCGCTGGACATCATGGACTTCGCCGCAAGGACTTTACTGCCGTCGATCAGAAACCCTTCCAGTATTATCAGCAAAAGCATTATCAATGACAAAAACAGGGAAATCGATCCCCGTATCTTTTTCCTGAACTTTTTCATTCCAGCCCCTCTAAAGTATTTTATTCTTTATGTCTTCCACTTTTTTCAAAAATACGTCCACCCGGTCCTTCACTCCGAACCGTTCCAGCAAAAAATCGATGAGATCCATGGCCAGATCGATATTGCGGACCAGTTCCGCCGGATTGGATGCGTTCTGGGTAACGGTGCTCTTCAGCGTTATATCCGCCGGAACCCCCACATAAGACAGGAATTTGGGGCTTTCCAGCCCGTAAGTCGCCTCTACGGTAATGCTCTTCCCGATAACATAGTTGTTAATATGCACCTGGGCTGTGGACCGGATTCCGGTCAGAAAGGAGCTCTGTTCCAGCATCTGGGTAAGTTCCTGCTCCAGGCTTCCCGCCTCTTCCCCGTAATCAAACTTCCATTCATTGTACAGGTGTTCCGAATGCAGGTCATAATAGGTTTTCACCTGGGAACTGTACTGTGTCCCGCTCTTAAAATCCACGGAACTGGACTGAAGGGAGCCGTCGGTGTCAAATGCCTCATACCCCTGATAAGCCGCTTCTCTACCTCCCATAACAGCGATCTTCTGAACCTGAAAGGTCAAAATGCTTTCCTGGTACTTCACCATCCCTAAGTAGATCATGGCAAATACGGTAAATATAACAATGGGGAAGTAGATTGCCGCCTCCACCAGAATCACTCCCGATTCATCTTTCAATTTTTCCGACATATACTCCTCCCTCCCGGTGAGACTGATTTAAGTAATCGGGTAGGAGGCTGACCTAATAACAATCCGTCTCCTACCCGATATTATTCTTTTAGTTAGTATCTTTCATAAAGTCTGTCACTTTCTTAAATGCTTCGGCTACGACAGTTCCCAGTTCTCTTTTGAAAACTACTGCGACCCCCACCACGATAACAACAATAACTCCGATTTCAATAAAATTTGTTGCCCCATCCTCCTCATGAATCAGTCTCTCAATCACCCTTTTTCCTCTGGCCTGAACATTCAGCAGCGCCATATCCATCTTGTCAAACATAACTCGTTCCTCCTTAACTTTCACACTATTTATTTAAAAGCATTATTTCCATTGCTATGCTTTTCCATCTAAAAACCGTTGGCGAAAATCGGCACCACAACCATAATCAGAATGCCGATGAAGATCATGCCCGTGGGAATCATCAGCTTTGTCCCCGCGGCCTCCCCTTTCTGCCGCACCAGATTCTTTTTCTCCTCCCACATCTCCCTCGATATCTCCTCCAGAAAATAGGAGAGCTCTTTATTGCCCTTCTGCATATTCTGGATGATGGTGGACGTAACTTTACGGATGTCTTTCAGGGAACAGCGGTCTGCAAAATTCCTCAGGGCCTCCAGGTCCGGCACTCCATTGGCCATCTCCTGGGAAGTGATCTGCATCTCCTGATACAGGGCCCGTTCTCCGGTATATGCGACCTTCACCCACGCTTCCCGCATGACCATTCCTGAATTGATCAGCAGAGCCATCTTGGACAAAATCTGAGGCAGGTCTAACATCAGTTCCTCCCGTCTGTGTTCCAGTTTTTCGTTGATATCCTTTTCCAAATACTGGACCATCAATACGGCCAGACAGACGCCGATCAAAAGCATCATCGGTTCATTGGACAACGCGCCCAATATGAATACAAAGGGGATAATCGTCAATATGTAGGTAAATCCGGCCCCTTTTATCACGTAGTAATAGTACTCCGCATATTTCTTTCCTTTGATCTCCGATATCTCTTTGATCCTGGCCCTGCCCTTGCGGCTGTGGAGATCATAGCGGGTCAGGTGCATAAACCCCATGCCGATAAAAAACAGTTCCGGCATCTTATATTCCTCCGGAGACAGGCTGTCCGTATAGGCGTGAAAAGCCCCCTGATATTTAAAATACAAAATGATCCAGAACAGCGCAAACGGCGTCGCTGCGGCCATCATAGCCAGTTGAAACCAGTTAATCATCGGTCCTTCCTCCCTAAAGCTTTATTTCCACGATCTTCAGCCCGAACATGTAAGCAGCCGCAAATATGCCCAGCACAACGATCTTTACGATAATATTCACCAGGCTGTTCCCGGTCATACTCTCTCCCAGCCCTCTCATGGAAAGCATGATTACAAAAGGCAGCACCATCATGATATTCAAATCATTTTTACCGGCAGCCACCATGGTCTGAATCTCCATCTCGATCTCAATCTTGTCGTTGATCACACTTCTGGTCTCTCCCACAATCTGCTTTAAGTTGCCGCCCTTCCGGTTGCAGACCTCGAACACGTTTGCAAAGCTTTCCACGTCGTCCAGCCCGGATCTCTGTGCAAAATTCAGCAGCAGGTCTTCTATATTGAAGTTGTGCTGAAGGCCCACATTGATAATATTAAGTTCCTGGACGATATCCGCCCGCTCTCCGAACAGGTCCGCCATCTCCTTCTGGGCGTCCAGAAATGCCATGGTCGTGGTCTGTCCCGCGGAATAAGAAGCAGTAAGGGCTTCTAACAGGTCTTTAAATTCCAGAATCAGTTTTTTCAGCCTCTTTTTCTTCAAATGTTCCCTGTAGGGTCCCTGGATCTTCACTATGATAACCGCCGCCAGCACAGCCGCCACATACCAGTTATTGAAGAACACATATCCAATGGCCGCGCCCAGCAGAGACCCTGCAAACGCCCCTTTCAGCCGGTCGTAAAATGTCATCTTATAGATATGGTAATCCTCGCCCATCCCCATAAATCCGGCAACAGGCACATAGACCGGCTTTTCAGGCTTCGCCGCCTTCTCTTTCCCGGCCTTAACCTTCGAGGCCTTTACCTTCTTAACCTTTACCTTCTTAACCTTTTCCTTTTTAACTTTTGCTTTCCTTACCTTTATTTCCTGTGGTTCTGCTTCCTGCAGTTTTTTATTCTTGCCAAACATGGGTTTCCTCTTTTATCTTATTTAAAGCTCTTCATCGAATCTCATTAACTTCAGTTTTAAAGCTCTTCATCAAATTTCTTCAGCTTTAGTTTTAAAGCTCTTCATTAAATCCCATCAGCTTTCGTTTTAAAGCTCTTCATTAAATCCCATTAGCTTCCGTTTTAAAGCTCTTCATCAAATCCCATCAGCTTCAGCTTCATGTTATTGCGGATCTTATTAGGCGTTCTCTTCAGGCAGCCGGACACTTTCTTCAAAGTACTCTCCTCATCCTCTTCAAACACATACAGCGGATTTAATACGATTTCCCCGTTCTCATAACCGCAGACCTCAGTGATCTCCATAGTTTTCCTGGTCTTATCCCTGAGACGCGACAAATGGACAATAATATCCAGCGCAGAGGCGATCTGCTGGCGGATGGCCTCCAAAGGCAGTCCCGCCGATCCCTGTAATACCATTGTCTCCAAACGGCTTAACATATCTTTCGTGGAATTGGCATGGCCTGTACTCAGCGAACCGTCATGACCTGTGTTCATGGCCTGAAGCATATCCAGGGCTTCCCCGCCCCGGACCTCGCCCACGATAATCCGTTCCGGGCGCATACGCAGGGAAGACTTAATCAGATCCCGGATAGTGATCTGCCCGCTTCCCGACGCATTGGCGTTTCTGGTTTCCAGACTGACCAGGTTATCGATCTGCGCGATCTGCAGCTCCGCCGAATCCTCAATGGTGATCACACGCTCATCCCTGGGAATAAAGTTGGACACCGCATTTAAAAAGGTGGTCTTTCCTGAGCCAGTACCGCCGCAAATGAAGATGTTATACTTGGCTTTCACCAGAACTTCCAGAAAATGCGCAACTTCCGGAGTGATGGAGCCATATTTTAAAAGCTGTTCCACGGTCATGGGCGTTTTCGAAAACTTACGAATCGTCACAATGGCCCCTTTTAATGAAATCGGCGGCAGCACCACATTTACACGGGAGCCATTAGGCAGCCTGGTGTCCACGATGGGGTTGGCCTGGTTCACCTCACGCCCCGCCATGCCCACGATCTTCTGAATCACGTCCTCCAGACGCCGTTCATTTTCAAATTCCTTATTGAGCTTCTGCAGTTTTCCCGATTTCTCTATAAATATCTCTTTCGGGCCGTTGATCATGACTTCCGTAATGCTGTCATCCCTCATGATCAGATCCAGGATGCCAAAGCCCCGGATGGCGCTGAATATCTGCTCGCACATAATCACCCTCTGTTCCAGAGAAACAAAGGAATACTCCTGGCAGCGCCGGTTCACCAACTGGCGGATCTGCTCTTCCAGTTCCTCGTCCGTCATGGTGCTGAGCGGATAATTGTCCGTCACATAATAGTGCAGTTCGTCCACAAGCTTCTGTAATTCTTCTTCACTCATCCCCATTTCCTCCGTTTAAAGAAGTTTTGCAAATACGTCCTCAATCCCCAGAATATAATTGATGATCTCATGGACCAGGGCCCTCCTGATCACAGGCAGTTTTCCCAACACGGGAAGCCTTAGCCCCGGTATCTCGCTGCTGGATTTCGTCCCGAACCCGTTATAGACCACCGCCATAAGATCCGTAACATTGAATCTGCACTGGCTCTCCAGCACTTTCAGCGCCTGCATGGTTCTCACAAACTTGCTGTTGGCCGTTTCCGTCCCGTCCTCCACCAGCACAATGCGGTTCATCAGCTTCATAATCTCCATAAAATCCTTGGAAAGCTGGAAATTCATATCCGTAACCACATATTCATAATCTCCGGACAAGGCCAGCACCTCTAAAATCCTCAAAATATCCTGATAAGTCATCTCCAGCATATACATGGGAGTGCTGCACGGCTCAAAATAATACACCCCGCTTTTGGCGTCCCTGCGCACACTGCTCTCCATCTTCAGGCGGATATCCGCTCTCTGGCTCTTCAGCGCGAAGATCACGTCGTCAAAACAGTAATTTCCCGTTCCCGAGAAGAAATCCGAACTGCTTCCTGTCGTTTCTAAATTGAGATATAAAACTTTTTTATCTTTTGACGCGTATTTCATAGCAAGGGCTGCCGCAAATGTAGACGCGCCCATACCGCCTGAAAAACCGGTGACCAGTATCATCTTTCCCGCCGCCACGTCTGTGGGCCTGAATCCATGCCCTCTGCCGCAGTCCGCATAGATGTCCAGAATATCCTTGTAGATCAGATCCGGCTTTTTATACTTTTCAATGATCCGGACCCCTTCCTGCCCGGCCTGGGCCCCCTGATCACTGAGAAGGGCCGTCTTTCCATAAGTGGACACTTCCTGGGCCGTGATTCCGATGCTCTCATCCAGCAGAATCACATCCGCATTTCCATTCTGGAAATACTCCATCATCACATCCCTGTTGGAAAAAGAAAATATCTCCAGTTTGCTCATATAATTCTTTTCCAGGAAGGATACCAGATTGCTTAAATACCTGACATCCGCATCACCAATAATCAGACGAATCTGCATTTGGACCACCGCTTTCTTTTTTCATAATTTATGTATTTTCTTGATTTTTTTTGTAACTTTTACCTGTATTATAAACAACTTTTTGCCTTGTGTCAATTTATAATATCTTTTTGATAATGTAATATCATTTTGGTTAGTATATTATCATTATAAAGGAGTGGTAATCGTGGTAGCCGATCGAATAAAAGACTTACGTGAGAAGAATGAACTGACCCAGACAGCGCTTGCAAAAAAACTTAATGTAACCAGAAGTTCCGTCAATGCCTGGGAGATGGGGACTTCTGTCCCATCTACCGCACTAATTGTAGACATTGCAAAACTTTTTCATATATCAACCGATTATCTGCTGGGAATTAAAGAAACATCCACACTGGATATTTCTTATCTGAATGAAAAAGAAACTATGCTGGTATATTCAATGGTAGAATATTTTAAATCATTAAAATCCCCCTATAGCTGATTAAAGGGATCATTACAAAAAACAGAGGCGGTATGAAAGTATAAAAATCCTATCCTTTCATACCGCCTCTGTTTTTTCATAGTCTTCTTTTATAGTCTATAGGTTCCATGATTTTCTGCCAGAAAGTCCGTTATCACTGGATACACCACAAAAAAACCCTTGAAAAGCTATGCTTTTCAAGGGTTCCCTTTACGCTTGGACACAAAAAACTATATTCATTCCCGGCGCTGACGCGCCGTTTGCTTTAATTATAATTATTCAACGATAGTAGCAACTCTACCTGAACCTACAGTACGTCCACCTTCACGGATAGCGAAACGAAGACCCTGCTCCATAGCTACTGGATGAATCAGTTCGATAGTCATCTCTACGTTATCGCCAGGCATACACATCTCTGTGCCTGCTGGTAATTCGCAAACGCCTGTAACGTCAGTTGTTCTGAAGTAGAACTGAGGTCTGTAGTTGTTGAAGAAAGGAGTATGACGTCCACCTTCATCTTTTGTTAAAACGTAAACCTGAGCTGTAAATTTCTTATGGCATTTTACAGAACCTGGTTTACATAAACACTGTCCTCTTTCGATTTCAGTTCTCTGAACACCACGAAGAAGAGCACCGATGTTATCACCAGCCTGAGCTTCGTCAAGTAATTTACGGAACATTTCGATACCGGTTACAACTACTTTACGTGTCTCTTCGCTGATACCAACGATTTCAACTTCATCAGATACGTGTAATGTACCACGCTCTACTCTACCTGTAGCAACAGTACCACGGCCTGTGATGGAGAATACGTCCTCAACTGGCATTAAGAATGGCTGATCTGTAGCACGTACAGGATCTGGAACCCACTCGTCAACAGCTTTCATTAATTCAAGGATCTTGTCGCCCCATTCGCTTGTAGGATCTTCAAGAGCTTTTAAAGCAGAACCCTGGATGATAGGTGTATCATCGCCTGGGAATTCATACTCGTTTAATAATTCTCTGATTTCCATGTCTACTAATTCAAGAAGTTCTTCGTCGTCAACCATATCGCATTTGTTCATGAATACTACGATATAAGGAACGCCTACCTGACGGGAAAGCAGGATGTGCTCTCTTGTCTGAGCCATAACACCATCAGTAGCAGCAACTACAAGGATAGCGCCGTCCATCTGAGCAGCACCTGTGATCATGTTCTTTACATAGTCAGCATGTCCTGGACAGTCAACGTGTGCGTAATGTCTTTTTTCTGTTTCATATTCAACGTGAGCTGTAGAAATAGTGATTCCACGCTCTCTTTCTTCTGGAGCTTTATCGATGTTTTCGAATGCAACAGCTTCACCAGTTCCTAATCTCTCATGAAGAGTTTTTGTGATAGCAGCTGTTAAAGTGGTTTTACCATGGTCTACGTGTCCGATGGTACCAATGTTACAATGCGGTTTGTTTCTTTCAAACTTTGCTTTTGCCATTTTATAACGTCCTCCTTAATTGGGCCTCTTGGGGCTTCCTATTGTTTTAGTATTGTGTTTGCAGACTATGCCTGTCAAACTATGGCTATCTCTCATTATATGCTATTTATGCACAATTTTCAAGCCTATTATTACAGCTGAACGAGCAGTTTTTTTACTGCCCGGCGGCAATTTTCAACTGGCGGCAGGTTTAACCGTCTGATAACAGTTTTCCCCGCCTGACAGTTGATTCATACACCCTGGTAAATTACTTACCTTTGCGTTCAGCGATAACTTTTTCCTGTACGGACTTAGGAACTGGTTCATATTTATCAAAGAACATGGAGTAGTTACCACGTCCCTGTGTTTTAGAACGCAGGTCTGTTGAATATCCGAACATCTCAGACAACGGAACGAAAGCTCTAACCATCTTTCCGCCGCCGATATCATCCATACCTTCGATACGGCCACGACGGGAGTTGATATCACCGATAACGTCGCCCATATATTCCTCAGGCATAGTAACTTCTACTTTCATGATCGGTTCAAGCAAAATAGCGCCTGCCTTGTTCATAGCATCCTTAAACGCTAAAGAACCGGCAATCTTAAATGCCATTTCGTTGGAGTCGACTTCATGATAAGAACCGTCAAATACGGTAGCTTTGATACCAAGTACCGGGAATCCGCCTAAGATACCAGCTTTAGAAGCCTCTTCGATACCTGCTCCGACTGCCGGGATATATTCTTTAGGAATAGCTCCTCCGACAACGGTGGATTCGAATTTAAAGGTTTCTTCCGCGTTTGCATCCATAGGTTCGAAGTGAACTTTACAATGACCGTACTGTCCACGTCCACCGGACTGTTTTGCGTACTTGCTGTCAACATCAACCGCTTTGGTAAATGTCTCTTTGTAAGCAACCTGAGGAGCACCAACGTTAGCTTCTACGTTGAATTCACGAAGAAGACGGTCAACGATGATTTCCAGATGAAGCTCACCCATACCGGAAATGATGGTCTGTCCTGTTTCAGGATCAGTTTTTGCTCTGAAGGTAGGATCTTCTTCAGCAAGTTTTGCCAAAGCTTCACCCATCTTGCCCTGACCTGCTTTGGTCTTAGGCTCGATTGCGATATCGATAACCGGCTCTGGGAATTCCATGGATTCCAGAATTACTGGATGCTGGTCATCACAGATGGTATCACCAGTAGTTGTAGTCTTAAATCCAACGGCTGCCGCGATATCACCGGCATATACTCTATCTAATTCCTGTCTCTTGTTCGCATGCATCTGAAGAATACGTCCAACACGCTCTTTTTTGTTCTTGGTTGCATTCAGTACATAAGAACCGGAGTTCATAGAACCGGAATATACACGGAAGAATGCCAGTTTACCAACGAACGGGTCGGTCATGATCTTAAATGCCAATGCTGAGAAAGGCTCATCATCAGATGAATGTCTCTCGATTTCATTGCCTTCCAGGTCAACACCCTTAATAGAAGGAATGTCTGTTGGAGCAGGCATGAATTCAAGAATCGCATCCAGAAGTTTCTGAACGCCTTTGTTTCTGTAAGCAGTACCGCAGCATACAGGAATGGCTGTACATTCACAGGTTCCTTTTCTGAGAGCTGCTTTCAGCTTTTCAACGGAAGGTTCTTCACCTTCCAGATATTCCATCATCAGATCGTCGTCCAGTTCGCAGATCTTCTCTACTAATTCTGTACGGTAAAGCTCTGCATCATCCTTCATATCCTCAGGGATTTCCGTGATGGTGATATCTTCACCCTTGTCATCATTGTAGATATAAGCCTGCATCTCGAACAGATCGATGATGCCTTTGAATTCATCTTCTGCACCGATCGGGAGCTGAAGACAAATTGCGTTCTTGCCTAATCTTGTTTTAATCTGGTCTACTGCGCCGTAGAAGTTTGCACCTAAGATATCCATCTTGTTGATGAATGCCATACGGGGTACATTGTAGGTGTCAGCCTGACGCCATACGTTTTCGGACTGTGGTTCAACACCGCCCTTAGCACAGAATACGCCGACAGCACCGTCAAGCACACGCAGAGAACGCTCAACTTCTACTGTAAAGTCAACGTGTCCTGGAGTATCAATGATATTGATACGGTGTTCCAGAGCACCTTTTTTGGGCTTGCAGTTTTCCTGCAGTGTCCAATGACAGGTAGTAGCAGCTGAAGTAATTGTGATACCTCTTTCCTGCTCCTGCTCCATCCAGTCCATGGTAGCAGTACCTTCATGAGTATCACCAATTTTATAGTTAACACCAGTGTAATAAAGGATACGCTCTGTTAATGTTGTTTTACCAGCATCGATATGAGCCATGATACCAATATTTCTGGTTCTCTCTAACGGATATTCTCTTCCAGCCAAAGCTTTTTCCTCCTATTAGAATCTGTAATGAGCAAATGCCTTATTAGCCTCTGCCATCTTATGCATGTCTTCTTTCTTCTTTACAGAAGCACCAGTGTTGTTAGCTGCGTCCATAATTTCGTTTGCTAATCTTTCTTCCTGGGTTTTCTCACCTCTCTTGCGAGAATAAAGTGTGATCCAGCGAAGAGCCAATGCCTGTCTTCTCTCCGGCTTAACTTCGATCGGCACCTGATAGGTTGCGCCGCCGATACGTTTTGCCTTAACTTCAAGAACCGGCATAATGTTATTCATTGCTTCCTCGAATACTTCAATCGCTTCTTTACCGGTCTTTTCTGCAACACGGTCGAATGCTCCGTATACGATCTTCTGAGCAACACCCTTTTTACCATCTAACATGATGTTGTTAACAAGCTTTGTAACAACTTTGTTATTGTAAAGCGGATCTGCTAATACGTCTCTTTTCTGAGTATGTCCTTTACGTGGCACGTTACTTCCCTCCTTAATATTGGCTGTCCGGTTTCTGTTTCCAGTCCTTTCAGCTTTGAATTAGATCTCAGGTACTCACGACATTTCACTACGTGTTTCGCGCTCGGTTATCTTAATCTATTTCCTGCAACCACAGGCCAATATCAACAATCCGGCACTAGAATTTAATTCAAAATGTGTGATACTAGATTTGAAAACATCGTTCTTCCGAACAATTCACAGCGGTCTCCCCTGTGGGTTTTCAATTATTTTTTGTCTTTAGGTCTCTTAGCACCGTATTTGGAACGAGCTTGTTTTCTGTTAGCAACACCTGCTGTATCAAGTGTACCTCTAACAATGTGGTATCTGGTACCTGGTAAGTCTTTAACCCTACCACCACGGATCAGAACAACACTATGCTCCTGAAGGTTGTGACCCTCTCCTGGAATGTAGCTTGTTACTTCGATACCATTGGAAAGACGAACTCTGGCGATCTTTCTAAGAGCTGAGTTAGGTTTTTTAGGTGTAGCAGTCTTAACTGCGGTACAAACACCTCTCTTCTGAGGAGAAGAACTATCTGTGGCACGTTTCTGTAAAGAGTTGTATCCCTTCTGCAGAGCCGGTGCTGTAGACTTCTTAACTGATGTCTGTCTTCCTTTTCTCACTAACTGGTTAAATGTTGGCATTCTTTTCACCTCCTGTGATATTGTCTGTTGGTTGCTGTAAGTTTCAGCTTTTTTGATGATGCCAAAATTGCACACCAAAACATCGCGTGTTTATGCACGCCTAATTATTATATACACATTGCTAAATTGTGTCAAGGTAAATTTTGTTTTTTATTTAGGAACAGTTCAGATGCGGTTACTCCGTCTGCGTCACGGTTTCCGGTCCCCGTCTCCCCGCGGAGCCGGTCAGCCGGCCTGGGCCGCGGGGAGACGGGGACCGGAAACCATGACGCAGACGGGATTAATACCCTTCTTGTCTGCGGGACTTGCGCAGTACCGCCCGCCGCTCACCGGCCTCCCACTCCGCTTTTTCCGATTCCGATTCCACAATCAGCCTCGGTACGCGGGACGGGACATTATCTTTCAACGCCACATAGACCAGATATGCCCGGTTCACCCTGCTGCGGATTCCTTCCAGATTTTCCACATAAGTATCCACCCGTACCTCAATAGAACTATTGCCCACATGGGTCACCTTTGCTACCAGCACTACGATCTGGCTCAGCAGCACCGGCTCCACAAACTGCAGATTGTCCACCGCCACTGTTGTAACCGACATATTGCAGTGACGCCTTGCCGCCATCGCCCCGGTTTCATCGATCCAGGCCATCAGGCTTCCGCCGAACAAACGGCCTGATGAATTCAAATATCTGGCTCTCACAATATAGGCCTGTTCCGTCTGGGAATCAGACACCCTCTTAAAACGCTCCTCCATACTGCCTCCATTCTGCTGCTCTTTCATTTTAAAAATGGCTGCCTCCCATTCTTTGACCGTCCTCATTTCCATACATCCGGCCATAACTTTTTGGCATCCTTACTTAATATACGATATTTTCATGCAAAAAGGAAGTGCCTTCCTGTAACCAGGGGCACTTCCTTTTTATCCTATCCTATTTATCCCAAAAAAATTCCTAATCACCTAAAACATTGACAATCTTTGCCGGCTGGCGGTAATTCCAATTGGAAATCTTGATGCCGGTTTCATATGTAGAAGCGTGTACAATCTGGCCGTTGCCAATGTACATCGCCACATGGTTGATTCTGCTGCCGCTGGCATAACAGATCAAATCCCCGGGACGCATCTGATCTGCGCTGATTCCGATTCCTGCACCGGCTTGTCCGCCTGATGAATGGGGAAGAGATACTCCTGCGCCATGCTGCATCACGTAGCGGGTAAATCCGGAACAGTCCACTCCCGTGTGGGGATCGGTTCCTCCATAAGAGTAACGGCCGCCTAAAAACTGAAGCGCAAAGTCAACGACCTGCTGACGCTTGCTGCTCTGGCTCTCTGCCAAAGCCTCCGCAGCCTGCCTGTCCTCTTCGCTCATGGAAGAAACAGTGGCATTGTCATCTATGGGAAGAAAACCATACCGGTCGCCTACCTGAACTTTCAGCCAGCCGTCTCCCATATCTTCTAAAACTTGATACTTTTCACCGACCTGAGCCTGTAATAAAACTTCTTCGCTTCCATGCTCTTTGTTAATATTAACAAGTTTATCAATCGTTGCTATGTATTCTCCGCCGCTTGACGCGGTTCCTTCCGCAGTTTGAGCCGCCATGGCGGTATCAGGGGATATAAATGCAATCGTTCCACAGATAAGCAGCGCTGCAAATGCGCATAAAGCTTTCTTTTTCATTACAAAACTCTCCTATTAATTAAGTTTATGTATCAAGTTATTACGTAATTGTTACATTTATTACGTTTGTATTATACCATATTTTAACTAATAGTCAAGTTTTTTGTACAAAACTTCTAAATGGAAATATTTTCCTGTGGTCCTTAATTAAATTTTGCACAAATATTTATAAAATATTAAGAATCTAAAGATTTACATAATTATTTACAGCGGATTCTTCCCCGCTGAGAATATATCTTCCTATAAAATAGAATTCCCCGTCCGGCGGATACCTTAAAATATCTGCCAAACGGGGATTGATTCCTCTCTGTCTTTGAAGCCGTTTCTTATAATCTGTGGATAAACAGGCCGCTTCTCAGTTTTGGTTCAAACCAGGTGGATTTGGGGGGCATTAAAAGCCCTGCATCCGCCACATGAAGCAGTTCCCCGATTGTCACGGGATATACGGCAAATGCAATCTCCATGTCCTCCGAAACGCGGCGTTCCAATTCAGCGGTTCCGCGGATTCCGCCGATAAAGTTGATCCGTCTGTCCGTTTTCGGATCACCGATTCCGAGAACAGGGGCCAAAAGATAATCCTGCAGGATGGAAGGGGCCAGCCCGTCCACCGGATCATCAGATAAGATCTCCTCTTTCGCTGTCAGGCAGTACCATTCACCATCCAGATACATGCCGTATTTTCTCTTTTCATCCGGTTCATAGGCGTTCGGGCCCTTTTTTTCCACCCGGAAAGAAAGAGATATCTTATCGAAAAACTCTTCTTTTGTCAAACCGTTCAGGTCGCGGACCACCCGGTTATACGGCAGGATGTTCAAATGGTCGTCCGGAAACAGCACGGTCAGGAAATAATTAAATGGTTCCTCACCCGTATAACCCGGATGTTCTTCCCGCCGCTTTAGGCCCACTTTTACGGCAGATGCCGCCCGGTGATGGCCGTCTGCTATATAGGTACGGGGAACGCGTCCGAATAGTTCCTCTGTCTGTACGGTCATTTCACCGGGGCTGATCTTCCATACCTGATGGCGGACGCCGTCTGAGGATGTGAAATCATAGAGTTCCGGTCCGGACATCACCTGTTCCACAATCCGGTCCAGCTCCGGAACCGCCCGGTATGCTAAAAACACCGGTCCGGTATGGGCATTGGTCTCGTCAATATGGCGGATACGGTCCAGTTCTTTGCTCTCCCTGGTGTTTTCATGTTTTTCGATGATTCCGTTCTGGTAGTCATCAATGGAAGAACAGGCCACAATTCCCGCCTGACAGCGCCCGTCCATGGTCAAAGCATAGATATAATAAGCGCTTTCTTCCTCTTCTATAAATGTGCCGTCCCCGATCCGGGCCTCCAGAAGCTCCCTGGCCTTTGCATACACCCGCTCGTCATAAGTATCCACATCATCGGGAAACTGGGTCTCCGCCCGGTCAATATTTAAAAAAGACAGCGGATTTCCGGCCACTGCCTGGCAGGCTTCCTTACGATTGTATACATCGTAAGGAAGGGCTGCCACCTGCGCCGCTTTATCCGCTGCCGGCCTGATACATTTAAAAGGTTTAACGACAGCCATCAGCAGATCACCCGCACTCTTAATACCCCTTTAATGGCGTTCAGTTTCTGGATGGTGATGGGATCAGGCTCATTTTCCAGGTCTAAAAGGGTATAGGCATATTTGTCACGGCTCTTGTTGGTCATATCGGAAATGTTGATGTTTCCGGCTGCCAGAGTTCCTGTTACCTGTCCGATCATATTTGGAATATTCATATGAAGCACCGCGATTCTGCCGGCGGATTTGCATACGCCCATATCACAGCTGGGATAGTTGACAGAATTCCGGATATTGCCGTTCTCCAGGTAATCCATCATCTCTTTTACAGCCATAACCGCACAGTTGTCTTCGGATTCTTCCGTAGAAGCTCCCAGATGAGGGATCACAATGGCGCCTTCCATATTGGCTGATTTTGGATTCGGGAAATCGGTTACATATTTTTTCACCTTGCCGGAAGCCAGTGCCGCTGCCATATCGTCGTCATTTACCAGAAGGTCCCTGGCAAAGTTGAGGATGACCACTCCGTCTTTCATCTCGTCCAGAACGGATTTACAGATCATTTCTCTCGTATTGTCCAAAAGCGGTACATGAACGGTTATGTAGTCACACTCTTTGTAGATCGTGTCCACGGATGTGATGTGTTTTACGGACCTGGACAGCATCCATGCGGCATTTACGGAGATAAACGGGTCATATCCGTATACTTCCATACCTAAGGAAGCTCCCGCATTGGCCACTTCCGCGCCGATGGCTCCCAGGCCGATCACCCCCAGCTTTTTGCCCTTGATCTCAGAGCCTGCGAATGCCTTTTTGCCCTTCTCAACCGCTTTTGCGATATCCGGATCTTCTTTGATTCCACGGCACCATTCGATTCCGCCCACCACATCGCGGGACGCTAAAAGCATGCCTGCGATTACGAGTTCCTTAACGCCGTTGGCGTTGGCGCCCGGCGTGTTGAATACAACGATGCCCTGATCCGCACAGGATGCGAGGGGGATGTTGTTTACACCGGCTCCGGCGCGGGCGATGGCCAGCAGGTTATCGGAAAATTCCATCTCATGCATGGCCGCGCTGCGGACCAATACGCCCTCAGCCTCTTCCATCTTATCCGTTAAAGCATAATCACCGGTCAGCAGATCTGTGCCATATTTGGAAATGGCATTTAAGCAATGAATTTTTTTCATATCTTTCCTCCATATTCCGCCGTATATCCGGCAGCCATTCTCTATTTCGCGTTTTCCGCCTCAAACTTCTTCATAAATGCAACCAGCGCTTCCACGCCTTCTATGGGCATCGCATTGTAAATGCTGGCTCTCATTCCGCCTACCGATCTGTGGCCCTTTAAGTTCTCAAAACCGGCCGCTTTGGATTCTTTGATGAATTTGGCATCCAGTTCATCGTCGCCGGTTACAAACGGCACGTTCATAAGAGAACGGTCTTCTTTAGCAACAGTCCCTTTAAACAGTTTGCTTGTATCCAGGAAATCGTACAGGATTTTAGCTTTCTTTTCATTATATTCCTTCATAGCCTGAAGGCCGCCCCGCTTCTTTAACCACTTGAACACTTTTCCGCAGATGTAGATGCCGTAAGCCGGAGGTGTGTTATAGAGTGATTTCGCATCGGCATGTGTCTTGTACTGCATCATGGTAGGCGTTCCGGGAAGGACGTCTTCTGTGATCAGGTCTTCACGGATGATCACGATGACAACGCCTGCAGGTCCGATATTCTTTTGTACGCCGCCGTAAATAAGTCCGTATTTTGTCACGTCAACCGGCTCAGATAAGAAACAGGAGGAAACGTCTGCTACCAGTGTTTTGCCTTTTGTGTCGGGCAGGGTTTTAAACTTTGTACCATAGATCGTGTTGTTTTCGCAGATGTATACATAATCCGCATTGTCTGAAATCGGCAGATCGGAACAGTCCGGAATATAGCTGAATGTCTTGTCGGCGCTGGATGCCACTGCATGGACTTCACCATATTTCTGAGCTTCCTGATAAGCTTTTTTTGCCCACTGTCCGGTGATCACATAATCAGCGACTTTGTTCTTCATTAAATTCATGGGAATCATGGAAAACTGCAGATGGGCGCCGCCCTGTAAAAACAATACCTTATAATTGTCCGGTATGTTCATCAGTTCTCTCAGGTCGGCTTCCGCCTCATTAATAATGGTTTCGAAGGCTTTTGACCTGTGGCTCATCTCCATAACCGACATTCCGGTGCCCTGGTAATCCAGCATTTCATCCGCTGCTTCTTTCAGAACTTCCTCCGGCAGAACCGCTGGCCCTGCTGAAAAGTTGTACACTCTACTCATCTTCGTTCCCTCCTAAATAAGATTGTTTTTATATTAACATAATCCAGCACGCTTTCGCGCACTGGATATCTATTAATTTATCTTCAGGTCTGTTTCATCAAATGCATCCTGGATCGGCGCTCCCGGGGATACCATCGGGAACACTTTGTCGTCGCAGTTGATCTGGCATTCGATCACCACCGGGATGTTGAGCTCCATGGCCTCTTTGAGAGCCGGTTTTAACTCTTCCTTCTTCGTCACCAGATATGCTTTGGCTCCCATGGCCTCTGCCAGCTTCACGAAATCCACCTGGTCATTTAATACTGTATGTGAATAGCGCTTGCCATAGAACAAGGTCTGCCACTGGCGCACCATGCCGAGAACATGGTTGTTGATTACCACCTGGATGATCGGAATATTGTATCTGGTCGCCGTGGCAATTTCGTTCATGTTCATGCGGAAACAGCCGTCTCCAGCAATATTAAATACGGTTTTATCCCTGCAGCCCATCTTAGCGCCTAAAGACGCTCCCAGGCCGTAGCCCATGGTGCCAAGTCCGCCGGACGTCAAAAATGTCCTGGGCTTTTTATACTTATAGTACTGGGCCGCCCACATCTGGTGCTGGCCTACTTCCGTTGTAATGATGGCGTCGCCCTGTGTCAGCTCGTAAATGGTTTCAATAATTCCCGGCCCTGTCAGACCGTCTTTATTGTAACGGAGCGGATACATATCCTTCATCCGTTCGATGTGGCCGATCCATTCGTCATGGTTGACCGGATCGAGGCGGGCGTTCAGCTTTCTGAGAACCGATTTCAAATCGCCTACTATGCTGGCATGGGTTCTGATATTTTTATTGATCTCCGCCGGATCCACATCGATCTGCAGGATCTTGGCGTTCTTGGCGAACTTGGAAGCATTTCCCGTAACGCGGTCACTGAAACGCGCCCCCAGCACGATTAAAAGATCACACTCGGTAAATCCGAAATTGGAAGTTTTGGTTCCGTGCATTCCCACCATGCCGGTGTATAATTCATCCGTCCCGTCAAAAGCCCCTTTTCCCATCAGGCTGTCTGCGACAGGCGCCTGGATCTTATGGGCAAATGTCTTCAATTCGTCGGATGCGTCCGCAAGAACAGCTCCTCCGCCGACGAAGATAAACGGCTTCTGGGAATTGCGGATCATGCCGAGAGCCCGTTCCATATCCTCTTCCGTAATGGAATCGGTCTGGCGGACGATCTCTTCCGGCTTTTTATACTCATATTCACAAAGTCCGGCCGTCACATCTTTTGTGATGTCGATGAGCACCGGGCCCGGCCTTCCGGACTGGGCGATTTTAAACGCGCGGCGCACGGTATCCGCCAGTTTTGTGATGTCTTTTACGATGAAATTGTATTTTGTAATCGGCATGGTAACGCCGGCAATATCGATTTCCTGAAAGCTGTCGCGCCCCAGAAGGCTTACCGCCACATTGCAGGTTATCGCCACAACCGGAACGGAATCCATATAAGCCGTCGCAATGCCGGTTACCAGATTCGTTGCCCCAGGCCCTGAAGTTGCCATACATACGCCGACTTTTCCCGTGGCTCTCGCATAACCGTCGGCCGCATGGGCCGCTCCCTGTTCATGAGAAGTCAATATATGCGTGATCTCATCCTGGTGCTTATAAAGGGCGTCGTATATGTTCAGAATGGTGCCGCCCGGATATCCGAAGACGGTGTCCACCCCTTGTTCCTTTAAACACTCAATAACTATATCTGCTCCTGTCAATTTTGCCATATATTCCCTACTCCTTGTTCTTTCTCCTGTTAAAACAACCTACGCTTCTAAAACAGCTCCCCGGTCAGCCGAAGTTACCAGTTTCGCATAGCGTTTCAGATAGCCGGTGGTCACCTGCGGGGTTCTTGGCTGCCATTTGGCCTTTCTTGCAGCCAGTTCTTCTTCGGAAACTCTCATGTTGATGGTGTTGGCATTGATATCGATCTCTATGATATCTCCCTCTTCCACCAGGGCGATTGGGCCTCCCACCGCAGCTTCCGGCGATACATGGCCGATGGAAGCTCCTCTGGAAGCGCCGCTGAAACGGCCGTCGGTAATCAGGGCTACCGTTGAGCCCAGACCCATGCCCGCAATGGCTGAGGTCGGATTCAGCATCTCCCTCATGCCCGGGCCGCCTTTTGGCCCCTCGTAACGGATCACAACCACATCTCCCGCCACAATCTTACCGCCTTTAATGGCGTCAATGGCGTCCTCTTCACAGTCGAACACTCTGGCAGGCCCTTCATGCTTTAACATCTCAGGCGCCACTGCTGAACGCTTCACAACACAGGAATCAGGCGCTAAGTTGCCCCGGAGGACGGCGATTCCTCCCGTTGCCGAATATGGGTGATCTGCCGGGCGGATGACGTCCGGATTCTTATTCACACAGTTTTTAATGTTTTCCCCTACGGTCTTTCCTGTCACCGTCATGCAGTCCAGGTTCAGAAGCCCCAGTTTGCTGATCTCATTCATGACGGCGTAAATGCCGCCGGCTTCATTCAATTCTTCAATATATGTATGGCCTGCCGGAGCCAGATGGCACAGGTTCGGCGTCTTGGAACTGATCTCATTGGCAATGTCCACATTGATCTCCACGCCCGCTTCATGGGCAATCGCCGGAAGGTGGAGCATGCTGTTGGTGCTGCATCCCAACGCCATATCCATAGTCAGGGCATTCATAAACGCTTCTTTGGTCATGATGTCACGGGGGCGGATATTCTTTCTGTACATCTCCATAACCGCCATGCCCGCATGTTTCGCCAGCTTGATCCGCTCGGAATAAACAGCCGGAATGGTTCCGTTGCCCTGTAATCCCATGCCCAGGACCTCTGTCAGGCAGTTCATGCTGTTGGCTGTATACATGCCCGAACAGGAACCGCAGGTAGGACAGGCCTTATTCTCAAATTCTTCCACATCTTCCGCGCTCATAGTGCCCGCCGTGTAGGAGCCCACCGCCTCAAACATGCTGGAAAGGCTGGTTTTCTGTCCGTGTACATGGCCTGCTAACATTGGGCCGCCGCTGACGAACACTGTGGGTATATTAACGCGGGCCGCAGCCATCAAAAGTCCGGGAACATTCTTATCGCAGTTGGGAACCATGACCAGGGCGTCAAACTGATGGGCCAGAGCCATACATTCCGTGGAATCCGCGATCAGGTCCCTGGTCACCAGGGAATACTTCATTCCGATATGGCCCATGGCGATACCGTCGCATACCGCGATTGCCGGAAATACCACCGGAGTTCCGCCTGCCATGGCAACCCCCAGCTTCACCGCTTCCACAATCTTATCCAGGTTCATATGTCCCGGAACTATCTCATTATGGGAGCTGACAATGCCCACTAAAGGCTTTTCCAACTCCTCCTTTGTCATACCTAACGCATTAAATAAGGAACGGTGCGGCGCCTGCTGCATCCCACATTTTACATTATCACTTTTCATCATATTCCTCCATGCCGGAGCGTTTTTGCGGAGGCACGCGCTGAGAATTTCAGATTCTCAGCTGCGATTCAAATTTGTGGCTCCGGCACAAATTTGGGTGTGGAAAATCATCCATCGGGTTTATTTTCCACGCTTCCTCCATTCCTATTTTCTCTATCCGATCCGCTCTGCAATCAGATCGCCCATCTTCACGGTGCCGGTCTGAACACATCCTTCCGACATGATATCCACCGTGCGGTAACCCTCTGTCAGCACCTTCTGCACCGCCGCTTCGATGGCATCCGCCTCCTTGTCAAGGTCGAAGGAATAACGGAGCATCATGGCCGCTGAAAGGATGGTTGCAATGGGATTGGCTATATCTTTACCCGCTATGTCAGGAGCAGAACCATGGCTCGGCTCGTACATACCGAATTTGCTTTCATTTAAACTGGCTGACGACAGCATACCGATGGAGCCGGTAATCATGCTGGCCTCATCCGACAAAATGTCCCCGAACATATTTTCCGTCAGCACCACGTCAAACTGTCCCGGATTCATCACAAGCTGCATGGCGCAGTTGTCCACCAGCATATGGCTCAATGTGACTTCCGGATAATCCTTCGCCACCTCTTCCACCACGTTTCTCCAAAGCCTGGAAGAATCCAGCACATTGGCCTTATCCACGCTTATCACCTGTTTTCTGCGCTTCATGGCAATGTCAAAAGCCTTAACGGCAATTCTTCTGATCTCATTCTCATCATATGTAAGGGTATCTGTGGCCTTCAAAACACCGTCCACTTCCTCCGTATGACGTTCCCCGAAGTAAATGCCCCCTGTCAGCTCCCTCATGATCACCATATCAAAACCGTCGCCGATGATCTCTTTCTTCAGCGGGCACGCCTCGGCCAGTTCTTTATAGAGATAGGCCGGACGGATATTGGCAAATAAATTAAGACCTTTGCGGATGGCTAACAATCCTGCTTCAGGTCTCAGGTTTGGCGCCACGTCGTACCACTTGGAATTGCCCACATTGCCGCCCACGGCGCCGAGCAAAACCGCGTCACTCTTTTTCGCTGTTTCCAACGCCTCATCCGTAAGAGGCACTCCATAAGCGTCAATGGAACATCCTCCCATCAGCACTTTGGTATAATGAAATGTATGGCCGTACACCTGGCCCACTTTGTCTAAAACCTTACAGGCTTCCCGGACAATTTCCGGTCCGATCCCATCGCCTGGAATGGTAACAACATTATAATCCATACAAATGTCTCCCTTATTCTTCATTTCTCGCGGTTATGCCGCAATTGTTTCTTTACATAATATCGCATTTACCAGGAGATTTCAACTGTTACCATATGATTTTTGCCGATTATGATATACAAGATTGGAATCAGCATCATAACCTGTCGTTATGATAAGCGGTAAATATATATCGGGGTTTTATGATTCCAAGCCGGATTCCCCTGCCCCGTCAAATTCTCACCTTTGTCCACACACCCGACTTAAATCTCCATGTGGTGAGCAGGAAACGGCAGAACTGGTCCGATACGATCCCCAGCCAGATTCCGATGAGCCCCATCCCCATGGCATAGCAGAACAGGTAGGAGAACAGCGGCCGCACCAAAGTGACGCTGATCGTGGAGGCCACGGTGGTAAAAAACACATCCCCGGCTCCCCTCAGGCATCCCATATAGATCACCTGGGCGATCTGAAGCAGCACGATGACCATAACAACTTTCATGATCATAACCCCCATGGCTATGATATGCTCCTCTTCAAAATAGAGGCTGAACAGAAAATGCCCGCAGAGCAGGTAAAAGACGGATAAAACCACTGAAATCACATTGCCCATCCTCTGGCAGATCTTTCCATATAACTTAGCCATCTCCGGATTCTGTTCCCCCAGGCTCTGTCCGATCAGCGCCACCGCCGCAACCTGCATACCATCCCCAAAGGAGAAGGACAGGCTCATCACGTTCATGCCCACCTGATGGGCTGCAAATGCGTCGGTTCCCAGTTTTGCCGTCATGACGGCCACCGACATAAAGCCCACCCTCATGAGAATCTGTTCGATGAAAATATTGGAGCCGATTCTGACCATGCTACGCAGCGGCGCAATGGTAGGCTTCACTTTCTCTTTTATAATATAAGGAATGCTGACAAAACTGTCTTTAGACAAAATGGAAGCGATGCTCATACAGCAGGCCACGAAAGTTCCGAAAACAGTGGCCAGGGCCGCGCCCCGGATTCCCAGCGCCGGAAATCCGAAATTGCCGCCGATCAGCAGGTAATTGCCGATCATATTGACCACATTGGCCGTCACATTGGTCTTCATGGCAATCTTCGTCTTGCCTGACCCCCGCTGTGCCGCATTGATCGCTAAGGATATGATATTAAACATCATGCCGCCCATGATAATCTGGAAGTAGATCACCGCGCTCTCATGAGTATCCGGTCCCGCCCCGCACAAATTGATGATAGGGTCCGCAAAATACACGCAGGCCGCGCTGATGAACGTTCCCAAAATGACTACATACATGAGAGAAATCATCATGGTCTGGTTGGCGCTCTTCCTGTCCTGCTGCCCCTTTCTCCGGGCCACAATGGCTGAAACCGCCACATTGTTGGCAATAAAAAATGCCAGGCCGATAAATTTAGGCTGGGTAGTCAGCCCTACCGCAGCCACCGCATAAGCCCCGATGGAGCTGACCATCAGGGAATCCACCATGCCTGCAAATGCCACGAAAAATGATTCCAGCACCGCAGGCCAGGCCATGTTAGCGGCCGTTTTTATGTATTCCGAGTTCTCATTTAATGCTTTTCTCACTATATTTTCCACGTCTCTGTCCCTTTATCCCCTAATCATTGTACATACATAAATACATTATAGCACCTAATTTTAATACGTCAACTTGCGGATCTCCACCAGATTGGTGTGCTGCGGATTCCCTTTCGCATAAGCCGTGGGCCTTTGGGATGTCAGAACATTGATGGAACCGCCTAAATCGGTACCGTCCTGATCCGGCTGGTACCAGGCTCCCTGAGAGAGGGCGGCAGTCCCTTCCATGATATCTTCCGTCAGTTTTACCGGAATCCGTATTTTCCCCCGGTCATTCCATACCAGCACCATGTCCCCGTCATCGATCTGCCGTTTTAGCGCGTCCGCCGGATGCATTCTCAGGGTCTGGGGATCCAGCCTGTGCAGGTCTTTGTTGTTATCATGGATGCTGTGGCACCGCCTCTTCGTGTGCCACCCGATCAATTGGATGGGATACTTCTCAGCCAGAGGGTCCGCCGGTCCTTCCGGCGGCTCCACATATCCGGGTATTGCCGGGACAAACTCTTTGTATTCTGTCCTGTATATTTTGGGAGAAAATATCTCGATTCTGCCGCTCTCCGTAGGAAATGGGCATGTTACCGGATCCCTGCATTCCTCTTCAAACGCGATGATCCTGGGATTGTCTTTATAACGGCAGATTCCCGCCTCTTTAAATGTTTTGTAATCCGGCAGTTCCGTTTCTGTTTTACGCAGGTCATTATATAAATACTCCAGCCATTCTCCGGCTGTCCGCCCTTCTGTGAACGCCTCTCCCAGACCTATTTTCCCTGCCACCTCAGCCAGCCAGTCGTATTCAAACCGGCTCTCATACAGCGGCTGGATCACCTGGTTATTGAACCCCAGGAAATCTCCGTACAGCCAGGGCATGGTTATATTTTCCCCCTCAAACATGGAGGTGCCGGGCAGAAGGATATCCGCAAATTTGGCGCTGGAGGTCATAAAGAGGTCGCTGCATAGGATGAATTCACATTTTTCCCTGTCCTTTAAAAGTTTTATGGTCCTGTTGATGTCGCTGTGCTGGTTCACCAGACAGTTTCCGGCCAGGTTGATGATCATCTTAATATCCGAATCCAGCTTATCCCCTCCGGTCACACCGTCCAGTTTTGTCATCTCCCGGCCCCGTTCCACCGCCTCGGTCCATAGAAACACCGGAATCTTCTTTTGATAGGGATTGGGCGGGGATGGGAAATCAGGGTTTTTATGGCGGGTACAGTCTGCGGTTCCGCTGGCCCATCCACCGGAAATCCCCACATTTCCCGTCATACACGCCAATAAAATCCCGCCTCTTGCGCTCTGTTCCCCGTAAGCATGGCGCTGGGCCCCATACCCCTGGAGCAGCGCGGCCGGTTTCGCCAAAGCATATCTGACCGCCAGAGAGCGGATAACATCCGCAGGAACGCCCGTTATCCCTTCCGCCCATTCCGGGGTTTTCCTGACGCCGTCCTTTTCTCCGTACAGATAAGAAAGATAACATTCCGACGGATCGGTTCCCTCCGGCATGTGCAGGCGGTCAAATCCCAGACAGCACCGGTCCAGAAACTCCTGATCCTGAAGGCCATCTTCCATAATCACATAGGCCATGGCGTCCATCATGGCGCTGTCTGTGGCAGGCCGGATCGGAATCCATTTGGCCCCCAATTGGCGTATGGTATCATTTTTCCTGGGGTCCACTCCCACAACCGGAATCCCCTTTTTTACAGCTTTCTTCAGATAATGCATGGTTCCGCTGTCAAACTTCGTCTCAGCCGGATTATGCCCCCACAGGATAATCAGATTCGTGTTCAGCAGATCCTCCAGGCTGTTTCCCGTCTCCCCGGTCCCGTACATTAAGTTCGTAGCCTGCCTGATGCACGCCGTGCTGTAAGAGTTATAATAGTCCAAAAAGCCGCCGTCCAGGCTCAAAAGCCTTTTCGCCAGCTTATTTCCACGCATCAGGGCGCTGACCCCGGTGGCGTAATTCACATACCTGGAGCCGGGCCCATAGGTATCCCGTATGCGGACCCATTCTTTGGAAATGATGTCCACCGCCTCGTCCCAGGTTATCCGTTCAAACCGCCCTTCCCCTCTTTCTCCAATCCGCTTCATGGGATAGCGGAGCCGGTCTTCACCCAAAAATGTCTTATGATAATTCAGCCCCCGGGCACAGGCGGTGAGCGGCACGCCGCAGCCTGCGGCCTCTTTCGTATCCGTAGTCAGTTTTACGATTTTTCCATCCCTGACATGGGCCAGGATGACGCACCGTCCCCCGCAGTTATTCCGCCCGGTGGTGGGAATGATCCTGGTCCCATCCTTACAGTCCATATAACACACCTCTCAGTTTTTCAACATCTCCGTCCTCAAAACAATATCCATCCATTCCGCATTCTCTGGCCCCATCGATATTGAGCTGCAAATCGTCCACAAAAAAGCATTCAGCGGGATTGAGGCCAAACCTGGAAAACAATGCCTCATAAATCTGCCGCTGTGGCTTGATGCACTTTTCCGCCGCCGAAAAAATGACGCCGTCAAAATACCCGATTCCGGGAATCACCTTTTTATATATCTGCGGAAGCCTCATGGACGCGTTTGAACAGAGATAAATCCCAAATCCTCTCTCCTTCAGGCTTTTCACCAGTTCTTCCATGCCTTCCACCGGCCACATGCAGTAATCCGGCCAGTGATCCATGCAGAGCTTTGCCTTTTCATGAAGCCTTTTAGGCAGCCTCTTATAAATCCTATCCAAAGCCTCGTTTTCAGATATCACCCCCATATCCAGAAAAATCCATTCCGGCGACACGAATACGGCCGTACATACGGTTTCACGGTCCTCTTCCTCCTCAATGAACTGTCTGCACACCCGCATCGAATCATATCCTACCAGCACTTTTCCCATATCAAACACAATATTTTTTATCATTCAGGTACCTCCATCAGGCAAAATCATTCTATTAAAATTCATTCAGCCTAAATTGTACCACATATCCCGGCGCTGTGGTATGATTTTTCAATCCCGCACGCTGCTTCATAACTTTTCACATTGACACCGTATGTAATGCCTGATTGAAAAATACTCCTGTCCAGTTTCCGGTACTCCTCTTCATTGCATTTATAATCCTGAATGGCAACTCCCTTTTCCCGGCATTCTTTATGGATAAACCGTAAAAACTCATTATCAAATTTCCCCGGCATATACCCAAAATTAAGCCCCTGTATATTGCGGGTTGCGATGAGACTGTGTATCCACTGATCCGCCCTTCCGCAAAAATGCATGGTAATAGGAGCAAATGCATCCGCAATTCTTTCATTGCATGGTTTTATAAACTCCTCATAAAATTCACGGGACAGGTTCACGCTGCTGTCCTCCCTGAGGGTGATTCTGCCTTTATAGATGCTGGACCAGTGATAATGGAACCCGTCGTCTGTCTCGGCATTTGTCTCACTCAGAATCTGCTTCATATAGGCGATATAGGTATCCGTAACCACATTTAAAAATGCCTTTACCCGGTCCGGATCATCGTACATTTCCATATAGATATCACTTCCCCACAGAAGATGGGCGACGTCAAAGGGCCCCTGCAGATCCGCATGGTAAACCCTTATGTATTTTTGGCACTTTGGAAATTCCGCCAGGCGTTTGTGATAATGTTCGTGGGTCGCGGTCACCCTCCTGCTCAGGCCCCCGTTTAAATCCGGCATTCCGCTGCGGATAAAACCGTCTATTTCATCCTGGGTCAGATGCGACACCCAGGGCATATTGTTCCCCATGATCCTGTATTTTGCTCCAAACAGAGAAGGCAGCGTTCCGGTTCCGTAATTGGCCCGGATCATAGGGACCGTGTCGTCCCGCAGTTCGATGACCGGAAGGCATTTGATCAGTTCATTATACATCATGGCGTCCATATCCTGATGAATGCATTCCATCGCGGCCGGTTCATAACCCGGCCGGCTGGGGTAGATCACACGCAGGGGTATTTTTTCAACCGGCTCATAATCCAGCGCCTTTTTAATCCTTTCCGCCTTCTCCTCTTCTATTTCCCCAACCAGGCCATTTTCCAATAATTCCAATAACTCGTACACTTTTTCACTGTAATTCATAGGAATCTTTCACTACCTTTCATTTTCAATACTCTCATGTTATACTAAGGGCAAATGAATTGCTTTGCATTTCCTATCAATTTTTTTGCGTTTTTTATCCAAATACACTGACGGCCAGGTAAACACTCCGTTTTAAAGGAAACTATGAAAAAAGAATTATTAAAATACAGCGCCATACTCGAAGATGATTTTTCAATAAAATATAAGTCCGATATCATTTCGTCAAAAAAGCCATTCCATATCCACAGCCAGTTCGAAATCGTTTTTTCACTGACCGATGAATTGATCTGCGAACTGGAAAACCAGACGCTTGTGGTTCCTCCCGGCTGTTTTCTGCTGCTGAACCACATGGATCTCCACTGTCTCCGGACCAGCGAAAACCAGCCCTGCTTCCGTTATGTGCTTTTTTTCTCACCGGAATACCTCTCCGGCTTCTCTTCTGATGCCGATTTGCAGGAATGCTTTATTTACCGGGGCGTCAATACCCCTCACCTCCTGCCCCTGGCCTCGGACGAACAAAAAAAAGAAGCGGCTGCCTATCTGGAAGAGCTGCTTCATTACCAAACCGCCGATCCCGGAACGGTTTATGGATGCGAATTGTCAAAAAAACTGCTGCTGGCCCAGCTCCTGCTTTTTATTAACCGGAGATACCGGGAATATCATGGGATTCTGCTGGCCGGCTCTGAAAACCATAAAACCTTTTACCGCATCATCTCCTATATCAGCAGCAATTATGCGAAGGAGCTGACCGTTGACAGCCTGTGCCGCAGATTTCTTTTGAGCAAAACGGCATTATACCATCTATTCCATGAGACCTGCCGGGAATCCCCTGGTGAATATATCATACGCTACCGTCTGGAAAAATCCAAAGAATTCCTTCATCAAAATCATACGGTGGAAGAAGCCGCATTCCTGTCCGGCTATTCCAACCAGGCCCATTTCAGCAGAATTTTTAAACAGAGGACAGGCTTGACGCCTAAACAGTATCAGAAACTTCACCGCCTGTAGCAGATCATATGTGCAAAAAAAAGCACTGCCATTCCTGGCAATGCTCTCATTCATTAAAGTTCCGGTTTTTCAACCTGTACAATGGCCTGCTTCTGCATAGGAATACGGCAGTTCTTGTTGTTGCCGAATTCAACGATCACAGTATCATCAGTCATGTCAATTACCACACCGTAGAAACCGCTGGTAGTTAAAATGCTGTCTCCCACCGCAATACTCGCCATAAGTTCCTGCATTCTCTTCTTTTCTTTCTTCTGTGGCCTGATCGCCATAAAATACATGAGTCCGAAAATTAAGATAGCATACATAATCCAGAATCCAGGACCGCTCATAAGGTTTGATGCTGTTAACATAAAAACTTCCTCCTTCAATATAAGAACCGCCTGGCGGCGTATTCCTCTCTTCTCATGGCAAAACCGGTATTACTTTTCGCTTTGCCCTGCCGCCATGCCTGCCAGTTTTTTGGCTTTGTATTCCGCATAGCGCTGTTCTCTGATCGCGTCGCGAATCTCTTCCATCATTGTATTATAAAAATACAAATTATGCAAGACGCATAATCGCATTCCCAGCATCTCCTTCGCTTTAAACAGATGCCTGATGTAAGCTCTGCTGTAAGACCGGCACGCCGGACACTGACAGCCTTCTTCAATCGGACGCGGATCCAATTCATACTGCTGGTTAAACAGGTTCAGCTTTCCATGATTGGTATAAACATGTCCATGGCGCCCGTTCCTGCTGGGATATACACAGTCGAAGAAATCAACCCCTCTGTCCACCCCTTCCAGTATGTTGGCCGGTGTTCCAACCCCCATCAGATAGGTGGGCTTATCCGAAGGCAGATGGGGAACCGTCACATCCAGAATATGATACATTTCCTCATGGCTTTCGCCGACAGCCAGACCGCCTACCGCATAGCCGTCCAGATCCATGGCCGCAATGGTTTTGGCATGTTCGATACGGATTTCATCCACAACGCCGCCCTGGTTGATTCCAAACAAGAGCTGCTGCCTGTTGATGGTATCCGGAAGGGAATTCAAACGGTCCATCTCCGCCCTGCACCGTTTCAGCCACCGGGTAGTCCGGTCTACAGACTTTTTGATATATTCATAGTCCGCATGGCTGGGCGGGCACTCATCGAAAGCCATAGCTATGGTAGATCCCAAATTCGATTGGATCTGCATGCTCTCTTCCGGCCCCATGAAGATTTTCCTTCCATCAATATGGGAGTTGAAATGAACCCCTTCTTCTTTTATCTTTCTCAATCCGGCCAGAGAAAATACCTGAAATCCGCCTGAATCCGTAAGAATCGGCCTGTCCCAGTTCATGAACTTATGAAGGCCGCCGAACTTTTTAATTAATTGATCTCCTGTGCGCACATGCAGATGATAGGTATTGGACAGCTCAATCTGAGTATGAATCCCTTTTAAATCATCAGTAGATACCGCTCCCTTTATGGCGGCAACGGTACCCACATTCATGAACACAGGAGTCTGGACCGTACCATGCACGGTTTTCATCTCCGCGCTTTTGGCACGTCCATCTCTCGCTATGATTTTATATTCCATCGTTCATCCCGTCTATTAGATTTCTTTTTTCTTCTGCTTTGCCATTGTCATGACATACCACAGAGCACCGGTTACGCAAACGGATGAGTAAGTACCGCAGACAATACCCACCATCAGCGGAAGTGCAAATTCACGGATCGAAGAAACTCCTAACAGGAACAATACAAATACCATGATAAAGGTGGTTAAAGAAGTATTGATACTTCTTGTAAATGTCTGTGTAATACTCAGATTCACTACTTCAGCCAAGGTCTGCTTATTGGTCTTGGCAGCCATATTCTCTCGGATACGGTCGAAAATAACGATCGTAGCGTTGATGGAATAACCCACGATGGTCAGCATACAAGCGATAAATGTGGAGCCAACCGACCATTTTGCCGCCGCATAGAAGGTGATAACCACCAGCACATCATGGAGAAGGGCTAAAACCGCGCTGGCCGCAAACTTGATGTCTTTAAACCGGAACCAGATATAGATCAGCATGCAGATCGTAGCGATAACAACCGCAACAGCAGCATCTCTCTTCATCTCATTGCTGACCGCGCCGGAAATGCTTTCCGCTGTAATCTTCTCAGCTTCCACGCCGAAATTCTTAACCATGGATTCGCTGAGGGCCTGACGCTGTTCTACAGATAACGTCTTTGTTTTAATAATCACTTCATTGGTTCCCGCAACCTTCTGGGTCTGGACTTCCGGATCGCCTGTCACCTCAGAAACCAGCGGAACTACCTTTGTAGAGATATCATTCAGGGACAAATCTTCATTAAATGTTACGTTTGTTGAAGTTCCGCCCTTAAATTCCATGCTGTAGTTAAACGGCGCTCCGACCGAACCCATATTCACTCCCATGAATACAAATCCTGCCAGCACCATGATGAGCGAAATCGCAAAACAGAGTTTTTTCTTGCCAAGGAAATCGATTATCTTGGTATCCTTTTTGATTCCGTAGAACTTAGGATTCTGGAATCCAATTTCATATAAGCCGTATAAAGCAAATTTAGTAATGAACAACGCGGTGATCATGGACAGTACAATACCCATTGCCAGCGTTGCCGCAAATCCTTTCACACTTCCTGAACCTCTCCAGAACAGCACCACCGCAGCAATTAAAGTGGTAACATTGCCGTCGATGATCGCGGAAAGAGCTTTATTGAAACCTGTCTTAATCGCTGAATGAACCGTTTTTCCAAGCCCGATCTCTTCTTTAATACGGGTGAAAATGATGACGTTGGCATCCACCGCCATACCGATCGAAAGCACAATACCTGCAATACCCGGAAGGGTGAGGGTTATTTCAAATGCCGCCAGCGTAATCAAAATAACGCCAACATACAGGCAAAGCGCCAATACGGCCGCAAGACCTGGAACCAGGTACACAATAATCATAAACACCGCAACAATCGCGAATCCGATAGCGCCTGCTTTCAAGCTGGTGGAAATGGCTTCCTGTCCTAATTTTGCGCCAACTACGTTGGAACGCAGTTCTTCCAGTTCCAGAGACAGGGAACCGATACGGATGGTCGCTGCCAGGTTCTCGGCTTCTTCATAATCAACCATACCGTCAATCTGGCATTCGCCTCCGGTAATTGCCTCACGCACCACCGGATTGGAATAAACTTTTCCATCATATATAATGGCAATTCTCTTGCCCACATTGGCAGTGGTCGCATCCGCAAATGCCTTGGTGCCTTCCGGTGTAAAGGTCAGGCTGACCATATATTTCCTAACGCCGTTCTGCTCTCCGACTACTGCTTTTGCAGAGGCCACCTGGTCTCCGGTCAATAACTGCTGCCCATTTTCATCCGTGAAAATGAGGGAGCCCGGTTTACCCAGTTCCTCCAAAATAGCATTGGCATCCGATACTCCCGGAATATCGATGTTAATACGGTTACTGCCTTCCTGATAAACTTCAGCCTCTGTACTGTAGTTCTGTACCCTCTGCTGCAGCTTGTAAATCGTATCCGACATACTCTCCGCGCTCGGGTCCGGATCAACAGCCTGATACGTGATGCTGACGCCGCCGGCCAGGTCCAGACCAAGTTTGATATCGTCCATGGTATCATAACCAAAAAATCCGAACACGCCAATGGCAATCAACAGAATCAGCAGGCCAATCAGGCCTTTTCCTTTGTTGTTCTTCATGATTTTGTTCTCCTCTTTCTATTCGTCGGCTAATGCCGCTTTAATCATAATCGCGCACTCAATCCGCTTCTTCTGCATCTCGCATCCGATCTCATACGCATCGGTAATGGAACCGTGGAATTTAAAGGAATTGGCCGCGCAGCCTCCGCTGCAGTAAAATCTGGCAAAACAGTCCCTGCATTTATCCTTTGCATACACGTTGCAGAGCTTAAATTCATCCCTGACCGCAGTATTGGTAATTCCGGTATCCACATTGCCCAGGAGATATCCTTCCTCGCCAACAAACTGATGGCAGGGATACAAATCTCCCCACGGCGTTACGGCCAGGTATTCCGTACCCGATCCGCATCCTGCCAGCCGCTTGGCCACACACGGCCCCTGCTGCAGGTCTATCATGAAATGGAAGAAATTAAACCCTCTTCCTTCTTTTTTCCTCTTAATGTACTCCACCGCAAGCTTATCGTATTCTTCCATGATCTTAGGCAGATCTTCTTCCCGGATGGAATACGGCTCTTCCGGCAGGGAAACAACCGGTTCAATGGACATCTGTTTAAATCCCAGGTCTGCGAAATGAATCACGTCCTGAGAGAAATCCAGGTTATTGCGGGTAAATGTCCCCCTCACATAATAATTCATCTGTTTGCGGCTCTCCGCAAACTTCTGGAATTTAGGGACGATGATATCATAACTGCCCTTGCCATTTCTGGACGGACGCATCAGGTCATTGATCTCCCTTCTGCCATCCAGGCTGAGCACCACATTGCTCATCTCCCTGTTGCAGAATTCCATCACCTCGTCATCCAGCAAAATGCCATTGGTTGTCAGGGTAAAACGGAACCTCTTATTATATTCTTCCTCTTTTGAGCGTCCGTATTCCACCAACTGCTTAACAACTTCCCAGTTCATCAGCGGTTCGCCACCAAAAAAGTCCACTTCCAAGTTTCTGCGGCTGCCGGAATTGGCAATCAGGAAGTCCAAAGCCTTCCTTCCCACCTCAAAACTCATAAGCGCCCTGCGTCCATGGTACTCGCCTTCTTCCGCGAAGCAGTACCTGCAGGCCAGATTACAGTCATGGGCAATGTGCAGGCATAAAGCCTTGACCACAGTCTCCCTTTTCTTAAAATCAGTCACATAGGTCTGATATACATCTTTTGTAAACAGTTCCTCTGCATCAATTAATTCCTGAATATCATCCAGGCTCTCCTGAATTAATGTTTCCTCATACCGTCCGCCAAGAGCTTCTTTGACCGCTGAAATCACGTTTCCCGGCAGTTCCTGGGCTTTATCCAGCTCCGGCATAATGGACGATGCCGCTTCTATGGCATCATATACCGCGTCATCTACAACATGGACGGAACCGCTGTTCACATCCAGCACGATGTTGTAGCCGTTATTTTTATACTGATGGATCACAAATATTCTCCTTGTCTAGTGCCCAATCTCTGATTGGAATTTATACATAGAAAAACAAGCGAAAGACCCCTACGATCTGGCCGACCATAGGGGTCATATCTTATCTGCCTTATCTTATTACTTCCCGGTCACCTTATGTAAACTGCAAAATCCCAGACAGCAATTATCTGTCGGCGTTCTCGCAGCTCTGGTTTCCTACTGTGCAAGATGTTTTGCAGGCTGACTGGCAGGAAGTCTGGCATTCACCGCATCCGCCCTTTTTCATTGTATCTTTCAATGTGTTTTTGCTTAATGTTTTTACATGTTTCATATCTATCACCCTCCTGATTTATTCAATTCGCCCCGCGAATTGTTTGAAGTCCTGAAAATTATATCACATGTTCTTCCCAAGCGCAAGTTTTTTAGGTAACTTGGGACATATCTCAATGCCCGAAAGAATATATTGAAGCATAGAAATCTGATAAAGGAGTTCACAAATGGCAAACTCAAAAATGAAAGTGGTACTCAGATCCCTTCTTTTTTCCTATCTGCTGACAGGCATCCTTCTCGTTGTCTCCGCATTCGCCCTATACAAGCTGCGTCTAAAGGAAAGCCAGGTGGTTATCGCCGTCAACGCCATCTATATCATCACCTGTCTGTTCGGCGGATTTCTGATGGGAAAAGGTATCCGGCAGCGCCGCTTTTTCTGGGGGTTTATACTGGGCGCCCTGTATTTTCTGGTTCTGTTTCTGGTGTCCATGGTAATGGGAAAAGGTTTGAACGGAAACATCACACAGATCGGGACCACACTGGCCATCTGCGCATTGAGCGGCACAGTCGGCGGCATGATGAGCTGAGGCATGTTTAAAAGTCCATTCCTGCCATCCGCACGTCCCACGGCCTGTACTCCGTTTTTCTGCTGTCCTCATGGATGACAGGAAAACGGAATTCTGTGCTGTCAGGCGCTTTTGTTGTCTTCCGCCTGTTCTTCCGGCTCCAGTATATACATGTGTATGGTATCGATCCTGTTTTTCTCCACCTTTTCTACAACCAGACGCACCCCTTCATGGGTTACTTCTTCGCCCTCGTCAGGCAGATGGTCTAAAAGCCCTATCACCAAACCTCCGATGGAATCATAGTCATCCGATTCCAGTTCCAATTCCAGAAGATCATTCAAATCGTCCAGCTTCATGGAACCTTCCACCAGGTATTCTCCCGGAGACAGTTGGATCAGGCTCTCTTCTTCGTCTTCGTCGTATTCGTCACGGATTTCGCCCACGATCTCTTCCAGCATATCTTCCAGCGTGATAAGACCTGCCGTGGCCCCGTATTCATCCAGCACGATCACGATATTATTAAATGTCTGGCGCATCTCCACCATAAGCTCTGCCGTCTTCTTAAATTCATAGGTATAGAGAGGCTGGCGCAGGTAGTCCCGGACAGAAAAGTTCTCCTTGTCTTCCAAAAGAAGCAGGTCTTTCATATTAATAATGCCGATAACATTGTCCGTCGTTTCCTCATAAACCGGCATACGGGTAAAACGCTCTTCCTTATACAGTTCCAGAAGCTGGTCGTATGTCATCTTTACATCCACGAACACCATATCAATTCTCGGCACCATAATATCCTTGGCCAGAGAATCCCCAAAATCAAACACATTGGTGATCATCTTCTTCTCTTCTGTTTCAATGACACCTTCTTCATGGCTCACTTCTACTATAGTTCTCAGTTCATCTTCGGTAATCGCATCCTGTTTCTTATTGGGATTAATCCGTAAAAGCAGCAAAAAACCGAGAGATAATTTATTTACAACAAAAATAACGGGCGTTAACAAATACATCAATGCATACACAACGCCCGCATACTTCAATGCAATCTTTTCCGAATAAATGGTGGATAATGTTTTAGGCGTGATCTCCCCAAAAACAAGGATCACTAATGTTAAGATACCGGTTGCAATACCAACTGCCCTGTTATCAAAAACATGAATCGTAAAGGTTGTCGCCAATGAAGATGCGGACAGGTTTACAATATTGTTACCGATGAGAATTGCGCTCAGCATCTTACCCTGGTCCTCGATCACCTTTGTCAGGGTAATCGCAGCTTTATCTCCGGCCTCTGCCAATGTACGGATACGGATCCTGTTCACCGTGGTAAGCGCTGTCTCTGCTGATGAAAAAAATGCGGAAAGACATAGTAAAATAATAATCGCAAGCAACTGTTTGACGTCACTCGAATCCAAAAAAATCAACTCCTGTTTTTTAATATTTTGCTTCTGATTGTACATGATATACGGCGTTCTGTCAACCATAAGTAAATGGGGCGGGCGGGATTTGATTCGCGGAAGTTACGCAGAAAAGCGGGGCGGGCGGATGGCGGAGAACCAGGCCGGGAGTGGAACCGGGGAAACAACCGATCCAGGGATCTGATTCCAACCGTTAAGTGGAACTAAGGCTTTCAGCATCACAGAAGGCGGTCCGATGCCCATTCACGGCGAACTCCTCATGACTTCACCGTTCAGGGGCATCTCAGAAACTGATTCGGTTTTCAGTTTCTGCCCGCCTTCTGTGATGCTGAAAACCTAAGTTCCACTGAACGGTAAACATTAACCCTCAAGGCATTTTCGAAAATGCCTTGAGGGTTGATGTCAAATTTCCTTACAATTCGTAAAATTGTTTTTAATTACTTGAGCCAGAGAACACCAGCAGGAAAGCGGGACGAGGGGGCGGACTGGATGTTTGGATGCGGACGGACCAAGGGGAATCCTTCGGGGATGAAAGCCATCTGGAAACCGTTAGTGAAAGTTAGGCTCCAGGAATAGAAAAAGACGGGCAGAAACTGAAAACCGAATCAGTTTCTGAGATGCCCACTGAACGGTAAAGTCCCATAAAGAGTTTACCGTGAATGGGCATCGGACCGTCTTTTTCTATTCCTGAAGCCTTAGTTTCACTTACGGTTGGAAGCTGGTTTTCATCCCCGAAGGATTCCCCTTGGTCCGTCCGCATCCAAACATCCAGTCCGTCCCCTCGTCCCGCTTTCCTGCGTTACTTCCTCACCTAAATAAAGATTTTTCCTTCACCGCCTGAATCACCTCGCTGATCAGCAGAAGCGCCGCCCCCGCAAAGATGAAGAGATCTCCCAGGTTGAACACCACCTTTTTCAGATTTTTCCACTGGATGCTGAAATAATCGATCACGTAGCCCCGCACCATTCTGTCGTACAGGTTGCTGAGCGCTCCGCCGATTGCGAAGGTCAGCGCTGTCTTTTCCAGCAGCTGCCCCTTTTTAGGAAGGAGCCAGAGAAGGATTCCGGCCAGGGCCGACGTCATGATTAAGGGGATGTTCTTCACCAATTGAGGTTTTTCTTCTAAAAAGCCAAAAGGAAAACCTGCATTGTGGTTGCGGTAAAGAAGTATTTTGCCCTGGCTTTTCTCCAGTTCCCTTGGAAATGTCTCCGGATCCTGTTTCTCGATCGATTCCTTTAACAGAAGATCTATTACAAAAATTATTCCCGCCACATAGATAAAAACCATTCTGATACCTCCTGCTCTTCTTGCACTTATTGTTAACATTTTACTATAAACCTGCATATAATACTAGAGAAAATTTATAATTGCGGAGACGCTATGGATCCCTGTAGTACAGATATTACCTCTGAAGATTATGCCGATTTTATCTATCAGCACACAAGCCTTCCATTGGAAGAACTGTACCGTTTATACGATTCACCATGCATTGATTTTATCAGCCGTGAACTGCTTGTTCTTTACCGTCCCCTACAGGATGTTCTTCCCTTGTCTTTAGAAAAATATTCTTATGATACAATTCCAAAACTATATTCTCTTTTAGACACCTCCAGCATGGACGCGTCCGGCATTACGGCCAGCCAGGCGCAGCCGAATTTTGGTTCTCTGGGTGAAGGAGTTATCATAGGAATCATCGATACCGGGATTGATTATACCAACCCGATATTCAGGAATCCTGACGGAACGACCAGAATCCTTGGAATATGGGATCAGACGCTGCCTGAAAATGGTCCCGGCGGAGTGTCTTTCGGGTTTGACTTTTCCCTGCTTTACGGTCAGGAGTTTACGGAAACCCAGATCAATGAAGCGCTTTCCTCCACTTCTCCCCTCGATATCGTTCCATCCATGGACACCGACGGCCACGGGACTTTTATGGCAGGAATCGCAGGCGGTGGAGAGACGGAAGACGGAAGCTTTATAGGAGCCGCGCCTGCCTGCAGTTTTGGAATCGTCAAATTAAAACCTGCAAAAAAATATTTACGGGATTTTTTCGGAATCAGGGAAGATGCAGTCGCTTACCAGGAAAATGACATCTTAACCGGCATCCGTTATCTGCTGAACCTGTCTTACTTGAATAACGCTCCATTGGTTCTGCTGATCGGCCTTGGAACCAATTCAGGAAGCCACTCAGGGACATCGCCGCTGGGGCTGTTCTTTCGAAGAATCAGCGTGACCGGAGGGGTTGCCAGCGTCATTGCAGCCGGAAATGAAACCGGATTCCGTCATCATTTTCTGGGAAATATCATGGAAGATGAGAATTATGAAGAGGTGGAACTGCGGGTTGCAGAAGGGGAACGGGGACTTACCGTTGAATTGTGGGCAAGAGAGGCCGAACTTTACACCGTGGGCTTTATCTCTCCCACCGGTGAACAAATCGAACGCATACCGGTGATACGCGGAAATGAAACCCGGATCAATCTCCTTCTGGAACAGACTGTGATCACGGTCAATTATGTCACGTCAGAGGCGGGTTCCGGCAGCCAGCTTGTATTCATCCGGTTCGAGACGCCTGCCGCAGGCCTGTGGAGAATCCGTGTTTACAACTCGCTTTTTATTACAGGGCAATACCATATGTGGCTCCCAGTCCATGGATTTATAAGTGATGATACCATATTCCTGCGTTCCAATCCAGACACCACAATTACCGGCCCGGGCAACTCCCCCAGCCCGATCACCGTTGCCGCATATAATCACCAGAACGGCAGCATCTACATCCATTCCAGCCGTGGTTTTACACGAGACGAAGGAATTAAACCGGAACTTGCTGCACCTGGCGTGGATGTCTATGGTCCTGGCCTGGGCAGAGACACCGAAGACGGCAGGGTCTTCCCTATGACCCGGAGAACCGGCACCTCCGTGGCCGCAGCCCATGTGGCAGGGGCCGCAGCCGTCCTTTTCGGATGGGGGCTGAAAAATTCCATGACCCTGTCCATGTATCAGGCCGGAGTCAAAAGCTACCTGGTGCGGGGGGCATCCAGAAATCCGGCGTACACATATCCCAATAAAGAATTCGGCTATGGCACGCTGGATCTGTTCAATACATTGCTGCGTTTCCGTGAATAGGCTCAGCCTCTCATTTCGATCATAGGGCCGCCGCTTTTCTCAAGGTAGGATCTGGTGATTACCACAGATCCTATATTGGGATCCTTGGGGATCTCATACATGATATCCAGCATAAACTCTTCAATGATGGCGCGGAGGGCTCTGGCACCCGTCTCCCGTTTAATCGCTTCCTGGGCAATCCATTCCAGTGCGTCATCTTCAAAAATGAGCTTCACCTCATCGAGGGACAGCAGCTTTATGTACTGCTTTAAGATGGCATTTTTAGGCTTGCGCAGAATCTCCATCATCATGGGCACGGTCAGCCCTTTCAGGGTCACGGTGATCGGCAGACGGCCGAGAAATTCCGGAATCATTCCAAATGCCCTCAAATCCGCATTGGTCACCTGGCCCAGCAGATCCGGATCATTGTCAAACCGGTCTTTTAAGTCCGCCTCAAAACCGATGGATGATTTTTTTGTCAGACGCTCTTTTATGATATCTTCCAAATCCGGGAATGCCCCTCCGCATATGAATAAAATGTGATCCGTGTTCACAGTGGTCATAGGAGTCAGGGCATTCTTCTGATTGGAACCTACCGGCACTTCTACCTTGCTTCCTTCCAGAAGTTTTAAGAGTTCCTGCTGCACTGATTCCCCGCTCACATCACGGGTATTGGTATTCTTCTTTTTGGCGATTTTATCGATTTCATCAATGAAAATGATTCCGTGTTCCGCCCGTTCCACGTCGTTATCAGCGGCGGCCAGAAGTTTTGAGACCACGCTTTCGATGTCATCACCGATATAACCCGCCTCAGTCAATGAAGTGGCGTCCGCTATGGCTAACGGCACGTCCAGCAGACGGGCAAGGGTTTTTACCAGATAAGTTTTTCCGCTCCCTGTGGGCCCGATCATGAGGATATTGGATTTTTCAATGGCAACGTCCTCATCATTTCCCTGGTCCGACGGGCGTTCCAGCATTACACGCTTATAATGGTTATAAACAGCCACGGATACCACTTTTTTTGCCTTTTCCTGGCCAATCACATACTCGTCCAGACGCCTTTTGATCACGTGGGGGGCAGGAATATCCTTGATGGTCAGTTTAGGCGCTTCTTTAACCGCTTTTTTCTTGATCTTCTGCTTATTGGGAATGGCCATCTCAGGGACATTGGTAAAATCGTTCAGATTCATGTTCATGTACGGCATGTTCTGAATCTGCGAAAAGTCGAAATTCCCCTTAGTAACCGAATCAAATGCCTTCTGCATGCAGTCATTGCACAGGCACATGCCTCCCGGCATGGTGATCATCTTTCCGGCCTTGCTCTCCGGGCGGCGGCATACATAACATATATTTTCATAATCGTTATTATCGTCTTCGTCTGCTGTAGTTTTATTCTCTTCTAAATCTTTGTCCTTATTTTCCAAACTTTTTTCTCCTTTTCCTGAAGTAAATTAAGTAACAATTCAGACGGCTCATTTTCCCGGTCCAAAAACAGTCAGGAACTATCGGATGTCCATCCGCTGTGAAAATGGTTTCCCGCCATCTTTGCTTCACACTCTGGGCATGAAAGAAAGAACCCACGGCTAAAAAGCCATGGGTTCATTATAATACATTTTTCTCTCCGGTACAAGAAGTCCGGCTTCTCATTATTTGGAAGTTCCAACCTGGGGACGGAAACCAAGGGTCACGTCCACGCTGCGTTCCGCATACTGCCCGTCAGCCAGGGACTGAACGGTCAATGTTACGGTTTCTCCGCCTTCGTAATAAGTCAGAAGATCCTGGAGATCCGTCATGGAGCGGATGCTCTGGCCGTCAAATTTGGTGATGATATCTTTTTCACGGAGGGTGGACTGGGCCGCGGCTCCGTCGTCTAAAATCTTATATACATAAACGCCTCTCGGCATTCCGAATTCTCTGGCAGCCGTTTCGTCTATATTCTTCCCCTGAATGCCCAGATATCCCTGTTTGCTCTCTTCTACCGCATTCCTGGTTTTCCTGTTCATCAGTTCATTGATGATATCCGTGGCCTGGGAAATGGGAATGGCATATCCCATGCCTTCCACCTCTGTTGAGGAATATTTGGCTGCGTTGATGCCGATCAGTTCACCCTGCATGTTGAGGAGCGCGCCGCCGCTGTTGCCCGGATTGATGGCCGCATCCGTCTGAAGAAGAGTTCTTGTGGAAGATTCTTCCGTCTTGACTTCCCGGTTCAATGCGCTGACATATCCCACGGTTACCGACTGTCCGTATCCGAGGGCATTACCGATAGCGATTACGCCCTGGCCCACTTTCAGGCTGTCGGAATCGCCGATCTTAGCCACTGAAATCTGGGATAATGTTTCCGCAGAAATGGAGGATAACGGAACTGCCACCACAGCCAAATCGGAATCCGCATCAGTGCCTTTAATGGTTGCTTCAACACTCTGGTCATCGATAAGCACCACGCTCAGATTGTTGGAATCCGCCACCACATGGTTATTGGTTACAATTAAAAGTTCTTCATCGTTCTGGCCTACAATGATGCCGGAACCGCTGCTGGGAACTTCGTAAGTCTGAGTAGGACCGAACCAGGTATTGGCCTGGTAGAGCATGGTATTGTTGATTGCCACAACAGAAGGCATGGCCCGTTCAACGATAGCAGATACGTCAGTGACAATGGCCTGGGATGCCTGGGCAATGGTTTCTTTCTTGGGCTCTTCCGCTTCTGTTTCCGCCCTTCCTATTGTAACCGGCTCTGTCTCCGCCGGAACGGATTCCTGGAAAAACCGGTCTGAAACCACATTGATTCCAACCATCGCAGCGCCTGATACCGTGCCAAATAGCAGAGCTGCCGCAGTAATTCCTGCAATCCTGCCTGCCATCGAATGTTTTTTCTTAGTTTTTTTAGGCTGCGGCGGAACCTGGCTGTATACCGGGCCGGATGCATATGGATTCTGGTAATATCCATTGGGGTTCTGCTGGGACTGGCGGTAATAATCCGCCTGCTGATCCGGACGGCGTCCTGCGCTATACTGGCCGCTCTGGCCTGTCTGCGTACTTTGGTTATACTGGCCGGCCTGGCCTGACTGCGTGCTTTGGCTATACTGACTGCTCTGGCCTGACTGCGTGCTTTGGCTAAACTGACCGCTCTGGCCTGGCTGCGTGCTTTGGCTATACTGACTGCTCTGGCCTGGCTGCGTGCTTTGGCTATACTGACTGCTCTGGCCTGGCTGAAAACTTTGGTCTGTCCGGCTGCTCTGGCCTGCCCCCATATTCTGGCCAAACTGCTGCCCTCCCGCCGGCTGTACCTCTTCCTGATGATATTCTGTCCGCTGAACTCCGGCCTGCGGGTCCTCATACCGCGCTGCCGGTTCACTCTTCTTTTCCAGATTTACCGTTTCCGCTCCATCCGGTTCCTGAAGTACAAAATTGACCGTCTCCGGCTCTTCTTTTTTGTTTTCCCGCTGCACATCCTGATATGCTGCCTGCCCGTCAAAGATTCCTTCCCTCTCCGGGACTTCTTTATGTTCATCAGGATTCATATGATTGAATTCATTCTTATTATTCTCATCGTACATAATATGATCCCCCTTCATCTTGATAACTGAATTGTTTTACTCTTTTTATGTTTATATCCTACCAGTTATTTGTGATGAAATTGTGATAAAACTATAATGAAATTGTGAAATGAATCCCCCTTTGGCTGTCAATTCTATGTTTCCAGATTATCAAATAAATCTGAATCATAAAATTCCCGGATGCTGATGCCGAATCCCTCCGCAATCTTCTTAATATTCGTAATCCCCGGATTTTTGCTTTTCCCATTCATAATACTTTTTACGGTCGAAGGCGGCATCCCGGCCCTGTATATCAGCCTATATTCTGACATACGATTCTGTCTGCACAATTCTTTGATCCGTAGTTTTGTCGCTTCGTATACCTGCATTTTACTCTCTCCTTTTTTTCGTATAGTTTATTCGAATACGGAATCTTTTTCGGGCGATATGGCATCCCGCATCTTTTTAATACATTGTTTTTGGGTTTTACGTCTTTTTACGTACAATATTTAAGTGTATTTCGTTATTTTTCTCCATATAATACTTGTATATTTTTCGCTGATTATAATTCTATGGTAAATTATTTATACGAAATGAAAGGTGATGCTTATGAAGAACAGCACTGATATTATACGTGAATTGAGAGAAGAGCGCGAACTGAAACAAAAGCAGGTTGCACATATACTGGGAATTACACAGCAGTCATATTCCAATTATGAAACCGGCTCCCACGAATTTCCTTCACGCCATCTGGTAAGGCTTGCTGAGTATTACGGAGTGACAACGGATTATCTGCTGGGTAAGACTGAATACCGGCAGTACATCCCTGATTTAAATAAGCCATTTGTAAATCATACGACGATTGGAGATTTCCTATCCCTGTCGTTGTCTCTTAACAAAGAAAACCGTAAACATTTGATCTCATACGCCAACTATCTGTATTCAATCAATAAAAAAGAAGATAATTAAAAGGCAAGATGAACCACAATCATAAATGATTTGTTCATCCTGCCTTTTCTATTCCATATTTTTAGTTTCTTCCACAATGTAGATCGGCCTGTCCTTCAATTCTGAAAATAAAATGGATATATATTCCCCTATGATTCCCACTATAATAAATAATATGGCAAACATAAAGCAGATCAGCACGATCATGGTGGCATATCCCGGCGGTGTGCCCACTGACGCCCAGGAATAAACCGTATAAACCAGCACAGCCAGACCTAAAACCGCGGCGAACACTCCGGCATAGATGCCCAGTTTCAGCGGCAGATTGGAAAAACACATGATGGTATTAACGGAAAAACGCATTAATTTGCGGATGCTGTACTTGCTCTCTCCCGCCACCCTCACCCGTGCCTCATACTCCAGCGTGGTCTTCTTAAACCCCAGGTTCTGTACATATCCCCGCAGGAAACGAACCTTTTCCCGGTAATTCTTTTTCAGGACATCTGCCACATTTCTGCTGACGGCAAAGAAGTCAGATGCATTTTTTTCGAATTTCACATCCGAAACCATGTTGATCAGATCATAGAACGCGCCTGACGCCAGGTTCTTGAACCATCCGGCGGACTGGTTTTTCGTCCTCACCATGTTGATCACCTGGTATCCCTGGTCCATCTTTTCAATGATCCGGGGAATGCATTCCGGCGGGTGCTGAAGATCCGCGTCCATACAGACAATCCCATCCCCGGTGCTGTAATCGATCCCCGCGATCATGGCCGCTTCATGGCCGAAATTCCTGGAGAAATCCACGGTCTTCACCTTATGGTTTCTCCCGGCCAGTCCGCACATGATCCGGTAACTGTCATCCTGGCTTCCGTCATTGACAAAGATCAGTTCATAATCCCAGGTGAGGCGTTCTAAAATTTTTACAGTCTCTTCATAAAACTGATTTAAAGCCAGTTCTTCATTATATACCGATACTACTACTGATATTTTCTTATCCATAGATTTCAATCTCCATGCTGGAATGGGACGGAACCCGCTGATCCACCGGCGGCAGTTTCGTATAGTCGCCGTATATCCAGGTCAGGACCTGGTGCCATTCTTTCGGCGCCATCAGTTTGGTATCTTCAAATTCCAGATCCACGGTTTCCTCACACCATTCTTTCTGCAGGGTCACATACAGGTAGTCGGGCTGGTAATTGCTGTAATACCGCAGCCTGCTTTTTCCCTTTTTATCCTTCACCGCCAGCATGTGCTGAAGTTTAAAAATGAACTTCATGGGAATCAGTTTCCCCACTGCGGCCAGTCCTCCCACAAACACTTTATACATCGGGCCGTATTTGCAAAAGTCCAGCTTATAGCGGTGTCCCATGGCCAGCCCGTATACCGCTTTATGAAGGAACAGGGTCAGGGCCGATGAAATCTTATTTTCCGGCAGCTCATCGATGATGAAAAGATCCACCCACAGATGGTTCAGTGTGCCTTCGTAATACTGCATTTCCGGGGTGTCCTCGTGGGTTCTGCTCTTGTCATACATGATTCTGGATGTAAAATCATAAAAAGCTTTCCCGCCTTTCAGTGTGGTGCAGTCAAAAAACGTCATGCCTTCCGGCAGTTCCCGTTTCACCACCTTACAGAACGCGTCATAATTATTCCTGGTAAATGCCACATCCGCATCGTCGTCCCAGGGAATAAACCCCTGATGGCGCACCGCCCCCAGCAGGGTTCCGGCGTCCATCAGATATTTGATTTTATATTTCCGGCAGATTCTGTCGATTTCTTTTAATATTTTTAAATTTGCCTCATGAACCTGGGTGAGGTTACAGGCATTTTTTTTATCGCTCATGTGTTCAGGCTCCTTGATGTCCTCCGTTTTTAACGGATTGCTTCCCTGATGGTCTTTGCCATATAATCGATCATCTCATCGCTCATTCCCGGATAAACTCCTACCCAGAAGGTATCTTCCATAATGCGGTCCGTATTTTCCAGGCTTCCGGCTATTCTGTATCCGCTTCCGGTCTCTCTCATCTGGTCAAAACAAGGATGTTTGGTCAGGTTTCCGGCAAACAGCATTCTGGTCTGTATTCCATGGCCTTCCACATAACTCACCACTTTCGCCCGATCAACACCTTCCCGGCAGGTGATTAAGAAACCGAACCAGCTTGGATCTGAGTTCTTACAAGCTTCCGGCAGAACCAGCTTATCTTCCGTACCTTTTAAGCCCTCTTTCAGCCTTGCAAAATTGGCTTTTCTCCGCTCCACAAAGGATGGGAATTTCTTAATCTGCGCACAGCCGATGGCCGCCTGAAGGTCTGTGGCCTTTAAATTATATCCAAAATGGGAATATACGTACTTGTGGTCATATCCCAGCGGCAATTGGCCGTACTGGCGGTCAAACCGGTGGCCGCACATATTATCGCGGCCTGACGGGCAGACACAGTCGCGTCCCCAGTCACGGAAAGAGCGGATAATTTTATGGAGCAGGGGATTGTTGGTATACACAGCTCCCCCTTCTCCCATGGTCATATGGTGAGGCGGGTAAAAGCTGGAGGTTCCGATGTCTCCTATGGTGCCTGTAAACTTCATCTCCCCGTCAATCATATAACGGCTGCCCAGGGCATCGCAGTTATCTTCAATGAGCCACAGGTTATGCCTGTCACAGAACGCCTTCACAGCCGAAAGATCAAAGGGGTTGCCCAGGGTATGGGCGATCATCACCGCCTTTGTTTTCTCCGAATACGCGTCTTCCAGCTTTGTTACATCGATATTATATTGAGGGATTGTCACATCCACAAATACCGGAACCGCGCCGTACTGGATGAGCGGGGTCACGGTAGTCGGAAATCCGGCCGCCACGGTGATCACTTCATCCCCCCGTTTTACCTGACGTTCCCCGAGCAGATTGGAAGTCAGGGCCATGAACGCGTTTAAGTTGGCGGACGATCCTGAATTTACCAGGGAACAGAAACGCACTCCCAGGTATTCTGCCAGATCAGCTTCGAACTGATCCGTATATCTGCCTGAAGTCAGCCAGAATTCCAGGGCGCTGTCCACTAAATTGGTCATTTCTTCTTTATCATATACTCTGGACGCATAAGATATGCGGTCGCCCGGCTCAAAGGGTTTCTTCTTATTATGAAATTGTTCGCAGTAGGCCTCAACTAACTCTAAAATCTCTTCTCTGGCCTGCTGTTCTGTTTTGTTTTCAAACATAGATGTCCTCTCAGTCTGCCGCAGAAGCGGCGGTTTATTGCTGATTTCTATTGCTGATTTCTATTGCGGTTTTACTGTTGATTTCGATTATTAATTTCTAATACGAGTTCCGGCGGTTTCAAAAATCACCGTCCTTTATCTCTCTATTCGTCCACATTCCAAAACTCGCTGATCTGCCGGTCCATCACCGCCAGCATGTCCTCTCCGGCCAGATAGGCTTTTGACCATTCCACCGTCTTCCCCACAGCCTCTTCCACATGATAACGGGGATGCCAGCCAAATACGGTTTTAAGTTTCGAGCAGTCCAGTTTCAGAAAATTGGCCTCATGAGGGCCGCCGTCAAAACGGTCTGTCCAGCCGGTTCCTTCTCCCCAGGCCCCGCAGAACATGTCCACCAAACGTCCTGTGTTCACACAGTCGCAGTCATCCGGCCCTACATTATAGTATCCCTGATATTTTCCATCCTCATACTGGGACTTCGCGATCATCATATATACATACAGCGGTTCCAGCACCAGTTGGTACGGCCTTGTGGAATGGGGATTCCTGACTTCGATCTGCCGCCCTGCCGCTGCTGCCCTGATACAGTCCGGGATGATCCTGTCATTGGCAAAATCGCCGCCTCCGATCACATTTCCCGCCCGGGAAGTGGAAATCGCGCATCGGCCGTCCCCGAAAAAGGATTTCTTATAGCTGTGTGTCACCAGTTCGGAACAGGACTTGCTGTTGGAATAAGGGTCATAACCGTCCAATGGGTCGCATTCCCGGTATCCGTATTCCCACTCCTTATTTTCATAAACTTTATCTGTGGTCACATTGAGAAATGAACGGACGCAGGGATTCTGTCTCACACATTCCAGCACATTGACCGTACCCATCACATTGGTTTCATAGGTGTAAACCGGATCTTTGTAAGAATCCCTCACAATGGGCTGGGCAGCCAGGTGAAATACGATTTCAGGCTGAACTTCCTCAAATACCCGTGCTAAATGTTCCCTGTCCCTGATATCTCCGATCACGGAACGGACCGTGTCCTCAAGCCCGGCCGCCGCAAACAGCGATGGGCTGGTGGGCGGCTCAAGCGCGTAACCGGTCACATCCGCTCCGGCCAGCGTCAGCATTCTTATGAGCCAGGAACCTTTAAATCCCGTATGGCCCGTTACCAATACTCTTTTTCCCTGATAAAAATCTTTCATTTAATTCTCCCAAACCTTCCATGGAGCCTCTCCTGTCTGCCACAGGCTCTCTAATTTCATCATTTCTCTCTGGGTGTCCATACACTGCCAGAAGCCTTCGTGGTAGAAGGACATCAACTGGCCTTCCGCCGCCAGACGCTGCATGGGTTCCTGTTCAAATACGGTGGCGTCGTCCTTCAGATAATCGAACACTTCCGGGTTCATCACCATAAATCCGCCGTTGATCAGCGCGCCGTCATTGTCATCCTTTTCGCGGAACGACCGGATCACATTGCCGTCGTCAATGTCCAGCACGCCCTTCATCTGCCCCAGATTTACGGTTGTGATGGTAGCGATCCTGCCATGGCTTCTGTGAAATGCTTCCAGAGCCTTTAAATCAACAGTAGAAACCCCGTCCCCATAGGTGAGCATAAATGGTTCATTTCCAATATATTCTTTAATCCGTTTGATTCTGCCGCCAGTCATGGTATGAAGCCCTGTATCCACCAGCGTCACTTTCCACGGTTCGGAATAGTTATTGTGGACTTCCATCTTATTATTAGCCAGATCAAAGGTCACATCCGAGGTGTGAAGGAAATAATCCGCAAAAAACTCTTTTACCACATATTGTTTATATCCCAGGCAGATCACAAATTCATGAAAACCAAACTGGGAATAATATTTCATAATATGCCAGAGAATGGGCTTACCGCCGATTTCAATCATAGGTTTGGGCTTTAAATGGCTCTCTTCACTGATTCTGGTACCAAGGCCACCGGCTAAAATAACAACTTTCATATGTTTTTCTCCTTCCGTCAGAACGGCTTTTCCTTCATCTATTGTTCCCTGAATACATTCCATTTCTGTTCTTTTAAAATCTCCAAAGCGCTTCTCACCTTCTGCCCGCTGTCTTCCCGGCTTTTTCTGTAATCAAAAGCATTCTTCAGTTCATCATCACTGAGGGTTTCAAACTGCAAAGCCGCCGCTGCGATCCTCTCACCGTATTCTTCCCGGTATGGCGCTTTTTTCATCTCTTTATATGTGGTACATATATTTCCCGCCAAAAATATGAAACAGCAAAGGGCTGCTGCCGCCTTCACTGCGCTGCCGTTTATCTTCTTCCATAATAGGGCTATGGTCAGTATAATGCCCAAAATCCCCACCTGATATTGAAGGGCATAGCGGGAACTCATGCCGTACTCATCCTTTAAAAAGATCCATCTGGAAACCATGATCAGCAGATGGTTCATGCCGCCCGCAGCTATAAGCATACAGGGCAGAACCGTCTTCTCATACATACGGTAACGGAAATTCAGCCAAAGGGCAAATAAATAACAGACAATCACTGCAATCCCCAGGGCATAAACCGTCCACTCCGGCAGCACAGGCGCCTTGGGCGGCTCCGGTCTGATCCAGCTGTTGAGAACTTCCTCTCCGAAAACCATGGAGGAACAGGATTTAATCAAAAAACGGACCGGAAACACAGGATCCATACCAAAAGCTTCTCCGATTGATAGGTTAACGGCATCCGCATGATCCTCCACCGCATAGGAATTGCTCCACATATAGAGAAGGAGCGGTATCAGTGCGCTGATGGAATAGAGAATATACCGGTTGTCCTTTTTCTTTCTCCGCCCTTTCCATTCCAGAATATACAGGCATAGATAGGTGAGCAGGAGGGTTACGGAATAAATGGCGCAGTAAGGGCCCGCGGTTCCCAGGGTAATGATCCACGGCAGAATTATGAGCAGCGCCCGGTCGGCCTTCTTTTCTTCCCCGCTCCATACCCGGTCAATGACCATGTAATGGTAATAAAAGCATCCGATTGCCAGAAAATGCGCCCAGCCGGAGCCATTGGTCAGCATCTCCCATTTATTCAGACTGAACATCACCGCCATCATGATCAGAAACCATGGGGCAGATACCGAACGCCGTAAACTGTAGCAGGCAAATACCACGGCTGCCAGCCCCAGCCCCAGGGCCCCAAGCCCCATATCAAAGGTAGTCCGGTAACCAAAAAACGTCACATTGATGATTCTGGCCAGATAGTTGACCGGAATCCGGGTCAGAATATCCGGCACAAAGAACTTGTCCGGGTTCCACACATCCGGCAGATAGCTGTTCACCAAACGGATATAATCTGTGTATACAATGTCAAAGGTGGCTGTCTTTATATACCATAAACAAAAAAGAACACCTAAAACAGGTATGCTGAAATAGAGGGCTTTTCTATAAGTCTGCTTCATTGTTTCCTCACTTTCACGAAATTCTTTTACAGTATACCCTATTATCAGGGATATTTCAATAAGTTACGCCAGGAAGGAGGGGCAGCCGGGTCCGCCTGAGGGGCTGTGACCAGTAACTGAATGCCGCCAGAAAGTAATTTGACAAGTCAGGCCGGATACTTTAGACTGGTACTAAAGCAGAATCTGTCAGTTTTGACAGACAGAGCCTGCTGATCAGACCTGATGGAGGGGAGGAATTTAAATGAAACTGCTGATTGGCGGATTGGTACTTTTGGCCCTTGGAATCCTCATGCTTGCGGCTCCTGATCTCTTTTATCAGATCACGGAAAGCTGGAAAAATGATTCTTCTGCCGAACCTTCCGATTTATATAAGCTGAATCTGCGCATTGGAGGTATTGTATTTTTAATGGTGGGAATCGCAGGTATCATCACTTATTTTGTAATTTAAACGGCGTTTATATGAACCGGGACAATTGAAAGGTGCAGAGGAATCCCAATTGACCACTCTTTCTTAAAGTATAAAAAAGAGCTTACTGAATACGGCTACCAGGTTGGCAAAATTTCCATGAAGGAACGGACAGCCGTATTTAACAAAATGGATTGACAAAAATGCTTCGGCATGGAGGAAAAAATATGCCTACACCTGAATTGGAAACGGAACGTTTAATATTAAGAAATGTTCATGCAGACGATGTGGATGATATCTTCAATTGCTGGATGCAGGATGAAGATGTTTCAAGATACATGTTTTGGAAGGCCAGCGAGGATCTGGAAGATGCAAGAGAATTTGTGGACTTTGAACTGGGCAATATAGAAAACAGCAAGTGGTACAGATGGATCATTCTTTTGAAAAACACATGGGAAGTCATAGGAACTTGTCTGATTTACTTTAATGAAGAAGAGGATAATTGGGATATTTCATACAATCTGGGGAAAAAGTTCTGGGGAAGGGGATATGCCTCAGAAGCGATGGGCCGGGTGATGCAGTATGCCCGGGAAATTTTGAACATCCGGGAGTGCATCGCTGTCCATGCAATAGAAAATCCTGCTTCTGGAAATGTCATTCAAAAACTCGGGTTTTCTTATGAGAAAGATGTCCCTTATGAATGCAATGGCGGGGAAATTGTCACAACGGGGAGATATTACAGATTTACAGTAAAATAAAGACCTGTTTAATGGGACGTCAAAATACAGGAGTCTGAAAAAGTGCTCCGGCATGGAGGTTTATTATGGAAACATATAGGTTTATAGATACAGAAACATTTGACAGGGCCGGCTATTTTCATTATTTTATGAGCAAAGGCACTACAATTGAGTTTACAGCAAAAATTGATGTTACATCTGCGGTTAGAAAATGTAAAGGCGAATCTGTTAATTTTCAATCCTATCTATTGTTTAAACTCTATCAGGTGGTGAATACCATTGAAAATTTCAAATACGATATTGTTGAAGGACGGCTGGCTGCATGGGAAAAAATAGTCCCCACCTTCTCCTCCTTCAGCCAAAAGACAAAATTATTTTTTACACTTTATGCAGATATGAAAGAAAGTTACTCTGAATTTGATAGGGAATATAAAAAAACTGTAGCAAATTATGCAGATTCCAACACAATCGTTCCCCAGGGAGATCTGCCGCCCAACATTTTCAATGTTTCATGTATTCCATGGCTGCATTTTGAACATTTTTCCTCCAATTCTAAATTGGGGGAAACGCAGATTATAAAGATGATTACGCTGGGAAAATATGAGGATATCAACGGAAAATATATGTGCCCTTTTACAGTGCAGGTCTCACATGCGATTGCGGACGGTTATCATGTATCGCTGCTTTTTGAGAAACTGCAGAAAGAACTGAATGTAAACTGAGCCAAATGTTTGATTATCATGATGTAACTGCAGCAGAATACAAGGAGGTTTGTATGAATTGGGAACCATGGACTGGATGTTATAAAATCAGCGAAGGCTGTACAAATTGTTATTTTTACGGGCCTAATGCCAAGCGGTATGGTCAAAACACCATAGTGAAAACAGATAAATTTGATTGGCCTGTCAGGAAAAATTCAAAAGGCGAATACAACATTAAGGGAAACAAAATTCTTGCCACCTGCTTTGCAACCGACTTTTTTCTCCCCGAAGCGGATGAATGGCGAAAGGATGCATGGGCTATGATCCGGGAACGAAAAGACATTGATTTTCTGATCCTGACAAAGCGGATCGACCGTTTTCCCATATCGCTTCCTTCTGACTGGGGTGAAGGGTATGACAATGTAAACCTTGGATGTACGGTTGAAAATCAGAAATCAGCCGACTACAGGCTTCCTCTATTCTTGTCCTATCCGCTCAAACGGCGTTTTATTGGCTGTGCGCCGCTTTTAGAGCCCATCGATTTGACAGCCTATCTCCACGGCGTGGACCATGTTACCGTTGGCGGTGAGACAGGCCGGGACGCCCGGGAATGCGATTATGACTGGGTTCTGGATATCCGGGAACAGTGCATGAAGGCGGATGTGACTTTTTGGTTTAAAAATACGGGCTCCTTCTTCAAACGAAACGGCATTGTGGAAAAAATCAATCCATATAAGCAATCCAGCTTGGCAAAATCCTTAGGAATCGACATTTCCGACGGAAAAAGGCTGTTTTGACAAAGATAAGCGGGCAATATGATTCTGAAAACCCGCTTATTCTTTTTGTAGTATGACAGTAAAAACAAGCGTTTGCGGTGGCGCCAAAAATGCGCTGGTTTCAGAAATCCAATTGCAGATGTAACTAAAGCAGATAAAACGGAACGTCATTTTTCAGTCCCATATTTATCAATATATTCTCTCGCCTTTTCCGGAGTCAGCTCAAATCTTCTTTGAAGTTTTTCACATATCCGCTCTGCCGTCACGCCCTCTTCCATATTGTCTAAAATCATTGCCTGTATCCCTTTTTCCATCCCCAATTCAACGCCATGCCTTACTCCCTGTTCCAGTTCATCTGCAAACAATTCCCTCAATGCTTCACACATTTTCTTTCCCTCCTCATACTGTTTTCGATTGGCCCGGATGATCAAATCCATCACAGCTGCATACAATGGATTTTTTTGTTTTCCTTCATACGCTCTTGCCAATGGCTCAATATCTTTCTTTATCTCTAAATCACATCTCAAACGGCTTAACCAGACATGTTCTTCCTTTGACAGATTCTTCGTAACGAGTATCTGTATGGGAAATAGAAGACCTTCCACATAATAGATGCCCGGATAGGCACTGGTTACCGTGATTCCATACTGCCCGCCCAGATAGCGGATCATTTCTCTGGGATAGTGGCTGCTTATCAGTGTTACAGTTAAATCCTCAGGCCGTATCTCCATTACCTTTTCTGTATCCGACTGATACAGGCAGGCATATCCCATCACTTTATAGAAATCATTAACGCTTAAATAGTCACTGGGACTTTTATACTCCACCACATTATACTGTCTGAATATCCGCCCAAGGCTCTTTTTGACCTTCCTTCCCGGCTCCAGTTTAATGATCAGAGTGTCAATCTGAAGCGGTTTCTCGCTCAGGTTATACTCCTTTAAAAACTGCAAAAACTCCCGGTCTTCCATCAATTCAAACTGCAAAGCCGCCTGAAATGCCGCGTGCCATTGTAATGGTTTTTCTTCCATCTGGTATTCTCCTTTTATTATAATCAAAAACAGAGATGACTTCAATCGTGAAATATCATCCCAAAAACTTACAGATCAAAAAACTGTAACAGTTCTGAACTACTACAAAAACTAATTGTTACTTAACTTGGATAATTGGGCCGAAACGGCCAAATGACTGCGGTTCGCTTCCGCAAATTTAGAATAAAGACAGCTTATTTTTTAGTATATCATCAATACGGGAACTTCTCAACCATTATTTGGATAACTGATTAAGGTCTGTGAACCATTATTTGGATAACTGATTAAGGTCATGTAATGAGACGCTACTGTTTACAGCCCACGCTTGCGGGCCAGGCCTGGCGGCCGTGCCGCTTTGCGGGGCTCCGCCTTCCGCCGTTTGAACGATTTTTGCAGGCCATCCACAACTCTTAGACTGGAAGGGGATAGAAATAAGGGGGAAAATCTGACATTCAAAGTCAGATTTTCAGAGGACCTGAATCGAGAAGGCCTTCAGGACTTCTCGATAAATGTCATCGGTCCCCTTATTTCTATCCCCTTCCGGTCTTAGAGTTGTCCTGGCCGAAACCATGAGTTCAAACGGCGGAAGACGGTGCCCCGCAAAGCGGCACGGCCGCCAGGCCGGGTCCGCCAGCGTGGGCTGTGAACAATAACAATGAGATTTCATAATATCTTAGTCTTTTATCACAGCGCCCTGCTCCACTAAAACCTTCCGCAGTTCTGAGATATCCACATCCCCCGGTAGTTTTCCCGCTTTCAAAGCCAGCGCGGCAGCCGTTCCCGCGGCCTGCCCGGTGGCGATACAGCATGGAATGACCCGGTAACTGGCAGCCGCTTCCGATGTGCCGCTGATACAGCGTCCCGCCACCAGCAGATTGCCCACATTTTCCGGCACCAGACAGCCAAACGGGATCGTATAATATCCGTTTACCTGCTGGAAGGTTGCGCCTCCGCCTTCTGAATTGTGAATGTCAATGGCATAGGCGAACGTGCATATAGCGTCGTCAAAATGCTTTCTTTCCATAATATCCTGAGCCGTCAGTTTATAACGTCCTTTGATATGTCTCGTTTCCCGGACGCCCAACGTGGAAGCCACCTGCAAAAGCTGGATTTCCTCGCAGCCCGGCACGTACTTCTGTAAAAACTTCATCACCTTCTGAACCTGCTTCCGGCCTTCCATCACGGCCGCCGTGATCTGCTCCGTATTGGTGGCGTCGATGTGGGCAATTCTGGTGGTATTGATCTTAAAACGCCCTTTTACCGGCTGTTCATAATTTCCGATTTCATTGCGCTCAATATCCCAGTCCCCATTGGCCCTGGCTTCTTTTATGTACCAGGACCAGCAGTTTTCACCCGGAATACCCAGTTCTCCATTGGCCTTTCTCTCTTCCAACGCCCCTATGAACTTATCCCGGTCGATATTTCCCACCTCGAAAAACAGGGTCACAGGCTGCATCACACCGTCTTTTTCATCTCCGGCCACACACTCGGCGCCGGCATAATATGCCGCGTCAGCATCTCCCGTACAGTCGATATACGTTTTCGCAGTGATCAGGGTCAGGCCCTCTTTCATGGAAACTAAAATGCCGGTTATTGTCCCGTTGTCAGTCAGAACATCGCACATCTGGACATTGTACAGAATCTTCGCTCCCGCCTCTATTACCATCTCTTCCATCACGATTTCCAGGGTTTCCGATAAAAATGGCGTCACATGGCAATGGCTTCTCACATAATAGGAGCTGTAAGGGGTCATTCCCCCTACCTTGGACGGATGGACTGCCCCGCCCCGCTCTTCCGTTCTTACGCACAGTTCATCAAAAATGCCTTTGACAATCTGTTCCGTAGGCCCGTCATCATAACAGGTCATAAACGGCCCTACCAATCCGGCGGTAGCCATACCGCCCATCATCTGCGCCCGTTCAATGAGAAGGGTTTCCGCTCCGTTTCTGGCCGATGCCACAGCCGCTCCGAAACCGGCCGAACCTCCCCCAATTACCAGCACATCTGTTTTAATTTCCCGGTTGATTTGTTTTGTATACTGCATTCTAATTCCTCCTTGCCGGAGCAGTTTATGCGCAAATATTGCTAACGCAAATCTTGCGTTGCGCAGGCGCGCGCTGAAAATTTCAGATTCCCAGCTGCGATTCAAATTTGTGGCTCCGGCACAAATTTGGGTGTGAAAAATAAGCCATCAGGATTATTTTTCACACTAACGCCTTTCCTCTTCCACCAGATATTTGTAACATACTCCCGCAAATGCGTTGGCGCCGATTTCACTCAAGGACGGAACCCCGGTTTTACCAAGCTTTATCGGGCCTATTTTCAGGATCGGCACCTGATATCTGCGGGAAGTCATGCCGATTTTATGACATTCCAGATAATGAAAATACTCATGGCAAAGAATTACATTCAGCCCTTCCTCATACGAAAAGCCATTATTTTCACACCAAAGGGCCACTGACTTCGTATAAATCTTCAAAAGGTCCTTTCCCGACAGATACTCGCAGAAATATCTGCGCTTTCCCAGCACGTAATCCATTTCCTTATAAACCACCTTAACGCCGCTTTTTTGTAAAATGTCCAGCATATCCAGTTTTCCGTCATTATGGTGTGTTTCCAGGAATAATCTGGCCTGCGTTTCCCCCACATTCCAGGCATCCGCAAATATCCCGTCCACCCGTTCTTCCTCTATTTTGGGGAAAACATAGTCCTGCCTGAGATCATTCATGCTGTTTTCTTTATCAGGGAAGGGAAATTCCTTCATCGCCAACTCCTTTTTTGTTTAAACTCAGTCCGTTACGACCGGACAGGCACCTTTCAGGTTAGAAACTCAGTCCATCCCGTCCAAACAGACCCATTTCAGGTTAGAAACTCAGTCCGTTCTGGCCGAACAGAGAATTATCATGTTATCGTCCTCCCGGACAGACGCCAGCTCGATTCCAGCTAAAGATTTTACATGCTCTTCATCCGCCAGCCCCGACAAATCGATAATCCGCTTGCCGAAAATCATGTAGACATTGGGCAGGGTCTTGCCGCCGTCATTGTATTCCGTAAGTTCTTCCATGGATCTCATGAGCACGCTTTCCCAATTGGCCCCGCTGCAGACATGGATTTTGCCGTCCCGTTTCTGCAGGCGGATCACGCCTTCTTCATCCACGATGGATGTGGGTTTTGTCACCTCACGGAACAGTCCGAACAGTTTCTTCTTCTCGATCTTATACTGCATGGCATAGATCATCCCATTGGATGCGGCCGTGAAAATTTGTGTTTCCGGCACATCCATGTTCTCCGCCACCTTTTTACGGATTTCCTCTTCTGAGAGGCGGCGTTTTGTCAAATCTTTCGAACGCATTTCCGTCGTGCCTATGGCAATGGCCCGCACCAGGTTCTGGGTGGTATCCACTTCCACGGACACTTCCACCGTTTCAGGGGAGGCGCCTGATTGGATGGCACGCTCCTCCGCTTCCCGGCGCACTGACAGGATATCCTGTTCCGTAGGGTTGGAAATGGTCCGTTCAACCATGTCCCGGATCATGGCTAAAGCCACTCCGATGGTGGAAATGACAGGCGCGTTTTTGGCATTTTTATGCTTTAAAGACATGGTTTCAGCCAAATGAGGCACAACTGCGGAAGCTCCGCCGCCCCCGCCTACCAGCAAAGTGGTCCTGCGGTCCATATTATAATCGTTCAGAAGGGCTTCCACCACCCGGCTGTTTTTAACGGCCGACAGGCGGAGCGCTTCTTTTGCCGCCTCTTCCACGGTCAGTCCCATATTATCCGCCAAAGGTTTCCATGCCCTTTTAGCTGCTTCCAAATCTCCGAAGGCGTAATCCCCTTCCGCCACATAACCGGCCAGATTTGCCGCTCCTGCCAGGGACAAAGCGTATCTCTTTCCATTTTCACACTGGATACAGGCGTAATCCGGGTCTGATTCTTTTGGTTTAACCGCGCACAGAACGGGATTAATGATTTCATCCCGGTTTGAATACACTTCATAAGCCAGACCGGCGATATGGACGCTTCTTGGGCCCACATCCTTGATTTTCCCATCCTCAATCTGGATCATGCTGCCGCCGCCAATGCCCACGGTCCTCACATCCAGAGAGGTCAGATAGGTCTTATGGCCGCCCACTTCTGCATATTTCACCATTACCTTGCCGTCTTTGACACAGGAAATGTCGGTACTGGTGCCGCCCACTTCCAAAAAGATTCCATTGGTCAGCTTCTCATACATCAGGGCTCCCGCCACACCAGCCGCTGGGCCGGATAAAATGGTGAGAATCGGCCTTTTCCGAACCTCTTCCACCGTCATAACCCCGCCGTCACAGCGCATGACCATGAGAGGCGTTTTGATGCCCGCATTTTTAATGCTGCCCTCCGTCATGTTGGCGGCGTCCAGCATCTTTGGCATGATGCTGGCATTGACCACCGCGGTCCGGGTTCTCACCTTCAAACCGTAAAGTTTTGAGATTTCGTTGGTCGCAGTAGCGGCTATCCGCTCTTTTTCGCAGATCTCCAGCACTTTCCCTTCATTTTCCGGATGGTCCACGCTGAATGCCTCCGACGCTACGATTGCCAGACAGCCCTTTCCCTTTAAATTCACCACTGCCTGGGCAATGTCCTGGACAAAATGACCGGTATCCCCTTCTACGTATTCATTTTCCGTATTCAGGTATTTGGAAGCGGTCAGAGGAATGGCTCCCATGTTCGTATCGCTTTTGGATTTCGCCCCTTCTATCCCTTTTCCTATGGTCACAATGCCTACTTTCACCACATCCCCTTCCAGCAGGGCGTTGGTGGCCTGGGTTGTTCCATGGGATATGAACATGACATCCTCCGGCTTCACCTGATTTTGTTCCATGATCGCCTTCAGCACCTGCACAATGCCTTCCGCCACACCTGCCGGGGCGTTGTGGCTGGTGGGCACTTTGGCCGTACTGATCAGTTCAAAGGTATCGTTATTGATCAGCGCCGCATCCGTGAAAGTCCCTCCTACATCAATACCAATTCTAACTTTCATATCTGATAAATCCTTTCCATAGATAATGTCTGTCCGTCAGGATCCGGCCCATTTTTGCCCATTCCTCCCCGGCATCCTCTGCTGCGGCAGGGCAGCCCCGGCCGCAGCTCTGTTCAATTACTCTCCAGTTTATTCGGATATCGAAAAAACTACATATAAAGGACTACGGTCGCAACTACGCCGATAATTACCACAGGCCATACCCAGGGAAGGAGGCGTTTTGTAACAGAGGTCACTTCTTCACCGGTATAACTTGTCACCCATACATTATGGGTATTCGTCGGGCAGCACAGAAGCTGCATGGTGGAAACCGCGCAGAATCCTCCCATCACCGCATTTAACGGCAGTACATTAAGGCCTACCATGAGAGCAGCGATTCCTGCGCCCAGTCCCCAGAGATTCAGCGGGCCGCGGTAAAGGCAGAGAGGCGCCAGCACGATAAAGAATATCATGAATCCAACAACGCCGCTGGGCGTAACCACCATCATAATCGGTGTCAGAGCTTCTTTTACAGTGGGCTGTCCGATGGCCTGAAGCAGCATACCAATGCCGATCATCAGGGTTGCAGATGGAGCCGCCGCAGAAAAGCCGTCAAACAATGCCTTTGTCAGCATATTCATAGTGCGTTTCCAGCCCGCTTTTACGCTGGTAAACAGACATGCCCACACGATTGAAACTAAAAATGACGCGATTAACGGGAATTTAAAGCCGATAACCAGCACCAGCGGAATGAGAGGTGTCAGCATAGCCAGGCCTCCTGTCACGCCTTTAATCTGGTAAATGCTGTCTTCTTCTCCTACTACAGCCGAAAAGGCGTATTTTCTGCCCATTTTCCGATAACGCCAGCAGAAGAAAATGATACCGGATATAAATGCACAGACCGCGCAAATAAACAGAATCCTGAATACATCGTCAAATTCGGCTCCGATCACTGCCGCGATGGAGTTCACATTGGACAGATTCACGTTATTTCCCACACAATAGGCGAACAGCATAGCCGCAGTGGCTGTAAACTTATCCGCGCCGACGGATACCAGAATCGGCACCACAATCGTACCCACCATGATAACGGTCCCCAGCCCGTTAACAGTTGTGAAAAGCAGGGATGCCACTACAAAGAGAACCAATGTGACAACAAGGGTCTTGTCTCCGCCCAGCTCTGCTCCCTTTTTTATCATCGTCTCGCTGATCCGCGTCTTTTCCATGACCATGCCCAGCCATCCGGCAAAAATCGCCACCATAATGGCGTCGCCCAATTTCACCGCGCCGGCCTGAATCACTACCTGCAAAAATCCTATCGCATTGCCGTCCGCATCCTTGCCTACCGCCGGAACGCCTCCGATCAGGCAGATCCCCACCACCAATACAAATAATGCTAAAACCGTCGGCATCTTGCGTGTTACCATAAGTCCCATAATAATGAGCATAAATAAAAGAATCAGGATACCTTGTACCATAAGCTTTTTCTCCTTTAAAATTTTTTATAAAAATGGCTCATACCTGCGCAGTACTATCAGCCATTTTTTATGATTTTCTATCGGAGAATTCTTCTTTTACCTGTATTCAACAAGCATTCTGTAATTCTCCGCAAGAATCTGCCGGGCGAATACGGAATTTACGGAACCGCCCGGTTCTCCGGCTTTCCTTATAACCGGATGAAATAAAAATTTCTCTGAAACCATTTCAACGATCTGATCCAGCCCCTCTATCTGTCCTCCGATGAACACATCATCGATGGGGAAAAATAAAAGAGCGCTTTTTAAAACCTGGGAAAGCTGGTCTGCCAGCTGTTCCACGGTATATTTCTTTTGTACGGCCTTTTGCGCCAACGCGATTCCCATTCCCGGCTGCTGCCCCCCTCCGGCATAGCTGCCACATAAAACAGCGGAACTGATATCGAAAACGGAATCGCTGGAGCTGTGCACCAGTTTCTTATTCAAAACAAAACTGGCGGTCACCCTCTCACCGATGTTTATGTAAGCGTAATCCGTGCATCTTGCATCCACGGTCTTTAAATAATAATCCAGGCTGTAGCGGTTAATCAGTTCTTTTTTTACCGGAACGCCGCATCTTGTGGCCAGGGCTGTTTCCAGACGGATCACATCGCTGGAAAGGGAAGTTGTAAACTCTGTCATCAGGTCATATTCGGGTATATCATCCTGACAGAGCAGTCCGATCCCAATCACATTGGCCGGAGCTTCTTTTTCTCCCCGCTTCACCTGCTCCACAAATTCCGCTATTGAATCTAAAAGCCCGTTGCCTGACAGTTTCCGCTTGGCCAGTGAATGGGTGCAGAGCAGATTTCCCGCCAGATCAAACATATGGGCTTCCACGCCATTTCTTTTCACTTCCACTGTAATCATGCAGCCGTAGCCCGGCTTAACCCGCAGAAGGATGGGTTTTCTTCCGCCGGTAGATTCACCGGCACAAAGTTCTTCCACAACGCCTTCTTCAACTAAAAGGGATACGGCCTGGCTCACTGTGCTGGGGGAAAGATTGGTCCTTTCCGCAATCTCAATCCTGGATATCTGTTCATTTTTCATGATATATTCCAAAACCTGGGCCGTGTTATTTACTTTTACATCTTTTAAAGATTTTTTTGCCATTTGATCGTCACCTACTATTTTTTTATTTCGAAATAAGTATACGTTTTATTTCCATTATTTTCAAGACGGCAGCTGACTTTCACAAAAAATCTTTTTTATACATCCCCTATTGCTGTACAGCACTTATTTCTAATATCAAATTAAGTTTATAAACGTTCCTGCCGGGTTCAGGAAATATTGGGCAAATGCAGATGCATTTGCCGGCATTCCGCCGTGCGCTTCTGCCGCAGAAGCATTTACAGCTTTTAGCCATGTTTTTCTGCTGCGGAAGCATTTACAGTTCTTAGCCATGTTCTTCTGCTGCAGAAGCCTTCCCAGCCATCAGCCAAGATCTTTATCACAGCGGCATTTCTTACCGTCCTCAATCCCTTTACCGATCCGGTGAAATAATAAATTTACCTCTTGCCCTGACTGCCGGATCACTTAAAATGCCTTCCAGCCCGTCTAATCCGCATACTTCACAGATCATGCTGCTCACATCCAAACGTCCGGAATCAATCAGTTCCAATGCGCGTTTCTGGGTGTATGGGTTGATATAGGAAGCTTTCAGCACAATTTCCTTCTGGAATATCTCAAAAGGCTTTACGGAAATGGTTTCATCCGGTTTGGTGAGGCCGAACATCATTACAACGCCTGTATTTCCAACGATATCGATTGCCTGGCTGATAGTGGCTGGCTTTCCAACGCATTCGATCACCGCATTCACCCAAGTCATACCATTTTCTTTCAGCTTATTTTTTATATCTTCATTAAGAGGATCGATGACCAGATCCGCTCCCAATTTGAGAGCCACCTGACGTTTGCTCTCCACAGGCTCTACCAGAGCGATTCTGGACGCGCCCGCAAGTCTGGCAAGCTGAAGCATCAAAAGGCCGATCATGCCTCCGCCGATCACAACTACGCTGCTGCCCGGGCGGATCTCACACATATCAATCCCATGGAGACAGCAGGCGGCTGGTTCTGCCATGGCCCCCTGTTCAAAACTGGTATTTTCTCCAAGCAGATAAACCTGGCGCTCGTTAACGCTGCAGAACTGGGCAAACCCGCCGTTTACCGTGGTTCCGTAACCAATCATATCCGTACAATAATGTGCCAGCCCATTTCTGCAGAAATCGCAGGAACCACAGTAGCAATTGGGATCAATGCACACCCGGTCCCCGGCTTTAAACTTGGTAACCTGGCTTCCCACCTCTGCGATCACACCGGAAAACTCATGTCCGAGAATCGTAGGGGGCGTCACATCGGCCGCTCCTTTATCGCCTTCATAAATATGTACGTCCGTACCGCAGACACCGCAGGCTTTTACTTCGATCAGCACATCCTTTTCCCCGACTTCAGGCAAGGGGCTCTCTTCAACCCTTAAATCGTGTTTGCCATAAAATACAGCACTTTTCATACAGCACCTCTTTCAGTTAATACTTTTGATTAACTATTACTCATAAGTCTATCATAAAGAATTCTGCCTCAAAATACAATGGACAGAATTACTAAATCTACACCTTTTAATTTGTCAAAACCTCACTAATGCCCGGCCCCTCATGGTTTCCCGTTGCCATTTTATATGTATAATGGTAAACTCTTTAACAATAAGACTTATTCAGTCAATCTGCTTCAAAATGGAGGAAACTATGGCTGCAACCGGCATGACCACCATGGAGGTCAAAAAAATCAACAGGCATAATATATATACTTATATCTATGAACAGAAAACAACGTCCAAACAGAACATCGTGGACGCCCTGCATCTGAGCCTTTCTACTGTCACCCATAACCTGAAACTATTGGAAGAAGAAGGGCTGATATGCAGGGCCGGTTATTATGAATCCACCGGCGGACGCAAGGCCCAGACCATTGAAATTGTCAGACAGGCCCGCATCGCCCTGGGTATGGGCATACTGAAGGATACCGTCCATATGGCCGCCATGGATCTTTATGGAAACGTCATTTCCAAAACCCGCCGTGAACTGCCATTTTCGGCTGATGACGACTATTACCAAAACCTGGGACGGCTGGCCGCTGATTTTATCCGGCAGGGAAACTTTAATAAAAACCAGCTTCTCGGAACCGGCATCGCGATCCAGGGTATTATCACTTCAGACGGCGGCGCCGTCAGCTATGGAAAGATTCTAAACCACACAGGCCTGAAGCTTTCGGATCTGGCCAGGTATATCCCCTGTAAAACCCGCCTTTTCCACGATTCTAAAGCCGCAGCCCAGGCAGAATTATGGGGACGGAAATCGTTAAAAAATGCTCTCGTCCTTTTGCTTAACCAAAACATGGGCGGAGCTTTAATTCTGGACAGGCAGATTTATGATGGCCTGGACATGCATGGCGGACTGATCGAACATATATGCATTGATCCCAACGGCCCGGAATGTTACTGCGGCCAAAAAGGCTGCCTGGAAACCTTTTGCAGCGCCGACAGCCTGAAAAAAGCGGCCGGCGTTTCCCTGGATATCTTTTTCGAACATCTGCGCCAAGGAGACGATACCTGTAAAGCCTTCTGGTCCCGCTACCTGGATACTCTGGCTTTTGCCATCCGCAACCAAATGGTGGTACTGGATTCCCAGGTCATTGTCAGCGGCCTTCTGGCCGGCTATATGAATCAGGAAGATTTTGACCGGCTGGAGGATATGATAATAAAGCGTTCCCCATTTCCCGCACCTGAGAATTTTCTGCTGCCCGGGCAGCATGGGGCGCTGGCTCCGGCAATTGGGAGCGGGCTGTTCTTTGTAGAGGAGTGGCTGAAGTTGGTTTAAATTGGGATTTAAGTGAGAAAGATACGCAGGAAAGCGGGGAGGGCGGAGGGCGGGACGGAAGACCGGGGAGCGGTACCGGGGAAACCAACGATACAGGGGTCTGATTCCAACCGTTAAGTGGAACTAAGGCT
>NZ_WQPN01000167.1:23329-23467 GCF_018785315.1 Clostridium sp. MCC353 | reverse complement strand
GTTTCTGCCCGTCTTTTTCCATCCCTGGAGCCTAAGTTTCACTAACGGTTTCCAGATGGCTTTCATCCCCGACGGATTCCTCTCCCCAGGGCCGCCTCCAAACATCCAATCCCGCCTCCACTCCCTCGTCCCGCTTTC
>NZ_WQPN01000167.1:0-23319 GCF_018785315.1 Clostridium sp. MCC353 | reverse complement strand
TTCGAAAATGGCTTCACCCTTTAATGTAAATCTCCACACCATTTAACATCGACCCTCAAGGCATTTTCGAAAATGCCTTGGCCTTTTACTGTTAATCCCCACCTCAATTAAACAATGCCTTGCTTTTCCTATGTTTCTTCCCAATCTTTTTTAACTGTAGCTCAGCCGGTACACAGCCATGAAGACGGGGAATCTGGGGCAGGCGGCCGTGGATGAGAGGAATTGGGGGGCATATGTAGACTTTTAGAAATACTTGGTCTTCAAGGGCGAAAAAAGACAGAGTTCACCGTGAATGGGCACCGCACTGTCTTTTTTCGTCCTTGAAGGCCTTAGTATTTCTTAGGGTCGGAATCCGCCCCCCAATTCCTCTCATCCACGGCCGCCTGCCCCAGATTCCCCGTCTTCATGGCGTCACTCTTGCCAACTCGTTAAATAAAGAATTTCCTTCTTCCCTTTTTTATGTTATACTGAAAAGCATAGCTGTTATGTCACTCCGGACATAAATTGTAATGCCGGAATGTGATTGAAATAAAAGACAAAGGAGAGAATTACATGGCATTTACCCATTTGCATGTCCATACGGAATACAGCCTTTTGGATGGTTCCAGTAAGATAAAAGAACTGACAGCCAGGGCAAAGGAACTGGGTATGGACAGTATTGCTATTACGGACCATGGAGTCATGTATGGAGTAATTGATTTTTACCGGGCCGCCAGGGAGGTGGGGATTAAACCGATTATCGGCTGTGAGGTCTATGTTGCGCCTAACAGCAGGTTTGACCGTGAGACGGTGCATGGTGAAGACAGATATTACCATCTGGTGCTTTTGGCGGAGAACAATGAAGGGTATCAGAACCTGATGAAGATTGTTTCCAAAGGATTTGTGGATGGTTTTTATTATAAACCGCGTGTGGATTTTGAGGTGCTTGAGAAATATCACGGCGGAATTATCGCTCTCAGCGCCTGTCTGGCCGGAGAGGTTCAGAGGCTTTTAGAGCGGGGGATGTACGAGGAAGCAAAAAATACGGCGCTCCGCCATGAGGAAATCTTCGGCAGGGGAAATTATTTTTTGGAACTGCAGGATCATGGGATTCCGGCGCAGAAGTCGGTGAACCAGGGGCTTTTGAGAATGAGCAGGGAACTGAATATCCCCCTTGTGGCCACCAATGACGTCCATTATACATTTGCAGAAGATGCAGCTCCTCATGACATCCTTTTGTGCATCCAGACCGGGAAAAAGGTGACGGATGAAAACCGGATGAGGTATGAGGGAGGGCAGTATTACTGTAAATCAGAAGAAGAGATGAAACAGTTGTTCCCCTATGCGCTGGAGGCATTGGAGAACACCCACAAGATCGCAGAGCGGTGCAATGTGGAGATTGAATTCGGAGTTACCAAGCTGCCCAAGTATGAAGTGCCTAAAGGGTATGATTCCTGGTCTTATTTGAACAAGCTTTGTGACGACGGCATGAAAAAAAGGTATCCGGATGACGATGGGACGCTGAGAAAAAGGCTGGAATATGAACTGGAAACCATTCACAGCATGGGGTACGTGGATTATTTCCTGATCGTTTGGGATTTTATTCATTTTGCAAAATCCCATGGGATCATCGTAGGGCCCGGAAGAGGGTCGGCGGCTGGAAGTATTGTGTCCTACTGCCTGGAGATTACGGATATCGATCCCATCCGCTACAACCTGCTGTTTGAACGGTTCCTCAATCCGGAACGTGTATCCATGCCGGATATTGATATTGACTTCTGCTTCGAACGGAGACAGGAAGTGATCGACTATGTGGTAGAAAAATACGGAAAAGACCAGGTGGTCCAGATTGTAACCTTCGGTACTCTGGCCGCCAAAGGTGTGGTCCGGGATGTGGGAAGGGCGCTGGACATGCCATATGCCAGGTGTGACGCCATTGCCAAGATGATTCCGGGAGACTTAGGGATGACACTGGAAAAAGCCATCAAGCAGAGCCCGGATTTAAGAAAGGCATATAATGAAGACGGAGAGGTAAAATATCTGATAGACATGTCCATGCGTCTGGAAGGCCTTCCAAGGCATACGTCCATGCATGCGGCAGGCGTTGTGATCAGCCGTACTTCCGTGGATAACTATGTGCCTTTATCCAGAGCAGCCGACGGTTCTATCACAACTCAGTTCACCATGACCACATTAGAGGAACTGGGACTTTTGAAAATGGACTTTTTAGGGCTCAGGACCCTGACGGTGATCCAGAATGCAGTCCGCCAGGCTGAGAAGAACAACGGAATAAAGATCGATCTGGACAAAATTGATTATAATGATAAAAAGGTATTGGAATCCATCGGAACAGGGAAAAATGACGGGGTGTTCCAGTTGGAAAGCGGCGGAATGAAGGGATTTATGAAGGAGTTAAAGCCCGAGAACCTGGAAGATATCATAGCCGGTATCTCCCTGTACCGGCCGGGCCCCATGGACTTTATTCCAAAATACCTGAAAGGCAAAAACGACAGGATGTCGATCACCTATGACTGCCCTCAGCTCGAACCCATTCTGGGGCCTACCTATGGATGTATTGTCTATCAGGAACAGGTTATGCAGATCGTGCGGGATCTGGCCGGTTATACCATGGGACGAAGCGACCTGGTCCGGAGGGCCATGTCTAAGAAAAAGTCATCGGTTATGGAAAAAGAACGCCATAATTTCGTCTACGGCAATGAAGAAGAGGGCGTAAAAGGCTGTGTGAACAATGGGATTGACGAAAAAACAGCCAATGTAATTTATGATGAAATGATCGATTTTGCGAAATATGCATTTAATAAGTCCCATGCGGCCTGTTACGCGGTAGTATCTTATCAGACCGCGTACCTGAAGTATTATTACACGAAAGAATTTATGGCCGCTCTGATGACGTCGGTGATGGATAATGTGACGAAGGTTTCGGAATATATCCTGACCTGCCGCCAGATGGGCATCCGCATTCTGCCTCCTGATATCAATGAAGGGGAGAGCGGATTTTCCGTATCGGGAGATTCGATCCGGTATGGTTTGTCCGCCATTAAGAGCGTGGGCAAATCCGTTGTGGAGATGATCGTCGGTGAGAGGGAACGAAATGGCATGTTCACCACCATGGAAGACTTTATAGAACGCATGAGCAATAAAGAAGTCAACAAGCGTACCTTGGAAAATTTCATTAAATCAGGAGCGCTGGATTCCCTTCCCGGCACCAGAAAACAGAAGCTTTTAGTGGCTCCGGCCCTTTTGGATCAAAAGAATAAAGAGCGGAAAAGCAGTCTGGAAGGGCAGATGACCTTATTTGATTTTGCCCCAGAGGAAGAAAAACAGAGTTTCCAGATCACCTTTCCCAATGTGGGCGAATTCCCCAAGGAAGAACTGCTGGCATTTGAAAAAGAAACTCTGGGAATCTATGTAAGCGGACATCCGATGGAGGCTTATGAAGAAACCTGGAGAAAAAATATTACGGCCATGGCCACCGATTTTATTGTGGACGAAGAGACGGAACATGCCAAAGTGAAAGACGGCAGCCGGGTGATCATCGGAGGTATGATAACCGGGAAAACGGTAAAGACTACAAGGACGAACCAGTTGATGGCGTTTATCACTTTGGAAGATCTGGTGGGTTCTGTGGAAGTGATTGTATTTCCCAAGGATTATGAAAGCAAAAGGGAGATTTTTACAGAAGATGCCAAGGTATTTATTCAGGGAAGGGCATCCATCGGCGACGAACCGGTAGGAAAGATGGTCTGCGAGCGGGTGATACCATTTTCCAGCATTCCGCGCCAGTTATGGTTAAAATATCCCGATAAAGAAGCGTATATGGCCGGAGAAAAGGAACTTATGGACCTTTTAATGATGTCGGAAGGCGATGACAGCGTCGTCATTTACTTAGAAAAAGAAAAAGCCAGAAAGGTGCTGCCGGCCAACCGCAATGTGTTAGCCGATTCGGAACTGTTGACAGTATTAACGGAAAAACTTGGTGAAAATAATGTCAAAGTTGTAGAAAAAGCTATTGAAAAGATAGGGAAAATGAATTAGAATAGGGATTGTATGAAAAAAAGTACGTAAGTAAAATGCGAGTAAAATGGTATGCACATGGTTGTATGCACATAATGGTATGCACATTCAGGGAGGTAATTAGATATGGCAAAGGCAGTAAAGACAATCGGCGTTTTAACTAGTGGTGGAGATGCACCTGGAATGAATGCAGCTATCCGTTCAGTAGTGAGAGTCGCGATTGCAAAAGGAATGAAAGTCAAGGGGATCATGAGAGGCTATGCAGGACTTTTGCAGGAAGAGATTGTAGATATGGAGAGTTCCAGCGTTTCCGATATCATCCATCGGGGCGGGACCATTCTTTATACAGCCAGATGTCTGGAATTTACAACACCGGAAGGACAGAAAAAGGGCGCGGAGATTTGCAAGAAGCATGGAATAGACGGAGTTGTGGTAATCGGCGGGGACGGTTCCTTCCGTGGTGCGGGAAAGCTGTCGGCGCTGGGAGTCAATACCATTGGGCTTCCGGGAACGATTGATCTGGATATCGCGTGCACTGATTATACGATTGGTTTTGATACGGCTGTTAATACTGCGATGGAAGCGATCGATAAAGTGCGTGATACTTCCACATCCCATGAACGGTGCAGTATAATTGAAGTTATGGGACGGAATGCAGGATACATCGCATTGTGGTGCGGATTCGCCAACGGCGCAGAGGACATTCTTCTTCCTGAGCGCTATGACGGGGACGAACAGAAACTGATTAACCGGATTATTGAAAACAGAAAGCGCGGCAAAAAGCATAACATCATCATCAATGCAGAAGGAATCGGGCATTCGGCATCCATGGCCAGAAGAATTGAGGCGGCCACAGGCATTGAAACCAGGGCGACGATTCTGGGCCACATGCAGCGAGGCGGCGCGCCTACCTGTAAGGACAGGGTTTATGCTTCCATTATGGGAGCCAAGGCGGTGGAACTTCTGGCTGACGGCAAGAGCAACCGTGTTGTGGGTTACAAACATGGTGAATTCATGGATTTTGATATTCAGGACGCTTTAGCGATGAAGAAGGATATTCCGGAAGACCAGTATGAGATCAGCAAGATGTTAATCAGATAGAAACAGGAAAAGAAAGGTTCTTTATACGGACCTTTCTTTTCTGTCAATTTGGAAAGGAAAGGGATATGGAAGAAAGGACAGTTCTGTGCGGAGCAAATGCCTATACGCAGAAATATTATTTTAATGAAGAGTTCTCAGGGCTTCCGGAGAGCATAAAAAAAGAACTGCAGGTTATGTGCGTCTGGTTCGTACAGGAGGTGGGAGGGATTTTCACCATGGAATTCGGTGAAGGCGGAACCCTGGAATTTAAAACGGAATCCAATGAATACGACGGAACCATTGACGAGATCGGCAGCGTGCTGAAAATCAAACAGTTCCAGCAGGAGCGTCAGGAACTGCTGGAAGCCCTGGAACTTTATTACAGGGTGTTCTGCCTTGGCGAAGATATGGAATAGGCAGGGAGATTATGAAACTGACAATCGGAAATGTGACATTGGAAAATAACGTGATACTGGCGCCCATGGCGGGAGTGACGGACCTGCCGTTCCGTCTGCTGTGCAAGGAACAGGGATGCGGCCTGGTGTGCACGGAGATGGTCAGCGCCAAGGCCATTTTATATAAAAACAGGAATACGAAAGAGCTGTTGGAAGTGAGGGATGAGGAACGGCCGGTGGCGGTTCAGCTATTCGGCTCCGACCCGGATATTCTGGGCCGGATCGCCCATCAGATTGAAGACGGCCCTTTTGATATCATTGATTTGAATATGGGATGTCCGGTGCCGAAAGTGGTGAATAACCAGGAAGGCTCCGCGCTGATGAAGAATCCCAGGCTGGTGGAGCAGATTCTCAGTTCCATGGTAAAATCGGTGAAAAAGCCGGTGACAGTAAAGTTCCGGAAGGGATTTGACGAAGACCATGTGAATGCGGTGGAGATAGCGAAAATCGCGGAAAGCTGCGGTGTGGCGGCCGTTGCCGTACATGGAAGGACGAGAGAGCAGTTCTATTCCGGCAAGGCTGACTGGGACATTATAAGGAAGGTAAAGGAAGCGGTGAAGATTCCCGTAATCGGAAACGGCGATATTTTTACTCCGGAGGACGCTAAGGCGATGATGGAACAGACCGGATGCGACGGCCTGATGGTGGCCAGGGGAGCCAAGGGAAACCCCTGGATCTTTTCCAGAATCAACCACTATCTGGATACCGGGGAACTTCTTGCGCCGCCGGGGCTGGAAGAGATAAAGGAAATGGTGATCCGCCATGGAGAACTTCAGATGCAGATTAAGGGCGAAGTGATCGCTATGAGGGAGATGCGCAAGCATATGGCCTGGTATACCAGCGGCCTGCCCCATTCGGCGGCGGTACGGAATGAGATCAATCAGGTGGAGACCCTGGAGGGGTTAAAAAAACTGATGGATGAACGTTTTTAAGCATATACTATTCTTGACAATCGTATGGGTTTAAGATATAATACTTTGAATGCGAGAGGGCGAGTAAAATTAAGGAAGGAAGCAGTAAAATGGCAGAGAAAAAAAACATTTTAACATATGCGGGATTGAAACAGTATGAAGATGAACTTCAGAATCTTAAAGTTGTAAAACGTAAAGAAGTGGCTCAGAAGATCAAGGAAGCGAGAGAGCAGGGGGACTTGTCTGAGAACGCGGAATACGATGCTGCCAAAGATGAACAGCGTGATATCGAACTTCGTATTGAAGAGCTTGAAAAACTGCTTAAAAATGCGGAAGTAGTAGTGGAAGAAGAGATCGATTTAGACAAGATCAACATCGGCTGTAAAGTTAAGGTTTACGAAGTGGATTTCGATGAAGAGATGGAATTCAAGATCGTAGGATCCACAGAAGCAAACAGCCTTCAGAATAAAATTTCCAATGAATCACCGGTGGGCAAGGCCCTGATCGGCAGAAAAGTGGGCGACGTGGTAGACGTTGAAACCCAGGTGGGTACCATCCAGTACAAGGTGCTGGAGATTCAGAGAGTTTCTTAATCTCTGAGAGGAATAGAATCTTTAACGAAAAGAAGAGGAGTGGAAACAGTGGCAGAGCAGAATCAGAACCAGCAGGCGAACCAGGCGGAAGATTTAAACCATCTGTTAAAGGTGCGCCGTGAAAAACTGGCAGAATTGCAGGAAGCAGGAAAAGATCCGTTTCAGATTACAAAGTATGATGTAACTGTACACAGTACGGATGTTAAGGATAAGTTCGAAGAATGGGACGGAAAAGAGGTGTCCATAGCGGGACGTATGATGTCCAAACGTGTGATGGGCAAAGCTTCTTTCTGTAATGTCCAGGATTTAAAGGGCAATATCCAGTCTTATGTGGCCAGAGACAGTATCGGCGAAGATGAATATAAGGATTTTAAAAAGATGGATATCGGTGATATTGTGGGAATCAAAGGAACCGTATTCAAGACGAAAACGGGCGAGATCTCCATTCACGCAACTTCTGTGATCCTGCTGTCCAAGAGCCTTCAGATTCTTCCTGAGAAGTTCCATGGCCTTACCAATACAGACATCCGTTACAGACAGCGATATGTGGATCTGATCATGAATGCGGATGTTAAGGATACATTTATCAAACGTTCCAAGATCCTGGCTGCGATCCGCAAGTATTTGGGCGGAGAGGGCTTTATGGAAGTGGAGACGCCTATGCTGGTTTCCAATGCAGGAGGAGCTGCGGCAAGACCGTTTGAGACCCATTTTAACGCATTGGATGAGGATTTGAAGCTGCGCATCTCCTTGGAATTATATTTAAAGAGGCTGATCGTAGGCGGCATGGAGCGGGTTTATGAAATCGGCCGTGTATTCCGTAACGAAGGCTTGGATACCAGGCATAATCCGGAATTTACATTGATGGAACTCTATCAGGCCTATACCGATTATCACGGCATGATGGATCTGACGGAGAACCTGTACCGTTTTGTGGCCCAGGAAGTGCTGGGAACTACAACGATTGTTTATAATGGCATAGAGATGGATCTGGGCAAACCGTTTGAGCGCATCACCATGGTGGATGCGGTTAAGAAGTATTCCGGCGTGGATTTCAACGAGATTCATACCTTGGATGAGGCCAGAGCCATTGCCAAAGAAAAGGGCGTGGAATTTGAAGAGCGCCATAAGAAGGGCGACATCCTCAATCTGTTCTTTGAGGAGTTTGTGGAGGAACATCTGGTTCAGCCCACCTTTGTTATGGATCATCCGATAGAGATTTCACCGCTTACCAAGAAGAAACCGGAGAATCCGGAATATGTGGAGCGTTTTGAGTTCTTTATGAACGGCTGGGAGATGGCCAATGCCTATTCCGAGTTAAACGATCCCATTGACCAGAGAGAGCGTTTCCAGGCACAGGAAGAACTGCTGGCCCAGGGCGATGAAGAGGCAAACCATACGGATGAAGACTTCCTCAATGCGCTGGAGATCGGTATGCCGCCTACAGGCGGAATCGGGTTCGGCATTGACAGAATGTGTATGCTGCTGACTGATTCGGCTGCCATCAGGGATGTGCTGCTGTTCCCGACCATGAAGTCTCTTGGCGGTTCCGGAGATATAAAGAAGGCGGCGGCTGCTTCTCAGACCGTATCAGAAGTGGTTTCTGCACCGGCAGAGGCTGAGAAGGCTGCTGAACCGATTGATTTTTCAAAGGTGAAAATCGAGCCGCTGTTCGAGGATATGGTGGATTTTGAGACATTTGCAAAGTCTGATTACCGTGCTGTAAAGGTAATAGACTGTGTTGCCGTGCCAAAGAGCAAGAAACTTCTTCAGTTCACACTGGATGACGGAAGCGGCACAGACCGTACGATTTTAAGCGGAATCCATGAGTATTACGAGCCGGAAGAGCTGATTGGAAAGACCTGCATCGCAATCGTTAATCTGCCGCCCAGGAAGATGATGGGCGTTGATTCCTGCGGTATGCTGATTTCTGCTGTCCATGAGGAAGATGGAAGAGAAGGTCTGAACCTATTGATGGTGGATGACCGGATTCCGGCGGGGGCGAAGCTGTATTAAGGGCTGGGAAATAAAAATGTGATTATGTAAAATGAGCCTCTATGACGTTTCGTCATAGAGGCTTTTGTATGGTATCAGGATATTTTAATGAAGATAAGAAGAGTCTGCGATAATGTGTAAAGCAATAGAAGATATGCGCGCAGAAGAACGCAGAGAAGTAAGTATCGACATAACATTGCATATGTTGAAAGACGGGGTGCTGGCAATTGAGAAAATCGCGGAATATTCCGGGCTTACGGTTGATGAAGTCAAAGCCCTTGCAAGTCAGAAAACAGCGTAGAATTTATAAATAGATGGTTAGAACGTCATTGAGAAAAGAAACAATCTATACAAAAGTACTTAAAAAGGATATAATAATAATAATAACATGATGTTTTGGTTCGTTTTTAAAGAGAGGAGATGGCATTATAGAATTAAAAAAGGTTGAGATTAGTGTTCCTGAAGAGATGGTGCCATTTATATTTTTAGCAGATGGAGAGGCGCAGCTAAAAAGGAATGCCATGTTGTTATATCCGTATATTCAGGATTGCACTATATCACATGGCAAGGCAGCAGAAATTTTAGGAATGCATAAACTGGATTTAATAGTATTATATGGGAAAATGGGGCTTCCCTATATAAATGAATCAGAGAGTGAACTGGAACAAGATATCCAGGCTATACGCAGAATCAGAGGAAAGGCTGTATGATAATAATTCCTGATACCACTCCAATTATTTCTCTTATTAAAGCAGGGCATTTAGAGCTATTGTATCATTTGTTTACTGAGGTAATGATACCGGAAGCTGTCTATCTGGAATTAACGTCGAATACAGCATTTGAAAAAGAAGCAGAGGTAGTAAGGCATTGTTCTTTTATCAAAGTACAAAAAGTGACGGAATTGAAGTCAGTAAGTATTCTTCGAAAGGTTACAGGACTTGATGCAGGAGAGAGCGAAGCAATAGTTTTGGCAGAGGAGACGAATGCACAGTTGCTTTTAATGGATGAGCATAAAGGACGGCGTGTAGCGAGACAGATGGGCATTACTATTACTGGAACTGTAGGCATTTTGCTGCAGGCTTATGATGAGAACTTAATATTAGGAGAAGAGGTAGAATTGTGCCTTTTAAAAATGAGAGACTGCGGAATCCGGATTGGAAACGAGCTGCAGAAAAAGGTTTTTGCTCATATTAAAAAAGGTAATTAGTTATAATTATTCATAATTTAATAATTTTATCCTAAAAGGACATTTTCTAAGAGTAAATTTTAGAAAGTGTCCTTTTTTATGTCTTGGGCAGGATGCTTTTTGGGATAACAATATTCCACAGCCGTCTGCCAGTGTTTCCATACTATAAATTCTTAAAATCAGCCAATCTCTGGTTTTCCAAAAACAGATGAATCAGATATTTCTCAGCTTCCGTAAACATCTGCCCTTTCCTGAAAAAGATGGTCTGGGAGATTTCCAGGTCCGGTTTCAGCTTAAAACAGATGATGGGCGGAGTACTGCGTTCCGGAGGCAGGAAGCCGACGGCCCTTGTGTTGGCGATGAAGTGGGCGGCCATATCCAGGCGGCTGCACTGCATCAGAATGTTGGGGTGGATGCCGGCATAAGTAAAATAGCTGTCGATGATCGCTCTCACAAAAGTGTCCTTGTTCATGGTGATGAACATCTCATCCTTAAACAGGGTTAAATCCACGTACTTCCCTTCCATTTCTTCCAGATGATACTGGCGGACAACCGGATTGTCCCGGGATACGGCAAGACAGAGGGCGGACTTGGGGCGGGTGATGATGTTGTCAAATAAGGGATTGTTGTTTACAGAACCAGACCAGGCCAAGTCGATGGTGCCGTCTAAAAGTTTCTTCTCCAGAAACTTGACATTGCCTTCCACCAGTTTCAGGGAGAAGAATGGATATTTCTGGTGAAAGGCAGGAAAAATGTCCATCAGATTCTGCTGTCCCCCAGCCACGGTAACGCCGAGATTGATGCGGCCGTGGGAGGAATCGGCAAGGCCGCTCATGATATGGTTCAGTTCGTGGTACTGGTTTAAAATCTGCTGGGCTTTTTCCAGGTACACTTCTCCGGCATAGGTGGGAATCAGCCTGCCCGGCAGCCTGGTAAAAAGCTGGACGCCCAGTTCCTTTTCCAGGTTAAGCAGGCTGTAATTCAGTGCGGAACGTGTGATATAGAGTTTTTCTGCGGCATGGGTGATGTTCTGTTCCTTTGCTATGGTGACGATATAATTGAGCTGTTTAAAATCCATAGGGCTCCGCCTTTCTATAGGTGTGAATTTAACAATACAGTAAAGCCAAAATAAAAGAACTTCAATGATACTACATAATATATTATACTGAAAATCACAGGAAATCAAAAACAATTTTTGTGGAAATGGAGTAAAAGTATGAATGAATATTTTTCTTATCCGGATAAAATCCGGATTGACAGGGCGGTGTTTTACAAAATCGCTCCCATCCCCCTGGATGTGCCCTTCAAAGATGGGACCGGGAATGTGAGAAATGCCAGCTTGTTCGGCTCCTGGATGAAAATATATGATGAAGACGGAGTCTGCGGACAGGGGCCATGTACGCCGCTGATGCTGAATTTTTTTGTGCCCCTGCTTCTGAAAGAAGAGGCCAAGACCGTGGCCGGCTGGAGAGAGTATTTTTACTGGCAGATACGGAATTTTGGATATCAGAGCGCACATGTCAGTGAAATGGGCTCCTTGGACATGATCCTGCTGGATCTGCTGGCCAACCGGGCGGGAAAGCCTCTGCATCGGTTTTTGGGAGCGGATCGGGACTGGTGCAGGGTTTACAAAGGCGGCGGTTCCGTGCTTTTATCGGATGAAGAACTGATTGAGGATCTGGTCCGTTTTAAATCAGAGGGCTATCATCAGACAAAATTCAAGATCGGATATGGCACGGACTGGGGGAAAGATATCCGGAGGCTGGAAAAAGCCCGGATTGCCCTGGGAGAAGAGTTTGGGATCGCCGTGGATGCAAATCAAGCCTGGGACGTGGAAACCGCATTTGCATTTTCTAAGGAAGCGGCGGCTTATCGTGTGTCCTGGTTTGAAGAACCGGTTCACGCCTATGATATGGCGGGGCTGAAACAGTTGAGGGATAAACTTGATGAGGCCGGAATCGCCATGTCCGTGGCCATGGGAGAATCGGTGAGAAGCTATCACACCTTCGCAGGATATGCGGAGCATGGGGTGGACCATCTGCAGCCGGGAAATACCAGAATGTACTGTATCGGCGAAAACATGAAGGTGTGGGAGCTGGCAAAAGAAAAAGGGGCTATGCTCTCATCAGGCGGCTTCACCTTCCAGAATGTGGTGATGGGAACCCTTTACGGAGAAGAAGCCATGATCGAATACCATCAGCCGATTATGGAAGTCCTGGTACCTTATTTCAGCGTGGTTTCGGAGGTGAAGGACGGTAAATTCTATCTGCCTGATGTTCCGGGACTGCCGGTACAGATGGATTTTGAAAAGCTGGAAAGAGACGGGCTGTTGGAAGAAATCATAATACGGAACAGAAAAAAGAATGAAAAATAAAAAGTGGAGGATAAAATCATGAAAAAGAGAGTTACAGCATTAGCAATGGCAGTATCTTTGGTATTCGCAGCCGGATGTGGAAACGGTCAGGGAAATGCGCCCGCGGCGTCAGCGCCGGCAGCAACAGCCGCAGCGTCGGATACTGGTAAGGAAACGTCAAAAGAAGAGGCGGCTAAGGATACCAAAGCTCAGGAAAACGAAACGAAAGCAGCATCAGAGGAGAAAGCTCCGTCAGGGGAGAAATCTTCGTCAGAGGCGTCAGACGCTGTGTCAGGTGATCCATCGGCCAGCAGCTGGCCCGGCGGTACGGTCCAGCTCTATGTGCCTGCGGCGGCAGGCGGCGGAAGCGACATGATCGCAAGAGTATTTGCCCAGGCCATGTCTGAGGAGACTGGAGGCAATTTTGTAGTAGTCAATGATGCCACCGGAGGCGGAAGCGTGGCGGCGGAGACTGTAAGAAATGGAAAAACAGACGGGCTGAACCTGTATCTTGGACATACCGGGCTGTGCGGCAGCATTGCGATCGGCCAGTATAACCATACATTTGAGGATTTCCAGATTCTGGGCACCATTACGGTTCCGGGAAGAGAAAGCAATATCATCTGCATCAACAGCAAGCTTCCTTATGAGACTTTTGAGGAACTGGTTGAGGCGGCCAAGGCAGAGCCGGGAAAATTCCTGGTAGGCGTTCAGGCCAATGGAAACCGGCATTTTATGCAGATGCTGCTTCAGAAGAATACCGGCACCGAGTTTACTATTGTGGACTGCGGCGGCGTGGCGGACACCATTACCAATTTAGTCGGCGGAATGGTGGACATGGCGATTCTGCCGGTTAAAAATGCCAGCCAGTATATCGAGGTGGGCGATTTGAAAGGTCTGGCCGTTACCGGAAACGAGCACAGCGAGCTGGTTCCGGACATCCCAACCATGAAAGAATGCGGCTATGAGAGTGCCGAGATCTCATCGATTTCCATGCTGGCGGGGCCTTTGGGAATGTCAGAGGACGATGTGGCAAAAATCAACCAGACCATGAAGAAGGTGCTGGAGAATCCGGCCGTGGCGGAACAGTACACTCAAATGGCCATGGACGCCGGATATATGACGCCGGAAGATTCTGCGGCCGCAATAGCCGGGATGCAGCAGTTATATAATGACGCGGCGGCAGAGATGAATAAATAAGGGGTGAGGATATGACAAAAGACCGGGTCACAGGCTTAATTGCCCTGGTTCTGGGATGCGCGGTTGCGGCGGCTTCAGCCGCTCTTCCTCCGTCCACCATGGCGGGAGACATAGGGCCGAAAGCATTTCCGTATCTATCGGCGGGAATCCTGATTTTATGCGGAGGCGGGCTGTTTATTACAGGAGGTAAAAAGGCGCCGGCTTTTTACACCAGGGAACAGTTGGGCCGTTTGGCAATGATTTTTGGCGTGGTATTGTGTTATGTGATTGTCATGTATTATCTGGGTTACAGGATTGCCACTCTGGCGGCCCTGTATGTATTGTGCACGATGTTCAGCCGTGGAAAAGAAATCCGGCTGTGGAAACGGCTTGCTTTTTCCATTATCCTGACAGGAGTATTGTATTTTGTATTTACAAAACTATTTGCCATACCTCTGCCGGGAGGCCAATTATTTTAAGGGGGAACTGCAATGATGGATTTAATGAACGCAGTGGGAGTGCTGCTCACTCCGTACTGTCTGGCAATGATGGTGGTCGGCGGCCTGGTTGGGCTGATCCTGGGGGCGATTCCGGGACTGTCCGGGGCCATGGCCATTACGATCATACTGCCGCTGACATTTGCGATGGATTCCAATGTGGCCATTGCCATGCTGATCTCCATCTGGGTCGGAAGCTGTTCCGGCGGATTTATCGGATCAATTCTCTTGGGAATTCCGGGTACGCCAAGCTCTCTGGCTACCTGCTATGACGGTTACGCAATGACGAAAAAGGGCCAGGTAACCAGGGCTCTGTCGGCAGGCACGGTGGCAAATTTTGCCGGTACGGTGCCTTCCATTCTGATCGCTATGGCGGCCTGCCCGGTGATCTCTTCCGTGGCGGTGAAAATGGGGCCATGGGAATATTTCGCGCTGGGCCTTCTGGCAATCACACTGGTGGTCAGCCTGTCGAGAGGGAAGATGTTTAAAGGATTTATCGGCGCGGCAATCGGCCTTCTGATCACACAGATCGGATATGCCCCGATTTCCTCAACACCCCGGTTTACCTTTGGCTCTTATTACCTGTCGGGCGGATTTAACATGGTGTGCGTTCTGACCGGACTTTTCGCTGGCTGCATGATCATGCACGATTATGCGAAAGGGGAGACCGGAATCAGCGGTACGTTCCAGGGAAATATCGGAAGATTTCATTTTCCGCTCAAAGATATGAAAGACAATGTGGTAAATGGGGTCCGTTCGTTCCTGATCGGGCTTGGAATCGGTTTTCTGCCGGGCATGGGGGCGGCCCTTTCCAATGTGGTGGCTTACTCTGTGGCGAAAAACAGTTCAAAACATCCGGAGGAGTTCGGCGAAGGCTGTGTGGACGGAATCATCGCCCCTGAGGTGGCCAACAATGCGTCTGTGGGAGGCGCAATCATCCCCATGATTGCTCTTGGAATTCCAGGAGACGGGACGACAGCCCTTCTATTGGGAGGACTGACGATCCACGGGATTGAAGCGGGGCCGCTGATGCAGAGAAACTATCCGGTGTTTGTTTACATGATATTCATGGCTGCGGTATTTGCCGCTGTTATCGCTCTGGTGGTGGAAATCCTGGGAATCCGGGCATTTCCCATGCTTTTAAAAGCGCCGTACCACTATTTGTATCCGGCAATCCTGGTGCTGTCCCTTACCGGTGTGTACACCAATTCCGGCAACATTTTTTCCGTGTTCATGGCTATGGCTTTTACGGCCCTGGGGCTGTGGATGGGGTATGCCGGGATACCGGCGACACCGTTTATTCTGAGCTATGTGCTGGGCGGAACCCTGGAGACGAATTTCAGGAAAGCAATCAGCTTTGCCAGGGGAGACGTATTCATGTTCTTTAAGCGGCCGGTTTCCTGTATTCTGCTGCTGATTGTGGTGTTCTCGGTTTTGCGGCCGTACATACAGCCGTTGTTTCAGAAAAAAAGAAGTGTTTAAAAGAGGCAAAAATGACAGTCGGAAATAACTTTTTCCGGCGATGTAGTATTGCATATGAGCCATATATAGGTACGACAGAAACAGATCCGCCTGGTGCAGAAATACATCAGGCGGGTCTGTTTTCAGTACGGTAAAATATTCCTGAATTATTTCAATGCGGGACAAGCCCGGGATCAGTCGGAAATGAAGTCAAGAACAAAGGAATCGGGCACGATATCCGGCATGGAAGCCAGGACTTTGTCCGCGATGATGTGAGCCTTTGACAGAGTATGGTCCAGTACGTTTCTGTCCAGAAAATGTTCAAATTTGCTGATAATGATGTAATCTGGGATCTCGTCATCATGAATGCTTGGAAAAAGACCGGATTCTTTATTTAAAATCAAAGTTTTTTCAAAATTATACGGGACGTATTTGCCGTAAAGAAGGAACAGATCATCATCTACCGGAAAGTTATGGATTTCGGCCAGTTGATACAAACTGGTATTCGGGCGCTTTTCCAGCTTTTGGAAGAAGATATCGTACTTTAAACAGTCCAGGTAAAAACGGTGGTAATTCCCCCGGAGCAGATATAAGGTGTTGACACGGGTGCATAGGGAAGTGTGGAGCAGCGGGTCTTCCTGGCTGGAGTAAAAGCTGTCGCAGCAGCGGTTGCTGTATGTGAACAGCATGTCAAGCATCAGTCCCGCCAGTTCCTGCTTGGAATGAAAGCAGTGGTTAATAAGGCCGAGGCTGACGGAGGCGTGTTCTGATATCTGCCGGATTGTGGTATTTTCATATCCCTGCTGGAGAAACAGGCGGTGGGAGGTCTGAAAGATGTCTTGATATTTTTCATTTTTCATTATAAAAATTCCTTTCAAAATATAAAATAGCTATTGACAAATTACTGTAAAGTGATTATACTTTAAAGCAATAAATTGAACATGTTCAAAAATGAAGAACACATCGGCTGAACATAGATGAATTACCTGATAGTGGTATGATAACAAATGTACGCTGAAAAGGCAAGCCGATATTTCCAACGGAGGAAAGCAGACCAAAGAGGCTGAGTCTGCATTTTTTATACCCGGAATTGAACGTGTTCAATAAAGAGAGAAAGGAGCCAACATGGGAAAGTACATAGTAAAAAGGATTTTGTGGATGATTCCGGTCATAATCGGAATATCATTCATACTCTATTCCATTTTGGAGATTACGCCGGGGGATCCGGTGGTCATGATTCTGGGAGAAAATGCCCCTCAGGAAAAGGTGGATCTGCTTCGTGAACAGATGGGATTAAATAAGCCGTTCCTGCAGCGGTATGTCAATTATGTGGCGGCGGCGCTCCATGGGGATTTCGGCAGTTCCTACCGGACAAAACTGCCGGCCTTTCAGGAAATCATCGCCAGATTTCCGACTACGCTGAAACTGACTGCCGGAGGCATTTCTCTTGTGATTTTGATGGGAATACCGTTGGGAATTGTGGCGGCGATCAGACAGTATTCAATCTTTGACAATGTGAGCATGGTGGGGGCGCTGATTCTCAACTCCATGCCGGGATTCTGGCTGGGAATCATGCTGACGCTGCTGTTTTCCGTGAAACTGGGGCTTTTGCCGGCTACAGGGGTGAGCAGTTGGAGATCGTTTGTTCTGCCCTGTGTGACTTTGGCGGCCGGGATGATGGCTTCGGTGGTGCGTATGACCCGGTCCAATATGCTGGAGGTAATCCGGCAGGAGTACATTACCACAGCCAGGGCGAAAGGTTCGTCGGAGAAGCGGGTTATCATGCATCATGCTCTCCGCAATGCGCTGCTCCCCATCGTGACGATCATAGGATTGAATTTCAGCAGCCTGCTGGGAGGAACCCTGATCATTGAGACGGTGTTTAACATTCCGGGATTGGGGGCGCTCATGATAACGGCTGTCCGGTCTAAGGACGTTCCGTTAGTTATGTCGGGAGTTCTGTTTGTGGCTTTGTTAGGCGGTTTTATCAATTTATTCGTGGATATTCTGTATGTATTCATTGACCCGAGACTGAAATCCCAGTTTGTTAAAGGAAGAAGGTGATGGGAATGGGAAAGAATAAGAAAGTCTTAGCGGAAGCCGGACGGATGTATCAGAAGGGCCAGTGGGCGATGGTCTGGCACCGGTTTCGGAAAAATAAAAGCGCCATGCTGGGGCTCTTTCTGCTGATTGCACTGGTGGCGGTGGCGCTGTCGGCCGTATTTCTTGTAAACTACCAAACCGACGTGGTGGGCATGGATATGGCGAACAGGATGCAGTCTCCGAGCAGCAGCCATATTCTGGGAACTGACCATTATGGCCGTGATATTTTTGCCAGAATCATCTATGGAGCCAGGATTTCCCTGTCCATGGCGGTTATCATCATCCTGGTTTCTTTTACGGCAGGAGGCGCCATTGGAGCTGTAGCCGGGTATTTCGGCGGCTGGGTGGATAATATTCTGATGAGAATTATGGATGTCTTTTATGCGATTCCATTTAATTTGTTCGCGATCTGTATCGTTGCGGCGCTGGGAGGCGGAAGCTTAAACCTGATTATGGCCATGTCCATAGCATTGGTCCCCATGTTTTCCAGAATTGTGCGGTCTGCGGTGCTTCCCATCTGCGGCCAGGAATACATTGAATCGGCCAGGGCCTGCGGAACCTCTCATTTCAGAATTATTGTAAAACATGTGATTCCCAATGCGATCGGACCGATTATCGTACACGCCACTTTGAACATTGCGGATACCATCAAGGCCATCGCGGGGCTGAGCTTTATCGGGCTTGGTATCGCGGCACCTCTTCCGGAATGGGGAGCCATGCTGACGGAGGGCAAAAATTATATCCGGGAATATCCATATCTGGTCGTGGTTCCCGGTGTCGCGATCATGATCGCTGCGATGAGTTTTAACCTGATCGGCGACGGTCTCCGTGACGCTCTGGACCCAAGACTGAAGAATTAGGGAGACGCTTATGAAAGAAGAAAAGCAGAGAGAAATATTACTGAAAATCGATGATCTGAATGTGGTATATGAAAATGACACCGAAACCGTGCATGCGGTAAACGGGCTGAGCCTGACCCTTGGAAGGAAAGAAACTCTCGGGCTTGTGGGGGAAACCGGAGCGGGGAAAACCACCACCGCATTGAGCATTATGGGGCTTCTTCCTAAGAAAATCGGGAAATGCAAATCGGGTACCATCACATTTAACGGAAAAAATCTTCTCGATATGGACCAGAAGCAGCTGATGGGTATCCGGGGAGAGAAAATATCCATGATTTTCCAGGACCCTATGACCAGTCTGAATCCGGTTCTGACGGTTGGGGAACAGGTGAGAGAGGCATTGGAATTACATAATGAGTTAAAAAGGACCAAGGAAGAAATGGACGTCCGGGTGGATGAGATGTTTGAACTGGTTGGAATCTCAAAGGAGAGGAAACAGGATTATCCCCATCAGTTTTCCGGGGGCATGAAGCAGAGAGTGGTCATCGCCATGGCTCTGGCCTGTAATCCGGAACTTCTGATTGCTGATGAGCCCACAACCGCCCTGGATGTGACCATACAGGCCCAGGTTCTGAATATGATGACCCGGCTGAAAGAGGAACTGGGTACGTCCATGATCATGATAACCCATGATTTAGGGATTGTGGCGGAAACCTGTGACTATGTAAATGTGGTCTATGCCGGAACGGTTGTGGAGAGCGGTACGGTGGAAGATATTTTCGAAGGTGAACACCACCATCCTTATACGGAAGGATTGTTTCATTCTCTGCCGGATCTGGAAAAAGTCCAGAAAAGGCTGACCCCGATCCAGGGCTTGATACCTGATCCCACGAACCTGCCGGATGGATGCCCGTTCCATCCGAGATGTCCCTATTGTATGGATGTGTGCAGGGAACGGGAGCCGCAGGAGATACACATGGGGACCCAGGCCATCCGGTGTCATTTATACCGACAGGAGGAATCGTAATGGAGCCATTGATAGAGATAAAGGGACTGAAAAAATATTTTAAAACTCCGGCCGGGCTCCTTCATGCCGTGGATGATGTGAACCTGTCCATCGCTAAAGGGGAAACATTGGGAGTAGTGGGGGAAAGCGGATGCGGAAAATCCACGCTGGGCCGTGTGATCATAAAACTTCTGGAGCCCACAGAAGGGAGTATCCTCTTTAACGGAACGGATATCGCCAAGATGAAAAACCGGCAGTTAAAAGAGTTCAGACGGGATGCCCAGATCATTTTCCAGGACCCGTATGCCAGTTTAAATCCCCGGATGAGCGTGTTTGACCTGATTGCGGAACCGATGATCGTAAACCATATGGGAAAGTCCAAAGGGGAACTGAGGGACCAGGTGCTGGAACTGATGGAGACGGTGGGACTGGCGCCCAGGCTGGCTTCCGCTTATCCTCATGAACTGGACGGAGGAAGAAGGCAGAGGATCGGGGTGGCCCATGCTCTGGCAGTTAATCCTAAGTTCATCGTCTGCGATGAACCGGTATCGGCGCTGGATGTTTCCATACAGGCACAGATTTTGAACCTGCTTATGGATCTGCAGGAGAAGAGAAATCTTACCTACCTGTTTATCACTCATGACCTTTCGGTGGTAAAGCATATTTCCAATGAAATTGCGGTCATGTATCTGGGACAGTGTGTGGAAAAGGCCCCGGCAGAGGAACTGTTTGCCAATCCGCTTCACCCGTATACGAAAGCGCTTTTAGAAGCAATTCCTGTGCCCAATTTAAAGAACAGGGGAAAGGTCAGGGAAGTGCTGACCGGCGAAGTGACAAATCCCATCAATCCGGGTATCGGATGCCGTTTTGCGCCGAGATGCCGTTTTGCCTGTGAACAATGTACAAACAGCAGCGTCCGTTTGAAGGAATATTCCAAAGGACATCAGGCTGCCTGTATTTTATATGAATAAATAGGAGGAAGAGACGATGAAAAAAACTAAGAAAGCAGCAGTACTGGCGCTGGCGGCAGCAATGATATTATCTGCCTGCGGCTCCGGCCAGACCTCAGGAGGCGGCAGCGCCGCGCAGTCAACAGGCAGTGCAGGCGGGGGAGCCGGAAAAGATTCTATAAATATCGAAATCAGTTCTGATCCATCGGTTTTATGCGGCGGATTTGCGGCCAATTCAACTGTGAACCTGGTATCGGATCAGATCTTTGACCGGCTTTTGGAGAGCAACGGCGATGGAACTTTTACGCCTAAACTGGCTACGGAGTGGGAATATGACGAGAACGGCAGGGACATTATATTTACTCTGCGGGAAGGTGTTAAGTTCCATAACGGGGAAACAATGACCGCTGAAGATGTGGTGTTTTCCTACAATACCATTATCAATGACGCCTATGCCACCACTGCCACTTCCCCTATGGAACGCATGGAAAAGGTGGATGATAACCATGTGAAGCTGGTGTTTAAGCTGGTATACGGGCCCGCGCTGGAGGCCGCAGCTACCTCTTATATGTGCGTATTTCCCCAGGCTTATTATGAACAGGACCCGGATGCATTTTTAAGGAATCCTGTGGGAACCGGCGCTTACAAGTTTGTGGAATGGGTGAGCGGAGACCATATTGCCCTGACCAGAAATGACGACTATTTTGACGGGACTCCGTCCATCAAGGATGTGATCTATAAGGTTTATCTGGATTCCAGCGTGGCAGCCATCGCTTTGGAGAACGGGGAAATCGACGTGCTGACCAACCCCACTCAGACAGACCGTTCGAACCTGATGAATCATGAGGGACTGGTTTATAAAGAGACGGAATCAGCCATGGTCACCTGGGCCTTCTTTAACTGTGAAGGACGGTTCAGCGACCAGAAGTTAAGGGAAGCATTCCACTACGCCATTGACAGGGAAGCAGTGCTCCAGGGAGCTGCCGAAGGCGTTGGCAAGGTGGCAAATTCCATGTTCCCGAATTTCCTTCCGGGAAGCGATCCGGATTACCAGATCAGCCATCCGTATGACCCGGAAAAGGCAAAGCAGCTTCTGGCAGAAGCAGGATACGCGGATGGAATGGAGATTACGGTCAAAACAAGGGAATCTGCCAATTATTACAGACCGATGGAAATCATGCAGGCCCAATTGGCCCAGGTTGGCGTTACGATGAACATTGAACGCATGGAATCCAGTGCATGGTTTAATGACGTGTTAAGACGTTCTGACTTTGAATTTAACATGATTGCAACAACTTTAGGATTCCCGGATTTTGATGAGCGTTATGCTTTGGTTGTAACCGGACAGCCTCAGAATTTCTATCATATTGCCGATCCTGAACTGGATGCGGCGTTTGAGACAAACCGGAGCAGCACCGATCCGGAGGAACGGATCCAGGCATGTCACGATATGATCCGCATCATGGATGAACACTGTCTGATCCTGCCTTTGTTTGCCAACATGAGAGGAATCGCTTACCAGGAAGGCCTGGAAGGGATTGAACCCAATCCATATTACAGCTATAAGATTGACAAATGGTCCTGGGGAAGCAAAGACGGGCAGTAATTTTAGCCTGTCATGGGATGATGAATGAGAATAGAGAAGGAGAGCAAGATGGAAAAACGTTATTTAATTCGTATGAACAATTCGGAAGACTGGTTAAGGCATTGGGACGAGGGAACCCAGGTGGTAAATGATTTTATACTGCCGATCGGGCCTTATGAAAAGGATGAAATGAGCGATACCATTTACCATAAGGATGCGGAAGTGCCCTATCACCAGCATAAAAAGGGATTTGAGACATTTATGATCGCCAAGGGGAGCGTTGAGTGTGTGATCCGTGGAAAGCATTTCATTGCCAATGCAGGAGACATCCTTCACATTGCCCCATATACGCCTCACGGATTCCGCTTTTTAGAGGAAGGAACGATCTGGAGGGAGTTATTCCAGGAAATCAATATGGCTCAGGGGATCATGAATAAAAATACGGTAAAAGGAAATTATCCGGACTACATGGACAGCCCTGAATTCATGGAAGTTTACCGCGGAGACCGCAAGGCCCTCCAGAGGGAGACGCCGGTGCCGGTGGATGTCAGCAAGGAAGATGTCCATGAGGTCCGTACACCGGAATTCGCGTTTTCCCATTATAAGGGAAAAGGCTATGACCTGAAATTAAAGGTCGGCAAATGGGAGACCAACGGGGTGAAAGAGGTATGGCAGGCAAAACTGGATAAAGGCCTCAACATCGAGTACGATTATCCTCACTGCAACTGGGAACTCTATTATATCACCAAAGGATCTGTCCAGTTTACCATCCTGGATGAAACCTTCACAGCCGGCCCGGACTGCCTGGTACATATTCCTCCGTTCCACAAACACAGCATAAAGGTGCTGGAAGACACGGAGATGTTCGATTATGGCGGGGAAATGGATTTGATGGCGCTTCTGGAGGATTATGAATCCATTAAAAAATACAAACCAGAACTGCTGGAAGATCAGGAATTTATGACTTCCTTCCTCAGGAAGTATAAATGCTTTGTAACGAAATTCTTTATTTAACATATTCGCGAAAGTAACGCCATGAATCCAGGGAATGGGGACGGACGGGGGCGGAGGGCTGCTTGGAGGCTTGACGCCGGGCGGAGCGGAATCCGTTG
>NZ_WQPN01000166.1 GCF_018785315.1 Clostridium sp. MCC353 | reverse complement strand
CAAATGGAGATGGAGAGATTCGAACTCTTGACCCCCTGCTTGCAAGGCAGGTGCTCTCCCAACTGAGCTACACCCCCATAATAATCTGGCACCCACCTGCTCTCCCATATCGTTTCCAATATAGTACCATCGGCCGCTCAGGTCTTAACCATCGTGTTCGGGATGGGAACGGGTGTGTCCCCTGAGCGCATCAGCACCAGAAAATTCTGAACCTATTAAAGATTCAACAGTATATAAAACCCTTACTTCTTCTTCCTTAGAAAGGAGGTGATCCAGCCGCACCTTCCG
>NZ_WQPN01000165.1 GCF_018785315.1 Clostridium sp. MCC353 | reverse complement strand
GCAACCCATATCGGCCGTGACCTTGGCCCCTGCCTGGCAGTGAAAGCCAACACAGGACTGACAGCAGACTGTACCAAGTTAGAGATTGATCCGGAAGACAAGAAGATCAAACAGACCCGTCCTGCATTCGGAGGAAACTTAATGGCAACCATCGTGTGCCCGAACCACCGTCCCCAGATGTCCACAGTGCGTCCTGGAGTAATGGAGAAAGCCGCTTATGAAGAAGGCCGCAAGGGCGAAGTGATCAAACTGAATGTGGAATTCAAAGAAGGCGATATCCGCAC
>NZ_WQPN01000030.1 GCF_018785315.1 Clostridium sp. MCC353 | reverse complement strand
AAAAGTAATACCCTAAAATATCAAATCGACCTTTTGAAATTTTCTTCAAAAAACACTTGACTTTTTATTAGCAGGCTTTCTTCCTGCTTTTTTCTGTAACCGTTCAGGCAGGTCTGAACTGATGCCTTTTTCTACCATTTTTTTATATTCTGTGATAGAATAAGGTTGTTTTCATTTATAAATAACTGTTTTGCAGGGCGTGCAGATGGCGGAAATGGATTTTCACACGCTCTAAAACCAGACAGCATACGGAGGATATACGATGAGCCCAATACGCCGATTTTTCTCGAATCTCGCTTCTGACAAACAAACCTTGAAATCCCTGAATTTACGACAAAAAATCCGTTTTTGTTACGATTATTACAGGGGGTATTTCTTCCTGTTCCTGGTTCTCTGCCTGATCGCATTCTATGTCGGCGATGTCATCGTCCAAAGCCGCCGGGACATGGTATTACAGGGATTTTTCACAAACGACGATTACAATCTTTTTCCCGCTAAAACCATCGAGAAGGAGGTTTCCTCCTACCTGAATTTAAAGGGAGGGCAGACGGTATCCCTGGAAGATTCCCTCTATGTGGAACTGGGATCCCACAACGAGTACATCACCTCCAGCCAGAGTAAAATCGTGGCCTATATCTCCGCAAAAGAACTGGACTTTCTGGTAACCAGCCAGGAACTTTCCGGCTACTATATGAGCCAGCTTCCCCTCTGTGACTTAGAAACCCTTATGGATGCAGGCCTCTATGATAAACTGAAGGACGATCTGATCTACCAGAAGGACGGCAGCGGCGTCTTAAAAGCCTGCGGCCTGGATCTGTCATCTTCCCGCTATATGAAACAGGCCCCGCCCGAAGCCGCCCCCTATATTCTGCTGGTTCCGTCCACCGCCCCTCATCCCGAAGCGGTAAATGCATTTATCCGTTATTCCTACGGCCTGCCCCTTCCGTAATTTCCCGGATCTTATCCGGATCAAACTTATATTCATGCTCTTCTGTCAAAAGCCCGTTGGTTTCCTGCTGTACGTCGGCAAGCTGCGTATAGCAGAAACCACAGAGCAGTTCGGAATCTCCGATTGCCTTTAAAACTCCCGCGTATTCTTCCAGAAAACCATCTTTTTCCACCTTCGTATATCCCCACCCGTCGCCGCCGCTCAGGGTAATGCCGCCGCATTCGCTTAAAATCACCGGCTCTCCGCCGTAACCGAAGCCCTTGGCATATAAGGGACGGGACATAATTTTATGCAGGGAATCCACATCCTTTAAAGAGGACGCGAAGATTTCCCGGCTCCGCTCGTCCCCGCATCCCCCATGTTTATAGCTGTGGAAGGCGCAGATATCGCTTTCCGTCATTTCCCATCCGTCATTGGAAACGATCAGCCTGGTGCCGTCCAGGGCAGAGGCCATATAATAGAGGGACCTGGCGAAGCTCTGATGCCGTTTATCCTCATAGATACCAGGAACTCCCCAGCTCTCGTTCAGCATATCCCACACGATGATGGAAGGATGGTTATAATCCCTCATGATCACGTCCTGCCACTCCCGCATAAAGGCCGAGGCCCCTTCTTCCGTATAGGCCCAGAAGCTGGACATAGCTCCCCAGACTAAAAAGCCCAGCTTATCGGCCCAGTATAAGAACCTGGGGTCTTCTGCCTTTTCATGCTTCCGGCAGCCGTTAAATCCCATCTTCTTTGCCATCTCAATGTCTTTTTTATAGGCATTGTCATCCGGCGCTGTGATCAGGCTCTCTTTCCAATACCCCTGATCCAGTAAGAGCCGCTGGTACAAAAGGCGGTTGTTGAGCCAGATCTGCCCGTCAATCACCTGGATTTTCCTCATTCCGAAATAGCAGCCCACCCGGTCGGCTAAAACTCCATCCCGTTCCAGGGTCAGCACAGCGTCGTACAGATTGGGTTCCTCCGGCGACCAGTAATTGCCGGTAAAATGAAACGCTCCCGCCATGGCCTTCTTCTGAAATACATCCACGGTCAGACTTCCCTTCTGTTCCGTACATTCCATCTGCCCTTCAAACACAGATTTTCCCTGAAAGGTGATTTCCACCCCCAGGCGGCAGGGCAGAACGCTGCCCTCCCTCAGCCGGTAGTCAATGCGCACCGTCCCCTGGTCCACATCGGGGGTAAAATGGATTTTTACAAAAGATGTTTTCGCCGCCGGTTCCAACCAGACGGTCTGCCAGATACCCGTACTGGGTTTATACCAGATAAAACTGTTCTCCTCTTCCCAAAACTGCTTTCCTCTGGGTATTCCATCTTCATGCACCGGATCTTCACATTCCACCCGGATGCTCTCTTCTTCCCATTCAAGCAGTCCTGTAATGTCCAGGGAAAACGGCGTCTGCCCTCCGGTGTGGCTGCCTGCGAACCGGTCATTGATATAGACGCGGCATTGATAATCGACTGCGCCGAAATTCAAAAGGATCTGCCTTCCCTTCCAGGTTTTCGGAACCGCAAATTTCCGTCTGTATACAACCCGGTCCTCTCTGATTCTCTCGTCAATACCGCTGGCCTCGCACTGGCACACGAAGGGAACCTGTATGGTTGTATCTCCCCCTTCATAAGAGAAGTCCCAGGGCCCGTTAAGGCTCATCCAGTCTTCCCGGACAAAATCAGGGCGCGGATATTCTGGGCGCGGATTTTGGACACAGGGATGTTCCGAGCGGGGATATTCCGAGTTGAGACATTCCTGGCTCAGACGTTCCCGGCTCATCATACATCCTCCTCGTCTTCTGCCCAGGCCAGGGCGCATTTCACTGCCTTTTTCCAGCCCTTAATCAGCGTTCTCCTATATTCCGCATCGATCTTGGCCGCAAATCTGCGGTTGATCTGCCAGTTTTTCTTAATCTCCTCTTTGTCCTTCCAGTATCCCACCTGCATTCCCGCCAGATAGGCCGCTCCCAGGGCTGTTGTTTCAATACACTGGGGCCTGGACACCATGGTATCGATTAAATCGGCCTGGAACTGCATCAGGAAATCATTGGCGCTGGCGCCTCCGTCCACTTTCAATTCCGTGAGTTTAATTCCTGCGTCCTTCTGCATGGCCTCTAAAAGATCGGAAACCTGATAAGCCAGGGATTCCACCGTGGCCCTGACAAAATGCTCTTTACTGGTTCCCCTGGTCACGCCCACGATCATTCCCCTGGCGTACTGGTTCCAGTAAGGGGCTCCCAGACCGGCAAACGCGGGAACCACATATACGCCGCCCGTGTCCTCCACAGCCGTACAATACTCTTCCGACTGAGGGGCCGATCTCAGCATCCTCAGCTCATCCCTCAGCCACTGGATAGCCGCTCCCGCCACAAACACGCTTCCTTCCAGGGCGTATTCCACTTCATCACCGCAGGAAGCCGCAATGGTGGTCAGCAGGCCGTGTTCTGAATTGACCGCCTTGGTTCCGGTGTTCATCAGCATAAAACAGCCGGTTCCATATGTATTCTTAACGTCTCCCGGATGGAAACAGCACTGCCCGAATAATGCGGCCTGCTGGTCCCCCGCCGCGCCTGCTATGGGAATCTCTCCCCCCAGCACTTCCGGGGAAGTATAGCCATAGATACAACTGGAGGGCTTCACCTCCGGCAGCATACAGGCCGGAATCTTAAAATAATCCAAAAGCTCCTGATCCCAGCAGAGTTTCCTGATATCAAACAACATGGTGCGGGACGCATTGGTATAATCCGTCACGTGGACCGCCCCTTTGGTCAGATTCCAGATCAGCCAGGTATCCACGGTTCCAAACAGCAGTTCCCCCTGTTCCGCCCGTTTTCTGGCATCGGGAACATGATCCAGAATCCAGGCGATCTTGCTGCCGGAAAAATAGGCGTCTGGGATCAGGCCTGTCTTTTGGCGGACCATTTCTTCCAGCCCGTCTTCCTTCAGTTTGTCGATCATGCCCGCAGTTCTCCTGCACTGCCAGACAATGGCATTATAAATGGGCTGGCCGGTCATTTTATCCCATACGATTGTGGTCTCCCTCTGGTTGGTAATGCCGATGGCGGCGATGTCGCCCGCATGAGCGCCCTTTAAGCTCATGGCCTCGGTCAATACGCTGAGCTGGGAAGACCAGATTTCCATGGGATCGTGCTCCACCCATCCCGGCTGCGGATAAATCTGTGTAAATTCCTTCTGAGCGGTGCTGCAGATTTCCCCTTCTTTGTCAAATAAAATACATCTTGAGCTGGTCGTTCCCTGATCCAGTGCGATTACGTAATCCCCCATATGTCACTTTACTCCTTCCCTTTGTATTTTAAAATTGTCATCTAAAATGAGACGGCATTTTCAGCCAAATACGAAAAAAGAGCATGGAGGATCTGCAATTTTACAAAATCCTCCTCACTCTTCATTCTCTAAGGCATTTTTTCTACTTTTATGCTATCATTTAGGGAATTTTCTGTCAAGTATTACTGTCTATGAAAGAAATACTTCCTTATCTCCGCCATTAAATCTGAATGGAGCCGTATTCATATGCATAAAGCTTTGATATATTTTTCAATGAATTGATCCTTTTGTTTTGAATTGTACTGCATGATGAACCGCGGGTGCTCTAATGGTATGATGTTGTCAAAAAATTTATGCTCCGCATTAATTTTTGTCAGGAAATCAAAATTCTTCCCGCTCCCGATGCAGTAACATACCGAAGTATCTATCCCAAACTCTATCTGGCTCCGTATGGATCTTATGATAAAAGGCTTCAGAATTTCCTGCAGCCTATGGATTTCATAGTAATTGCAATTGACTTCGGAGCCATTTGAATTGATCCTGGACAGACCGAGGGGACATACAAAATTCATATAAAAGTCCGTATAAAATTTCCTGAATCCCCCGTATTCCCTGATTACATCATAGATAAATCCCGATGAAGGCTGGTTAATATAAAATTTGTCGATATAAATTCCCGTTTCATTGAAAAGATGCCCTGCTTCCACAAATGGAACGCCTGTTGCAGATGAACCGCGGCGCGCCGGTGTACTTCCAAGAATCATGCGGCGGGGATTGGTATCATTATAGTATTTTTGATAGAACGCCGACGCTGCTTTTATAACCTGGTCTTTCTGAGCGCCATTATACGGATTCATCACCTTCACTCCGGCAGGCAGATCAAAGGATTCATCCGAAAGCTTAGAATTAAATCGCATAATTTGTTCGGCGAAAGTCATTTTTTTATTCATATATCTCCTCCATACCGCAGCTTTTACGCAGATATTGCATTACACTTGTCCTCTCAGACATCCGTTGGTTTTTCAGCGTCTTCTCTGGAGGCGGATACATCAGGCGTATTTTGATTCTGCATGACAGGCCTGTCAAAGGCTGATATTATTATCATAAGTGCTTATGGAAAAATAATCAATCCACATACTGATAAACGTTTGTCTTTAGAAAATGGAAGAAACCGGTATGAAGCTGATCCGAAATAAATATTCATAAAACAAAAGGGAACCGGCGGGACATTTTTACTCCCCACCGGTTCCCCATTATTCATTTCCTTTTCAATAAGGTTCTCACCCCAACATTTACTCCGCGTAAGCGATCAACTGCTCCCCATCCTGGGAAACATCAATCACAATTGTATTCCCCGTATGCACTCCATCGCCCAGAATCAGCTTAGCCGCCAGAGTTTCCACGTGTTTCTGCAGATACCGTTTCAGCGGCCTTGCCCCGTAAACCGGATCGTAACCCCGTTCACATACAAATTCCTTCGCCTCATCCGTCAGGGAAATGGACAGTTCCTTATCGGCCAGACGTTTATTTACATCCGCAATCAGCAGGTTCACAATGCCGCCGATATTGGCTTTTGTAAGCGGTTTAAACAGGATCGTCTCATCCAGACGGTTTAAAAACTCCGGCCTGAAATGGGCCCGCAGGTCGTTCATAACCATGGTTTCTGCTTCCGGCCGGATTCTGCCGTCTTCATCAATGCCTTCCAGCAGGTACTGGGAGCCGATGTTGGATGTCATGATGAGGATGGTATTTTTAAAGTCCACCGTCTTTCCGGTAGAATCTGTGATACGCCCGTCATCCAGCACCTGAAGCAGCACATTGAATACATCCGGATGCGCCTTTTCCACCTCATCGAACAATACCACCGAATATGGCTTTCTGCGCACCGCTTCTGTCAGCTGGCCGCCTTCATCATATCCCACATATCCTGGCGGAGCTCCGATCAGACGGGATACGGAATGCTTCTCCATGTATTCGCTCATATCGATCCGCACCATATTGGATTCATCATCAAACAGGCATTCCGCCAAAGCTTTCGCCAGTTCCGTCTTACCTACGCCGGTAGGCCCTAAGAACAGGAAGGAACCGATTGGCTTGCTGGGGTCTTTGATTCCGGCCTTGGAACGGATAATGGCTTCGGTCACCTTTTCCACGCCTTCGTCCTGTCCCACCACACGTTTGTGCAGCTCTTCGTCCAGATGAAGGGTTTTGCTCTTCTCCCCTTCCGTCAGTTTGGATACCGGAATGTTGGTCCATTTGGATACGATTCTGGCGATCTCTTCATCGGTTACACTTTCGTGTACCAGGCTCATATCCTGGTTTCTCACCTTTTCCTCTTCCTCCGCAAGCTGTTTCTGAAGCGCAGGAAGTCTGCCGTACTGAAGTTCTGCCGCCTTATTCAGATCATACTGCTGCTGTGCTTCCTGAATCTGACGGTTCATATTCTCAATCTCTTCACGCAGGGACGACAACCGGTCTACGGAAGCCTTTTCATTCTCCCACTGGGCCTTTTGTCCGGCAAATTCATCATGGAGTTCCGCCAGTTCCTGCTGAAGGGCAGCCAGACGCTCTTTGCTCAGGTTATCCGTTTCCTTTTTCAGAGCCGCTTCTTCGATTTCCATCTGCATGATCTTTCTGGACAGTTCATCCAGTTCGGTGGGCATGGAATCCAGTTCCGTCTTAATCAGAGCGCAGGCCTCGTCCACCAGGTCAATGGCCTTATCAGGCAGGAAACGGTCCGTAATATAGCGGTCGGAAAGCATGGCCGCCGATACCAGGGCGGAATCCGTAATCTTAACACCGTGGTAAACTTCATAGCGCTCTTTCAATCCCCGAAGGATGGAAATGGTATCCTCCACCGTGGGCTGATCTACTAAAACAGGCTGGAAACGGCGTTCCAGGGCCGCATCCTTTTCGATATATTTTCTGTACTCATCTAATGTAGTAGCGCCGATGCAGTGAAGCTCGCCCCTGGCCAGCATGGGCTTTAACATATTGCCCGCGTCCATGGAGCCCTCTGTTTTTCCAGCTCCTACAATGGTGTGAAGCTCGTCGATGAACAGGATGATCCGCCCTTCGCTCTTCTTCACTTCTTCCAAAACCGCTTTCAAACGCTCTTCAAATTCGCCCCGGTACTTGGCGCCCGCCACCAGCGAACCCATATCCAGCGCAAACAGTTTCTTATCCTTCAGGCCTTCCGGCACATCGCCGCGCACAATACGCTGCGCCAGCCCCTCTACAACCGCAGTTTTACCAACGCCCGGCTCACCGATCAGGACAGGGTTATTCTTCGTTTTCCTGGACAGGATGCGGACCACATTCCTGATCTCGCTGTCACGGCCGATTACAGGATCCAGTTTCTGGTCCCTGGCCCGTTCCACCAGGTCATATCCGTATTTTTCCAGGGTATCATAGGTGGCTTCCGGGTTATCGCTGACCACTCTCTGGTTCCCCCTTACAGTTGATAATGCTTGTAAAAATGTTTCTTTTGTGATCTGATACCGGCGGAAAAGTTCCTTCATATTCCGGTCCGGCTGTTTTAACAGGGACAGAAACAGGTGTTCCACGGAGACATATTCATCCCCCATGGCCTTTGCCTCGTCCTCTGCGTTGATCAATACCTTATTCAGATCATTGCTGATATAGAGCTGTCCGCCGCCGCTCACCTTGGGCAGACGTTCTACCATCTGTTCCGCCTCATTGATAAACATCTCTTTCTGTATGTTCATCTTGGTCATCAGCTTTAAGATCAGGCTGTCTTCTATTGTCAGCAGGCTGTACAGCAGGTGCTCTTGTTCAATCTGCTGGTTGCCGTGCTCATATGCCAGCTTTTCACAGTTTTGGACTGCTTCCATTGATTTTTGTGTGAATTTATTAATGTTCATAATACTTACCTCCTGTCGGTAATATGAATAACTTCCATCTGTTATAGTCGTACTATAACACATGATATTAGCACTGTCAAGAGGAGAGTGCTAATATTTATAAAAACTTATATTAGGGTCACAATAAAATATCAATCGGATTCTTATCAAAATAAATGTTCAGGTTTGTATGCCGTTCTAATGAATGCCGTCCTTCTTTTATGTATCGCCATGACTGCGGATAAGAAAGCGGCACTCCGTTTACAACCTCCTCTTTAAGAAATTCAACGAAGGCTTTTGGGGCATCTTTGAACGTCGAATAAAATTCATCTGCATACTCCTGCTTTAGATCATCAGACAAATTCTGCTCATTATATAATGCATGGTCAAGATTACACGACATAAAATATTTATCATACGTAATTCCTTTTATATCCTGAACATTTAATAGATGATTCATAATTTCACTTTTTCTTTTATTTCTATCAGCAACCCTTTGGGGATATTTGCACTTGATAGAAAATAAAGTATATTCAAATTTTGTATCCTCACCGATTTCAATATATTTATTTTCTATAAATGTCCCATCCGTATCGAAGATTTGAACAATTTGAAGTATATCTCTTTTGGATAATTTCTTATCATCCATGAATTTCTTCACAATTTTATATATTTTATCTTCGACATTTTGAACGGTTATTGTTTCATCGCTGGTAATGTCTCCATCTGTCACTTCAAAATTGATCTCTTTAAATTTATACAGCTTCTGAAATATTTTCTTCAAAGCAGTTCTATCAGAAATACCCTCCACGATGAATAGAACCGTAGGTCTTGATCTAGCCATCAATATTCCTCTTTTCTTCCTTAATCTTTTGTAAAGTCTTTTCCGAAAAGTGCAGATTTACCGGCCTTTTACCAGGATTTCCTGCTTTTCTGAACGCATAACTCATGGAATCCAGTTCTTCATCGTCATATAACTCCTCTTTTTGTCCACCGATTGTTATGGATCTGATATAAAAATCCCGATTATTGTTATTTGCACCGACCCCTGACAAAGTAATGTATCGATTATCCGGGTTCGTTGTAGAACAAACAATGTTTTTATAGTCCAGTTTTTCCAATGCCCGAAGATTATGAGACGTAAAAATTAACTGTCCTTTCATTTCTTTTTTCAGCACGCCCAGAAGTTCCCCTAATAGGTACTCAAATATACCGGAATCCAATTCATCAACGACCAGACATACGGACGGCTGATTATACGCGGATATCAGATAACTTAATAAGGATATAATTCTTTTAATTCCTTCTGATTCAAATTTTGTTAAAAATCGGCGGCCGCTTCTCTTTGAATAAACTTCCACTTGGACAAATTTTTTTCCATCTTCTTTTTCCACTTCCATTTTTTTCTCTAATTCGATCTGCAAATCCGGAATAATAGACCGGATTGCTATATTGATCGATTGTATTGTAGATACAAACAGATCATATATCGCCAGCGGAATTTCTCCCTGTCCATTGGTAAACAGCGGGATGCAGCCCTGAATAATAGCCGTTTCTGTTTCATAATGCATATTTAAAGGTATCAGTCTGTTCTTATTAATATCTCCTAACTGGCTTACTTTGATCACATGGAAATATGTGTTGGCAAAATAATTCAATCCATCCAGCACGTCGTAAAGAGCTCTGCACTCTCCGTTAGTCCAGTTTTCCGCCGTTCCCTGAGCTTTTAATGTTGCAATTACTTTATTATTAAACCAAACGGAATGATGCCCCTGTGCGCTGACAGCTGCAAGTACAGACATCGAATGAAGGAGTTTAATATCTTTTAAATATTCCATATGTTTGGACTGGACAGACAAATCAGCGTCAACAAGCAAATTGTCTTGACCGTAATAAGGATTTTTAAAGTAGATATCCCTTTCTGATTTCCAGGAACTTCCCCGTGTCCAATAAGTAAGGTTCTCTTCCGTGATCTCTATTTTTTCATCATTTTTATTAGGACATAAAGTCGCCTCGTACTTTACCCGGTATTTTACCTCTTCTTTTTCAAGCAAAAACCATGTGGTCAGATGCGTCCCCTTCTCTTCTGGGATAATTCCTGCATATTTATCATAGGATATTTCTTTTCCGCGAAGAATATATTTCAAAATATCCAGAGATTCTATTAACGCTGTTTTCCCCGAACCATTCTGTCCATATATTCCTATTATATCCTTTTTCTGAATTTCGCCGTATTTCTGTACACTGCCGTAATTCATGTATTTGACTTCACCATATTTTATATTTTTAAAATTCCGGAGTTCTGATTTTATAATTCTAACTATATATGCTTCTTTCATAAAATCTCCTTTTTTAATATTCACTGCATGTTTTTCATCGTTCATTGTTATTCTATTTTAACACAAATCGTACATTTTGTATAGTTTGAAATATCTCATTATGGGGATTGACTTTTTATAGGCAGCATTTTTATAAGTAGCATTTTTTACATCAGGTGCTTCTTGATCGGCTTTTTCGGTCAAGTCTGAACTGTTACATTTATATTTATTACACCATTTGCAGAAAATTAGACATCATCAGCCCGACATGTCCAAAACAAAAATGCTGCAGAACCTAATTTTTAAGTTCTACAGCATCTAATGAAATTCTCACCCCCTAATCCCCTTCGACCTCCTAAACCTCCACACAAACAAAATCACTCTCGCCACCCAGTCAATAAACATCCCATACCAAACGCCCATAATTCCAATTCCCATCACCTTCACAAACAGGTATGCAAACCCGATCCTGAATATCCACATGGACAGAACGGACACCATCATGGTGAAGGACGCGTCATTGCTGGCCCTCAGGTAATACGGTATGATAAATGACAGCGGCCACAAAATCATAGCCAGGCTGTGGGCGGTAATCATCTGGCTGGCCGCTTCCGAAGCCGCAGGCGACAAGTTGTAAAGCCCCACCATCTGATGTCTTCCCAAGATCATCAGCGTACAGATAACCGCCAATATCCCGTAATCCAGCAAAACCAGCTTCTTTGTGTACGCTTTCGCCTCTTCAATCCTCCCGGCCCCCACGCACTGTCCCACAATGGTGATCAGTCCCAGCCCCAGCGCATTGCCCGGCAGGTACTCCAGGGTGACTAAGTTGCTGGACACCGCAAAGCTTGCAATGGCCGCTGTGCCCAGAGAGGAAACCAGGCTTTGAAGAGTGATCTTGCCAAACTGGAACATGCTGTTTTCCAAACCATTTGGGATTCCGATCTGCAGGATCTTTTTAATCATGCCGCCGTCAAATTTAAGCTCCTTAAAACTTCTGATCCTAATGATATTATCCGGGTTCTGTATCAGGAAGAACATCAGCATGGCCGCAACGATCCTGGAAACCAACGTGGGGATTCCGACGCCTTCCACTCCCATATGGAGGCCATAGATACAGACCGCATTACCTGTAATATTAATCATGTTCATCACAATGGACGCCATCATGGAGACTTTGGAATTTCCCATAGAACGAAACAGGGCCGCACAGGCGTTATAAAGGGCCAGAAATGGATAGGAAAGGGCTGAAAGGAAGAAATACTTCATCGCATCCCTCATAACCGCATCTTCCACATTGCCGAATATCACCCTCAACAAATGCTTGTTTCCTATGAGAGCCGCGGCTGTGATCACCAGGGACACCAGCAGTGTGATTAAAACCAGCTGTCCAGCCGATTTGCACGCCTGTTCCGGCCTCTTTTTTCCCAGATACTGGGCCGATACCACCGCTCCGCCCGTAGCCAGGGCGGCCAAAAGCTGAATGATCAGCACACTGATGGAATCCACCAGGGAAACGCCGGAAACGGCTGTCTCACCGACAGCCGCCACCATTACAACATCCACCATGCCTACCAGCACAGCTAATATCTGCTCCACAACCAGAGGAGCTAATAATTTTATCAAATCTTTTCTTGAAAACATATTCTGCCTGTCCTTTTAATCCGCCTTGCTTTCGGCAGATTTCTCTGTCGGTATCTTTTCTGCCTGCGTCTTCTCCACAAACGTTTCGCTTTCCGCCGCCTTACCTTTCGACGATATACTGTTTTCCGCCGCTGCCTTACCTTCCGACGATATACCGCTTTCCGCCTGTTTGCTCTCCGCTGCAGGAGATTCTAAAAATCCCCCCTGCGGATCTTCCGATTCGATCACATTGCCGTCTTCATCCACTTCAACCGCGAACAAAAAGGTTCTCGCATCGTCCACTTCATAGCTGCAGGTAACCAGAATATACAGGGAATCGATGTCCACGTCAGGAATCTGGGCATAACTGCAGGGAGCCAGCATTTCATGGATAAACGCATTATAAGATTCCCTGGTTTTAAACCTGGTCTTTCTCACTATTGGCTGTGCCTTATCATAATAGGAAGATACCGCTTTTAAATGTATGGTTCTCTCAGGAGTATATATCTCAAAATATTGATGTGCTTCAAAATACTCCTTATCCTTATATTTCACCACATCCTTAAACATGGTGCCATTTTTCATATGGTGCCCGTAAATGATATTATTCCTTCCGCCAAAATCCGTATCGCTGTCCATATCCAGATAAATGGCCCCCGCCTGGCTGCTGTTTCCTTCAAAGTCGGTATGAAGGTAGGTGTCGTTGTCCCCTTCCTTCCACACAATCGGATAATCCACATTAGTATCCGGAATCTTGATCCAGCCTACCGTGTCCGGGTTGATGGCCAAAAGCGCGTCAAAATCAATGGGTGACACATAGGCCGTAGTTTCCTCCGTCTCCGGTTCGGTTTCCTCTGTCTCTTCCGGTGTGGTAACCGCTTCTGTGGTCTGTACCAGTGAGGCCAGGCTTTCATAATTGTCCTCAGTTTTCTTTCCGTCCAGATACTCTTTCAAAATACCGGCACAGCTGACGATGATGATCACAACCAAAACGCCCACAATGATCCGGTGTATCCAGGTATTCCCTCTTTTTTTCTTATTTTCCATAAATGCTCCTCATAGTGCTGTTTACTATTCGCGGTGCTGTTTATCCGTTTTATCTGCCGGCACAGCTTCCCCGCCGACATGGCTTCCCCGCCGATGCGTTTTTCCTACCAACACAGATTTCCCGCTGGCACACATTCCCCGCCGACGCGTTTTTCCCACGAACACAGATTTCCCGCCGGCACACATTCCCCGCCGGCACGTTTTTCCCACGAACACAGATTTCCCGCCGGCACACATTCCCCGCCGGCACGCTTTTCCAATCAAAAAATCCGCCTGGAAAACCTATTTCTTTTCGCCAAAAATTCTCCCCCGGAATCCCGGGGAAGAATTCATAAAAACTCTAATATCTGTTGTCAAATACTCTGGTTGATTTTTTCTCGCTTCTTGGCAGTTCACCGATTTCCACCAGCTTCACAACCGGCGTCAGGCCGATCTTATACTTAAACTGTTCTGCGATCTCACGTTCCAGAAGATAATGGTTGGTTCCCGGATTGGCTTCTACAAACAAGGTCAGAATATCCTTTCCGTACAGGTGGTCAACCATAACCTGGTATTCGCTGGAAGCGCCTTCAATGGCCTGAAGCATTTCCTCAATCTGGCTCGGGAAAATGTTCACGCCCTTCACCTTCAGCATATCGTCTGTCCGGCCGATCAGCGTATCAATTCTCGGATATGGGGAACCGCATGGACATTCACCCGGCATAATTCTGGAAAGGTCATGGGTTCTGTAGCGGATTAAAGGAGCGCCTTCCTTCTTCAATGTGGTGATAACGATCTCACCCACCTCTCCGTCAGGAAGCACCTGGCCCGTTTTAGGATCCACAATCTCTATGTACACATAATCATCCCAGTAATGCATTCCGCATTCACTGTCGCAGCTGATGGCAATTCCAGGCCCGTATACTTCGGTCAGCCCGTAAATGTCATACAGGGAAACTCCCAGCTCATGAGCGATGCGGGCCCGCATCTTCTCGCCCCATCTCTCAGATCCGATGATTCCTTTTTTCAAATGGATTTTGTCTCCAATTCCCCTCTTATCAATCTCTTCTGCCAAAAGAAGGGCATAGGAAGACGTTGCGCAGAGCACGGTGGATTCCATATCCATCATCATGCGGAGCTGTTTGTCCGTATTGCCCGGTCCCATGGGAATTACCATGGCGCCTAATTTCTCAGCGCCGTTCTGGAAACCGATTCCAGCCGTCCACAGCCCGTATCCAGGGGTAATCTGCACACGGTCCCTGTTGGTAACACCCGCCATCTCATAACAGCGCGCAAACATCACCGCCCAGTCATCTACATCCTTCTGGGTATAGGGTATGATCACAGGGATTCCCGTGGTACCTGAAGAAGAATGGATTCTGACAATCTCTTCCTCCGGCACTGCCATCAGCCCAAGGGGATAAGCTTCCCTTAAATCGCCTTTCCAGGTAAATGGAAGCTTTTCGAAATCTTCCTGGGACTGGATGGAATCCACGTCAATGCCTTCCATTTTCTTCTGGTAAAAACAGTCCTTGCTCTTCAATTTTCTCAACTGTTCCTTGATAATAAGGAACTGGGATTCATTCATTTTCATGTGGTTACCTCACCGTTTCATATTTGACACGCTGGCCGCTCCCAGTTTCAGCGCCTTGCGGTTCATGTCTTTTAATTTATCTGGAACACGGCTCATCACCGCGTTTTCCATCTCTTCCGTTGTAATTCCCAGCATTCCCCCTGCTGCCGCAGCACCTAACAACGCCACATTCAGCACCTTTGGAGAGCCGCATTCTTCACAAATGGACTTGCCGTCCACCAAAATCAAGGAAGGAACATTCTCTTTCAGATATTCCACCGCTTTTGCTCCTGAATATCCGCCGATTCCAAGGGAAGCGGTAACCGGTAAAATAGCATCCGGGCACACGATCATGCTGCCCCCTTCCTTCAGATAAGGGATCGTCCTCATGGCCTCTCCCGGTTCAAATCCCATGATCAGGTCTGCCTGGCCTAAAGGGATCAACGGGCTGTAAATCTCCTGGCCGAACCTGACATGGCTGACCACGCTTCCGCCCCTCTGGGCCATGCCGATGGTCTCCGCGCTTCTGGCTTTCATCCCCTTTTCCATCGCCGCCTGAGCGATCAGTTTGGATGCAAGAACAGTACCCTGGCCGCCTACGCCGCATAATAAGATATTCTTCATCTGTCCTTCCTCCTCCCTAATATTCGATGGCTTCTACAGAACACACCTGAGTACACAGGCCGCATCCCGTACAAAGAGCCGGGTCAATGGTTACGTCCGAATCGCTGGAAACAAGAGCCGGACAGCCGATTTCCTTAATGCACTCCTGGCATTTTACACATTTATCCTGGTTGATATGGCATACGTGATCCGGCTTTTTGGACAATGCCACACAGGGGTATTTGAAAATAATGGCTTTCACGCCTTTTATATCAGCCAGACGGCGGACCGCATCTATGGATGCCTTCAGATCCACAGGGTTGACAGTCACCACCTCAGCCACGCCGATCCCTTCTAATACCTTAGTGATATCGATCTTATCAACCACCTGGCCCATCATCGTCCTGCCGGTTCCCGGGTGAGGCTGGTGTCCCGTCATGGCCGTGGTGGAATTATCCAGCACGCAGACAATCAAATCAGCCTGATTATAAACCGCATTGACAATCCCCATAATTCCCGAAGCAAAAAATGTGGAATCCCCTGCAAATGCAAAATATGTCTTATCCGGTTCAATCTTTCCCAGTCCCTGGGCCACGGTGATTCCGGCGCCCATGCAGAGACAGGTATCCACCATGTCAAGGGGCTTCGCATTGCCCAGGGTATAGCATCCGATATCCCCGCAGAACACCGCTTCTCTTCCCTCCATGGCACGTTTCACCGCATAGAAGGAGGCCCTGTGGGAACATCCGGCACAGAGCACCGGCGGACGGATGGGAAGATCCGGGGCAGGTGAGAACTGCTGTTCCTTAACAGGCATAGCCGGGATCAGCACGCCGTCTTCCACATCCAGATAGCTTCCCAGCACCTGGCGCACGGATTCAACGCTGTTTTCACCCGCGCACTGGACATCCCGGGTCATCTTTCCGCGGATTTTCACCGGAAGGTGGTGTTTGCCGCATAAAAGCAGAAGTTCCTTTTCCAGAACCGGATCCAGTTCTTCGATGGCAATGACCTCATCCAGCCCTTCCAGGAATTCAAGCGCCAGTTTCTCCGGGAAGGGATAAGGGGTTGCCACCTTAAATACCTTCACTCCCTCATATCCGTTCAGCGCTTCTTCCACATATTCATAGCTGATTCCTCCGGTGATAATCCCCTTTTTACCGGAACCTTTTATCTGATTAAAGCGATAGGAAGAAAATTCTTCCGCAATCGCAGGCGTTCTTTCTAATTCAATCTTTTTATGGTTTTGATAGGACAGCTTGGGGAAAATGACCCATCTGTCTGCGTCCTTGATGAACCCTTCCGGAGCCGGATATTCCGGCCGTTCTTCCAGATCAATGGTCGCACAGCCATGGCAGATTCTGGTGGTTGGACGGAACAGCACCGGCGTGGAGTATTTTTCCGAAATCTTAAATGCATCTCCGATCATCTCGTAAGCCTCTTCCGGTGAAACAGGATCGAACACCGGCAGTTTGCTGTAAGAAGCAAATGTCCTGGTATCCTGTTCCGTCTGGGACGAAATCGGGCCCGGATCATCTGCCACCATGATTACCATGCCGCCTTTCACCCCTATGTATGACAGGCTCATAAGCGGATCTGACGCCACATTAAGCCCCACCTGTTTCATGGTCGCCATGGTTCTGGCCCCTGTATAGGCCCCTCCGGCCGCCACTTCCAGCCCAGCCTTTTCATTGGCAGACCATTCTACATAAATATCTCCCGGATTGTATTTTGCCACCGCCTCCAGAACTTCCGTAGACGGCGTCCCCGGATAACCGGAAACCACCTTTACGCCGGCTTTGACTGCACCCAGCCCTATGGCTTCATTTCCCATAATAAATTGTTTACTCATGCGCGAACATCCTCCTAAGCTAAATAAGCGCTGCTGCGGTGATCAGACCCACACAGCAGGCCAGTGTTACGATATCCCTCCGATGAAACGGGTATTTCTTATAGCCCGACTGCCTGGTCCGCAGATCAAACCCGCGTATCTCCACCGACATGGCGCTGGCGTCCGCCCGGCGCACCGACGTGATTAACAGGGGCACACAAAGCGGAAGAATCAGTTTCATCTTCCTGATAATATTGTTGGTATCAAACTCCACCCCTCTGGCAGTCTGTGCTTCCATAATCCCGTTCATCTCAGCGATAAACATGGGAATGAAGCGGACAGCCGTAGTCAGGGTGAACGCATACTTATAAGGCATGTGCACCACATCCACCAGCGCATTGGACAAATCGTTCATCTGGGTCACAGCCAGCACCAGGGCCAGCGGAATTGTTGCACCTATTAATCGTAACACAATTTTGCCTGCAAGTAAAACACCTGCATCCGTAATAAACAAAAATATTATATTTCCATCCCTCACGAACAGGATTTGAAGTATAAATAAGAAGAGACAGACCTTTAAGAGCCCTTTTAAAAGGGATAATGCCTTGGAAAATACGCCTCCCGCCGCCCCGATCATAAGGTCCAGGACGATCATTCCCACCAGGAAAATGATACTGTTGCTCATAAAGCAGGCCACACAAATTGAAAATGATAAAATAATCTTGGTAACCGGATTCATATGGTGCAGCACCGTCTGCCCCGGCACATAATCTAATATCCCCTTCATCGTCCTATTCCGCCTTTCTGACCTCGTATTCCAGAGCGTCGATCATGTCTTCCACCGTATCCGCATAATAGAATTTTCCGCCCAGCCTGACTGCCAGACCGGTGATCTGCGGAGGGATCAGGGACGCCCTGCGCATTACAACTTCATTTCTAAATATTTCACTGGTTTTGCCGTCCGCCAACAGCCTGCCTCCGGCCATCACAAGCGCCCGTTTCGCATAATCCAGAACCACTTCCATATCGTGGCATACCATGATCACCGTGACCTGTTTTTCCCGGTTCAATTCCTGTACCGCATCCATGATCTGTTTGCATTCCTTATAGTCCAGCCCGGTTGTGGGTTCATCCAGGATCAGTATTTCCGGTTCCACCACCAGGAGGGAGGCCAGGGCCACCCGCTGCCGCTCTCCTCTGCTGAGACGGAAAGGATCGCTGTCCCCGTCCAGTTCCAGCTTTGCGAGTATTGTTTCCACTCTTTTGGTTTTCTCTTCCTTATTGAGTTCCGTCACCAGGTCAAGGCCGAAAAGCAGTTCTTCCCTCACCGTATTCCTGCAGAGCTGGCGGTCGGGATTCTGGAATAAGAATCCAACATGTTTGGCAATGCGGCTGGTTTTCGTCGTCCTGGTATTAAGGCCCATGACAGTCACGTCGCCGGACACAGGCTTTAAAAGCCCGTTTATCAACTTGGATGTGGTGCTTTTTCCTGCGCCATTTTCCCCAGCCAGAGCCACGAATTCTCCTTTTTCTATTTCAAAATTCAGTTGATGGATCGTGATATCATTCTTGGAATATCCAAATGAAACATTGTCAAACCGTATCATAATTACCTCTCATTCCCGGCCGGACAGGCCTGCCTTCAAACGATTTGTCCGGCCCTCCCACTCATTTTGCAGCCGCAGGCGGCATTTATTCCTATTTCTGTTACCTTTTCTATTCCTCTTTCTGTTACCTTTTCTATTCCTCTTTCTATTTTGTCCGTCACATCGCCCGTCTCATCATCTCTTCCGCTTCTTTCAAGTCCAGGCAGACCCTGCCGTCGCCGTAACCGGCTTCTTTCATGGCATTCGATAAACTTACCACCCTGGGGCACTGTACGCCGATCCGTTCCAGCTCCCGGCTGTGTTCCAGCACCTTCCTGACCGGCCCGTGGTAGATCATTTTCCCTTCTGAAAGTACTCCCAGCTCTTTTACGAATTCACAGAGAAGCATGATCTTCTGCTCTACCACCACTATTGTCATGCCGTAAGTCTCATTCAGCTTTTTAAGAAGGGCAAATATCTGCCGGCTGCTGCCCGGATCCAGCTCCCCTGTGGGTTCATCCAGAAGAAGGATATCCGGCCTGAGGGCGATGATGGCCGCGATAGCCACCTTCTGTTTCTGCCCTCCCGACAGGGAATTGATATCCCTGTTACGGAGACTTGTAATTCCCACCATCTCAAGGGAATCTGCAATCCGCCCCTCAATTTCTTCTTTCGGAACCCCGAAATTTTCAAGTCCGTATAAAATTTCATCTTCCACGACAGACGCCACCATCTGGCTGTCAATGTCCTGAAATACGGTTCCAACCGATCCGGATATGCCGGTCAGGCTGGTATCAAATGTATCCTTTCCATCCACCAGGACGGAACCGTAATAATCTCCTTTAAAATGATGGGGGATGATTCCGTTAACCGCATGGAGCAATGTGGTCTTTCCCGCTCCCGACGGCCCGATGATTCCTAAAAACCCGCCTTTTGGAACCTCCAGGTCAATTCCATCCAGCACCTTTTTGGTTCCCAATTCATATGTGAAATGCAGTCCCTTTATCTGAATCATATGGCACCTTCCCGTCTCTATTTTTTAAGCGCCGCCTTTAACGGAATGTATAAAATCTGTACGATAATGCAGTTGATAACCGCTGTACAGAGCACGATCGGCACATAAGCCACAAGGCTGGACGGCTCCGCTCCCATGAAGAGGAACAGGCAGACCGTAAAGCTGCCGCCGCTCACTAAAGTTGCCAAAAATGTGCTGACTAACGGTTTGAAATTCAGTTTTCCCAAGTTCATCGGCATCATCACCAATGCAGCCATGGTAACTGCTCCCAGCAGTTCTGATATTAAGTTGATATATGGGCTTCCCGGCAGGAACTGGCATACAGCGCCGGCTAATAATCCGATAATCGCTGCTTCCACTGCCTTGGGACGGATGAGTAAAATAGCCAGACAATACATTGCGATAATAAAGTTCGGCTTCATCCCGAAGAAGTTAATGACACTGCCTACACACAGTTTAAGAACGGCTCCGGCGGCCAAAAGTACTGCCACCAGAATCAGGTCGGAAATCTGAAGTCCCTGTTTTACAGTTGCTTCCATCACTCTCTTGTTTTCCATAGTTAAATCCTCGCTTTCTTTGATAAATAATAAGTTTTATGGCACTATTTTTCGTATGCATGAATCCGAGGGGGCCGCCTGTTATTATGGGTTACTTCCATACCGGTCTGGTTTTCCCCCAGAGTGTGTTTGAAAATTGCTTTCAGACACACTTTAGTAACGTATCCGTCTTTTGTTTTTATCATCATATCTTTAAAAACAAAAAGACCTGCCCTAACGAAAGGGCAGGTCGAATAATACGATACCTGCGGTGCCACCTTATCTGATTCACCAAAGAAATACTTTTACGAAAATGCCAACACATTCTCTGCCTTTAACGCAGGCCTACGTTCCGGGTACTTAAACATATAGATTGATATGTCTGTTCACCATTCCCTCTGCGGTCCATTTACCGTCCAGCTTATCATAGGGCTCTCAGCTACCCCTACTCTCTGTGGATGCTCACTACGGCTTGATCTCCGCTTCATCGGTTTAACGTTATGCTGTTGTACACCATCTCTGATGTTGTTTTTCATTATAAACAATCCTGAGGAATTGTCAAGACATTTTTTGCCATATTAAGAAAATTAAGTGAAATAGCTGTCCTGCCAGGCTGTTTATCCCTTCTCACTTAACGTCCATAGTTTTTTAACAAAGAAACGGCCAGAATGTCCAAATCCTATTTCTGCTCAAATTCCAAGTTATCAAACGTCATAACCGTACAGATTCCATCCCCCGACGGCAGGCATTCCAGTTTCACCTTATCCCCCGGTTCTGTCAGCGCCAGTTCATTGCTCAAATCATATGCGCAGATAAAGATCCTGTCTTTCTCTTCCTCCAGGATCATCTTATAGGTCAGCCCGTCGCCCAAAGGCTCGCTGGCGATCCTCAGAATGGTTCCTGTCACCGTTTCCGCGTCCTCCCCGGTCACAATGCCGTCTCCGGTGTTATTGATCACCTGGCGGAAGTTTCTCAGGGCGCTGTTAATGGTTTCTCCCGTGCCCACGCTGGTATAGTTGGATACAGATACAAATGCGTACTGTTTAATCAGCCCCGCATTATCTTTCAGGGTCATGAAATAAGTGGGCCGGCCGTCCAGATTGATGATCATAGGGAAGGAAGCCCTATAGCCGAACTGCTGTACTTTACCCTGGGCGGACTGCATGGCTGCCATCTCCGTGGCGCCGCTCATCTGGTATTTTTTCACTTCCTTTGTAACCATGTTGATCATCATAAATCCGATGGCGGATTCGTCCGATCCCACGCTGGTGAGGCCGGTAAACAGGTAACAGTCGGAATTATTGTAGACGATGATGTGTCCCTGGCTGGGCCTGAACTTATCCTGGTTGGAGAAATTCAGGAAACCGTGGACATATTCCCCCTGGTTCTGTATCTGCTGCATGATGAAATCTTCCGGCTGAACCCGGTCTACCCACTCGGGTATGTGCTGCAGGTCGTAATGAATCCCTTCGCCCGTCGTCGCATTCACCAGCAGGATTCCATCGGCTTCAGGCAGGGAAAACAGCCAGTTATTTTTATAGCTGGTGAGCACCCAGTATGGGTTCCCCTCATCATCCAGCTCAAAGGAATAATCCGTCAGTCCACGGAACAAACCGCCGTTAAAAAGCCGGACATGGCGGTTTAAATCGTCGAGAATATAGGCATTTGGCTGATATTTCAGCTTATGGCTGCTAACCAGCTCCACATCACTTAAATCAGTGGCGGACACTACGATATATCCGGCGGAGCCGTCCATATTTTTAAGCCATTTGAAGAAGCCGGAGTGCTGCAGCGGAACCACCCATACAAGCTTATCCTGAACCGTCTGAATCACCGGATCTCCAAGCACGACCTGGCTACCCAGGCCCGGATTTTCCCCGACCTTTTTATCCGCCAGTTCCCTTGCCAGAGCCTGGTCCACGATAGGAAGCTGGGAAAGGGAAAGGGGCTGCACTGTCTGGGTAAACTCCGATGTATCGGCATGTCCCAACTGATCCCTGTAGGCCGGATAATTAAAAATGGGAGTGGAAAGGATCATCACAAGCACGTAAAGCGCCCAGATGATTCCCAGCAGGATCATGCCCTTTTTTACGCCTTTAATGCTGCTGTCCATGCTGAGATGCATCCTGTTATACGCATCCGCTTCCAGCCTCAGTCCTCCAAGGGCCAGCAGGAAATTAAGGCCCACATAGCAGCTCAGCATAAAGCACCATGCAAAGGCCCCGTCTGAATACAGCGGATTCAGGTTTGGCCCGTTGATGATGATCATCACCAGGAAAAATACCGTTAATAGTAAATTAAATTGCAGCCGTCTCTTTTTAGTCATTCATTAACCCTCTTTCTTTGTCAAAACTTCCGGCTTCCGCCGCCATGGCTTCTTCCGCTTGATGACCGGTGTACACTGCTTCTTCCCGATCCTCCGCTCCTTCCACCGCCGCCGCTGCTTCCGGACGAAGTATGTCTCGGGATTACTGCCTGTGTCACAAATTTATTAACCAGGCTGTCGGACTGGTTCTGCAGCGCGAAGTGGCAGTCCGCCCTATACGCCAGATTAAAGTCCGCCGACTTTCTGCGTTCCTTTTTCATCCCGTATTTTCTCACAACGGAGAGGCAGGAGGAACCAGCGGCAAACAGGGATACTCCCAGAGCCAGCATCCATTCATACCAGCGTATGCTTCTGTGGAAGCTGATGCTGCCGGTTTCCACATCATAGATGTACTGCCCGGCCTGGATTCCCTTATTGTAATATTTTAAAGTGTCCTTCAAAAACTGCTCCACACACCCCTCATAATCCCCTTGGGACGCATATTCATAAATGCGGTCCAGCATGGAATCGATCCTCTTATCCGTCAGATAACGCCGCATGATCCCGCTGGTGGATATGGTCAGCTCCCGGTTATCCATGTCGATCAAAAAAAGCAGGCCGTTGTAATCATTACCTGTACCGAATCCGCCGTAATCGTAAAAATCATCGGCGTATTCCACCGCACTCTTACCGCCCGAATCTTTCGTAGTGGCTACCACCACATCCATTTTCATTTTCTTCTGAAGTTCTGCAATCTCTGTTTCCATGGACGCAGTCTGGGCACTTGTAAACAGGCCCGCATGGTCAAACACCCTTTGGCTCTCATCCGCTGTCTCAGAAGTTCCTGCCCAAACCGGCATGCAAAATGCCAGACAGAACATTACCATTACCAATAAACGGATATTTTTTATTATTTTGCTCCAACTCATCATATAAAATACCCCGCTATCAGCAGAACCGCCAGAACCGGAAAAAATACCTTTGCAAACAGCACCGCCAATTTCCCTTTATCCACAGGCAGTTCTCCGCAGATTTTTCCCGTCTGTCCGTTGCATGCAAAATAATAGATCTTATCCCCTGCCCGGTCCCTGTAAGTCAGGGTCCATACCGGCATCAGGGCATATTTCCAGGTTTCGTCATCCATATCGATCCGGCAGGCCTTTACCTTCAGGGAATCATAACCCTGTACCTGGTTTTTCAGGCTGTTCTGTGCATACTGGCGGACTTCCGCCGTCACCTCGGGCTCGAATTCCCGGCTGTTCATATCCCGGTTTTCCGCAATGAAACCGGACAGATAACCAAGTGTAAATTCCTTGAGGTCCTTCATTTCAAAGGGCAGTACACCCTCAGCAAGCTGTTTGTTGGCCTTTTTTAAAGCGTTCCGGGTTACATGTTCCACCTTCATGCGGCCGCTTCTGTCCACCTGGAATTTCTGAGTTTCCGTATACCGGACATTTCCCATCACCCAGGTTTTAATCTTTGTCCCTTCCGCATCCAGATTTCCGTCCACACTGCAGCTATACAGCCAATACGGAAAATAAACGCCGGATATCTTTTCGATCTGATCCGGGGAATAAAATGCCTTGGGGACGTATTTTTTCTTCCCGATCCATTGAGTGAATATCTCCACCGCTTTCTCCCTGTCAATGGCAAAGGGGATCACAAAATCAGGGTGGTAACCGCCTGTCATCTTCCCTGCGAGCACCACAGGATTGTGACAATAATAACAAAATGTGGCGGCGGTCGTCTCCTCCGTGACAATTTCCGCGCCGCAGCTCGGACAGGTATATAAGACGGTCTGCGGACCGGCGTCACCTTCTGATTCTGCTGCCGTTTCTGTTTCCGTTACGGTCCGCTCCCTGCTTTCCGCCTTTTCAGCTTCATCCAGCGTCTCCTGGGTGAATTCAGAGAGGCAGTAGCTGCATTTATAGTTCTGGTCTGTTGGGTCAAATTCCAGTCCGCCGCCGCAGTTGGGGCATTTGTAAGTGATCACTGACATTGGTTTTTATCCTCTTTTTTACATAACATCCCTGGTCATTTAATGTTAAGCGTGAAGGCATTTCACGAAATGCCTTCACGCCTTGCTGTCACGCGCTTTACTGTCACGCGCCTTACTGTTAACCCCGGGGTCTGCCGCATTCACTGCAGAACTTCCCGTTATTCACGGTGCCGCAGCTGCAGGTCCACGGCCCTGCCGGAACCGGCCTCGGACTTCCGCATTCACTGCAGAACTTCCCATGGTTCACATTCCCACAGCCACAGGTCCATTCAGCCTGTGCGCCGGCTGCCGGCTGGGAAACCTGAGGTGCGGACGCAGCCGCAGCAGATGGAGCCGCAGCCGCCGGAGCTGGCTGGGGCTGGCCGTATGGCTGCTGCATCTGCATCTGCTGCATATTGGCCGCCGATGCTGCTCCCATGAAGTTTCCGCCCACATTCATTCCCATACCCATGCCCATGAATCCGGCAAGGGCGCCGTTTGCATTGGATCCGGCCGCTTCCATGCCGCGGGCCATGGCTCCCTGCACATATCCCTGGCGCACGTTGGGATCTCCCAGCATGGCGCCTTCATTCCTCATATTAATCAGTTTGACGGAATCCTCATCATAGGAAATGCTGGCAATTCCCACGGCCTGGATTTCCATACCCCTGGCCCGTTTCCACTCCTCATCCAAAGTGCCGGCCATATACTGCCCCAGCTCCCTTCCCTTAGAGGAAACGAATGATATCCTGGTGCCGTCCGCGGACATTTGGTTGATGGAGGACTGCAGCGCTTCCAGAAATTCATTCAAATACTGCTCATTGATAGCTTCAATCCCCACCCTGCTCTGGTTCTTGGGAATTACCTCCGCATAAAAGAGAATCGGGTCCGTAATCTTAATGGAATAAGTTCCGTGAGCCCTTAAAAACAGCTCCGCATTGTAAAAGTTGTCAAAATAGTTGATGGGATGACGGGTGCCGAACTTGATCCCTTTAATCTCCTGAAGATTGATAAAATACACCTTCTGGCTCAGCGGCGTCTGCCCGCCATAGCGCACCCGGTTAAATGACTCCGTCAAAGTCTCCCCGAACTCCCCGTTAAACAAAGACGGCAGAGAGGAATTGTTCACCGTATAATAGCCCTCTTCAGCCGTATAATCCACAATCTTCCCGCCGTCCACCAGCATCATGAACTGATTGGGATAAACATGTATGATGGAACCATTGGAAACCGTATTATCCGTTCCTTTGGTGTTCTGTCCCTTTCTGATTCTAACCCCGCTGGTAAACACGGTCTGCGAATCCATGTCCCCCGCTTCAAAAACGTCTAACCACTGATCCGCCAGAGAACCGCCGATGGCGCTTGTAACCGCTTTAATAATTCCCATAGTATCCTCCAATCACAAAATAATCATTCTTAGATGCGCCGGGCAGACCTCCCTCTGCCCGAAAACAATTTGATATTAGTTTATCATACACTTGTAAATTATTAAAGTAAAATAATATATTGAAATGTATAAAGGCAGTAATTCGTTGTAACAGTTCAGACAGGTCTGAGCTGTTACGCATCCAGCCCATTAAATTCGCCTGCGGCGAGGGGCTGGATGCCTGCAGCCGCTATGTTTTCGGACGGTTCATCTTCCTGACCAAAAAAACGGTCAAGATGTACCAGGTGTCCTTCCTCCATAAAAATACGCAGAACCAGACTTTCAGCCGTCCGGCTCTGCGTATAAGATCCATCTATAAAATATCCTGTCTCATAATATGCGAAATTCTCTCCTGATCCAATCCCCGGATCACCTCCACCGCCATCTTAACCGCAGCTTCGATATCCTCTTTGGCACAGAAATTATAATGGCTGTGCACATATCTGGAAGGGATTCCCAGAACCAGCACCGGCACCGCCTGATGGGTCAGGCTGATCTTGCCCGCGTCCGTGCTGCCTCCCCGGCGCACTGCGTCCTGGTACTTGATTCCGTATTTCTTTCCGATCTCATGAGCGTACTCAATGAATACCGGGTTGGACACATAGCTGTTGTCCATATGGCGGATCTGAACTCCTCCCCGCATACAGCACTGGGCAATCCCCGCTCTGAAGTAAGGGTCATCGGCCGGAGAGCCTTCAAAAACAATGGCCAGGTCCGGTTTCACCTGCTGGGCGGTCACAGTGGCCCCCCGCATCCCTACCTCTTCCTGAGAGGCGAACGCGCCCACCACATCAACGGCCAAAGTTTCCGCTTCCGCCTTCAGCGCCTGCATGGTTTCAATGATGCACATACATCCCAAACGGTTGTCAAAGGCCTTGCCCATGCAAATGCCCCGTTCCTCATCATATTCAAAGGTAACGTCCGGCATGATCGGATCTCCCACCTGGATTCCCAGGTCATTTACCACTTCATCCCTGCTGACAGCGCCCACGTCCACCAGAATGTCCTCGATAGCCAGGGAATTATCCGCCTTCTGGGCGGCAGTCATAAAATGCACCGGTTTCGAAGTAGTGATCCCTTTAATCTTCCTTCCTCCCGCCGTTCTCACAACCACCGTATGGGCAGGCAGGCTGGTCATATGGAAACCGCCTAACGTGATAATGCTGAGCAGGCCGTTCTCCTGAATGGCCTGAACCATAAATCCGCATTCATCCGTATGGGCGTCCAGCATGAATACCGGCCGTCCCCCTTTTTTGCCGGGCATGGATGCGTAGACGTTGTTCATCGCGTCATTTCGAAGCTCCAGCCCTTCACAGTGCTTTTTAACCGCTTTTAATACTTCCTCTTCAAATCCGCTTGGTCCAAATGCATTTGACAAGTCTTTAATAATGTTAATATCAGCCATGATAAGCCTCCGAAGTCCACTTTTTAATTTCTTCATCTGTTCCCAGAACGTAATGCTGGCCGCCGATCAGATGCTGGGTTCCCACATTGTAATCCACGCCTGCGGTACTGTAATCGTAGCTGACGGCTGTCCGCGTCTTCTCCACATTGGGGTTGGGATGCGGAATGGCCGACAGCAGGGAAATGGTGTACGGGTGGATGGGATTGGAAAAAATCTCCTCCGTAGTCCCCGTCTCAACCAGGTGTCCCAGATGTAAAACACCGATTCTGTCTGAAATATATTTAACCATGGACAGGTCATGGGCAATGAACATGATAGCCGTCCCTGTCTTCTGCTGAATCTCCTTCATCAGATTGACCACCTGCGCCTGAATGGACACATCCAGGGCGGAAATGGCCTCGTCCGCAATGATCAGATCCGGGTCCATAATCAGCGCCCGGGCGATGCCGATTCGCTGTCTCTGTCCGCCTGAAAACTGATGGGGATAACGGTTGGCATGTTCCTTGGAAAGCCCCACCATCTCCAGAATCTTATAGACTTTTTCTTCCCTCTCCTTGGCGTCCTTGTACATGTGATGGATATCCAGGCCCTGGGCGATGATGTCCAGCACCTTTTTACGCGGATTTAAGCAGGCCATGGGGTCCTGGAAAATCATCTGCATCTTGGTGCGCAGATGTTTTGTCTGTTCCGGCGTCAGTTTTCCCGAAATATCCACTCCATTAAAATCCACTTCTCCCGCCGTAGGCTCATAGAGACGGATGATCGAACGCCCTATGGTGGATTTTCCGCTTCCCGATTCTCCTACCAGGCCGTAAGTCTCCCCCGGATAAATCTGGAAGGAAACCCCATCCACCGCTTTTACCGTAAACTTCTTGCTCACTTTAAAATACTGCTTTAAACCGTTAACAACCAGCAGGGGTTTCCTGCCGCTATGGGCTGCGGAGGTGGTAGCATTTACGTCAACTGCTGTATTTTCCATCATCACTTCGCCTCCTTTAACATTCTTTCAATCCGGTGCTTCAGCTCAATAGGCATCTCCACCTTAGGCGCTTTCTCATGAAGCAGCCAGGTGGCCGCATAATGGGTATCCGACACCTTGAACATAGGCGGTTCCAGACGGTAATCGATGTTCAGGGCATAGGCGTTACGGACGGCGAACGCATCCCCTTCCACCTTTTCAACCAGGTTTGGCGGGGTGCCCGGAATGGTGTACAGCTTCTCATCCGTGGTTTCCAGATCCGGCATGGCGGACAAAAGCCCCCATGTGTAGGGATGTTTCGGCTCGTAAAAGATTTCATTGATCAGGCCCTTTTCCACGATCTTACCGGCATACATAACAGCCACGTAATCCGCAACTTTAGCCACAACGCCCAGGTCATGGGTGATGTAGATTACGGAAATTCCCGTTTTTTCCTGAATCCGTTTGATCAGTTCCAGAATCTTGGCCTGAATCGTAACGTCCAGAGCCGTGGTAGGCTCGTCGCAGATCAGGATTTCCGGGTCGCAGGCCAGCGCTATGGCGATTACCACACGCTGCCTCATACCGCCGGATAACTGATGGGGATAATTTTTCATTCTCTTTTCCGGATCATTGATGCCCACCAGTTCAAGAAGCCGCAGCGCCTTTTTATACGCTTCCTGTTTGGGCGTTTTATAGTGATAGATCATGCCTTCCATGATCTGCATGCCGATGGTCATTGTCGGGTTTAAAGATGTCATGGGGTCCTGGAACACCATGGCGATCTTCTTTCCATTGATGCGCTGGCGCATTTCCTTCTTGGACAGCTTTAAAAGGTCTTCCCGCACTTCCTCCCCGCCATTATGGCTGGTGTAGTAAATGGTGCCGCTGTTCACCTTTCCATTGCCGCTGAGTATGCCCATGATCGCTTTTACCGTAACCGATTTACCCGAACCGGATTCCCCTACAATCGCCAGGGTTTCCCCTTTATAGAGATCCAGCTTCACGCCTCTGATCGCATTTACCTCGCCTGCAGATGTCTGGAAGGAAATGGACAGGTCTCTGATCTCAAGTACTTTGTTCTTCTCCATAATTTCCTCCTCTTACATCTCTTTCATCTTAGGATCAAATGCATCCCGCAGGCCGTCTGCCAGCATGTTAAAGCTGAGCATGATCACCGCCAGCACAATAACCGGCGAAATGATCATATACGGATGGGTCGTAAATGATTTAAACGCATCACTGATCAAAGATCCCAGGGAAGCCAGGGGCGCCGGCACGCCAAGCCCGATGAATGCCAGAAATGCCTCCGTAAAGATCGCATTGGGAATGGAAAACATGGACATGATAATCAGCTGCCCGAAAATATTGGGAAGAATCTCCTTAAAGATCACATAAAAATCTCTGGCGCCAAGGGTTTTGGAAGCCAGGATAAATTCCTGTTCCTTTAACTTCAAAACCTGGGCCCGGGCGATCCTGCTCATGCCGATCCAGCCGGTAATGGCTAAGGCCAGGGTGATGGTTGCCAGGCCGGGCTTTAATACCAGCATTAAAAGGGTAACGATAACCAGGGTGGGAATACCGTTTAAAATCTCCGCAAACCGCTGCATCGCATTGTCCAGCGCCCCGCCGAAATAACCGCTGATCAAACCGTAACTCATGCCAAAGCACATATCCACAATAACGGCAACCAGGGCTATGTACAGGGAAATTCTGGTTCCTGCCCAGACCCGGGTGAAGATATCCCGGCCCAGCACATCACTTCCAAACCAGTAATAGGTATCCGTAAGGCCCAGTTTCTCATAATTGTTGTTCTCCACTGTTCCTGTAGAGGTGTGCATGGTTTCAGAACCGTCAAAGATTCCCAGCTTCTCCAGCCCCTTTACACGGGGCGCCAGGTTCTGTTCCGCAATAATCTGGCCGTCGTATGTGTAACCGGACATATGAGGGCCTATAATGGCCATAATTACAACCAGTATGATTGCGATCAGCCCTACAATCGCGCCTTTGTTCTGGATAAATGTATCCAAAACATCTTTCCAATGGGGTTTTGCCTCATAGACTTTATCGATCTGGATATTCTTATCCTTTGCCAGTTCAAAATCATTGGGCAGAAATTCGTATGTATTATCAATATTATTCATGGTCATCCTCCTTTGCCAGTCGGATTCTTGGGTCGATGATACCATACAGAATATCTACAACCAGCATAATACCTATATACATCGCACTGTAAATAAATGCGATGGTAATGATAACATTGTAGTCATTGGACTGGATGGCAGTAACTAAAAGGCTTCCGATTCCCGGAATGGAGAAGATCTTTTCCACAACCAAAGAACCTGTCATCAAGCCAACAATCAATGGGGCAAGCACTGTAATAATCGGAATCAAGGCATTTCTCAGGGCATGAACGATGATCAGACGCCCGCTGGAAAGCCCTTTGCTCTCTGCTAATAACATATAATCAGAACCTAATACATCCAGCATCTCGGTTCTGGTAAAACGCGCAATTGTCGCTACCGTAAACATACATAATGAAATCGTGGGCAGAACGGAAGATTTCACCGCCGCCTCCTGCTGATACAAAAGCGGAAACCATTTCAACTGGAATCCCAGGGTATAAGATAATGCGAGCGCAAATACATAAGACGGAAGGCTGACGCCCAACACGGAAATAACTGTTGTGATCGTATCAAAAATGGTATTGTGCTTTAAGGCAGCCACGATGCCTAAAATCAAACCGATAATCGTTCCCAACAACACTGCCTGGCCGCCGATGCGGACAGAAATCGGAAGTCTGGTTGCCAGAAGAGTGGTAATGGAAGTATTCTTGGAAATGGTATAAGACACTCCGAAATCACCGGTAAGCATATTTTTCACGTAATTAATAAATCGAATAACGACCGGCTTATCCAGACCATACTTTGCGTTCAGAATTGCTACCTGCGCTTCATTCAGCTTCTCATCGTTAAATGGAGAACCCGGCATAAATTCCAGCATCAGAAACAGGATCAGGAGAATGGCCAGCAATGTCAGAACGGATATTCCAAGCCTTTTTGCTACATATTTTTTCACTGTTTTCACTCCTCTTTTACTTAACTGGCTGAGCAGGAAATTCCTGCTCAGCCAGTATTTATCATAACAGTTCAGACGGCGGACCGCCTGAACTGTTTATCAGATCGATGATATATTAATTCTTTGTGGTGTTTTTGAAGTATCTGTTAATCGCAACAGAATGGTATTCAACATTTTCCACACCGGTTCTCTGCATAACTGCATTTCCTTTCTGGTATACAGGGCAGATAACAACATCGTCAATAGCGATCTTCTCAGCTTCGATTAATGCTTCCCATCTCTTCTCAACATCGGTTGCCAGCTCGCCTTTCTGAGCGGACTGGATGATCGCATCATAATCTGCGTTGGACCACATACCATAGTTGTTCGGGCTGTTTGTAATCCACATTCCAAGATAGGTCATGGGGTCTGCATAGTCAGGTCCCCAGCGTGTTAAGCCAAGTTCATATTCACCCTGCTGTAATCTCTCAACACGGGTCTTTTTCGGCATCTGCTCCAGTTCAATGGTAAGGCCTGGAAGCGTAGTCTGAATCTCTGCCTGAAGGAACTGAGCTACGTTGATAGCGGATTCCGTATCCTCAACTGCCATTGTGTAAGTTAAAGTGTCAACTCCCAGCTCCTGTTTTGCAAGCTCCCAATACTCTTTTGCTTTTTCCTTGCCTTCATTGTAGAAGTCAGATCCCGCATCCTCACGGTAATCAGTTCCCTTGGGGCTGGTTGCCAAAAGTTTAGGAACATTGAAGTAAGCCGGAATGGAACCGTCTTTTAAAATGTTGTTGCAGACAGCTTCTCTGTCATATGCAAGGGAAATTGCTTTTCTTAAATTTAAGTTCTCTAAACCTTTTACCGTCTGGTTTGGAGATACATACCACAAATAGCTTCCCATGATGTTCTTGAATTCAGGGTCAGCCTGGAACTGTTCAACCTGCTCGCCTGACAGGGTTACCAGGTCGAGGTCGCCGTTCTGGTATGCCAGCATAGCCTGCTGGGAATCTTTGATAACCTGATATTTAAGGCCTGCTAACTGAACTTTGTCAGCATCATAATAATCTTTATTCTTCTCTAAAACGATTGTGGTTGCGGCCGGCTCATAACCAACCATCTTGAACGCACCATTGCCGAGAATGGTTTCAGGTGTGCTTGCGAACTGGTCGCCGCAGCTTGTGAAGAATTCTTCATTCACCGGATAGAAAGTCGGGAATGCCATAAGGGATTCGAAGAATGGCACAGGCACATCCAGTTCCACTTTAAGCGTCTTATCATCAACCGCAGTTACGCCAAGTTCTTCTAACGGTTTCTCGCCTGCGGAAATGGCATCCGCATTCTTAACGCCTGCAATACCGATAATGTATGCATATTCACTGGCTACGTTAGGATCTACGGCTCTTCTCCATCCAAATACGAAATCATTTGCAGTAACAGGAGTTCCGTTCCACCACTTTGCATCTTTTAACTTAAATGTGTAAGTCAAGCCGTCTTCGCTCTTCTCAGCAGTTTCCACCATAGCCGGTACCGGATTTCCATCCCCATCCAGCGCGTATAATCCATCGGTAATCGCTGCGATCACTTCAAATGAAGTTCCGTCAGTAGCGATCTGAGGATCCATGGAAGCCACTTCCACATCGATATGTACGTTTAATACATTGCCGCCGTCAGCCGACGGTTCTGCAGCCGATTCTCCTGACGCAGCTGTCGTTCCTCCCGCTTCTGTTGATGATCCTGCTGCCGTTGTCGGTGTTGTGCCGGAACCGCCGCCACAGGCTGTCAGTGCACCCACCATAGAAACAACAAGACCAAACGCCATGAACTTTTTCAGTGTTTTTCTCATAATCGTTCTCTCCTCTTTTATTCTTTACAACTTTACCTCTTTAATAAAATAAAGCCCAAGTGATGCGCGCATACACTCAGACGCCATTGTCGGTAAAGTTATGTTGCCATTTTATTACTAAAATTAAGTTTTGTCAATATGGGAATTACAAATGTCCGTCACAAAAAGATATTTTCTGAATCCTTGATACCAGTAAATTAAGTTAAGGGGAAAGCTTTTTAAGGGATTGGCTAAGATATGCCGGGAAGGAGAGGAAGCTTGGGCTGGAGGCCTGGGATGAGACAGACCCCCGCCCATTCACCGTGAACTCCTCATGACTTCACGGCTCAAGGGGCGTCTTACAAACTGATTCGGTTGTCAGTTTGTACCTGCCTCTTTCCATTCCCTAAAAAATTCATAATGCTCAATTATTTTCACTAAATTCGGATGTCTTAAATCATAATATAAACGAACAGCTTTCTTTAATATTTCAATAGATTCTTTTGGTGATACTTCTGCCTCGATTGTATTTACACCTGCAATTTTACAGAAATATTTTTTATCTGCATTCTTCATACCAAAACCAATACATCCCGAACCAGTTTCATCAGCAGCCCAAAAAGCTTTGCCATATTTCTTTAACCAAGTAAAATCATGCCATTCTTTAAGTCTAAATTCGATAGAATCAAGTTTGTTTATTATCATTTTTCCTCCTGAACGTTGGGAAGGGTTATGATGTTTTGGCCCTCCGATTATTCTCAGCATAAAATATATATCTATTTTTCATTTACAATCATCTCCTTTACAATTTAGTATCTATGTTAACTCTATTAGAGAACTTGGGAGCATAGTAACACGCCATTTCTCCGTTTTCTCTGAAACTCATTATCCTCTTCAGGCAGATATTCTTGTTTCTTATGCTCTAAATTTTAATGCCGAATCTGCCAAAATACTTCATTTATTATTATAACCAGCCGGAGCCGGAGCGGACAGCCCGCAACG
>NZ_WQPN01000164.1:299-62303 GCF_018785315.1 Clostridium sp. MCC353 | reverse complement strand
GGCCTGCCTGGAGGTTTGACGCCGGGCAGGCCTCCACCCCCGTCCGTCCCCATTCCCAGGATTCATGGCGTTACTTTCACGAATATGTTAAATAAAGATTAATCATTCCTCTTCAAAGCGCAGCGTCACAAACAGTGCCGCCGCAAAAAACACAATTCCCGTCACAAAATCCAGCGCCCGGAAACTGGCCCAGGGGATGCCGGATAAAATCACCATGGGTGAAGACAGCACCAGACCTAAAATCGCGCTGTACGTGACCGCTTCATACCGTTCAAACAGCCACAAAAGGACTTTCGCACATAAAAACATCCCCGTCAGGATCCCCAGCCCAAGAGGGATCAGCCTTTGGCTGCAGATCCATGCGCCCGCCAGATCGCCTGCGGCGGCAGCCCGTACAAATCCGTTGATTAAAGCCAGCAGAGGCCTGTAATACCCCAGCATCATGAAGATCATGGTTCCGCTCACTCCTGGCACAATCATGCTGAAAGCCCCTACGATTCCCAGTATGTACAGCACTGTGATCTGCTTTACATTCATTGTAAGAATCACATCCAACCCCTCTGTCCGTTCCATGCTGCCCATGAAAACAGCCAGCGCAAAAGCCGCAAATAAAATGAGGTAAGACGATTTTCTGCCGTCTTTTTTCACTGCCCTTCTGGCCACAGCAGGGATGCCGCCCAGAATCAGGCCAATAAATGTCAGATTTGTCTGAAGCGGCCAGACTTCAAACAGCCACTCAATCACAAAGGACAGCCCCAGCACTCCGGACACTGCGCCGATCACATAGGGCAGAAGCGTTTTTATGCTCTTTTTCGTATCTGTAAAAACCCGTGAAATCGCCCCCAGTATCTGGTCATAAACTCCCATGGAAACCGCCAGGGCGCTTCCGCTCACACCGGGCATAATGTTGGCCACGCCGATTATCATGCCTTTCAATACTTCGTTCAGATATTCCATCCCACTCCTCCAAACCCGGCCCATTTTCAGCATCCCGGTTTGGGTGCATAAAAATAAGGCATCTTATTGATGCCTTATTCTATGCGGAATTTCAGATATTATAACCTCTGGCTGCTAAATAATTTTTCAGCGTTTCCACCGTACCGTCAATTCCCAGCTTGGAAGTATTGATAATGATGTCGTAATTATCAAAATCCTCCCAGCTTCTGCCGGTATAATAACGGTGATAATCCCGCCGTTCCTTATCAATCCTTTTTATATTCTTCAGCACATCCTTAGGTTCATACAGTTCTTTTTCCGTGATGCGGGCTATCCTGGCTTCCAGATCGGCATATAGGAACACTCTCACCAAACCATCCATGCCTTCCAGCACATATTCGGCGCAGCGCCCTATGATCACACAGGATTCCTCGGCAGCCAGCTTCTTAATCACAGCGGACTGGAACCGGAACAGGTTATCTGCGGTCACCAGATCGGATCCGTAAGATGGGGCCGCCTTTTCCGGGGTCAGACTGCTGATAATGCGGTAGAGCAGTTTATTCCCCGCCCTCTCATCGTTCAGATGGAAATAGCTTTCCTTTATCCCGCTCTCATCGGAATCCATCCGCAGAATGTTCTTATCATAGAAATCCACGTCAAGTTCCTTTGCAAGTTTCTTTCCGACTTCCCGTCCTCCGCTGCCATACTGCCTGCCAATGGTAATAATCAATTTCTTATCATCCATAATTTTCCTCCATGCCGGAGCGTTTTTGCGCAAATGCTGCGCTGCGCAGGCACGCGCTGGGAATTTCAGATTCTCAGCTGCGCTTCAAATTCGTGGCTTCAGCACAAATTTGGGTGTAAAAAATAAGCCATCAGGATCATTTTTTACACTAGCCCCCTTCTCCGGTCCGCGTGAGAAACAACCGGTTACATAATAATTATACCATAAGCGCGATACAGAGGAAACATTTTCCATAAAAGAATAGGTCGGATAAAGAAAAGGCAGAAGCCGGTTCTAAAACTGTCATGCATATACGATAAACGTATTATACCCGTAATCTCTCAAAGCTTTTTCCATCTGAGCCGCATTGTCCAGACTGAGGAACGCTCCCACCCTCACCTTATAGAAGTCGTCTTCATATACGAGAAATGCAGGGAAGCCCTCAGACTGAAGCTGTTCAAGCATCTGGTCTGCCAGCTCCCTGTTTCTGAAGGCTCCGGTCTGGATCTGATAATATTCCGGCGGCGCGGCTTCCTCTTCTTCTATGGTTTTCATAATACCGGCCGCAACCGCTTTCGCGATATCGTCAAACCTGCGGTCAAAGAAACGGTTATCCGCCTCATTGTCAATGAAGCCCACTTCCACTAAAACCGACGGCATTTTCGTCCGGCGGAGGATGACCAGGCCGGGCCTCTCAATGATTCCCAGGTTGGAAAATCCCACCTCTTCCAGAGCCGAATTGATATTTTCCGCCAGCATGCGCGCTGCTCCGGCATTTTCAAAGACCAGGCTTTCCGCCCCTGATCCGGTGCCGGGCGCAGTCATTGCATTCCGGTGAAGGGATATAAAATAATCCGCTTCCGCCTTATTTGCCATTGCCGCTTTCTCAAATGGTGTATCATAGGTATCATCCACTCTTGTATACAAAACATTGACATCCTGATCCTGAAGCGCTTTTCCAACCGCCAATGCCAGGTTTAATGTATCATCCTTTTCTCTTCTGCCGTTATAGGAAGCGCCGGGATCGCTTCCACCGTGTCCGGCATCCAAAATTACACGTTTCCTTTTTGCCACTTATGCTGCTCCTTTCACATACTTCTATGGTAAAAGTTCAGACAGGTCTGAACTGTTACCTTCTATTTACTATTACTGTATGTGAAAGCCGGAAAATGTTGCCATTTACTGTTCCCTTACATCCACTCCCCGGGGCCCCACATGGGTGGAAAACACGATTTGAGTGCTGGTTTTTCCATATTTCTGGAGCTGTCCGATGAATATATCCAGCTCCATTGTGCTCTGAAATGCCACTTTAAGAAGCATGGAATAATCCCCTGTCACACAGCTGCATTCCAGCACGTTGGGAACATCACTGGCGTATGCGTAAAACTTAGGCTTATCTTCCGGGATCACATCCAGGTTAATAAAGGCTATGATATGATATCCCAGCTTCATGGGATCCACCACCGCATGGTATCCGGAGATAATCCCGTCCTTTTCCAGCTTTTCAATCCTGGCCGAAACTGCCGGAGAGGATAAAAATGTCTTCTCCGCGATTGTTTTCAATGACGTTCTAGCGTTATCCTGCAAAATTTTAAGTATTTTTCTATCGATATCATCCATACTGCCGTATCCTCCCATGAAAGAAAAAAAGCGTGCGAACCCACCCGGGTCCGAACGCTTTTGCTCGTTTCGCTTAATATTTTTCTAAAAATTAATATAACTGTTTCTTTTCCTGTTGTCAATCCTTATTTTTCTGAAGCCGTATTGAAATTTTATCATGAAGCTGCTATTTATGGCATTTCTATTTCACCACTGAACACTTCAACAGCCGGCCCGGTCATATAAACATGATTTGACGCTTTGTCCCATTCGATCATCAGACTGCCGCCCTTTAAAGCCACTTCCACCACCGGTTCCGTATATCCCATCAGGACACAGGCCACCGCGCTGGCGGTCGCTCCCGTCCCGCAGGCCCAGGTTTCTCCGCTTCCCCTCTCCCAGACCCGCATCCTGATATGGGTCCGGTCTATGAGCTGGACAAATTCAGAATTCACCCGGTCCGGAAAACGGGGATGATGTTCGAAAAATGGGCCGTCCTTTTCAAGATCCAGCGTTTCCGTATCTTCAACAAAATAGACGGCATGGGGATTGCCAACCGAAATGCCGGTAAACTCATATTCATTTCCACATACAGAAATTTTTTCCGGCAGTTCTGACGTCAGTTCCGGCACGCCCATATCCACCTTTACGCTGGTTACCCGGTCACCGTCTGTTGTCAGCTCCAATCGTTTGATTCCGCCTTTCGTCTCCACAAGGATCTCCTTTTTCCTGACAATCCCGTGGTCGTACACATATTTTCCCACACAGCGGATTCCATTTCCGCACATGGTCCCTTCGGAACCATCCTCATTAAACATGCGCATCCGGCAGTCCGCCAGATCGGAAGGGCAGATCAGAATCAGGCCGTCGGAACCGATGCCAAAATGGCGGTCGCTGACCATCACAGCCGTCTTTTCCGGTTCCTTTACCTCTTCTTCAAAACAATTGACATAGACATAGTCATTGCCGGTTCCCTGCATTTTAGTAAATTTCATATTCTCCTCATTTCTAACAGATCCTAAAGATTGATTAAACTTATCACCATATGGGCAGTTTCCACCATATTGGTTCCGCTGTCCATGCTGCACTTTTGTATGTATCTGTGCGCTTCTGCTTCAGTCATATTATTCCGTTCCATTAACAGCGCCTTGGCCTGTGCGATCAGGCGCGCCTCTTCCTCACTCCGCTCTTTCGGCTGCTGTCTCTGCTTTTTCCTGCGCCTGGTCTGGGCCTGAATCATCATTTCCAGCGTGCTCACAAGATCGTGAACTTTAAGCGGCATCGGAAGGCAGACGACCCCTTCCGGCTCATGTCCGGCCCATCTGCTGGGTGATGCAACCAACAACATCTCAAATCCCCCCGGGAGGCAGTCCTTCAGCTCCTGATACTGCATATCTTCGAACCGATATCCGCTGACTACGATCCCACTATTCAGACTATCTGCATAATTAAGCGCCTGCGCGCCGGATGTACAAACAGCGATTACTTGAAATCCACTTCTCATCAGTATATTTTTTATACTTTTCGCATCTTCCGGCTTTGAAAATGCTACTATCACATTGGTCACATTCTCACCTCCAAGTAATCGAAATCAAAAGAAACAGGCATGCTTAAAATTTATATAAGTATTCCCCGATTTCCCAATCCGTTACCTGGCTGCGGAAAATACGCCATTCCTCTTCTTTTGCTTCCAAATACTTGGTGTAAATGTGTCTGCCCAGCACCTCCTGGAAAAACGTATCTTCGCGGAAAGCGTCAATAGCCTCTCCCAGGGTTTCAGGGAGCTGTTCAATCCCTCTCTCCCTCCGCTCTTCTTCCGTCATGTCAAAAATATTCTCATTGACGCTGGCCGGAGGAACCATCTCCTTTTTAATTCCGTCCAGACCGGCAGCCAGACACGCCGCCAGCGCCAGATAGGGATTTACCGCGGAATCCGGGCTCCTTAACTCCAGCCTGGTGCTGGAACCTCTGGAACAGGGGATGCGGATCAACGGGCTGCGGTTGGAATTCGCCGACCAGGCGATATAAACCGGGGCGTCATATCCCGGCATCAGCCTCTTATAGGAATTAACCAGCGGATTGGTTAAAATGGCCATTCCCTTCATATGATACAGAACGCCTGCCAGGAACTGGTAAGCCGTTTTGCTCAGCCCCAACGCGTCATTCTTGTCCTCAAATATATTATTGCCGAATTCATCCGCCAAAGACATATTAACATGCATGCCGGAACCGTTCACACCTGCTTTTGGCTTAGGCATAAAGGTGGCATGAAGGCCGTGGCGCTTCGCTATGGTTTTTACCGCCATCTTAAATGTCATAATATTATCGGCAGTCACCAGGCATTCCGCATACTGGAAATCGATCTCATGCTGTGCGGGCGCAATCTCATGATGGGATGCCTCGATCTCAAACCCCATATCTTCCAGGTTCAGCACAATATCCCTGCGCACGTTTTCCGCCAGATCGATGGGCCCCACATCAAAATATCCGGCCATCTCATGGGTTTTTGTGGTGGGCCGCCCCTCTTCATCCGTGTGGAATAAAAAGAACTCGCATTCCGGCCCCACATGAAAGGTAAAGCCCATATCTTTGGCTTCCTTTATCACTTTTTTCAGCACATACCGGGGATCGCCTTCAAACGGGGTCTGGTTTGGCCGGTAAACATCACAGATAAACCGGGCGACTTTTCCCTGCTGGGGCCTCCATGGGAATACTTCAAAGGTGTCCAGATCAGGATACAGGTACATGTCGGATTCTTCGATCCTCACAAAGCCTTCAATGGCCGATCCGTCAAACATACATTTATTATCCAGGGCTTTTTTTAACTGGCTGACCGTTATGGCCACATTTTTAAGCATTCCGAAAATATCCGTAAACTGAAGCCGGATAAACTCCACATCCTCTTCCTCTACCATGCGGAAAATATCCTCTTTACTGTATTTGCTCATTCTTTCCTCCATCCCGCCGCTCAAGCAGCATTTTAATCAGCAGAATAACCTTAAATCAAAAAAGGGTGTTCAGTAAGGTCATTGATAAAACAATGACCTTAAATGTAACACCCTCGCTCCATGTGTAAAATATAACAGTTGATTTTTCATTTGTCAATAATTTCTCATAAAAATTGATAGCTTCCGGCGCGGCTGCGTAACAGCTCAGACAAGTCTGATCTGTTACGCAGCTCCTCATTCTCTACGCTGCCTTTTATAATTCAAAGCGCGGATCGCGTTTAGGATCGCCAGTACGGAAACGCCCACATCGCCGAACACCGCGGCCCACATGGAAGCATACCCGAACGCCACTAAAATCAGCACCAGAATCTTCACGCCGATGGCGAATATGATGTTCTGCTTTACGATTCCCATGGTCTTTCTGGCAATCTGTATAGCATCCACGATTTTGGACGGTTCATCGTTCATGATGACCACATCGGCAGCTTCCACTGCAGCGTCTGAACCGATTCCGCCCATGGCGATTCCCACATCGGCCCTGGCCAGTACAGGTGCGTCATTGATGCCGTCTCCCACAAAAGCAAGGGTCCCGCCGCTCTGCTCACGGTTTAACAGTTCTTCCACTTTATGAACCTTATCTCCCGGAAGCAGGCTTCCGAAGACTTGATTGATTCCCAGCTTATCCGCAACTGCTTTCCCCACTTCTTCCTTATCACCGGTCAGCATAACCAGATTTTTCACGCCCTGATGCCGAAGGCCTGCAAGCGCATCCGGCACATCCTCCCGGATCTTATCGGAAATGATAATGGCTCCCAGATATTCGCTGCCCCTTGCCAGATACAGGGTCGTGCCGATCAGGTTTTGGTGAACCGAAGCATTCACTCCCTGCTCCTTCATCATCGTCTGGTTGCCGATATAGATATCCTCTGTCCTGCCTTCCAGTTTCAGGACAGCATGAACTCCGCGGCCCGGAATCTCCTCTATGCTGTCGATGTCGTCCCCATTAACCGGCGCTCCATAGGCTTCTTTCACCGACAAGGCGATGGGATGATTGGAATAATATTCCCCCATGGCCGCTGTCTTTAATAACTCTTCTTTTGTAAGGGTCACAGGTTCCACTCCTGTCACCTCAAATTTACCTGTGGTCAGGGTTCCCGTCTTATCGAACACAACCGTATCCAGGGTTGAAACCGCCTCCAGATAGTTGCTGCCCTTCATCAGTATTCCATTTTTAGATGCTGCGCCCAACCCGCCGAAGAAACTTAAAGGTACTGAAATCACCAGCGCACAGGGACAGGAAACCACCAGGAAACTGCAGGCGCGGTAAACCCATACCGACCATTCCCCTCCCAGCAAAAGCGGCGGAATCACCGCCAGCGCAAGGGCCAGAACCACCACGATGGGCGTATAAACTCTTGCAAACCTGGTGATAAACGCTTCTGCTTTCGCTTTTCTGGAGCTGGCGTTCTCCACCAGTTCCAGAATCTTGGCAACCGTGGAATCATCAAACAGCTTGGTGACTTTCACTTCCAGCACGCCGTTTAAATTGATGGAACCGCTGATAATATCGGCCCCTTCCCCAACTTCAACCGGCATGGATTCCCCTGTTAAAGCCTTGGTATCCAGGCTGGAACTGCCCTTTGTGATCACTCCGTCCAACGGGACTTTTTCTCCCGGTTTTATAACGATCAAGTCTCCGATCTCCACCTCATAGGGATCTACTTGTTCCTCCTTCCCGTCTCTGAGAAGGTTGGCATATTCCGGGTTGATATCCATCAGATCCGTAATGGACTTTCTGGATTTATTGACTGCGTAGTCGCTGAACAATTCGCCCACCTGGTAGAAAAGCATAACCGCTACGGCTTCCTCCAAAGACCCAACTGCAATGGCGCCAAATGTGGCGATTGTCATCAAAAAGTTTTCATCAAATATCTGTCCGCTTTTAATATTGCGCGCTGCTTTAAGCGGGATGTCATAGCCTGCCGACAGATAGGACAGAATAAATGGAATCCAGGCCAATGAACTCCTGTCCTCCATAACAAATCCTATAATCAAAAGCACCGCGCTGGCCAACAGGCGCACAACCATCTTTTTCTGTTTTTTCGTCATAATGTCCACCAATCCGTCTACCGTATTACCTTAAATTCTGCTTCCGGTTCAATCCTTCCAGCCAGCGCTCTGGCCGCGTCCACAATCCGTTCCTCTTCTCCGTCTTCCGTTTCAATCACCAGACGCTGTGTCATAAAGCTTAAACTGGCTGACTTCACTCCGTTTAACTTTTTAACGCCTTCTTCAATCTTAGCCGCACAGTTTGCACAGCATAATCCTTCTAACTTAATCACTTTTTTCATAAATAACCTCTTTCCCCGCTCTCTGCGGCTTCTATTATTCTTTCTCTATTCGTTAATATGTTCCATACCCTGGGCCAATATTGTCTGGATATGGCCGTCCGCCAGGCTGTAAAATACAGTTTTCCCATCTCTCCTGAATTTCACAAGGCGCATCTGCTTCAACACCCTCAACTGATGGGAAATGGCTGACTGCCCCATCTGAAGCAGGGTCGCAATATCGCACACACACATCTCCGACTGGCTCAGCACATATAAAATCTTAATTCTGGTGGAGTCGCCGAATATCTTAAAAAACTCCGCCAGGTTCATAAGCTGGCCTTCATCCGGCATCACCTTTACCACACGGTCCACAATCTCTTCATGGACATACATAAATTCACAGGAATCCGATTCAAAATCCAGATCATCTCTTCTATCCTCCGCCATACACTCCCTCGCTTTCATAATATATACGCAGCCGTTCAGGACGGCTTCTTGACCGGCTTTTCCATTCAAGAAGGTGAGCCGTTCTGAACAATTACATGGTTGCTTCAAATCATCATATGAATAACTGTTCATATGTTTATATTATCACATTTTTAAAATTTGTCAACAACATTTTCTATAAAAAAGAGCATAAAAAAAGCAGGAAACTGGAAGATACGGTTTCCCGTCTTCTGTCTCCTGCTTTTAAGCTGTTTTTCCTTTTAATCCCCATTTTAATCCCCGGACAGGCAATACCCCTGAAATATCCTAATTGCTCTCAACGGCCTTCCGCGATTCCACAATCCGTTTAAATGCCATAAAAAAGATAACGGTTGAAACCGCAGCGCCCAGAAAATCGGATAGCGGTTCCGTATAAAACACATTTGTGATCCCCAAATACGGCGGAATCAGAAATACTCCGGTAAAGAACACGATTTTTCGGAATGTGGACAGGGTAATCGCAACTTTGGAAATCCCCATTCCCGTAAATCCGTCCACAATGGTATATTGGGCGGCCAAAGGGATGATTCCCAGCGTATAAACTTTAATCGCCCACACCGTCAGGGAAATATACTCCTCGTTCCTGGTGAAAATCCGCACAAAATACTGAGGAACCGTCTGGGCAATGATGAACATAACCGTCGTAAACACAACCCCCAGCAAAAAGATATGCTTCTCCGCTTTTTTTATCCGGTCCGGCCTTCTGGCTCCGTAATTATATCCCAATATGGTCTGTGTCCCGCTGGTTATCCCTCCAAGGGGCATGGTGACCATCAGCATGAAACTCTGAACGATGGTAGCGCATGTCAGAAGCCTGTCCCCTTCCCCAACGCCGCCATACCGCTGGATTACGGTATTCAGCGATATAATCAGGATATTATCAAATGCGATGATGATAAACGGCGTCATGCCGATGACCAGCACCCGTTTAATGATATGCAGATCATATCCTCCAAAGGTGATTTTAATCGGTATCCGGTCACTGAACAAAAACCGGAGGACATAGGCGCAGGACGCCATCTGGGACAACACCGTTGCGACCGCGGCCCCCCGCACTCCCATGTTCATTGCGAATATAAAAACCGGGTCCAATATGATGTTGCTGACCGCGCCCAGCACCACGGATTTCATGCCCACCTTGGCAAATCCCTGGCAGATAATAAACTGGTTCATACCAGTGGACAGCAGGGCAAACCCGGTGCCCAGCAAATAAATGGTCAGATAATCATTGGCATAGCCAAAGGTGGTCTCGCTGGCGCCGAACCACATGAGAAGATGGCGTCTCATCATCATGGATCCAATGGTAATGGCCACTGCCAGCACAGAAAGGGTTAAAAAGCAGTTGGCCAGAATCTGCCTGGCCGCCCTGTCGTTTTTCTCCCCCAGCCGGATGCTCATCAACGGCGATCCTCCGATTCCCACAAGAAAAGCCACTGATGAGATCAGGGTCACAATTGGGCCGCAGATCCCCACACCGGCCAGAGCCACTTCCCCTATTTCTTTAATATTGCCTATGTACATTCTGTCTACAATGCTGTAAAAAACACTGACAAACTGAGCCAGCATGGATGGAAACGCCAGTCTCCATACCAGTTCACGCATATTGTCAGTGTCTAAGTTATTCTCCAGTTTCATCTTTGTCTGCCGTGCAGCCTGCAGAGACTTCTCCGTCCATGCAGGGCGATTGCACTCGTCCCCCTTATCCGCCCGAACGGCTGCTATTATCCTCTTCGGAATTCATCTATATCATGGACTAAAATCCTGATATTGTCAATCATAGAATCAAAAGCCCCGTGTTCATACAGGTTCAAAAATAACATTCCCACCGGAACCGCCAGAATCATGCCGGAAATTCCGCTGAATTTAAATCCAATATACAAAAAGAACAATGTCCACAGCGGAGGGACGCCCATGGTATCCCCTACGATTTTAGGCTGTATCACCTGGCGCACCACCTGGGTGAGCACATAGAGAAGGGCAAGCCCGGCCGCAAACGCATATTCTCCTGAAAGCAGTTTGACCACAGCCCAGGGAATCAGCGCCGTCCCTGTCCCAAACAGAGGCAGAAAATCCAAAAATGCAATCAAAAGAGCCAGTAAAAACGCATAATTCACGCCCAATACAAAGAATCCGGCGAATAGAATAAAAGCGACCACCAGCATGATCTTAGCCTGGGCGGCAAAATATCCCCCGATCAGGCGCTTGATATCATTTCTCAGCAGTGAAACATATTTCGAACTCCATTTAGGGGCGTATTTCTTCCAGAATTCCACGATCCTGTCCCGCTCTGCAATGAACATATAGGAAGATAAAATGGTGATAATGGAATTCACCAAAGCTCCCGGTATGCCCTTTGCCACGTTTCCGGCCATGGTCACGGTGGGCGATGCGATCTTCTGTACCGCCAGATTCAAATACTCTCCTATGTTCTCACTGAACTGGTTTAAAGTATCCTGTATGCCGTTTGGAAGGCGGATAAACAGATGATCCATCCGCAAAAAAGCCTGATGCAGTTCCTGGCTGGCCGTATCATACAGAGCGGGAAGATCCTTTATAAAACTCGCCCCCTCTACAATCAGCTTGGATATGACCAGATAAATGGCGCCGATCACCAGGGCCAGCACCGATACCACGATAAGGGCAGAACTCAGTTTCCTTACAATCCTCACCCTGTTTTCCAGAAAACGGACCAGCGGGTTGGCGATCATGGCTATAATCCATCCAATCACGAAAGGCATAAAAAATTTAAGCAGTTTAGGGCCCCAGAAGCAGACCAGATAGATCGTTATCATTGGAATTATAATGTTCAGCAGTACTCTGGCGTAATGTTTAACAGTCTCCATCTCATCATCCTGTTCCTATTGATATTATTCTTGTGACAACTTCTTTATCTCCATTATACAACACCTGACCCTCTTTTCAATGAAGAAAGCGTTACAAATTTATATAAATATTTTTGCATTTTGCAAAAGAGCACCTATACTCAGAAGTTCAGGCCGCTTTATGCCTGAATCCATAATTTCCTGTGGAGAAAAAGGGCCCGGCAGGCCCGGCTCCGTAAAGTGCCGGCCTTCCCGGCCCCCTTATCTTTCAGTTTGTTCCCTTATCTGTTTTTTAAATATTCTTCCAGGAACTGATACAGCTGTTCCATCTCCTCATCCGTTCCAATGCTGATCCTCAGATAATTATCCAGCCTGGGCTTGTTAAAATAGCGGACATAGATCTGCTCCTTCTTCAAAGCCTCAAACAATTCCCCGGCCGGGCACGTTTCATGGGCTGCAAATATAAAATTGGAATAAGAATCCGGGAAAGCAAATCCCAGCTCTTTTAAACGGATTTTAGCCCGTTCCCTGGTATCCGTCACCTTTTGAAGCGTTTGGCGGAAATAGACATCGTCCTTCACCGCTTCCGTCCCTAAAACCAGCGACGGCATATTCATGGTGTAGGAATTATAGGAATACTTCACATCATTCAACGCCTTAATCAAATCCGGATGTCCGATGGCAAATCCAATCCTCATTCCCGCCATGGATCTGGATTTGCTGAAGGTCTGAACCACCAGCAGGTTTTTGAACTCATCCAAAAGCTCCAGGGCGGATTGTCCTCCAAAATCAATATATGCTTCATCCACGATCACGATGACATCCTGATTATGGGAAATGATATCCCGCACTTCATCAAGAGGCATTAGAACTCCCGTGGGCGCATTGGGATTCGGAAATACAATCCCTCCATTTTCCCTGTAATAGTCTTCCTTTACAATGCAAAACTCTTCGTCCAAAGGTATGGTTTCATAAGGGATACGGAACAAATCCGCCCACACATCATAGAAAGAGTAGGTGATATCAGGAAACAGCACCGGCTTTTTCGAATTAAAAAACGTAAGAAAAGCCATAGCCAGCACATCATCGGAACCCACCCCTGTAAAAACCTGGTCCGGGTTTACATGATAATAACCGGCCAGCGCTTCCACCAGAACGGAACAGGCCGGATCCGGATATTTGCGGAAACGGTCATAATCCATCTCTTTCAGGGCTTTTAAAACCCCGGGAGCCGGCGGATATGGGTTTTCATTGGTATTTAATTTTATCAGTTTATCTCCTTTGGGCTGGTCTCCCGGCACATATGGAACCACCCTTCGGATATTAGCTTCCCAGGCACTCATCGGCCGCCTCCTAACCTATAATCCGTATTCTTCCGCTACCTTCCTGAATGCAGGCAGGGAACGTTCAATCCGGTCATAAGATACGCAATAGGCAATTCTCACATAACCCGGACACGCAAAAGAACTGCCGGGAACCACTAATACATTGTGCTTCTTACACACTTCACAGAACTCTTTTTCATCCGGTACCGGGGATTTTACAAACAGATAGAACGCCCCTTCCGGTTTGATGCATTCAAAACCGCAGTCCTTTAATCCATTGTACAGCAAATTGCGGTTTCTATCATAAGCGGCCAAATCCACCTCCGCGTCCACACAGCGCATGATCACCCTCTGCATCAGGGAAGGCGCGTTGACAGAACCCAGCACCCGGTTTGCGATGGTAGCAGCGGCAAACACTTCCCCGCTGTCCGTCAGTTCATCCGGAATCACCAGATATCCGATTCTCTCTCCCGGCAGGGAAAGGGACTTGCTGTATGAATAACAGATCACCGTATTGTGATAGTACTTGGTCACATAGGGAACTTCCACTCCGTCATAGGCCAGCTCTCTGTAAGGCTCGTCTGAAATCAGGAATATCGGATGTCCGGTCTCCTTTTCCTTACGGTCCAGAATCTCACCGATCTTCGTTAATGTTGCGGCGGAATATACCACGCCGGTGGGATTATTGGGCGTATTGATGATGACTGCTTTGGTCTTTTCATTAATTTTCTCTTCAAATTCGGCCAGATTGGGCTGAAATGTCTCCGTATCAGGAGAAACAACAACCAGCTCCCCATCATAATTTCTCGTATAGCTGCCATATTCCACAAAATAAGGAGCGAATGCGATCACCTGGTCCCCGGGATTCAAAACCGTCTTTAAAATGATATTGAGGCCGCTGGCCGCTCCTACCGTCATGATAATATTATTCAAATGAAACGCAGTCCCGAACCTGCGGTTTAAGGAATCCGCAATGGCCGTCCTCACGTCTTCAAATCCGGCATTGCTCATGTAGCCATGGACAAATGTAGAATCTTCCTCATTTAAAATATCAATAATCGCCTGTTTTACGCATTCCGGGGCCGGAACGTTGGGATTGCCCAGACTGAAATCGTAAACGTTCTCCGCACCATAGATGCCGGCCAGACGCTTTCCTTCTTCAAACATCGCCCGGATAGCAGAATTGTTCTGCACCAGTGGTTTCATCTTTTCTGAAATCATGATCTATCTTCCTCCTCTTAAATTCTTTATTGTTCCCTATCATACCACTCAGTTTACCGGCCGTCCAGCCTTTTTCACGTTTAATGGCCTTTCCAGGAACAGTACAGCCCAATGGCCGCCGTCATCGCCAGATAGAACCAGGTTGCCGGATTGCTGAACCATGTGGTAAAGAAAGACAGCATCATATAAGCCGCCATCTGGGAATACAGCAGATAGCCAGCCGGATTCTTCATCCTGGGTATGGCCTTCATCAGCAGATACGCGGCCAGGCCCAAAAGACAGGAAAACAGCAGGACCCCCAGGATTCCAAAGTCATAATAGGAATCGTAGAACAGGGTCACCGTAGTCAGCTCCGCTTTATCCACATAAATCGGAAAATTCACCAGGGACGGGACAAGGAATTTCAGGCCGGTCAATGCCCATACCGGAAACAGCATTTTAAGCCCCCAGGTATGCTCCGGCAGAAGTTCCACCAGGCAGTTAAAATTCTCATAATTATTGGCGATGTACATATAGGGCTGTGTGACAAAAATAGGCATGCTGCTGTTTTTCATCTCAAAAATCCCGTTTAAATATGCCACATCATGGCTTCTGGCTATGGTCAGAAGCACATAGAGAGGCACCATCAAAACCACCAGAACCACTCCATGGATCAGACGGAACCTGCCCTGGATGGATATATATGTGAAAACAGCCAGCGCAACCGCTAAAATCAACTGGAATCTGGACACGCATAAGATGGGAATCAACAGGGAAATCACCGTCATGGTCCAGATCGCGATGCATTTTTTCCGCTCCGCCCTGCCCCGCTCTCCCATAAAATAGATGACCGTTAAAGCGGGAACCAGCACGCAGGACACGGTAAAGTAATGCACCCCGGTTATATGGAATTCAGAATAAGCATGGGGAACCCCCCTGAGAAAAAACGGGATGTATCCCAGCACCACAGCTTCAAACAGAAATGCCGCCGAAGACAGCACCGTAATCACAACCATACAGTCAAAGGTGGCAGCCCTCGCTCTCATAGTACGGTTTCTGTAGGTAATCCGTTCTCTGTATCTCCGTCTTTTCTTGTCTAAAATCTCATAAGTAATCCAAAATCCTGCAAAGGCCGCTAAAAAGCAGGCCCACGTTTCAAAAGCCCAGTCCGTCTGCAACGAACTGAGCTTTAAACAGGAAATCCCCTGTCCGCCAACCCAGAACAGGGAAAACAAAGCCCTCAGATGTATCAGATTGCCCGTCCGCCTGTAATCCAAGGCATAGAGGAACAGCGCTGCTGCCATCAGCGCTGCCCCTGACATATAGTAATGTCCGCTCCTTGACAAAATAAAGCTTGCAACGTAACAAATCAGATATACTATCATACTGCCTTTATCCTTTATATTATTTGCTGACAAATTCTGTCATAAATTCTTCTACTTCTTTTGCGGTTGCAAAGCTCATGGCTTTGTCCGCAACAGCCTTTAATTCTTCCATGCTGTAATTGCTGATCAGCTTTCTGGCTCTCAGCACAGAAGACGCGCTCATGCTGAACTCATTCAGGCCAAATGCCAGCAGCAGCGGGATCATCATCGGATCTCCGGCCGCTTCACCGCACATGCCCACCATGATACCGGCTTCTCTGGCGCAGCTGATCACATGTTTAATGCTTCTAAGTACTGCCGGGTTAAAGGTGGAATAGAGGTAGGATACTTTATCATTTCCACGGTCAACCGACATGGTATACTGGGTCAGATCATTGGTTCCTATGCTGAAGAAATCCACTTCTTTGGCAAATACATCCGCCATGAGAGAGGCTGCGGCAGTTTCCACCATAATGCCCACCTGGATTTCTTTATTATAAGCAATATTCTGGCTGTCCAGTTCCGCTTTCAGTTCTTCGATCAGGCCCTTGGCCTCTCTGTATTCATCGATACAGGTGACCATAGGAATCATGATCTTAATATTTCCAAATGCGCTTGCACGCAGAAGGGCGCGCAGCTGGGGTTTATAAATATCCTCTTTCCTGTCCAGGCAGAAACGGATCGCGCGGTATCCCAGGAATGGGTTTTCATCCTTTTCAAGCCCCATATACGGAATCTCTTTGTCACCGCCGATATCCAGGGTGCGGATGATAACCGGTTTTCCCTGAAGGGCTGCCGCCACCTTCTTATATGCGTCAAACTGCTCTTCCTCCGTAGGCATGGCGTTCCTGTCCATAAAGAGGAACTCGGTACGGAACAGGCCCACGCCTTCCGCATCATACTGGAGCACCTTATCCACATCCTCCGGACGTCCGATATTGGCCACCACTTCAACAGTGACGCCGTCCTTTGTTACCGTAGGTTTCCCGATGTAGCATTCCAGTTCCTTCTTCTCTTTTTTGAATATCTCGCCTTTTGCAGCATATTCTGCGACTACGGATTCTTCCGGATTCACGTATACGCATCCTTCTGATCCGTCCAGCACGATCTGATCCCCATCCTTAATCTGCTCCATGATGCCGTTTACCGCCACAACAGCAGGAATTTCCAGGGCCCGGGCCAAAATTGCGCTGTGTGAAGTCTTTCCGCCCAGCTCTGTTACAATACCTGTTACATGATCCGGATTGATTCCCGCCGTCATAGAAGGGGTCAAATCCCTGGCAACCAAAATGCTTCCTGCGGGCAGGGCTGAAATATCAACCGCTTTAATCCCTTTTAAAACCATCTGCATCCTGGTCTTAATATCTCTCATATCGGTGGCTCTCTGCTGCATCAGCTCATCGTCCATGGACGCGAACATATCCGCATACATATTGCATACCGTTTCGATGGCAAATTCGCTGCAAACACTCTCCCCTGTGATCGCATTCTCAATTTCACCGGTCAGCATCGGATCGGAAAGAAGCATCAGATGTCCGTTCATGATCTCCGCTTCCTGCTCCCCTACCCTGGTAGCCAGATCAGCCGCCAGCTCGCTTGTTTCCTTCATGGTCTGGTCAAGCGCCCCCTTAAAACGCAAAACCTCCGCGGCGGTGTCCGCCACTTTATCCGGTGTGATTACCAGTTCCTGTTCTTTGATAATGGCAGCTTTACCGATGCCAATACCTTCTGATGCATTAGTTCCCTTATACATAATGCGTCCTCCTTATTAATTATATATTTATTGAAAGCTACTCTCCAAGGCCGTCTTCTACTGCCTTAATCATAGCCGCCAATGCCTCCTCTTCGTCCTCGCCGTCGCATACGAATTCGATTTCATCGCCATTCTTCACACATGCTCCAAGGACGCTCAGAACGCTTTTCGCGTTGCTGGTGCTGTTTCTGAATTTAAAGTTAACGGAACTTTTAAACTGCATGGCCTCCTTGCACAGGATGCCTGCCGGTCTTAAATGAAGCCCTGTAGGATTTTTAATTGTCACTTTTGCACTTACCATAGGTTTTTCCCCCAATCCTCTATCTGATTCTAATATGTTACTGCCCTTCGCTTTGAGATTCTGTGGTCTCAGTTTCAGAGCTTCCTTCCGATGTCTCCCCTTCTGACGGTTCCTCGTCATTTTTGGAAGAGACAGTGATTTCAAATTCACTGTAGGACATCACCTCATAGGCAGTTCCCACCTGGAAGGATAAAATTCCCTCATTCGTTCCGTCCACTAAATTCTCCAGATTCAGCGACGCATGAAGGTCAGCCGCCGTCAGGCTGTCCAAATCTTCCGACAGCCCCCGGACGGCAACATCCAAATACGTTCTGCTGTACACATAAATCTTATCTTCCGATTCACCGGTCTTCTCCACCTCCGCAAGGTCGAGCCTGATGTTCCGGCTCTGCAGCGCTTCCACTTTAAGCGTAATGGTGACCGTCTTGTTATCTCCAATCATGGTAATTCCTTCCGGCAGATACTTAGTCAGATCCACCTCAACCGTCTTGTCCGACGTAAGCCCTGTAATATCCAGCTCTTCCTTTGGAATTATCAATGTGCTGTAGGATGCCAGTGCGGATTTCAGGCCCACTACCGACACGCTGTTCAGCGAGCACTCCACTCCTGTATATTTATATCCTTCCGCCACTTCGCCCTGGATTTCAAAATCCAGATTCAGGTTTTTCACCTTTAAGATGGGCACCTGGTAGGATATCGCATTCTGGTTCAGTGTAACTTTCTCTCCCAACTCCAGTTCTTTGCCGTTGGCATCATAGAGAACCGGCGCGGCAGTTCCTTCCACGTCTGCATTGGCGTTGTCAATTTCGATCGGAATACCTACGGAACTGATCTGTCCGATCAGGGATTCCGGCCCTCTGACGTATACATAATCCGGATTCAAAACGGCCGATCCGACCGCGTATCCGTCTTCCTGGGTTCCTGTCACATTGGGCTCTAAATCAAATCTCTTTCTCTGGATTCCCTCTGTTTCAACCCTGATAACCATGGGGTTGGTTGTGGGCGTCCCTTCCAGCAACGATCTGGCGCCCTCGTTGGTCACTTCTATTTTCAGCGGTATAGACCCTGTCACATCATAGAGTTCGGCCAGATCGGCATAAACGTGAAAATCCGATGTGGATATCTTATATGCGTCCCTCGTCCTCACTTCATAGGAAACCGTTACTTTGCTTTTTCCCACGATCTCGTAAGTGAGCTGTTTCGCGGAAAGCACCTCTTCATTGATTACATCCACTGTGACTTCCTTGCTTCTCTGAACCACAGGGTTGGAAACATTTACCACGATCAGCCATACGAAGAAGGCCAGAAATATGGAGAGAACTTTTAAGCCCAGATTATTTGTCAGCCTTTCTTTCATTCTTCAGCCTTCCCTTCCAAATCTTAAATCTACTGCTGCTCTCTTCCTGCTGTTCGATTCCGGCCAATGCCTTTCTCAGCACTTCGGCATCGTTAATCCGCCTCAGCTCCCCGCCTTCGGCCAGGCTCACCCTTCCTGTCTCTTCCGACACGACGATGGTTAAGCTGTCCGTCACTTCACTGACGCCAACGGCAGCCCTGTGCCTGGTGCCCAGCGCTTTGCTGATGCTGGTGTTGTCCGATAAAGGCAGGTAACAGGTAGCAGCCACGATCCTGTTGCCCCGGATCACCACGGCTCCGTCATGAAGGGGCGTGTTGTGCTCAAAAATATTGATCAGAAGCTGGCTGGTAATCAGTCCGTTGATCTCGATTCCCGTACGTTCGATCTCCTTTAAAGAAACACCCCGTTCAATCACCATCAGAGCGCCCGTTTTCACTTTTGCCAGTTCAAACGTGGCCTTTACAAGCTCATTCACCGTTTTTTCCGTAAAGCCCAAATCAGCCTTTCCGTCGTCAAAGGACAAAATGCCGGTGATCAGATTCTTGCTCCCAAGCTGTTCCAATGCCTTACGGAGTTCCGGCTGAAATATAATAATCAGAGCAGTTGTCGCTATTGTCGCTGTCTTTTCCAGTATCCACAAAATCGTATCCAGTCTCAACACGGCAGCAAACAAGGTAAACGCCATTATAACAACCAGACCCTTTAACAGTGTCCACGCTCTTGTATTTTTTATCCAAAAAAGCACTTCGTAAACCAGAAATGCTATAATTGCAATCTCCAGAAAATTCGTCTTGGTAATCCTTGGCAGAAACGACAGCCAGGAATACAAGACGCTTACAAGATCCGCCATGTTTTCACCTCCCATTAAACTGCTTTATCACGGCAATCCGGCTATCTGCCGCCTTTCATATTCTTTCTGGTATTTATCTTCTGTACCTTAACGTCCGGCGCGCTGACCGCGATCTTAGGCACAGCCTTTACATAATAGTAATAATCATCATCTTCAAACTGTATATATTCCGTCCTGCTGTAATCCACGGCAAATACAAAGAAGTCATAAATCCCCGCAATAATTACGGAAATCACAACCCCTGTCAGAAGCTGTCCCATGGGAACGGATACATTAAACAGAAAATCCCCCACAAAGATAGCGGCAAGCTGGGCAACTGTTCCGGCTATGATCGCTATCATCCATGCATAATCCATGGAAAGGTTTTTAATCAGGTATACTACCAGGACGCCCACCGCGCACGCGCAGATCATCACTACCATGAGCTGGTTGGAAACCAGGCTCTTTATGATCTGGATGTACTTCTGGGTGATATCCATGGACGCATCATTGGTCAAAACACCGGCATTCTGCTTCACATACAAAAATACGTAATAGATAAAAACGCCGCAGCTTATGGGTATGATGGAAATCAGGCTCCCCGACAGCCCCACCAAAAGCGGAATGACGTAAGGAATCTTGAATAAAAACATCAGAGGGGTGAGAATCAGCAGATAGCTGTCCCCCGGCTGAAACCCATAATATAAAATGCCGATGACCACAAAAAACACCATTATGATCAGCGCGATCTCCATGGACACGCTGTACACATGCGCCAGCATAAACAGGGCCGCTAAAAGTGAAATCGCCCCATAGGGCAGGAATGCGCACACAAGGCCCAATAGGAACGGTATCATCGGCGTTTTCAGTTTAGCCATAAATCCGATATTCTGATTCATCACATAAAACGTGACGAAAGCCAGAACAAACTTTATCACCGGATAAAAATAGATATCATATTTTGCATAAAAAGCTTTCAGCCGTTCTTTCATTACGAGTAGACCCATCATAACCGTCCGCCCTCCTTTGCCAGTTCCTTGCTCTTACTCTGAAATTCGTACCGCTTATTCAGGCGTTTCAGTTTTGCCACATAGACCTTTTGACCGCGCACCGCATAGCTGTATTTTTTAGAATACACGACAAATGTGATAAAAAGGTAGAGGACAAGGCCGCCTGCATACAAAAACAGAAGATTCTTCCCGGTTTCCACCAGTTCATCCAGGTTTAAGGAATTCAGTAACTGCTCCAGATTATAGAGCACCCAGACAACCAGAATCAGCATACTGCAAAACGTATAACCGAAAAATGAACGGATCATATGCCGTCCTACATAATCGCTTTTAAAATACAGGTTCGCAGGCGCAATCTTTTTGCCTTCCCGCTTTTCAAACATGGCGATGCCCGTCATTAATTTGATCTTGTCTTCATTCAGCATAGGTTTACTCCTCGTTATCCCATAACATATCACTTTAGTATAGCATATAATTTCCTGCTTGGCGAGACTCTGAATAAATTTTTATAATTTTGTAATTAAATGGTCTTAACGGCCTTTTCGGTCAAGAAAACAAGCCGCCGAAGCAGCGCAAAAAGAGACCACAATATATAGATATTATGGTCTCAATCCAACAGTTCCACTCTCCGGCTCCGGCATCTCCCGCCCCTTCATCCGCCGCCGGGAATGAAGATATTCACATGTTTTACCACTTGTCTTCTGCCAGCGGCAGAGGGTCAACGGTATCCGCCATGCGGTCCGCTAAAAGTTCCAGCATTCTCATCTTGATACCGGAATAGGCCGCCTCATTCCACAGATTTTGGAATTCATCGGGATCATTTTCCAGGTCATACAGTTCGCCCTCCTTCGACGTATGGAAGCGGGAAAGCTTGTAACGGCCGTCGTATACCATGGTTCCGTAAGCCTCAGGAGCGGTATGCCAGGGCATGGCTTCGTAATATTCGCTGTATACGCTGTCACGGTGGGCTAACGGAGGCGCGTCGCCGGTGAGAACGTCCGCCAGGGAGCGGCCCTGCACTCCCGCCTCGATCCGGCCGATACAGAATTCTTCGATTGTGGGAACCAGGTCGGTCAGTTCTGCCAGGGTGTTCAGCCGCGCGCCTTTCATGAAATGGCCTTTCCAGGACATAATCAGCGGAACATGCACCATTGCTTCATAGAAATAGGGCCCTTTCAAATAAATTCCGTGATCTCCCAGCATTTCCCCATGGTCTGAGGTGAAAATGACTATGGTATTGTCGATCTCCCCCGTCTCCTCTAAAACCTGCATCAGCCGTCCGAACTGGATATCGATCAGTTCCACCATGGCGTAATACGCGGCTTTTATCATCCGGTGGTCCTCGTCGTTCATCTCGTCAAAGCTGAAATGGTGAGGGGTGGATGTGTTGTTGTACGCGCTGGCATGGTCCTGTTTCTGGAAAATTGTTTTTTTATCCAATTCGCCCTGTAAATACCTGGGCAGCGGCAGTTTGTCCGCCCGGGCAAGATATTTTTCCAGAAGGCGTTTCGGCGGATCGAATGCATGATGCGGGTCGAAAATATTAATGTTGTAAAACCAGGGCGGACTGTTAAATTCCGGCATCTGGCGCTTTTCCTCAGCAAAGTAGCGGATGGAATCAATGGCCTGGTCGATGCACCATTTCGTAAAATGATCCTCTTCATCCATCCCGGTTTTTACATACCCCATCCGGTCGAAATCAGGGTACTGGTATTTTTTCCCCCGTTTAAACAGCCAATGGCTGTATTCATTCCCGCTCCAATAAGTTCCCCCGGATTCCGGCAGGCCGCAGTTGCCGATGCCGGAAGGGTTATGGGCCCAGTGGAATTCCGTAAACCCGTCGTCAATCCGTTTCTCATGGACCGGACAGGCCTTTGGGCCGCAGGGAGCCAGGTGAAGCTTGCCCGCCAGGGAACAATAATAGCCATGATCCGCGAGGACGCGGGAAACCAGCCTCTCATAAGGGGGCATGGACTGGCCGTTGGCGCGGCACCTGGTGGTTCTGGGATAGCGTCCGGTCAGGAAGGATGCGCGGCTGGGAGTGCAGACCGGCGACTGGCAGTAGCCCTTTTCAAACAGCACGCCTTCTGCCGCAAATTTGTCCAGATTCGGTGTATCAATATATGGATTTCCGTAACAGCCCAAAGTGTCGAATCTCTGCTGGTCCGTTACCACCAGCAGCACGTTAGGCCGTGTATTGCTGTATTTATTCATAAGTTCCTCCTTGTCCTGCTCATTTTTTGATTCGGATTACCACCATTTTATCAGGCCGGTGATCCGGTCCCGCATTTCCACAAACTCAGGGGCCGCGATGTCACGGGGATGGGGCAGGGTGTCCGGGACAACCTCTTTAATAGAAGTCGGTTTATTGGTGAGCACAAGAATCCGGTCGCCTAAATAGACGGCCTCTTCAATGTTATGGGTAATAAAAATTACGGTAGTCTTCGTCTGTTTACAGAGGCGCACCACCTCATCTTCCAGCTTGAAGCGCAGATTGATGTCCAATTGTCCGTAAGGTTCATCCATCAAAAGCAGTTCCGGCTGGGTCGCAAAGGCCCGGGCAATGACCACACGCTGGAGCATGCTGGCCGAAAGCTGTTTGGGGTAATAATCGGCGAACCTGGTCAGGCCCACCAGTTCCAGGGCGTCGTCCACCTTTTTTTCAATATCGTGATATTCTTTTTTGAGTTCCAGGCCGAACCGCACATTCTGCCGGACTGTGAGCCATTCCATGGCCGAGTATTCCTGGAATATGTATGCAATGTTGTGCCTGCGCAGATCGATCTGCTCGCCTTTAAACAGGATTTCACCGGCCGTAGGCTCATACAAATGGGTCAGGCTGTTGAGGAATGTGGTTTTACCGCAGCCCGTAGGCCCTACGATACAGAGGAATTCGCCGTCATATACATCGAAGGACACGTCATTTAAAACCAGAAGATCACCGAAGCTTTTTGTCAGGTGGGTTACCTTAACCTTTATATTTTTTTCCACCATACTCCTCCTGTCCCAGCCATTACGTTTCATGGCTGTCTTTGTTCATGTATTCGGTTATTTCTTTGCGCAGCCGGAGGAATTCCGGATCGATCAGATTCCTTGGCCTGGGCAGGGTGATTTGATACTCTTCTGCCACCTGTCCGGGACAGTCGGTGAGAAGGATGATCCTGTCTGCCAGGTAAAGGGCCTCTTCAATGTTGTTGGTGACAAATACTACGGTTCGTCTTTCATTTTCCCAGATATGTTCCAGGGATTCCTGCATCATATATCTGGTCTGCGCATCCAGATGGCCAAAGGGTTCGTCCATTAAGAGGACATCCGGATCGCAGCAATAGGCCCGGGCAATTCCGACCCGCTGTTTCATTCCCCCGGACAACTGTACCGGATAGCTGTTCTCAAAACCGGTTAATCCCACCAGATCGATGAATTTCTGAACGATGGCCTCCCGCTCCTTTTTGTCCACATTTCTGACCTTCTGGCTGAATCCCACATTTCCTTTGACAGTCATCCAGGGAAACAGGGCCATGGTCTGATAGACCACCGCGCGGGAAGGGGCCGGGGAATCAACGGGCCTGCCGTTGTGTTCAATGGAACCTTCTGTGCACGGCTCCAGACCGGCCAGCATATAGAGAAGGGTTGTCTTGCCGCATTGGCCCGGGCCGAAAATTACAAGGAATTCATTCTCACGCACATCGAAGGTCAGGTTCTTTAAAACTTCAAACTCACCTTTAGGCGACCGGAAGGTTTTAGAAACATTTTTACAGGACATTTTCAGCCTCCCTGATTGTTCCATCTCAGGCACCTCCCTTCTAAATATCTCATGCCGCTGGCCAGAAGGAAGCCGACAATTCCAATTGCCAGCATGCCGGCAATCATCTGCGTCATATCATTGACGCCCTGGCCGGCAATAATAATCCAGCCCACCCCTTCTGTGGCGCAGACCATTTCCGCGGCCAGCATGGTCATCCAGGAATTGGAAAGGGCCACCTGGGCGCCGGAAAAAATAGATGGAACCGCAGAGGGGACCACGATTTCAAAAAATACCTGCGAACTGCCTGCGCCCAGCATTTTCGCGGCTCCGATCAGTTGTTTGTCCACATGAACCGCCCCCGCGTAAGCGTTCAGGGTAAAGGGTACGAACGCCGCTATGAAAATAAGAAAATATTTGTATTTCTCACCAATGCCGAACCAGAGGATCGCAAGGGGAATCCAGGCCAGCGGGGCGATGGGGCGGAGAAGATTAAAAATCGGCATGACCACGGCGCGGACATAAGGAAACCAGCCCATTGTCAGCCCGATGACCACTCCTGCCGCGCAGGCCAGGCAGAACCCGGCCATCACACGGCTTAAACTCCAGAGGACATGGCCGGTTATTGTGTAATAATTCCCCACCTTATGAAACAGCATATAGCAGAAATTCATAACTACAGCCGTTGGCGTGGGAAATGGTATCTGTGAGTCGCTGAAATGGACCGCCGCCTGCCAGAGGCACAGCAGAATGAGGAATGCTGCCGCGCCATAGGCGGCTGACTTCAGCTTTATTTTAGACTTCTGCATTTATACGTCTCCTTTCACGAGCCTGCTTTCCACGAAATCCAGCAAAGCGGACAGTATGGTGCCGATAATTCCAATGACAACCATGCCGACGATGATTAAATCGGCCCTGCAGAGCAGGCGGCCCAACTGAATCATGTAGCCGAGGCCGCTGTCGGATCCCAGCATTTCCGCCGCCACCAGAGAACCCCAGGAGGAATTTAAAGAAACCTTTAAGCCGGTGAAGATATACGGCAGGCCGGATGGGAGCGCAACTTTAAACAACAGGCGCAGTTTTGATGCGCCAAAGGTCCGGCCCACCCAGATATGTACCTTTTTTGTCGCCTTGATCCCGGTATAGGAGTTGACGACACAGGGGATAAACGCCGATAAGAATACAATTGCCGCCTTGGCGACCACTCCGATTCCCAGCACAATGATCATGATCGGAATCCAGGCGATGGGAGGGATATTGCGGATAAAATCAAATACCGGTTTAAGGGCCATATCCATTGGTTCCCACCAGGCCATGATGATGCCTAATGGAACGCCGATGACTGCTCCGAAGCAAAAGCCGAGTAAAGATACCTTCAGGCTGGCAATGATATGCGTGGGCAGTGTGGAACCGTCGGGCCGCTTAACCGTCCATTTCTGAATCCCTGTTTCCAGCGCCTTGAGGGGCGAAGGCAGAAGTGTGGAAGGGGCCAGCTCCCACACTTCAGTGATGAGATACCAGATCAGGAAAAATGCCAGAAGGGAACAAACAGATATCATCTTCAGGCGGAATGAAAAATTTCGTTTCTGCGTTGCTGTCATAATCAGTCACATCTCCAATCAGAAATCATTTTTTGTATTCAGCCGCGTAGGCTTCCATCGCCTCAGAAATGATGGTATTATCCATGTTGGCATAAACCTTTTCCATATCTTCTTCAGAGATGTTGCCTACTGTGGCATAGAATTCGGCCAGCAGTTTAAAGGATGAGGTATAATCAATGGAAGTCAGATCGTCGTATGTGAAGAATGGACGTTCAAGAACCTGATGTTCAATGGTATCGGCGTCCGCCGTCTGTCCGTTAATCTCATACCACTCCATCATGGTGTCCATTAAGACCTTGTCGTCCTGGAATGCGTCGGCGGCGCGGAGCAGTTGTACGCAGAGGGCAACCAGAGCGTCATGTTTGCTCTCATCTTCAAAAACTTCACGGGAACAGAGGATGTTGTCGTAGTACGGACAGTTCAGATTATTCATACTGCATGCCACCAGATACTGTTCCGGGTCATAGCTGTCGGCGGTGGGATAACTGGTCTTCGCAAAATCCGACTGGCCGGATACAAAAGCCTGGTAAGCGGCGGTGTCATCCATATTTACCAGGGTGACGTCGTCTTCCGTCAGGCCCAGGACATTTAAATACATGTCCACCAATATCTGGGCGGCCGTGCCCATGGGGAGAAGGAAGGATTTGTCTTTTACCGTCTCAGGCGTGCCGTAGATATCCGGATATTCCGGATTAAAACCTTTCACAGCCGCCATATCGCTGTCCGCCCGGATCATAAACTGCTGTCCGGCTCCGGAATCTGTATGGGAGAACAAATAAACCGCGTCATAGACGCTGCAGGAGGAGATGCCGGCCGCTCCGATGGTAAACACATCGACCAGGCCGGAACCCAGGGCTTCATTGATGCCGCTGCCCTGCATAAAGGTGGAAATATCCAGTTTAAAACCGTTTTCAACATCCCAGCCCATCTTCTGGATGTAATACATTGGAATAGAAAGCTGCTGGGCAAGGGTGGATACGCGCAGTGTGACCAGTTCGCCGGAAGCTTCGGCTTTCGCGCCAGTCTCCTTTTCATTTTTGTCCGTTGTCCCTGCAACCGTTTCGCTGGCTTTCGTACCGCTGCTTGCTGGGTCAGGCTGAGTTTTTTTTGCACAGCCGGCTATTGAACAGATAAACATTGTGGTGATAAGTAGAGATGCTAAAATTTTTTTCATTGTAACCTCCATTTCTTCCCGGATTCATTCCGGTGTCCATAAACAGATAACCGATTGAAAGAAGCATTTTTACTGCCGTGTAACGTTACATTTCAATCATATAGAGTTCCCGCCTTTGCAACAATCATTTATTTGACTCTTATTTTATATATTTTGACTAAGAACGGAAGGAATGGGGATTTAACATGAGAAAATTTGCATTTCCTTGATTTATTTGGAAATTTTTGTAAATAGTATATAAAATCATTGAAACTTTTGCAAATTATTTGTATATTATTACTTAAAGAGTATTGTTATACAGAAATGTACTTACAGGAAATGTCCTTCCGGCGCAAACACGCTCCGGCAGAAAGGGATGTGAAACATGCAGATAAGTATTAAGAAAGTACTGAACATAACGCTTGCCCTCGTTCTGGCGCTGCTGACGGCCATGCTGACTTATATGGTCACCCAGTTTTATGTGAAATCTACATTTGAAACACTGGGGAGAGCCAATACGGAACGGCTGCAGCTCGTCTCCCAGAAGGCGGACGCCCTGGTGACCGGTTCCGAGGCCGTGGCCCGGCTGCTGTATCAGGATGAAAATATTCTCGGGACAATTCTGAGCAACACCATCACCCCGCAGAATACGGCCGCTGTATCGGCCAATATTGACCTTCTCTGTACCAAATATTACAGCGCCTTCCAGCAGTTTGATTTAACTTTTGATGTGGTATGTTTCGGCAATAACGGATTCCAGTATTCCAGCTGCGGTTATTCCGACAGCGAATTTAAGCAGCTCAGTTCTTATTCATGGTTTACAAAGCAAAGAGCCATGGGGGCGGTCGATTACTCCGTTACGAATTTCGTGCCGTTTCCTAAGGATGGGGAAAAGACATACTGCTATGCCATTGTGCGCAATATCTATCAGGTGAGAGGGAATTACGCGGGTTCCATCATCGTTTTTGTGAAAGAGGACGTTTTTAAATCGGTTTATGAAAACCTGATGCAGGAAAACTCCACGTTTTATCTGCTCAATGAATATTCCACTGTGATTTCCTCCAGCGACGCCAGCCAGACAGGCACGTCCCCCGAGGCGATCCGGGACTATCTGTTTGTCCGTGGAAAGGATTCTTACGTTACCTATACCAATGACGCCGGCATGGAATGTTTCTGCGCCAAATATACTTCACCGGTTACCGGATGGACCATGTTTGAACAGATTCCATTAAACGATGTGATGGCCCCGATTCAAAAAGCCTGTTTCATGATTGCCGCGATCGCGGCCGTGCTCTATCTGCTGTCCGTATTCGTAATTTCCATCGTCTCAGAATCCATATCCAGGCCGATCCGGATCATCTGCGGAGAAATGGAATCATCCATCAGCAGGCAGTTCGCCCATTTACAGATCCGGACAAAGATTTCGGAGATCAGGAGTATCGGGATTTCCTACAACCATCTGTGCGATGAGATCAGCAAACTTTTGTGTGATGTGCGGGATGCGGAAAAACGGGTGAATGACGCCAAGTTCAACTTCTTAAAGGCGCAGATTAACCCCCATTTTCTGTATAACACATTGTTTTCCGTCAAATGCACCATCGCGATGAATGAACCGGAACACGCATGTGAGATGCTGACACTGCTGATTTCCATTCTGCAAAATTCTGTCAGCTCCAATAAAAGCGACAACACGCTGCTGGAGGAAACGATCATCATCGGTCAGTATGTCCGCCTGCAGAACCTCAGATATGACAACAAAGTCCATTTCCGGATGGATCTGCCGAAAGAGCTGATGGATTTAACAATCCCCAGATTTTTGATCCAGCCCCTGGTTGAAAATGTATTTCTCCACGCCATCCCCCTGACCGGAGAGGCCATTGAACTGATGATCCGTTTCCGGGGTGATGATAAAATCATCACCATAGAGGTCTGTGATACGGGAATCGGATTCGGACAGGAAGACATGGAACGGGTCTTTGAACAGGCTTCTGGCGCTTCGTTCCATATCGGTTTAAAAAATATTCAGGACCGGATCCAGCTTCTCTATGGCGCTGACTTTGGTCTGTGCGCAGTTCATGACCAGCATTATCACACAATTATGGTGCTCAGGATGCCGAGGCAGAAAGGGGGCGACAGCATTGATTCGAATACTGGTAGTTGACGATGAACATCCGATCCGGGAATGGCTGGTACACATCATCCGTTCGAACCGTCCGGAGTTTCTTGTTGACAGTGCGGTAAATGGACTTGACGCGCTGAAAAAGTGTAAGGAAATCCCCTTCGATCTTCTGATTATGGACATACGCATGCCCCACATGGACGGTCTGGAGGTGCTGCAGGCCCTGTCAAAGGAATGTCCGGGCGCCGGAGCGATAATGCTGAGCAGTTACGACGATTATAATTATGTCCGGGATGCGTTTAAACATCAGGCGGTTGACTATCTCCTGAAAACTGAGATTAACGACGAAAGGCTGCTGGCCGCCATCGACCATTACTGTTCCCAGAAAACCGCGGCCAGAAACTTAAATCATCTGGTATCAAAACTGCGTGGCATGCTGCAGGAATCAGACGGTTCCGGCCAGGATTTTTTTAAGGAGCTCAAAAAGTACGGAAACCTGGAACCCCAGGGCGCTTATTTCTGTTTTCTCGTCAAAGCCCGGGCGGAGGGCAGCCCTTTTAAGCCCAGCCTGACCTTAACGGAAAAAACAGTGCTGCGCTTCTGCCTGCCTGTGGACGAAAACATATTTATGGGATGTGTGGAACTGCTGACCCAGCCCAGCCTCCTGACGCTGATGCAGACGCAGAGCATGTATTTAAAGAAGCTTAACAGCTACAACCGGCTTTCGCTCCTTTTGTACAGCGATATCCAGCATGACGTCCGTCTTCTGCCTGATGCCATGAAAAATCTCTATGCTTCCCGGGAGCTGGATTTCTATGGGGTGCAGTTCTGCAGGCCTGAATTATTCGAAAATGGTATGGAACTGCGCCTGAATGAACGGTATCTTGAAATGATTGAGCTGCTGCGCTCTCATAAACAGGAAGAAGTCCTGTCAAAAGCAGAGGAACTTCTTAATTTTGCAGAAAATGTCCGGTATCCCGATGTGGACAACTTAAAGCTCCTCTGCATCAAACTGTGCGAATCCGCCTATTTAAACAGCTGCAGTATCGATTTGATGGAATATCATAACTATTTCAGCCGGTTATCCGCAAGCGTGTTTTCCTCTGAAAGCATCCGGCATCTTTATGAAATCCTGATCAAAAGCCTCAGCTCCCTGTATTCTCAAAAGGAGCAGAATCAATCCGTATTGTCCTCCCGGATCGCTCACGCTGTTTCATTTGTGGAGGCCCATTATATGGATGATATCTCTTTGGTCAGCGTTGCTAAGGATCTGCATATCAATCCTGAATACTTGTCACGCACCTTCAAACAGCAGGTGGGGATCAATTTCAGCACGTATTTAAACAACGTCCGGCTGCAGCATGCCCTGGAACTGTTAAAGCAGACGGATTACCGGGTGGCTGAGATTGCCATGAGAACGGGATTTCAGAGCCCGGCCTATTTTTCCAAATGTTTTAAGGCGGCGTTCGGGTTGTCGCCGCAGCAGTGGAAGGCGGCAAAATCCGGGGAAAATTAAAGTCCGGCCGTTTATATAAACGGCCGGATAAAAATTATATTCACTGTTGTTCACATATTAGCGTTGGTATAGATGGAATAAACGTCTTCATATCCCAGCTTCAAGTAATTGCCGACTGTTTTTCTCCCTCCAAAAAACATGCACTTATCTGTCAGCATTTGGATCTCCTCTTTCTCAAGCGGTCTCCCCATAAGCTGAGGAATGCTGACGGGCATTCCCCACTCTTTAAAATACTGTTCCGTCCTTTCGATCCCGGCCAGAGCCTTTTCTTCTTCACCGCCCTCCGTAATTCCCAGCACTGCTTCCGAGTACCTGGCAAACCGGCCCAAATTGCGCTTATAAACATATCTTGCCCAGGTCCCCCACATAGCGGTTATGGTTGCCGCATGTGTCTTCTCAAACATTCCTGAAAGTTCATGGCCCATATTGTGGGTTCCCCAGTCAAACGGCCCGCCCAGCCCGCAGTACAGATACGCGGAGGTGCCTGCCCACATGATTTCCGATGCGGAATCGTAATCCGTATTGTTCAGGAACCGGTCACTGAGCTGGTAAAGAACGCGCATCATCCCTTCCGAACACTGGTCTGATATCCGGTTTTCTTCATGCTGGGTGAAATACCGCTCAAACACATGGGATAGAATATCCGATATGGTACACGCCTTTTGAAATTCAGGCAGAGTATACAGAATTTCCGGGTTCATAAACGCATAATCAGCCCGGCTGGCTTCGCAATACAGGCTCCGCTTTAACTTACCTTCCTCCTTCATCACAACGGAGGAGGGATTTGTCTCACTGCCGGTGGCCGCCGTTGTCAAAACCACGGCCATTTTCAAGGCTTTTTCCGGTTTGAATTTTCCTTCATAGCAGTCCCAGATATCCACATCCGGATTGGCCGCGCCCACACAGATCGCCTTCGACGAATCGATGGCGCTGCCTCCCCCGATTGCGGTTACACAATCGATTCTCTGCCGGATGCATATTTCAATTCCTTCCCTAATAACAGAGAGACTTGTATTGGGCACAACCCCTCCATGGAAAAAGACCTGTATTCCTTCATCTGCCAGATATCCCTGTACACGCTCCAGCAGTCCCAGTTTTTCTGCGGCGCTGTCATAGTGAATCAAAACGCTGGAAACGCCTTCTTTTTTTAATTTCCGGCCGATTGATGTTTCCGCGCCTTTACCAAAAATGATTTTTGTCGTAAAATGGAGCTCAAATTCATTCATATCAGCCTTCTCCTCCCAGTGCGCGCTTTTCTCCTTCACAAATCGCAGGTGTAAATGCTACCCCCACTCCCAGCCGGTCCGCTCCCATATCCACAAATGCTTTCGCTGTTTCGTAATCGCTCATTCCGCCCGAGGGCTTCACCTTAATCCGTCCAGCAGCAGTCTCGATCATGGTTTTAACGCTTTCCTCAGTGGCTCCACATCCTAAAAATCCCGTAGAAGTTTTCACGAAATCAGCTCCGCATTCAACGCACACCTCGGTCCCTTTCCTGATCTCATCCCGGGTTAACTGGCTGGTCTCGAAGATCACTTTTACCCCGACCCCATATTTATGGGCGCTGTCTGTGACCGCCTTTATCTCCTGTGCAACCCGGCCCCATTCCCCCGATTTTGCAAGGCCGAAGTTCATTACCATATCGATTTCAACAACACCAGTTTTCGCATAAATTTCAGCCAGAGCGGCTTTGGCCTCCAAACCGGCGGCTCCATGGGGGAAATCCAGCACACAGCTTACCTGGGTTTCCGTGCCTTCACACATCTGTTTTGCCAGTTCAATGTCACAGGGACGGACACAAACCGTTTTCGCATGATAATCAATTCCCATCTGTATCCCTGCCTTTGCCTCTTCCTGTGTAAATTCCGGTTTTAACACCGCATGATCCAAATAACGGCCAATCCTCATCTTCTCTTCTCCTTTAATTTCTAATATTTACCACCATTTTATCTGATCGGTGATATAGGTTCTCAATGATATAAACTCTTTTTCAGCAAAATTCCTGGGTCTGGGCAGATCTATCTTCACCTCCTCCTTGATTTTTGCAGGCTTATTTGTCAAAATCAGCACCCGTTCCGCCAGGTATACCGCCTCTTCAATATTGTGAGTGATAAAAACTACCGTACTGCCGGTTTCCTTCCACAGCCTTATCACTTCGTCCTCCAGATAATACCGGAGTTTTATGTCCATCTGTGCATAGGGTTCATCCATCAGCAGCAGGTCCGGATTCATGGCGAACGCCCTGCCGATAATAATTCTCTGCTCGGAACTGACGGACAACTGGTGGGGATAATGTTTCCTGAACGGTTCCAGTCCCATCAAGCGGAGAATATGGTTAACCCGCTCCTTTATGACCTCCTTGTCCAGCTTCTTTATTTCCAGGCCGAAAGCGAGGTTCTCTTCCACTGTGAGCCAGGGATAAGCGGACGGTTCCTGAAATACAAAGGCCAAATTGTGCTTTTTCGGGTCCGCCGGAATCCCATCGATTAAAAGCTGACCCGATGTAGGTTCATACAGTTTTGTCAAAAGGTTTAAAAATGTGGTCTTTCCGCAGCCCGTTGGCCCTACCACACATACAAATTCTCCTTTTTTAATCGTAAAGGAAATATCATCAAGAACCAGTAAGTCGTCAAATTTCTTAGTCAGGTTTTTAACCTCAACTTTTATCTCTCTCTTATCCATCTCTTCCATCATTTGCCGCTCCTTCAACCTCTTATAATGCCAAATCCGTATTTGCCGCTATTTCCTGACGCAGTTCCATAAAATACGGATCCACAAAATCCCTGGGTCTCGGCAGATTAACTTCATATATTTTTTTCACGGTAGCGGGGCACCCGCTTAACAACATGATCCGGTCTCCCAGATAAACGGCCTCTTCAATGTTATTTGTGACGAATACCACCGTTCTCTTGTCCAGTTCCCACAGCTTATTGATTTCTTCCTCCATCGAGTACCGGGTCTGCGCGTCCAGGGCCCCAAACGGCTCATCCATCAATAAAATCTGGGGGCCGCTGGTATAGGCTCTGGCGATTCCCACCCGCTGCTTCATTCCTCCGGACAACTGTGAGGGATAATGGTTTTCAAATCCTTTTAGTCCAACCAGTTCAATATATTTTTGTGCTCTTTTACGCCGTTCCGCCTTTTTAACTCCTGCGAATTTCAGCCCAAGTTCGGTATTCTGCATCACCGTTTTCCAGGGCATCAGCCCTGTTTTCTGAAATACCATTCCGATCTTTGGATCAGGCCTGCTGTGTTCATTTCCGTCCAAAAGAATGGTTCCCTTCGTCGGGCTTTCCAGCCCATCCATGATATTGAGAAGCACCGACTTTCCACAATGCCCCGGTCCCAGCAATACCAGGAACTCGTTGTCGTATACGTCTAAAGACACGTCTTTTACCGCTTCAAACTCTTCTTTTCCCGTATAAAACACTTTATTGATATTTCTCAAACTCAGCCTTATCTTTTTATCATCCATGGACAAGCCATCCTTTCGATCACTTCAAATAATACTGCGAGCATTGCCCCCACGATGCCTATGGCTATCATTGCAACCAAAACCAGCGGAGTGTCCGCGCTGTCCATTCCTCTGTTGATTAAAAAACCAACGCCGGAACTGGCGCCCAGCATTTCCGCCGCAACTACCACCATCCATGCGGAACTGGTGGATGTCCTCATACCGGCAAAAATAGCGGGCGTTATGGACGGCATCGCCACTTCCCACAACAACTGTCTTTCATTGGCATTGAATGATTTTGCAACATCCAGATACAGCCGCTCCACATTCCGCATTCCCGCCTGGGTGTTGACTACCACGGGAATAAATGCGCCGATGAACACAATTAAAATTTTGGGCATTTCACTGATCCCAAAACAGATTGTAATGAGAGGGATCCAGGCAAGGGGCGGGATCGGACGCAGCATGGTGAATACGGAACCGAACAGGGCATTGCAGGTTTTATTCCACCCTATAATTACACCAAACGCCACACCCGTAACCCAGGCTATGGCCAATGCCGTTCCAACTCTTCTGAGGCTTGCTAAAACATGCTGCAGCAGATTCAGTTTTTTAATCGGTTTTGAAAATGTCAGCAGAAACCGTTCCCATGTTTCACCCGGACTGGGTATCATCGCCGGATAGTTAGTTGAGACGAACAGCCAGATTCCGGCTAAAAACATCAGAGAAAACATTGTAACAACCATTTTTTTCACATTCGATTTTTTTATATTCAGTTTTTTATCCATGATCAGATTTCCTCCACGCCAAGACTTTATTTTCGGCAGCGGTTAAAAATCCGTTAAATAAAGCGCCCACCGCTCCGATCACCAGCATGCCCAGAATTATAATATCCGGTCTTCCGAAAGACCTTCCGGTTAATATCATATATCCCAGACCCGAGCTGGCTGAAAGCATTTCAGCGGCGACCAGGGTTGACCAGGAATTTCCCAGCGCAATCCTGATGCCCGCAAATACCATGGGCAGGGACGCCGGTATTCCCACTCTGTAGAAAATAGTAAATTTGGACGCGCCGCAGGTTTTGGCAACATTGATTAAAACCGGGCTGGCTTGTTTTACTCCCGTATAGGAATTGATCACACACGGTATAAATGCTGAAAAGAAAATAATAAACGCCTTTGCCTTCAAACCAATCCCCAGCCACAAAATTGTCAGAGGGATCCAGGAAATAGGGGGAATCGGGCGTATGATCTCGAAAATCGGCCGGACAAACAAGTCGATATTCTCATACCATGCCATAAACCATCCCAAAGGGATCCCAATGATAACAGCAAGGACAAGACCGGTTAAAGACAGCTTCAGGCTTGTCAGGATATTCGTCTGCAGCAGCGAACCATCCGGGCTCTTATCATGGAGTTTGATAAAAAACAAGCGGATCACTTCTGTCGGTTTCGATAAAATATTGGAACTTATGATCCCGAAATCCAAAAGGAGCTGCCAAATCAAAAAGAACCCCAAGATACCGGTAATTGTCAAAACCGTATATTTGACAGCATCCCTTTTCTGTTTACGAACAGTGTCATTCATCATAGCATACCTGCCTTCCACTCATGCCGCGTAAATCTATTTGCGGCTTTTTATTTCCTGTTCCACCGCTTCCGCAATGGAACTGTCGACCATCCGGTTATCCAGAAGGAAATTGCGGTCCTCCTGGGTGTATTTATCCTGATCCACAAAAAAGTCAAATGTCTCAAATAAATCGGTTTCTACCTGGTTTAATTTTCTTTTTGTATAGGTTCCTTTCGGATCATCCATCTCATTTTTAAACATGGCAATGCTTTCTTCCAAAGTCGGAACGAATAAAATTGAGACCGCATAGGCCGCGTCTTCCTTTGTACAAAGCACTCCCTCGTCACTGCAGACTTCCATATAATAATCTGCGGCTTCTTCCGGATTGGCCAGACACCATTCCGCTGAACGGTAATATAATTCATACGCCTTTGTAATCAATTCTTTTTTATTATCAACCGCATCGGAGGTCGCACAGATGTTGCAGACAATAATATCCCCGTTTGCATCCAGGCCGCCGACCTTTTTATAGCCTTCATGTTCCGCAGCCAGAGCCAGGGTAGACCACTCACCGCATCCGTCTCCTTCACCGGCCTTAAAACCTGCAAGCGCTGAACTGACGTCCATATTTACAATCGTAACCTGATCGTTGTCCACACCCACCTTTTCTAAAGTAGAAAACAAGATCTTATGTAAGGTCGTCCCAACGGGAAGAAGCCACGTAGTCCCTTTCCAGTCTTCAGGCGTTCCATAAATCTCTTCATACCCCTCAACATGCCCTTTCCCTGACTGGTAAATCGGGGAATCTTCTCTTACATAGAGATTTAAGCCGGCATCATAAGTGGCTGTTCCGATACATTTCACCCCATAAGCCAGGGCTCCTACAATCGTGCCCGGGCCGCCTGTAGAAGAAAAATCCCAGCTGCTGTTAGCTTCCATCATGGCGGGTCCGTTAGAAAACGTTACATATTCCAGATCAATATTCAATTCATCAAACCATCCCTTTTGATCCGCCACATAGATCGGCAGCGCATGCTGTACCCCTACAAAATATCCCACGCGCAGTGTCGTTCTTTCCGGCATGGGGCTGATTCCAAATTCCGTGTCCCCTTCCCCGCCGCTCTGTTTTGACTGTTCCGTCACTTTTAAAGGCTCTTTGTCATTTCCTTTAACCGGGCTTCCGCACCCTGTTAATAAGACTGTCATGGCCATCCCCAATACCAATGCTCTTCTTTTCATTTTACCTCTCCTTTTTTGCTCCAAATTTTGGATATTATTTTTTACAGTTTTTCGTTCATTTTGGCGATTTTTGCAAGATTTTCTTGCTATATTTTCATATTATCATCCATAATCCAAATTATCAATCCTTTTTTATCCAAATTATTTGGATTTTAATCCGTGATTTAATTGACAATCCTTAACAGATCAATTATACTATTCGTATATTTAACAATTATTTCCAATAATAACCAAAAGGAGTCCATCCATGCGTCCTACACTTTATGAAATCGCGCAGACAGCAGGCGTCTCGATTTCCACGGTTTCCCGGGTCCTTAATAATGACAAGCAAAAACCGGCAAGCCCTGCAACCGCTGAAAAAGTATTACAGATAGCGAGGGAACTCGGTTACATTAACGATGCCGGAGTTTCAAAAAACCAGACTAAATCGCTGGTATGCATTCTGGTATCCCCCTCAGACAGTTTTAATAATTATTTTTTCTCACAGATTTTAATGGGAATTCAGGAAGAATCAAAAAGACTTGGATATGAATTGAAACAGACGATCTCTACTTCCACCGCGGATATTTATCCGATTCTCAACAGTTTAAATAATCAGGATTTCGACGGCATCATTCTCCTGGGCAGACTTACCCGGGACATCATGGACCGATTCAAACAGATCACAGGAAACATCATATATGCCGGTCTCAATTCCCCTCAGGCTGATATCGACGAAATCATCTGTGATGCTTATACTGCCACCGCTTCCGCCACAGAATACTTTATTAACTGCGGCTTTAAGACCATCGGTTTTATCGGAACGATCCCTTCCCAAGAAACTGATGTGATCAATGAGCACCGTTTTAAGGCGTTCTGTGATACCCTGTCCTCCCATTCCTTTCCGCTGGATATGGCCTGCTGCCGGAATATCATGCTGACTGCGGACCATGCCTATGAGGCTGTCAAGGATTTGATTTCCTGTAAAAAACTGCCGGAAGGAATTATCTGTGCCGATGATTATCCCGCCATAGGAGCAATCAGCGCACTGCACGACTATGGTTATAAGATTCCCCAGGATATCTCAATCATTGGATTGGCCGATATCGATATCGCCCAGTTCATCTCCCCCCGCCTGACCACTGTCCGGGTTGTTAAAAGAGAACTGGGCGAATTTGCAGTTAAAATATTGGATGACCGGATCGCCGGAAGGCATACCCACCCCATCCGGGTGGAATTTCCCTGTGAACTCATAATAAGAGAAAGCTCTGCTGCACGTCCAAAAGAATGACCCTCCCCGCATTCAAACTCAAATGTACATCAGAACGAAAAAACACCGCCGGCTGATCCAACCGGCGGTGTATTAACCAAAGTCACTTCCACAGCGCATCTCCGTCATATACGTTCATGGCGTTTTCCCAATACCCCAGGCGTTTGCATTCAGCCAAAGCCAACTGATGGGTGAATTGAAACATCGCTCCTGTAATCCTGGCAAATTCCTGTATGCTTCCGGCTTCCAACGCATCTACCGCCGCCATACACCGGCGGTAAATCTGGCGGCTTTCTGCGGTCTTTTCCAGATTAACCAGTTTGGGAATGCTTCTTCCAACACTGTAATTTTTACGAATCACATTATAAATCGATTTCAGAGCCGCATATTGGATATGCGCGGTCAAAAAATCCAGGAAAACACGGGGGAACATCTGATGGACATATCGCCCGCTCCAAAGTCGTTTCAGTTCTTGTCTGAGTTCTCTGGCCTCTTCCGCCCCGACATAGGCAGCCGCATGGGCCGCCACTCCTTCTACAGTTAAAGATACCAGCTCCATGCTGTCCAAAAAGCGCCGGACATGGCTGCTGATCACCTCTGGTTCAATTTTTATCGTTTTCAACTGTTCAAGGCACATCTCAACAAAAATACCCTGTCCCCGTTTTGTGGACAGCACTCCCCATTCCTGCAACATGCCGACTGCTTTTGTGGTGGTATCAATGCTCACACCATAGATTTTCTGAAGCTGTTCGTGTGTGGGCAGCCTGTCGCCGGGCTGGTACCGGCCAATGGCAATAAGGCCCAGTAAATCCAGACAGACGCTTGAATAACGTTCCTGATTTCTATACAGCCTCTGCTCTAAACCGCCGGCATCAGCCGGCAGTGAGGAGGCGGGGACAACACCGCAGGCGGTCCTGCCATGTTCTTTCTGTTCCAACCCATAAAGCGGGTACAGATCATCAAACCGGACTGTGTTGAAATCGCCTCCGGCTTTCATTGTTTCAACTAATTTCCACAGAGAAGCATGGTAGCTCTCCCTGAGCGCCAAGGTCCCGGAATTCATATTAATCAGCTCAAAGCCCATACTTTCCGCCACCCGCAGAATCAGTTCATTTCCATTTCTAGCGAGAAAGAAACGCCAAAAACGGTTGGAGAGCTTCCAAAATTTCTCAGGTTCATCCGGGTTCATCTGAGACAAAATGGATTCCGGAATCTCCCATTCCCTGCCATGACAGAGCAGCAGACCTCTGGCATTAAACGGATAGCACAGCAGAATTCCGGTCTGGACAATATCATTGACCGAATCCTGATTCGCTTTTTGCAGCATATGCTCTATATTTTTATCCCCGTCTCCGCGGCTGGATACCACAACCGGTCTCATCCGCTGCCTCGTCTTAATCAGACCATTTTCAGCAAGCAGGTCCAGCGCACAGCGCACGGTCTTTTCCGACACCCCAAATTCGCGGCACAGTTCGGCACGGGATGGGAGCTTCGCGCCGTCAGGAAGCAGCCCACTCTCGATCTTATTCTTTAAATTCCAGTAAACTCTCTCATATAAAGTCAAATCACTCTTCATTACTATCTTTGCGTCCTCTGTTTCTGTGGTATCCAAAAAGGATATCCCATACGTTTACAGATAATCATAGCGCAGGCGCACAGGAAAATCAACCAGCTTTCTTTAATACGCGGCTCTAATATGCGGCTCTCACCGCAAAAGCAGTCTTGGCATTACCCGCATAGAAACAGGTCTTGCTTTCCAACGTACCGTTTTTCTCTATCTTCTCAAAGTCCAGACGAATGGGCGTTCCCGGTATGTCGGGCAGGTACAGCTTTCCACCCTTTTCCTCCGGTTTTATGAGAAGACAGTCTCCAATAGGTTCCGTCATTGGCTCATGGTTTTCCAACAGCTCATCTTCCTCATATAAGGCGCCGTAAGCGGCATTCAGCCATACGGTACCGCCTGATGAAAACCGCAGGCCGCGTTCCCGGGCCAACTGCCGTATTTTAATCAGGTCATGCATTCTGCTCATTCTTCCCACCAAAGGCATCAGATGATCTACACCTTTTTCAGCATAGGTTTCAAATGCGTAATAATTGCGCATGGATTCCCCGTAACCTGTTTTCATCTCAATGCCTCTGTCCTTTAAGGCTTTAATTGCATTCATATCATGGGAGTGAACCGGCTCCTCAAACCAGGCCGGATTGTACGGGCGGATCAGACCCGCAAATTCCAGAGCTTCATTGACGCCCCACACCTGGTTGGCATCCACCGCAATTTCAATATCATCTCCCACGGCTCTGCGCACCTTCTCCAGCCGGATCAGATCCCGCTTCATATTATGGCCCCAGTCGCTTCCGACTTTGAATTTAATGGTCCGGTAACCTTCGTCCACATACCGCAGCATGTCCTCCACCAGTTCTTCATCTGATTCCAAAAGGGAACCTCCCCCTTTATAAGCTGCCGCCCAATCCTTTCCGGCTCCCAGAAAACGGTGCAGCGGCAGCCCCTGGCGTCTGGCCATAATCTCAAGCATGATCATGTCCAACTGCCCTAAATCCACAATCTGCCCGCTTTGGAACCCAAAATTACGAAGTTTCCAGTAAATGAAGTCATACCACTCCTGGTAGGTCTTTTCCTCCCCGGTCAAAATCAGAGGAAGGATATTCTCTACGATCCCTTTTGAGCAAAATGTTTCACCACAGTACCCTTCCGTATCATAGATCTGAATCCATGCCTGCAGGGGAGCAAAGCTGCCAAAACCTCCTGTGGCGTCTCTCCATGGCTTTTTTACCGGAATCGGGTTGAAATTATAATAAACTGCTTTTGAAAATGCTATTTTAGTGTTTTTATCAAAATCAAACATCTCTTCATCTCCTTTTAATTTTTTGGCAGATTACTGCACATGTTGTTGTTCCAATCTTGTTGTATAATTGTTTTATTAATGTTAATATGAAACATAAGCTCCAATTCTTTCCCATGAATTGGCACCAACAGGAGGTTGCTATGTCACATATTCTATTCATCGCGTCCGGCGATGTGATGTACCAATACGGCTGTCTCTTCCAAAAAGAGCTGCCCGTCCCCAATAACCTTAAAATTATCAACTTATATATGGACGAAGCATTAACATACGTCAAAAATCATTTGGATGATGACACCGATGTAATTATGGCCCGCGGAAACACCGCTAAACTTCTCAGTTCTTCACGGCTTCCGGTTCCGGTAGTCACCGTTCCCATCACCGGCATGGAACTGGCTCAAACCATTGAAAAGGTAAAAAGCCTGTTCGGAGAAAATGAAACTGATATCGCCTATATCGGTATGGAAGATTTAATTCATGCCTTTCGCGGTTTTCTCGACCTGCTCCATTGGAAGGTTCATCTTTATCCCGTCAAAAACAATCAGGATATTGAAGCCCAGGTACTCCGGGCCAAAGCAGAAAACATCCATGTCCTCATTGGAGGCGTCTGCACACAAAAGGCAGCGCAGGAACACGGAATCAACTGTGTACTGCTGGAATGCTCCCTTTCTTCCATCCAGACCGCATATAATCAGGCGAAGGTGGTCCAGAAAAATATCCGCCAGCAGAAGAAAAAAATCCAGGAACGCATCACTATCATGGATTCCATTTCCGACGGCATTATAAGCATTAATGAAACGGAAAAAATCACCATGATTAATCAGGCGGCCAGACAATTTTTCTCCGTCTCAAACCAGGCGGTTCTCGGCCGGAAATGCAGTTTTCTGTTTTCCCAGACAGAACTGGAACTGATCCACAGAATTCTGGTTTCCGGAGAAACGGCTGCCGGACATGAATTTTCCATTGGACAGGGCGCCTATCATCTGGATATCCATCCAATTACAGCAAGCAAAAAAACTGAGGGAGTGATCTTAACAATCAGGCCTGATACCAGCAGCACAGCCATGTCTCTGCAGGTTCCTGATACTTCCGATCCAGCCCCCTCCGCTTCCTGTAAAGACCGGGAACTGCACCTTCTTTCCAGCCGGTCTCCCGCTTATCACTCATGCCTTTCTCTGGTAAAAAAATATGCCCCACTCTCTTATCCGGTACTTTTTATCGGAGAACAGGGAACTGGCCGGGAAACCTTGGCCCGTTTCATGCATGATAACAGCCCTTACAAAGAAGGATTATGGATCGCCCGGGATGCGGCATTGCTGACGGAAGAGGATATGTTATCCGCTCACGGAGGAAGCCTCTACATAAGAAACCCGGAATTCCTCAGCCCTGGAAACCAGCAGATTCTGTGCAATATTATTCAATATGGAAGTTTTACCAGAAGCAGCCGCCTGCGTCAGTCGCTTTGCATCCGCATCCTGGCCGGGACATCCACGGATTTATGCCGGCTGGCCGCGCAGGGGGACTTTTCTTCCGCTTTGTACTACAGTTTCAACGCATTCCTGGTTCCTGTTTTATGCCTTTCGGACAGGCCCGAAGATCTGCCAGTGCTGTTTGACCGTTTTTGGAAAAAATACTGCTCATTATTTCAAAAAGAATGTGCTTATGATTCCGATTGCACAGCAGTTATAGAAGAATACTCCTGGCCTGGAAATCTGGATCAAATGGACAGTTTATGCAGGAGGCTGGTTCTTCTGATAAACGATGGAGATACGCTGAGCCGTTCCCAGCTTCAGATGCAGTTGTCTGACACCCCTTATTTTTCCCATTTACCGGGAACTCCTGGCCTCCAAAAGACTTTGAAACCGCTCACGGATCCTCCGGAACCCGGCTTCATTGTTCATGGGCGGAAAATCACCTTTGATGAACTGAAAGCGATGGATCGTTACTACCATGGCCGGAAGTCTCTGATCGCTCAAAAACTGAATGTCAGCCGCTCCACGTTATGGCGGTATTTTAAAGAAATGGAACTGCACAAGAATCCGGCTGAAAATGAAAGCGAAATTAGGCCTATCCCTGAAACTCCAGCTGAAAACGGCGCTGGATGAGGATTTATCATCTCCTTTGTATTGCTGATTTTTATTATAGGGAAGAGCTTTAATTCCGTCAATTTTTTCTTTTTTAAACCTCTTATATGTATTTATATCGTCTATTTTGTATTAAAATCGTTTTATTTACGTTTCTTTTGTTTTAGATTTTTACGTTTCAGACGTATTACTCCGGATAAAGCATAAAAAGGCATTAAAAAGCAGGCAGAGAATCCGCCTTCTGCCTGCTTTTTAAATGTTTGTTCAGTAAATCCATCTCCTCTAACACGGCCGATCGGCCGGAAATACCAGGCCCGTCTGTTCCCTCACCTGATCCATGATTTCAAGCGCCATCACCGAATACCGGTTATGTTCTCCGGCTGTTAAGCCATTTTCGATCAGCCTTGCCCATTCTTCTATTTCATATATCATATTTTTTTCATTTTTATCTACCTTGATCTCTTCTTTTTCTCCATCATTATAAACGATGTAACTATTGCATGGGTTCTGTATTGCATCTATGACTATACATCCGGCTTCTCCCTCAATCCGGCTGGGAATCTGGCTGTTTGATATTTTAGAATAGGCCAGTTCCGCCAGCATCCCTTCGTACCTGGCCAAAATGGTTCCCAAACCGTCTATTCCGTTTTCCAGCAGCACGGCTTCCCCATAAACAGATTCCGGGCGGCCGAATAATTTTACCATGGGATGAACACAGTAAACTCCGATATCCATCAGCGCACCGTTAGAAAGTTCCGGTTTAAATGCATTTTCAATCACTCCGCTCTTAAACTTATCATACCGGGAGGAATATTGGCAGTATTGAAAACTGGCCCGCCTGATTGTCCCCAGCTTTCCCAGATTCCTGGACACGGCAAGAAAACCCGGATCAAATACGGATCTCATGGCTTCTAAGAGCACAACCTGCTTTTTCTCCGCCAAGTCCAGCATGGCCTTTAACTCCCTGCTGTTGCTGGCAATCGTTTTTTCGCACAGAACGTGTTTGCCATGCTCCATCATAAGCATTGCCTGTTCACAGTGCAGGCTGTTAGGGCTGGCGATATAAACTCCGGCAATATCGTCTGAACGGGCCAGCTTCTCTAAATCCGTATAATACGTTTCTGCCCCGAATTCTTCGGCAAATGACTTTGCCCTGTCTTCGGTTCTGGAATAGGCAGCCGCATATTTCATGGCGCTGCATCCTTTTGCCGCTTCTACAAACCATTTTGTAATAAAATTCGTTCCGATTGTTGCAAAACGTATCATAATTGTTCCTCCATCGCTGATTCTTGGTTTATACTCCGATCATATCACAAATTGACGGAAAGGTCACCGGTTAACCTTTTATTTATCTGGCGTTAGTATTTAAAAATATTGCGGTTTATTTTTATAAAATAAAATGATTTTTCTGGCCAATCCGTTGTCAAAACCGGACGGTTCAGGATTCTTTTAAAGAACAAAAAAGCATACAAAGAGAAATCACATCTCTTTGTATGCTGATTCATAAACATTTTTAATTTTCCCTCGTCTCAAACGGTTCACGAAGCATATCGGAAAGCTTTTTCGCCCTTTGGGCAAATATCATCAGTTCATGCCGGTCTGTCTGGGACACCAGCTGGGGAAATGAAAGAGAATAAAATACACTCCCATTAGGGTGGTATACCGGTATGGAGACAGAACAGATCCCTTTTCTATGACGTTCCCAGTCCAGATAATAACCATTCCTCCTGATCTTTTCAACTTCTGCTTCCAGTTCCTCAAAATTTTCAAAATATGTGTCATTATCAATTAATAGCCGGTTGCTTTCGTATACTCTCCGTATCCTTTCATCCGGCAGAAAGGCCAAAATTGCCATTCCGGATGAAGTCGACATAAGGGGCGCCCTTGTACCGGGCGTGGATACCACCCGATACAGGTCATTGTGTTTAAATCTTTCCAGATAAACAAGATGGTCACCGTCTACCTGTACCAAAAGCCCGTCCCGGCTTTCTTCTTTTGTAAACTCTTCAACAATTACCTTTATCTGATCAATCGGGCTGAACACATTGAGAACCTTCATCCCCAGGCTGTAAAGAAAGATATCCAGGCAGTAAAGCTTGGTATCCGTTTCCTGTTTCACCGCCCTGCACTGCTTTAAAGTAGCCAGAATCCGCAGAACCGTGGTTTTGGTCATACCGCTTTTTTTAACCAGCTCCGTCACACTGATCTTACCTTCTTTACTGATAATCTCCAGGACCTTAAATGTTTTAATCACTGAGTTTATTACATCCTGGTGTTGGCTTTCATTGTTCATGGACCCCATTTACCTCTTTTCCGCGTCAGACATCAGAAGGTCCGTTCCGTTTCCTCCCTAGTCTCCTCCCCGCGAATAAAAGCCAATATACTGGATCCAACCGGAGGACATCCGGCACAATAGCTTTTACCGGAACCTTTGGCACATTGTCCTGCACAGTTGCCGATCAAAACCGCACATTCCCGGTTTATATCTTCTTCTGTCAGATCCTTTCCTGTCTCAAGAATAAATGTTCTGTCTGATTCCAGGCCAGGCCCATGGTCCCGTACAAACTTCATGAGGGATGCGCTGCAGGCGCTGCAGGTTCCTTTTTCTATCACTTCTATATTAGGATAATAATCACCTAATGTTGACATATCTGCGGTGAGGAATTTCTTCGCATATTTCATATAATCCGTTGGTTCCACTTCAATGTCTTCAAAGCCTGCCGTACCACAGCGCTCATGTACCAGGTTCACATGTGCAATGGCATCGTACTCCATACCCATCAGGGTAACGCCCACATAATCTGCCGCAGTCGGATCCTTACTGGCTGCAACCAGATCCAGGTTAATGGGTGTTCCCACGCTGGGACCGAAGCCTTCCATGCAGATCGTGCCGTCCAAAACGGCATAATCAGGAAGCAGGACTTCCGTCATATCTGCAATGCCATAATCCAGGCAGCGCCCTTTCTCAGGGTCCGGGCTGGGTTTATTCACCCTGTGTAAAATGGTCTTTTCCATCTTATACAGACAACCCTTCATGTTCTTGATGCTGAGTGTAGCCCCTGTGTACATATGGGTTTTTATCACTGGTATGGAAACTACCAGATCCACTTCAAACGGCAGTGAGCTGAACTTCAGCCGGTCTACCATCAGCCCTCCTGGTATCTCCTTAATGACAGGAGGCGCTTCGTCCAGATTGACACAAGTTACCTGCTCTTCTTCGCACACCTTTGAAATGCCTGCCTCTTCCATAGCCTCCCAGACATTTACCCCCCATAACGCCCCATCACCACAGAGGATCTCACCGGCTTTTTGTTCCTTGAAGAAACGGATTACACCACGCACTACCTCAGGGCTGGTGCAGAGGGCTGTAAAACCGGGGCCTTTTCGGCCTGCATTCGGTTTTAAAAGCACACGCTTTCCTTTTACGTCATCGACAAAAACACGTTTTAAAGCATCGTAGGCCATTTCCCACGGCTCATATCCATGTTTGACCGAAACCAACTTTTTTTCTATCATATCATACTCCTATCTTGCTGACAAGTTTTACAAAACACCCATCTCCCTGTAATATCTCTCAGCTCCCGGATGAAGAGGAATATCTCCGATGCCTTCCGTTGCTTTTTCAAGAGTGGCATTTTTCAAGGAACCCATTGATTTTTTCAGGGTGTCTATATTTTCCCACATCAGCTTTGTCATCTGGTATACAATCTCCTCCGGCACACTTTCATCCACAATCAGCGTAATCGGAAGGCTGGTTGTAAGGATATCCTGATCCTGTCCATCATAAGTTCCTGCTGGGATATAGGATTTGTTGTACCATGGATATTCCTGGCTCAACTGTTCAACCAGTTCCTCCGTCATCGGTACAAGGTGGCCTCCTGCTGTGGAACACATCTCACTGACTGCCGACACAGGAAGCGCAGACTGGATCCATGCTCCGTCAAGCTGTTGGTTGCGCATCAGGTCTACAGCTTCCGTAAATCCAACATACTGGCCTGAAATATCTGCCGGATAATCAAATCCCAGAGCTTCCAGATGGATTCTGGTTTCCACCTCAGGAGTGCTGCCCGCCGCTCCCGGCGCAAACCGTTTGCCTTTGATATCCTCCAATGTATTAATTCCCGATTTTTCCGTAGCCACTACCTGGTTATAATTGCTGTACAGGGAGCAGATGATCCTGGCGCCGTCATACTGATGGCCCTCAAATACATCCGTCCCCTCTTTCTGCTGGGTAATAATACTGGTAACGGCGACTCCCATCTTTGCATCGCCTTCTGACATCAGCACCAGGTTATGGACGCCGCCGTTGGAGGCTTCTGCCGAAACCTGGATCCCATCAATGTTTTCATTCCAGAGGTTGGCAAGAGTTGCCCCCAGTGAATACACTGAACCTGAAGTTCCGGCAGTCGGAAAGTTGACATAATACTTATTTTTATTGGAACTGCATCCGAAAAGACTTATTATCATTATGCAGCCGATTAATAATGCTGTTATCTTCTTCATATTTTTTCCCTCCCCGGTCAACTGCCCGAAACTGCGGGCGTATCTCCTGATCCCTTACGTCTGCGGATAATCTGAACCGCTATTACAAAAACAGCCAGTCCTATTCCTGCCACATCCGTGATAATGCGTGTGTCGATGAGACATAACGCCGCACCTATGCACATGGCTCTTTCTATGCCGCGGCTCTTTCCGATCAGCCATCCTTCCGTACCGGCTGACAAGAGCAGAATTCCAATGGCAGCGCCGCCAATTGCGCTTATCACCGCCAATGTTCCTGTGCCTTTAGGCGCACACCCGATTAACAGAACCGGATTGATCAGGAAGAAAAATGGCAGAAGGAAACCGGATAAACCCACACGCACGGCCAACCAGCCGGTCTTATTCTGATCAGAACCCGCAATACCTGATGCCACATATGCAGAAATTGCAACAGGAGGCGTAATATTGGAGAGGGATGCATAAAACAAACAGAATAAATGAGCCGGAAGCAGCGGGCAGCCAACTTTTACCATAACAGGAACTGCTACTGCGGTTACAATAACATAAGCTGCGATGCCGGGAACTCCCATACCTAAAATGGTGCTCATAATAGCAACCATAACCGCGCACTTCAATAATTCGCCAGGCCCCACCACCTTTAGCATTAAGAAGCCAAACTTCAGGCCCAGGCCCGTTAAGGAGGTCACGCCCACAACGATTCCAATGATAAGGCAGCAAACTCCAACGCTGATCGCTCCCCGAACGCCCTCCTCACAAGCTGCCACAATTTTTGACCATCCCATTCTAGTTTCTTTGCGCAGCCAGGAAAAAGCAATCGTTACAAAGATAGATACCACACAGGCAAATAACGGAGTATAGCCTGCAATCATAAATCCCAAAAGAGAAATGAGAGGAGCCGCCAAATGTCCGTCTTTTTTCAGCACCTCCATGGCCGCCGGTAAATTATCTTTTGAAATACCGGAAAGACCGGAACGTTTGGCCTGAAAATGAACTGCCATCAGCATTCCAAAGTAATACAGGGCTGCGGGTATAATGGCTGCCAGCAAAACAACGGAATAAGAAACACCAAGAAATTCCGCCATGAGGAACGCAACCGCTCCCATAACAGGGGGACAAAACTGCCCGCCTGTTGCCGCCGCAGCCACAACCGCTCCTGAATACTCCTTTGTATATCCCGCTTTTTTCATCATGGGGATAGCGATACTCCCAGTTGTCGCTACTATAGCAGTTGCGGAACCATTAATCATCCCCATCAAAGCATTTCCAATAATGGCAACCTTAGCCGCTCCACCCACAGAACGCCCAACTAAGGCCATGGAAATGTTATTGATGAAGTTGGTAAAACCGCTCTGGCTTAAAAATGCGCCAAATAAAACAAATACAAATATATATGTTGCAGATACGCCAATGCCGGTTCCGAAAAGCCCCTGGCTTCCCCAGAACAAATGGCCTACAAGACGTTTTAAAGAAAATCCTGCATGCCCCAGGCTGCCGCCAATATATTTACCCACTATTGTATAGGCCAGAAATATAATTGCCAGCCACATAAGCCCTCCGGCAGCTCTCTTGGCTGCCAAAAAAACCAGAATTATGGCTATGAGGCCGATGATTGTTTCTGTCTTTGTTACAAATCCACCATTTAATGAAATCCTGGAATAATTAAATATGAAGTATAAAAAGGTACATGCTGATGCCGCCAGCAGTATAAGATCCAATATGGTTGGCATCGTCCGTTTTCTGTTCTGGGATTTATATCCCGGATACAACAGAAAACAGAATGTCAAAAGGAATAAAGCATGCCATGCCCGGAAAGTTATGGCCTCCATGGTTCCGATCGTATTGTAATACAACTGAAATACCACCCATATAAGGGACAGGCCTGTTATCAAGACCTTTACAATGCCCTGATAGGAACATAAACGGCTTTCATTGTCAACCTCCTCCATAATTTGCTGGGTTTTAGCTCTCGCCTCCTCCTGTGCTGCCAGATCCTCAACACTCTCTGCCCTGTTTCTTTCCCCTGCCGCAGATCCAGTGTTATCCAGTGTAACCGGGTTCCCTCTTTTGTTTTCTTTTAACACAGCCTTGCTCCTTTCCTTCATGGATACGATGGGTGCCTTTTAAGTCCGCTATACGGACTTTAATTACGTAATTCGGACTTCTATATTCTCTTTATAACATAGACGTAATAGCGTGTCAACATTTTTGTTTATTTTTGTTTATCAGCTCAATATTTTATGTATTTATTTGTGCATTTTTACTTTTATATCTTAATACAAGAACAGACCGGGAGTTCTGCATTTATATTTGCCGAACTCCCGGTCTGCTTTCTCTTTATCAAATTAATTTTAATATTTCAAACCAAAAAAATTCTCTGGACCTCTCTTTTGTATGAACTAAAGTCCTATGCTGTTTTAGGCACCATAAATCTGACAATACAGTTGACGCCCGGAATCGGGTACTGGACGACTCCATTTTCCCCCACAACAACGGTGACTGCTGATACATTTCCTGCCGCATCGGTGATCAGCGCTTTCACTTCCTGGCCTGGTGTAAAACTGGTCTGTTCCACCTGTGTCTGGGGAACTGTGCCGTTCACGCCCGGCGTCACTTCGTAAGCCACTGCCGCGCCAATCTGCTGGTACTGGTTTAAATCTATCTCCACCTTATCGTTATATGCTGCGGCAATCGTCTGGGCTCCGCTTTGGATTGCCTGTTCTGTTGAAATAACAGTGGCTGCAAATCCTTCCAGTTCCACAGCGCCTGATTTCTGCGCCACCTTGGTTCCATCCGCGTATACAACGGCATTCTGCGTTACTGTAACTCCCTGCACCGTAATGGTGGTCTGCTGTACGGTAGCTCCCTGCACCTGGGATGCCAGAAGTGATCTGGTGGAGCCGTCTGCGCCCACCGCAATCGTGGCGATTTCAGCTTTCTGTCCTTCCGCCATGGTAACTGCCGCAGTTTCTTTTACGGAAACAATGGTATTGTTGTTTAAGCTTCCCGCGCCGGTCAGGGTCAAATCCGCCGCTACGGTGACTTCGCCATGTTGTACGGTTACGCTTTGATCCGCGCCTACCGATATGGATACAGGAGACGTGTTTCCGGCAGTTCCTGCATTGGTATCTGCATTCGCGGCAGGGCCGGCGTTCACTCCCGTATTAGCGCCGATACTGCTTCCGGTACTGCTGCTGTTGCCGGTACTGCTGCCAGATCCGCTGTAGTAATCGTCGCCGTCATCGCTGTCGCTGTCACTTTCGCTATACAGGGCTTCCCATTTGGCATACAGGGTGATGTCTCCATAACTCTTGGCCGGAATCTGGGTAATTCTGTTTGTAAAGTTTTCATCCGTATACCATCCGCTAAACCGGTAACCGGGCCTTGAGGAATCAGCTAAAATGATGGTGTCCATAGCGCCGTTGTAGGCAGCCGGATTTCCGCTGTTGGTCCCTCCGCCCAGCACATAAGAAATCCGGTAGTTAATCAATGCTCCATGTCCATCTTTATCAAAACGATAGTAAACTCCGTCTACCGGGAAATCACTGTTCTTAACCAGATAACCGTCCGCATTTACCCACATATCGCTGATCCAGACGTTTGCGGCCTGAACTGCGTCATCCGGGGTTTCATCACTGCCGATCAGATAGCAGTAGGTTCCATTGGCCCGCTCCTCGAAGCAGAAATATTTCCTGCCTTCGACTTTTTCACCGATTCCCGCAACCTTGCCGTCTGCTCCGGAATATTTTGTCACAATCGTGCCGTCTACCAGCTCATCCTTAAAGAATGTATTTGAAATATCTGTCCAGTAACCTTCTGCGTCAAACCGGCCGTAAAATCCGCCTGTCACTTTTGTAGTATTGACCTGCATGTAGCCTTTTCCGTTCACATACCGGAAGCCCCTGGCATCATTAATCCAACGGCGGATTGCCATCTTACCGTCTTCTGCCATATAAAAGGTGTGGACACCATCTGAAACAAATTGGCTGGTCAGTTTTCTGCCGTCTGCTCCTACATAGTAAGTTCCAGTTTCATCTGCTACAAACTGATTCGTTACTTTCTTTCCGTCATCCCCAAAATAGAAGGTATCATTTCCGTATGTGGCGAACTGTTTTGTCACCTTTTTACCGTCCGCGCCCACATAATAGGTATCCGAACCCTCGGTTACAAAACGGCTGACCGCTTTCTTTCCGTCTGATCCAAAATAGAATGTGTCTTCTCCATAAGTGGCAAACTGGCTGGTTACGATCCGGCCTTCTTCATCCACGCAGTAGGTATCCGTTCCATCTGTCACAAACTGGCTGGTTACCTTTCTTCCGTCTGCACCCATATAATAGGTTCCGGTGGAATCCGTTACAAGCCTGTTGAACGCCTGCTTTCCGTCCGCGCCAAAATAGAAGGTATCGTCTCCAACCTCTACGAACTGGCTGGTCACCTTTTTGCCGTCCGCATCAACATAGTAGGTATCGGTTCCAACCGTAATCAGCTCATCCGCTAAGATTTCCCCGTCTTCGCCTACATAGTAGGTTCCCGTGGAATCCGTTACAAACTGATTCAGCACTTTCTTTCCTTCAGCGCCAAAATAATAAGTTTTTCCTTCATAAGTGGCAAACTGGTTAGTGGCCATCCTGCCGTCGTCTCCTACGCAGTAAGTGTCTGTTCCGACAGTGATGAACTGGCTGTATAACATCTTTCCGTCTGTTCCCATATAGTAAGATCCGGTTTCATCTTTCGCGAACTGGTTCATTACCTTCAGACCGTCGGTTCCTACATAATAGGTTCCGGTTTCATCAGTCACAAAGCTGCTTACCACTTTCTTTCCATCGTCGCCGAAATAGTAAGTCTTTCCGTCATAGGTGGCAAACCGGCTGGTCACTTGTCTGCCGTCCGCATCAACATAATAGGTATCTGTCCCAACTGTTATGAACTGGCCGGTCAGTTTTGTTCCATCCGCTCCCACATAGTAGGTTCCGGTTTCATCGGTTACAAACTGATTCAGCGCCTTCTTTCCGTCCGCTCCAAAGTAAAATGTACCTGCTTCGGAAGTGACAAACTGGCTGGTCACCACTTTGCCGGTCTCATCCACATAATAGTCGCCATTTTTATTTTCGTCACCAGTAACCGTTACGATCTGGCTGGTCAGCTTTTTCCCTTCTGTTCCTACATAATAGGTTCCGGTTTCATCGGTTACAAGGCTGTTCACCACTTGCTTCCCATCAGCGCCAAAGTAGAACGTGTCTCCTCCAACTGTTGCAAATTGACTGGTTACCATTTTACCCCCTGCGTCGACATAATATAGGCTGCCCTCAAATGTAACAAACTGGTTGGCTGCCATTATTCCGTCTGTGCCAAAATAGTAGTACTGTCCATTTACCGGAAGTAATTTTTCAGTAACCTTTTGTCCGCTTTCACCGATATAATATCTGTTACTTTGATAAATGATCATTTCATTGAATACCTTTGCACCATCAGATCCGACATAGTATTCTTTCCCGTCAGAGCCGGTAACGAATTCATCGACGATCAGACTGCTGTGACCGTTGGCATCAAAATCATAGTATTTGTCATCAATTTCCTGGCAATCTTTGTTGATCGTCAGAGTACCCTTTTCGTTAACATATAAATCTTCGATCCATCTACTGCTTACCTTCTGCTCATCGCTTAAACTATCCGCTTCACCCGGAACTAAATAACAATCCCAGTTTTCAAGCGTAAAACAGTATAAGGAAGTATGTCTCTTAGTGCCTTCTCCGCCAGTTCCGCATACTCTTCCCTCAGCGCCGCTGTACTTTTTAACCGTGGTTCCCCCTACAGTGCTTTCAAAGAATACATGTTCGATCGCTGTCCAGTAACCCTCTTTATCAAAATGACCATAAAATCCGCCTGCTTCTTTATCTTCATCGATGACCATATGGCCCTTACCATTTACATAGCGGAACTTACCGTTAATCTCTATCCATTTGCGGAATGCCTGTTTACCGTCTGTATCGATATAAATGGTATCTCCCTCATAAGATACAAACTCACCCTTAACCTGAGCTCCGTCTTCACCTACATAGATTTTATTTTCTCCCTCGCCGATAAAGGTATTAGTAATCAATGTGCTATTGCCTACTTCATTAAAAGTGTAGTATTTGCCCTCAATCTCTATCTTCTCTTCATTTGAACCGGTTATCACATGTCCAAGATCATCTGTGCGAAGGTCTTCAATCCATGTATTGGCTATGGGTTTATCATCTAAAACCGTCTTTCTGTCTTTATCAAGCAGATAACAGGTCTTTACTCCCCCTTCTTCCTTAAAGCAGTATTGCTGAGTATGCCTTTTGCCATCTGCTCCGCCAATTCCTTCAATTCTTCCGCCTTTTCCCACATACTGTATTATGAAAACACCTTTTGTAAGCTTTGTTTCATGAAAACCGGGATCGGCAGGTGCCCAGTAACCATATTCATCAAAATCTCCCAAAAAACCGCCGGTTACAGCATTCTTTTCATTAAAAAGTATTTCTCCGTCACCGTTGGCATATCGGAAAGAATCTCCCTCTTCCAGCCACTGCTTTGCCACTACCTTGCCATCTGCATCTAAATAGCGGATAATGGATCCTTTTTCAACCTGCTGTGTCTCTATATACTGATTGGTGATTTTCTCTCCCTTTTCACCTGATTCATTTTTCAGATAATAATAACCACCATCCTGTATAATATCCCCAAATAAAATATACCAATAACCGTTGTCGATTATTTCCGCTAATGTTGCCGCCCTCTGCTGAGGCTCAGTCGGCTGGATTGCGTTCTGCTGTTTATCATCAATGATCTCCGGCTGTTTTTCAGCATTAGAAACGTCCTTATCATTTGCCTTATTCTCATCAGACTTTTCTGCATCATCAGCAGAACCGTTTCCATCGGTTTCTCCATCCCCTTTTGATTCGTCGGTTTCTTCTGATTTTCCATCTTCTACACTTTCGCCGGTTTCTTCGCTTTCGCCAGTTCCACCGGTTTCTCCCGTTTCACCAGTTCCCCCGTTTTCGCCAGCTTCATCGGTTTCTCCCGTTTGGCCGCTTCCTCCAGTTTCACCGCTTCCTCCAGTTTCCTCGTTTCCTCCAGTTTCACCGCTTCCTCCAGTTTCACCGCTTCCTCCGGTTTCTCCGCTTCCTCCAGTTTCACCGCTTCCTCCAGTTTCACCGCTTCCTCCAGTTTCGCCGTTTCCTCCAGTTTCACCGCTTCCTCCGGTTTCTCCGCTTTCATCGCTGTTTCCGCCGCTTTCACCGTTTCCTCCAGTTTCACCGCTTCCTCCGGTTTCTCCGCTTTCATCAGTTTCACCGCTTCCTCCGGTTTCATCGGTTTTCCCGCTTTCCCCCGATTCTCCGGCTTCGCTGTTTTCTTTGGATTCACCATTCTCTTCTGTGTTTTCCGCCGCCGCACCTTCAGCGCCCTCGTAATTGTCTGTAAAATCCCTGATCTCTGTTGTTTCAGCATATGCGGATATTACAGACACATTTCCTGCTGCTGTACCAAACGTCATCATGAAAGCGGATGCCATGGCAATCGCTTTTTTGGTAGTCCCCTTTACAAGTTTCAATCTTCGCATTCCGATCCTCCTGTCCCATCAATCCATTTGGCGTATTCATGCCTTACGCCAATGAAAATGATCTGTTTATTTCTCTCGACAAGCATAGAATATCAAATGATCTGGAATTTTTTTGAAACTCGTTTCCGGTGTAACCGGACCCACTCCCCTCCCTCTCAGCCATCCATAATATATCATTAAAACACAAAAAATGGAGCCAAACCATAAACTCTGAGGTTCAGCGCCATCTTCTATCACTCACTTCATATTTTATAATTTCAAATACCATGGCGGGGCGAATGTCACGTCCTGCCCGTTAAAAATCAGCGCGGCCGTCCCGTTTTCCAGGCTGATCTGAACATTGTAATCCGGCATTCTGATATACCATTTATTTTCCCCTTCAAGCCTCCATGCATCCTGTCCCAAATCCTTTACCACCCCGATATACCAGTCGATATCCTCTTCCGCAAGCTCTGTTATCTGAATATACATCCCATAGGCTTCGTCCTCCAGAACATCTCCCGATTCCGGATACCGGATGCTGCCGTCAGGGTTTAAAACAAAGCTCAAATATCCGGCAGTCTGGGGATCATACCATTCAGGCATCGGCAGAAGCTCAGGCGTATTTTTCATAATAAATGCGGAGGACAACAGTTTTTCCGCATCCTTATTCTCAATAATCTGATTCATGGTATACAACTCCGCCTCTAAGCCGGAGGTCAGATCGGACTGCTTTAAAATGACAGCGTCAAGGCCGTCTAAATACGCATCTCCGGCATCCATCAGGTCCTTCTCATTGCCGATCCAGTCTCTATACCCTCTGCAGAGCGCCGGATATTTCTCCGGCATGGCGGTCCAGTAATCCTGCGCCAGCCTTTCATCCTCCAATGAGAGAAGCATATAATTGACCGTTGCGCATTCATATTCACTCATGCACTGTATATATTCTCTATTTATAGAAATCTGCTTGTTCAGAAGATCCACCCGCCTGGAATAGAATATATGCGTTTCCAGATATTCCAGTATGAATTCACGAATCAGCCTGTGAGCTTCTTCCTGGCTTTCCTGAATTGACTTGGCTTTATCCGTTTGATAAGCGATATCAATGCCGGCATCCGCCAATATAAGGTACTCTTCCTCCGTTAAATCTTCTTCTGTCATGGCCAGTTCCGAAAGATAATGTGCCGATGCGATACAAGCGGTTCTGGCTTTTGCAAGGTCGTTCCAGTCCCCGCTGTTCACATAATGTTCCACGTAATCAAAAGCCCATAACTGGCTGGCATATATCTTATCAAGCAACTGAAGGTAGTCTGACCACATGTCCAGAAGATGTTTAACCGCCGCGTTTTTTTCCGGTGAATCAATGGTGAGAATCTCCGTCTCTGTTGTCTCAGTTTCCGCAGTTCGGGCTGTTTGAGCGGTTTCCATGGATTCCGTCTGTTTCAGGCTTTCAGCCGTCCTGTTTCCGGATACACATCCGTTCAGTCCCAAAACCAAAACCGACGCCAATAAAGCCGGCATTATTTTTGCCGTAAAAGTTTTCTTCATATTCCGTTTTCTCCTGTACTTCCGGCTAAATTGACAGCGGCGTTTTTCAGGAATAAACGCCACGCCGCCGACTGGTTTGCTCTGTAAACTTCTAAGTTGTTTTCAATATCATCAGCTTCCGACGCAGCCGTAATTTCATTCTGCCTCGGATACAGGGCGATATTCTTCATATAAAAATGATAATTATCAGCTTCCGCTTCTGATGGACTGTTTTTCATAGCGGATAATTCCGGTTCCAGCAGTAACCAATAGTATTTTCCGGCTATATAGGCATCACACTCTACAGCTTTTCTAAAATCGGCCACATAGTCTTCTCCAAACTCATCCCATAAATCCTGATCCTGCTTCAGCCGTTCCAGAATTTCAACGTATTTCAGATAATCATCCGCCCGGTCCGCAGGGAGGGAGGTCAGAGACTTATAGATTTCCGTATTCAAGGACAGTTCAGACCAAGGCATAATCCGGCCGCTGACCAGCAGTTTATCTAAAAGCGAAGCCGCAAACGCCTTCTGATCTGCCGGTTCCTCTCTCAAATCCTTTTTGCAGCGGCGCAGCTTTGTATTGTAGTCAATATCATCAACACGCTCCTGCTCAAGGCAGTCCAAAAGATTCACTACATTATCATATTGGGCGGCGGCATCCACATATGCGGCAAATGCCGTATCGAATACATTTTGTGAAAGGTCCATATCATAATACGCCTTTACATCTGCGGTAACCAAAATTGATCGGTCCCGTAAATAAACGCCCTGGCAGAAAGCGGTCATCAAAACCAGAAACAGGGCTGCTCCGATGCCGCCGCGTATTCTTCTGCGCCGTAAAAATTTATGATTGAAGTCCTGCCTTATGCCGATCAGGTACTCTTCAATCAACCGGTGGACAATCCTGTAATTTCCTTCTTCATCCCTGATGATCAGCCCCAGCCGTCTCCAAAGGATGTTGTGAACCATCTGTCCGTACCATGCTTCTGCATTCCGGGTCTCTCCCTGAATGTCTGACAAATGCCCGATCCATTGGGGAAATACGGCTGTCATATCCTGAGTTGACAGTCTCCGGAAACATTTTTCAATTACCGGAAGAAGTTCCCGGTTGGAAGCCGCCGCTTCCCTGGCATGCAGAAAGCTGGCCATCTCCGGAAGAACATAGTGCAATGCCGCGTCCACCCGCCAGCGCTCAGAGGAATCTTCCGGATATTTTTTCATCTCCTTATCCAGAAGGGAGGAAAGGTAACTGGTAAGAAGCTGTTCCTGGGTATCTATAAACAGCTGTTTTTTCCCTTCTAATGCGGTCTTAACAAAAATGGACAGCATCATCGGGGTGCGGAGCAGCTGAAACAGTTCATGGTTATCAGGAGGCAGAATGCCGTTTTCTGAAAGAACAGCGGTCACTTCCTCCTCTTCTAACTGCCTCAGCGTTATTTTAGGAAAAGGCAGGGCCGCGATCTCACTGCGGCTGGTCAATAGAATCCGCACCCCTGCCATAGCTGACAGTTCTGTGATTTCCTTCATGAGCAGGGTGAGATCACCTGACGCTTCATTTAACCCGTCTAAAAGGATCAGAAGTTTGGGGCGTTCTCCCCATTTCGTATACAGCGGAGAAGACAGCAGGCGGATCAAATCGTGCCTGGCGGTTTCAATGCAGTCTGTTTCCGGCTTAAACCTGAGATTTTCCAGCAGTTTATTCTTGATGAACTCGCTGCCGCCGTTGTTCCATCCGTACAGGGAAATATAAGCGAAAGCCGGTTCACAGGCTGAATACACAGTTCTCTGCCGGTATGCATTTCTTAACAGGGCGGTGGTTTTTCCCATGCCTGCCCCACCCAGCATCATGACGGATTGTCCCCCTGACGCGGCCAGCTGCCTAAACAGTTCCGTGAGCGTAACCGCAGTACCGTCCGCCCGCACACCGGCCAGAGGATAGATTTTTTCATCTTCCCTTACATATTCCAGGGCCGGATTGGCTTTAATGGTGTGCAGCACATTAATCCGCCCGGTTTCCCAAAGGGCCCAATGGGTAATCCCCTTTCCATTGATCCGGTCCAGAAGCTCTTCCAGATCCTGCCGCATGTCTGCCGCAGTATTATATCTCCGGCTCCTGACCGATGACAATCCCTGCCTCAATACCTGTCTCACCATGCTAAGAACCGTATCCGGCATCCCATCTAAACATTTTGCTCCCGACAGATCGGGGACAACTGCCCGAACCACCTGCATGGCCGACAGCTCCCTCCCGGAAATGCAGCGGTAAAATACGGCGGTCAGCGCATAGAGATCTGAAGTATAACCGATGGAATCAACCCGTTTCATGCGGATCTCCGGGGCCGTATAACCTTCCCTGGCGCTGTTGCAGGCGGAATCCCCATTCCGGATTTCTTCCAATGTATGGACACTGTTATAATCAATCAGGCTGACCCGTTCCTTTTTCCCTTCTCCGATCAGCAGTATATTTTCCGGGCTGATGTCCAGATGCAGATAGCCGGATTCATGGAATACTTCCAAAACATCCAGCGCCCCAAGCATCCTTCTGATGTGGACAGACAGCAAAATCCGTTCCGCTCCGGGCGCATTTAACTCCTTATCCAAGCTTCTGCCGCCGGAAAATCCCAAAACAGAATACAGCGTATTATGGAGGGAAAATGTATTGATATTAAAATCGATATCTCCCGGATGATCTCTAAGCAGCCGGATATGTATTTCATTGGCCCTGACAAATCCGGCCCGTTGAAGCCGCATGGTTTCCGCCGCACCCACGTCAAAACAAATCTCATTCTCTTCATTCCTGTAAATCGCCCCTCTCGGATGATGGGGAAACAGTTCTTTAATCAGTACACGGTGGCGCAGGTCCGGCTGCTGGTGATCCGGGTAAGAACCGAGATAGACGACTGCATTTGATCCCTTTCCGGCCAGCGACTCAATTGTGCATAACATTCCGGGAAAAGGCAGGATTGTTCCTTTTTTTAATACACTTCTTCTGTCCATATCTCTCTCCATTTAATCATGGTTTCTCAATTCGCAGTTTTACTGTACCATATCCATGAAAATGGACTTGAAATTATTTTCCTTATTCTTCCAGCCTCTCTCCGAACATTTCTTTGAAAATTCCCCGCATCCGTATGTCGATATCAAAGATATCATCCACACAGATACAGTATAAAATCAGCCAGTCAAATGGAGACCGGGGGTCCAGCATGGCAAAACCGCAAAGGGACAGCATGTCATTGAGACGGGTATAAATATCCTCAAACACCTCATCCTCAGTCAGCTCGTCGTCCCAGTCATCATAGACATAATAATCATGGCCCACCTCGTCTTTATATGCCTTTTCCAGTTCCTCCGATTCCCTCCCCCAGTCTTTCCCCTGGTCGGTTGCGATAAACAACAGGATCAGAACCCTCCGGGTTACATCAATTTTCCTGGATTTCATCTTGGAAAGGGTGCTTTCATCCGGCCAGCTCTTGCTGATATTTTCCTGGACTTTTGTAAATACAAGTTTTTCTTCCGATAGCTCCTGAACCTGATCCCGGCCCCGGCTTTTTCTCTTTTCCGTCCGTTTGCCTGCCCGCTCCATGGCATAAATAACATTTTTTTCGAAAAGATATTCTCTGAGGATGTCACGCATGGTTAAATGTTCATCATCAAACCCGCCTCCCCTCAATTCAGCCTCATCCATCCGGGGGCTCTCTAACATCTCCAACCGGCTCATGAACTCCTGGTATGCGTTATTGTGATACCGCCCAAGGCGTCCCACGGAATGTTCCAGGTAGTCCGCCAGTTCTTCTTTTGTCTGAAGGGCGGAAACTTCCGAGCGGATAATTGGTGTAAAACTATTTTCAGAAAGTTCGCTGCTGTCTTTGATCTTTGACAGGATTTCCTTCATCTGATCATTCAACCTCACCGCTTCCGGGTATGTTATGCCGTGCTGAAGGGCAAATATGTACACAATCTCATCGGGATTGCGATAATGCAGGGCTTCTTCTGAAACCATGGTCACCAATTGGTCTGCCTCTCCTATGGAAAGCTTCAGGATAAAACATACCTCTATCGCTGCCTGCTTATCGATAGAACGGTCGTTGCCGTTACTCAGCCAGCCTCTCACCCGTCTCTCCACAGAATCCTTTTTCCGGGCCGGATCATTCTCCAGCAGGCCCTCCACCAGCACTTTCTGCAGATCCCGCCCGCCTCCGAATTTCTCCAGTTTTTCTCTCAGGGTGCGGGTTTTAACTTCCTTCTCAAGATATTCCACAGCGTCCCGGATGGTCAAAAGGCTGGCGGCCGCGTTATCATAAAAGCTTTTTGATATTGATGTTTTCTCCAACTGCATACCTGCCACCTCATCCGTTAAATATAGTCCCGATATCCATCTTCTGCTATTTTAACAGATATTCACGAAATATTCACCATAAATCATCAAATTGGGATTTATGGGAGAAAGTTACGCAGGAAAGCGGGAGGAGGGGACGGACTGGCTGTTTGGATGGGGGCGGGCCCAGGGGAATCCTTCGGGGATGAAAACCAGCTTCCAACCGTAAGTGAAACTAAGGCTCCAGGGACAGAAAAAGACGGTCCGATGCCCATTCACGGTAAACTCTTTATGGGACTTTACCGTTCAGTGGGCATCTCAGAAACTGATTCGGTTTTCAGTTTCTGCCCGTCTATTTCTATCCCTGGAACCTAAGTTTCACTAACGGTTTCCAGATGGCTTTCATCCCCGAAGGATTCCCCTGGGCCCGCCCCCATCCAAACAGCCAGTCCGTCCCCTCCTCCCGCTTTCCTGCTGGTGTTCTCTGGCTAAAGTAATTAAAAGCAAATTTAACATAAAGGG
>NZ_WQPN01000164.1:0-289 GCF_018785315.1 Clostridium sp. MCC353 | reverse complement strand
AATGTAAATCCCCACACCATTTAACATCAACCCTCAAGGCATTTTCAAAAATGCCTTGACCTTTTACTGTTAATCCCCATGTCAGTTACTTGAAATGTCTATACCATAATCTGCTCTAAATACCAAACACCGTCTCAATCAAACGCTTCTCTGCCTTTTCTCCTTCCCCTCCCCAAATCTTTATCTATCCTTTACCAGACCAGTACACAGCCATGAATCCAGGGAATGGGGACGGACGGGGGCGGAGGGCTGCTTGGAGGCTTGACGCCGGGCGGAGCGGAATCCGTTG
>NZ_WQPN01000163.1 GCF_018785315.1 Clostridium sp. MCC353 | reverse complement strand
AAGGGAATCAGCAATACCCTGTATGTATTTGAAGCGCCTATTGATTTGATTTCCTATATCTCACTTCATAAGGTGGGCTGGGAAAATCATAGTTATGTGGCGCTGTGCGGTGTTGGGCGTCAGTCTATGTATCAGATGCTGAAAGAAAAGCCGAACCTGAAAATAATCCGTCTGTGTCTGGATCACGATACTCCGGGGATAAAGGCGATGAGGCGCATTACAGATGAATTGCTGGAGCTGGGATATCAGGATACGAAGGAGGAACGCTCCATTTATAAAGACTGGAATGAGGACTGTAAGGCCGCTCATGGACAGCCGGCGCAAGCGGCTGAGGAGTTTCTGGTACAGCCCACAATAAAAAGAGAATTAAACCTGGCCTGCATCTAGGGCGTTGCGTACTTGTTCTTAGGAAAGGGGGAGTAGCTTGTTAGAAAATCAACTTGTGCCGCTTGTGTGTCTCGGCATTGGTATGCTCATCCTGTTTGGAATCATACCGCTTGTGGCAAACCATTATTCACTCAATGGGATTAAATCCAAAACCGTGGGAGATGGACAATACGGTACAGCCCGGTTCGCCAGCGAGGCGGAGATCCGAAAGACATTTGCATATGTGCCCTATGAACCGAAGCTGTGGAGGCAGGGGAAAAACCTGCCGGAGACACAGGGACTTGTGGTGGGCGCCAAATTTACGCAGAAGGGAGTGACAGCGCTGATTGATTCCGGGGATATCCACCTGCTAATGATTGGAGCGGCAGGCGTAGGTAAAACTGCTAACTTTTTATATCCATGTATCGAGTATGCCTGCGCCAGCGGAATGAGCTTCATATGCACCGACACAAAGGGAGACTTGTACCGGAACTATGCAGATATCGCAAGGAAATACTATGGGTACAACATTTCTATTCTAGATCTGCGAAATCCAACCAGATCGGATGGAGATAACATTCTCGGGATGGTAAATAAATACATGGACTTATACCTGGAGAATCCGGAAAACCTGGCAAACAAGGCAAAGGCAGAAAAGTATGCGAAGATAACGGCTAAGACTATCATCAGTTCAGGTGGTGGAGACTCTTCCTCCTATGGTCAGAATGCGTTTTTCTATGATGCGGCGGAGGGATTGCTCACCAGTGTAATCCTGTTGATTGCTGAATACTGCCCCAAAGAGCAGCGACATATTGTAAGCGTGTTCAAACTGATTCAGGACTTGCTGGCTCCATCTCCGGTAAAGGGGAAAAATCAGTTTCAGCTTCTCATGCAAAAGCTGCCGCCAACTCATAAAGCAAAGTGGTTTGCAGGCGCTGCGCTCAACTCAGCGGACCAGGCCATGTCCTCTGTTCTTTCGACGGCCATGTCCAGACTAAACGCATTTCTGGATTCGGAGATGGAGCAGATCCTGTGTTTTGACAGTGAGATGGATACGGAGACCTTTTGTAATTCCAAGTCTGCCATCTTTATTGTGCTTCCGGAAGAGGATACTACGAAATACTTTATGGTCAGCCTGTTTTTGCAGCAGATCTATAGGGAAATGCTGTCTATCGCAGATGAGCATGGAGGAAAACTTCCGAACCGTGTTGTGATATTTGGAGATGAGATTGGAACGATTCCGAAGATTGAATCACTGGAGATGCTGTTTTCTGCCGGCCGTTCCAGACGGATCAGCATGGTGCCGATTATCCAGAGCTTTGCCCAGTTGCAGAAAAACTACGGAAAAGAAGGCAGCGAAATCATCATTGACAATTGCCAGGGGATTTTGTTTGGTGGATTTGCGCCTAACTCGGAAAGTGCGGAGATTTTGTCCAAGGCGCTGGGAAACAAAACGGTATTATCCGGATCCATCAGCCGGGGAAAGAACGATCCCAGCCAGAGTCTCCAGATGATTGGACGCCCACTCATGACGCCGGACGAACTCAAGGCGCTCCCTAAAGGGCACTTTATCCTGGCAAAAACAGGGTGTCATCCTATGAGGACAGAGCTGCGTCTGTTTTTTAAATGGGGGATTGTGTTTGAAAATGAATATGAGATGGAGCAGCATGTTGCGCGTCCGGTTTACTATGCAGATCGGCTTGAGCTGGAACAGGAAATCCTTCGGAGGCAGTTTGAGGGGGATATGGAGGAATTTGATGAAGCAGAGGAAGTCCCACCGGCGGCTGGCGGGGGACTGGGACACAAACCCATGTTTAAACGCCAGGCAGAACCAGAGGAACAGAAGCTGCCGCTCCGGACAGATTAGAGGTGGTTTATGGGATACTATGATTCGATTTATGGGGAGGAACTGCCGCACCGGGCAATTACGGTTTATATGTATCTGAAGGAACGTGCAGATAAACATAATCAGTGTTTTCCGGCGATGAGTACGATAGCGGGGGAGTTAAATCTGTCAAAGAGAACAGTCCAAAGAGCTGTGGCAGATTTGACAAATGCGGGATATATAAAGACAGAACAGCGTTGGAGACCAAAGGGTGGCAGAAGTAGTTTGTTGTATACTGTTTTAAAATGAAGGGTTGACACCTAGAGAAAAGTCTGTGCAAATGGTGTCTTATGGTATATGACATGGTGGCATATGTAAGAACAACTCAGTACGAAATAAATATAAATGCAGATAAAAGAATTAAGACTGACAAAATGGTTAATGGAAAGTTTATATTAGCAGTGGAGTTCTTTTACTTCATCAATGTCGAGGAAATTTGTCGCTCCTACAATCATAGGGGCGATAAATATTTAATGAGTAAGTTGCGGGAGAATGTTAACCGTGTTGTTTTGGTTTTGGTTTGGTTTTGGTTTTAACATCAAAATAATGCTTTTAAAGCATTACTTTACATTCATATAAAGCATTTGATATAAATGCCTTTCCATTTTATAATGATATTATAACATAGGAAAGGAATAAAACATTATGCCACATGTAGCGATATCAATGATTCCAGGTCGAGATCAGAATGAAAAAAGGGATTTGGCAATAAGAGTCCAGAATTTTATTTGTGAGGAATTGAATTTGGAAAAATCTGTTGTTAGTGTTTCTATTGAAGAGATTCCGTTAGAAAGATGGGATGCACACATGGAACAGATCCCGCCAGAAACCATCCTTACTAAGGGGGCAATACATGATAAATTTTATAGAGCATAAAATATGAGAAATGTTATGTCCTGTTTTAAATCATTTAATATTGTGTATTAGAATTCTGCAACAGAGTGCCAAGGATTACAAAATCTGTTCAGCATTGTGCGGGATAATTACAAACCTTTATACCATGTACATATCCTCCCCGTACAGATGATATATCTTGTCCAATGTTGAAGACACTTCGCAATCCATAACATTACTGCTCGCGCAGGAAGAACTGAAAAAGAAAAAGGTGACTGATGAGGAAATTCTTATAAGGAAGTTGTGTAGATAGAACTAGGAGGAGAAAAGAATGAGAGATTTGCATCAAACAGATCCTGAGTTTATGGAGCGCTTTGAGCACTTCGCCCTGGATGAGGTGGTTAATGAAGAAGGACAGCAGCTGGATGAAAAAACTAGGTACATGGCGCTCCTTAGTACACTGATTGGCTGCCAGGGTATTGATGAATTCCGTGAAATCTGCAGAGAGGCGCTGAAAGGTGCGTTGACACCGGTGGAGGTAAAGGAAATTATCTACCAGTCAGTGGACTATCTGGGAATCGGAAGGATGCGCCCTTTTCTCGTGGAAGCAAATACGATCATGGAGGAAATGGGGATTGGGCTGCCGCTTGATGGGCAGGCAACGACTACCATGGAGAACCGTCTGGAGATGGGGATACAGGCCCAGGTAGATATATTTGGGGACGGAATGCGGGAAGCCTGGAAAAAGGGGCATATCAACCGTTGGCTGGCGGCCAACTGTTTTGGTGATTACTATACCCGGACCGGCCTTAACCTGGCGCAGCGGGAGATGATTACCTTCTGTTTTTTGGCGGCGCAGGGAGGCTGTGAACCGCAGCTTATCGCTCACGCCGAAGGAAATATGAATTTGGGTAATGATAAGGACTTTTTGATCAGGGTAGTCTCCCAATGCCTGCCTTATATCGGATATCCCAGAAGTCTAAATGCCATATCCTGTATCAATAAAGTAAGTGAAAATTAAAGAGAAGGGGAGAGATTATCATGAAGATTACTGACAGGGAAGCATTTGAAAAACAAGATTCCTTTGGCATTGGGGCATTCAACGAGCAATATGCGCAGTTTTTTATTGGGAATTCTTATCTGAAACCGCTGACGGAGCCAGGAGCAACAACCGTGTTTTTGGCAAATGTATCCTTTGAGCCGGGGTGTCGGAATAACTGGCACATCCACCATGCTGACAAGGGCGGCGGGCAGCTTTTAATTTGTACGGCTGGCGAGGGGTGGTATCAAGAAGAGGGAAAAGAGGCAGTCAGTCTTACTGCCGGTATGGTAATTACGATTCCGGCAGAAGTAAAGCACTGGCATGGGGCAAAGTCTGACAGCTGGTTTTCACACATTGCTGTAGAGGTTCCGGGAGAAAACACCAGGAATGAGTGGTGTGAACCGGTTTCGGATGAAGCATATGGGAAATTAGCGGAAAGCGTATAAAAAAGGATGGAACGATGTTCTTATTTCAAAAAATAGAAGAAACCATGATGAAGTACACGGATGCCCGTCATTCGGTAGGAGAGTTCATTTTAAAGGAGCCGGAGACATTGTACCAATACACAGTCTCTGAAATCGCGGCCAGGACATTTACCTCAAAAGCTACCGTGGTGCGTTTTGCAAAGGCTATGGGGTATGATGGCTGGAAAGAATTTATGAAGGACTATATTGCCGAGGTAAACTATCAGAAGGCCCATCCAAATACCGTAGATTTTAACATGCCGTTCAACCAGGATGACAACGTGGAGACTATTATTGAAAATATAAAAGAGCTTCAGCTGGAGACAATCCGTGAAACGGCTGATCTGTTAAAAAAAGAGACGTTGCAGAAGGCGGCTGATTATCTGGTGAAAGCCAATCGGATTGTAGTTTTTTGCAGCAGTCCTAATACATACCTGGGAGAATTGTTTAAGCGGAAACTAATGACCATAGGAAAAAACGCCAGTGTCCCTAGCAGTGGGGAATCAGGAATTGTAGCGGCTTCCCTTGGTTCGCAGGACTGCGCGCTGATTATTTCCTATTCCGGAAACAGCGTGTCCCAGAATCCGGTTAACCGCATTGGAATCCTGAAGAAAAACCATGTACCCATTATTGGGATTACCAGCGGCGGGGATAATTACATGCGGAAGCATCTGGACTGTATCCTCACTATGACTACCAGGGAACGGCTGTATACAAAGATAGCCAATTACTCCACAGAGGAATCCTTGAATTATATTTTAAATGTCCTTTTTTCCTGCTGTTTTGCCAGACAATACAGGCAGAACCTTGACTTCAAGATTAAAAATTCAAGGCTGCTGGAGCAGGAGAGAATTACCATGATGAATGTAATGAAAGAGATGAATGATTCTGACTGACGGGACCGTACAGAGCATTTGAACCTGTTTATGCTCTGTGCGGTCCTTTTATATTCTTGCAAGAAATCATAGTTTGTTTCAGCTTGTTTCACGTCCATCTTATGAAAAATAAAAAATATAAAACTAAGTTTTGGAATCGGCGATTTGCTTGAAAACCGGATTTTGATGTGGTTAACTGTGCTTAAGAAGCAACGGAAACGTGCTTGCAGAATCAGTTAACAGGCAACATTATCACAATGAGAGGGGAGTATTTCATATGAGCAGGAAATACGAAAAGCTGGCCGGGGATATCATAAAAGGGGTTGGCGGAAAAGGAAATGTAAATGATGTGTACCACTGCCAGACGCGTCTGCGTTTTAAACTGGCGGCTGAGGAGAAGGCGGATGACAAGGCGCTGGAGGCCATGGACGGAGTGGCGAAGGTAATCCGCAACGCGGGTGTCTATCAGGTGGTCATCGGAACCCATGTGGCCGATGTGTTTGAAGAGATTGAGAAGCTGGTGGATACCGGCAAGGGCAAGGGAAATACGGAAGCGGCAGAAGAGAAACAGAACGTGGTGGAGAAAGTGATAGACTTTGTAGCCGGTGTGTTCCAGCCGGTGATTCCGGCTCTGTCCGGCGCAGGTATGGTAAAAGCCCTGCTGGCTCTGCTGGTAGTGGCCAACGTCATATCAAACCAGTCCCAGACCTATTACCTTCTGAATCTGTTTGCAGACGGCGTATTTTACTTCCTGCCCATGATACTGGCATTCACCTGTGCCCAGAAGCTGAAATGCAATCCGATCCTGGCGGCAGGGGTTGCGGCTATGATGCTTCACCCCAACTGGACGGCTCTGGTTGCGGCGAAGGAAGCAGTGCATTTTTTTGACATCATACCCTTTACCCTGACCAGTTACGGATCGTCTGTCATTCCGATTATCCTGATCATTTTTGTACAGTCGTTTGTGGAAAAGAAGTTAAAGAAATGGATTCCCAAGGCCGTGGAGCTGGTATTTGTGCCAATGCTGACCTTCCTGATCATGGGAACGCTGGCGTTCTCCGTGTTAGGACCCATTGGCGCGGTGGTTGGCAATTATCTGGGAACATTTTTCACCTTCTTAAGCGAATCGGCAGCATGGGCACCGGCAGTCTTGGTTGGCTCCACCCTCCCGGTCATGGTAATGTTCGGCCTGCATAACGGGGTAGCGCCCTTGGGCGTCATGCAGATGGCGGATCTTGGATATGACAGTATCTTTGGGCCTGGCTGTGTGTGCTCCAACATGGCGCAGGCAACGGCAACCACCGTGGTAGCGCTTCGGACAAAGAATAAGAAGACAAAGCAGATTGCGGCTTCCGGTGCGATCACCGCATACATGGGAATCACGGAACCGGCGCTGTATGGCATAACACTTCCGAAAAAATATCCGCTGGTGTCGGCTATGATCGGAGGCGGCCTGGGCGGCCTTTATGCAGGACTGACCCATACCCACCGGTTTGCAACAGGCTCTTCCGGACTCCCGGCAGTCTTTTTGTACCTGGGCGATGACACAACGAAATATTTTGTCAATATCATTATTGCAATTCTGATTTCCATTGTGAGCACTGCGGTGATCACCCTTCTGTTAAGCTTCAAATATGAGAAGGAAGAGGCGGATGAAACAAAAAAAGGGATATACGAAGCTGGCAAAATGACAGAGACAATAGCAGAAACAGCATCAGAAAAAACAGCAGAAGGAACAGCACTGGGAGATACGGTGCAGACGGCGGTATTTGGATTTGCATCCCCGGTAAAAGGCAGGGTAAGACCTCTTGCGGAGGCCGCCGATGAGGCATTTGCTTCCGGAGCTTTAGGACAGGGTGTCATGATCGAGCCGGAGGAGGGCGTGGTGAGAGCGCCTTTCGATGCCAAAGTTGCGGCATTGTTCCCCACGAACCATGCAATCGGCCTGGTATCCGACAGCGGGGCGGAGATCATGATCCATGTGGGCATTGATACCGTCCAGTTGGATGGGAAGTATTTTGAGGCATTTACAGAGCAGGAAAGCCGGGTAAAGGCCGGGGATATTTTAATCAAATTCGATATGGAGGCCATCAAAGCGGCAGGATACCAGACCCAGACCATGGTAGTGGTGACCAACAGCTTTGATTATTCCAAGATTGAAACGGAGACCTTTGAAGACGCGGAGGATAACAGAAACATTATCACATTGACCAAATAAGGAGAGGGAGCAGCCATGTTTTATAAAATACTTAAAAATTTTCCTGAGAATTTTTTGTGGGGAGCGTCCACATCCGCTTATCAGACCGAGGGTGCATATAACGAAGACGGTAAGGGGCTGTCGGTCCAGGATATCTATGAGACACCGGAGGGAATCACAGACTTTAAAGTGGCAAGCGACCATTATCATCACATGAAGGAAGATGTGAGGCTGATGGCGGAAATGGGGATGAAAGCATACCGGTTTTCCATTGCCTGGACCAGGATCATACCGGACGGGGACGGCGAGGTGAATGAGGCGGGAATCCGGTTCTACAATGACCTGATTAATGAATTGATTTCTTACGGCATCGTCCCGGTTGTGACCATGTACCACTTTGACCTGCCCCTTGCGCTTCACAAAAAAGGCGGCTGGGGCAGAAGGGAGATTGTGGACGCGTTTGAGCGGTATGCAAAGGTATTGTTTGAGAACTTTGGTGACCGGGTCAAATACTGGCTGACCATCAATGAGCAGAATGTGATGATCAATCATCCAAACGCCATGAATCCCGGAAAGGTTCCGTCCAAAAAAGAACTGTACCAGCATTGCCACCATATGTTCTTAGCGGGGGCAAAAGCAACCTTGCTCTGCCATGAGCTGTGTGAAGGCGGGAAGATCGGCCCGGCCCCTAATATTACAGCAATCTATCCGGAGAAATGCAATCCTGCCGATGTGATCGCGGCGGATGACTGGGAGAGTATCCGCTGCTGGCTGTATCTGGATATGGCTGTGTACGGAAGGTACAATTCCCTGGTCTGGGCCTATCTGGAGGAAAAAGGGTACGCTCCGGCGATAGAGGCTGGGGACATGGAGCTTCTTGCAAAGGCGAAGCCGGATTTCCTGGGGGTCAACTATTATGCCACCGCCACGGTAAGCGCCAGCAGAAATGACGGAACGGACTGCCAGCCGAGAAATGGGGACCAGCAGGTCATGATCGGCGAGGAGGGCGTATACCGGGCAGGCGAGAACCACTTTTTGGAAAAGACGGAGTATGGCTGGATCGTGGACTCCATTGGGCTGCGGGTTACCCTCAGACGAATCTATGACCGGTACCATCTGCCGCTCCTCATTACGGAGAACGGGTTAGGCGCTAAGGATGTGCTGACAGAGGACGGGAAGGTTCACGACCAGTACCGGATTGATTATTTAAAACGTCATTTCAAACAGGCACAGCTGGCGATCACGGATGGCGTGGATCTGATCGGATACTGCCCATGGTCGCTCATGGATCTGGTCAGCACCCACCAGGGATATGGCAAGCGATATGGGTTTGTCTATGTGAACCGGGATGAGGCGGATCTAAAGGATATGTCCAGAATCAAAAAAGATAGTTTTTATTGGTATCAGCAGGTGATCCGGTCAAACGGCGGGGAGCTTGAATGATATAAAGTGAGGGGAATATTTTTTATACAAAGCGTGCGGCTGTTCCATTCTGATGGTGGCCGCACGTTTTTCAGATGGTTTCTTGAGCTTGCAGGCTTATATGGTTTTGGGTTTGGACGCGATCATGCTTTGCAGGCATGATATAAGATAAGCAGCAGGCATTTTACAAGCAGTGTGGAAAAGAATAAGATAGAAATGGTAAAAAGTATAAAGGAAAGGTATGGAACGGATAAATGAAGGACAGGGAAAAAATATTCAGCGACAGGGCGCTATTACAGCTTATGATACCGCTGATGATGGAGCTGGCCCTGACATTGGTGGTGGGCCTGACAGACTCCATTATGGTTTCCAGCGCAGGAGAGGCGGCAGTATCGGGTGTGTCTTTGGTGGACACAGTCATGCAGCTGCTCATCTATATTTTTGCGGCCATGGCTACCGGAGGAGCCGTGGTGGCGGGGCAGTATCTGGGAAGCAAAAAGAATGGGGAAGCCAGAAAGGCAGCAACGGAACTGGTTTGGATTAACGGGGGGTTATCCGTCTTAATCACGGCGGCGGTTCTGCTTCTGTCAGAGTGGATGCTGTCTGCTCTGTTTGGCAGCATTACAGAAGATGTATATGAAAATGCCAAAGCCTATCTGTTGATCACAGCCTTTTCCATCCCAGGGATTGGCATCTATGAAGCCGGCGCGGCAATATTTCGGACCATGGGAAATGCCAAAATTACCATGAAGGTTTCTGCCCTAATGAATCTGATCAATATAACAGGAAATGCTCTGTTTATTTATGGATTTTCCATGGGAAGCAGGGGAGCGGCTCTTGGAACCCTGATTTCCAGGCTGGTGGCAGCCATGTGCATGGCAATCCTCCTACTCAATTCCAAATGGGAGCTTCATGTGGAAAAAACATGGAGGCATCGTGTTCAGTGGGATATGGTAAAACGGATTTTGAAAGTCGGCGTGCCGGGAGGCATTGAGAATGGGATATTCCAGTTAGGAAAGGTGGTCCTGCTAAGTTTTGTATCGCTGTTTGGAACGGCGGCTATAGCGGCCAATGCCGTCACCCAAACCATTGCATCCATTCAGGTAATACCAGGTTCTGCCATCCAGTTGGGGATTGTCACTGTTGTTTCACGGTGTATTGGAGCCGGTGATTATGAGCAGGCGGCTTATTATAACCGGAAGCTTTTAAAGTTTACCTACATAGCCCTTGTGATGTTAGATATCCCTATATTCTTAGGTCTCCCATGGATTTTGAGGTTTTACCATTTGTCTCCGGATACAGCAAGGCTTACAACAGAGATGGTTTTTTGGCATACTCTGGGCGCTGTCACGGTCTGGCCCCTGACTTTTGACTTGCCGGCATCCATGCGTGCAGCGGGTGATGTGAGATTTGCCATGGTAACCTCCATTGTGTCTATGTGGGTGTTTCGTCTGGGAGGAGCTTATCTGTTTGCAGAGGTTTTAGGATTTGGGGCAGTGGGAGTCTGGATGGCGATGGCGATGCTGGACTGGGGGCTTCGGGCGGTAATCTTCTGCATCCGTTATCATAGTGGAAAGTGGAAAATGAAAAAAGTGATTTGACAGATGCGATTGCTTGAATTCCTTGAATCGTCATGATATGATGAAAAAAAGCCGAGGTGATGTAACGATGGAATTCAGGGTACTGAAATATTTTTTGACTACAATAAATGAGAATAATATTACCCGCGCGGCGGAGGTCCTGCATATTACACAGCCCACCCTCAGCCGCCAGCTGATGGATCTGGAGGAAGAACTGGGGACTACTCTGTTTATCCGCGGGAAGCGTTCCCTGGTCCTGACGGATGACGGGCTGCTGTTCAAACAGCGGGCAGAGGAAATCGTGGAACTGACAGAGCGTGCTTCCAGAGAGTTTCTGGATCGAGAATCCATTTCCGGGGTCATTGCCCTTGGGGCAACGGAGTCAGTTGGAAGCCGGACGTTGGCGAAGCTCATTAAACGGTTTTCGGATCTTTATCCGGAGGTCTGTTTTGACTTATATAACGAAATGGCGGATAATGTGAAGGACCGGATTGACCGGGGACTTGTGGATATTGGATTCGTACTGGAGCCGGTGGATACGACAAAGTATGATTTTATGAGGATATCACAGAAAGAGACTTGGGGAATCCTGGTGCCTTCAAATCATCCGCTGGCAGGCAAAAAAAACGTATCGGTCCAGGAAGCGTCTGAGTATCCACTAATTCTGCCTAAAAGGGAGAATGTACGGAATGAGATCTTAAACTGGATTGGGAAAGAGGAATCACACCTGCGCGTGATGGCAAACTATACCCTTCTGTCCAATATAGTCCTGCTTGTGCAGGAAGGGGTGGGGTGCGCCATCTGTCTGGATGGAGCCCTTGCCATCGGAAGCCGTCCGGAGGTCACCTTTGTTCCGCTCATGCCGGAGCGCACCACCAGGAGCGTGTTCTTGTGGAAGAAGAACCGGATGTTCAGTCCGGCCGCTTCCCTGTTTATTCAGATGATTAAGCAGGGATTGTAAGAAGTTTTGGGATAAACAGAAGAAATCATGAGATCCTTCCTGCGGATTCATGGTTTCTTTTTTTGTGGTTTTAGTGTCTATGGTTAAATTTTTAAATCATGCTTTTAAAGCATAGAAAGTGATTTAATGTAAGTATTGGACGTAGACATCCAAACGCTTTACAATAATATCAAACAAAAGCTGTCTTAGGAAACAATGCAGGATATCTAACGCTGCACCGACAGCAGAATGGAGGAATACTACATGAAAAAAGATATTGGAAAATCCATTGCCTTATACCCGACCCCTTTGGCAGTTGTGGGAGCCATGGTGGATGGAAAACCCAACTGGGTGCTGGTGGGCCATCTGGGGATCATTGGCCATGACCATCTGATGCTGAGCCTGGCAGCCCCCCATTATACCAATAAAGGAATCAAAGCAAACGGTGTGCTATCCGTCAACCTGGTGGATGAGGATATGTTAAAGAAAGCCGATTACGTTGGGTGTGTAAGCGGAAGTAAGGAAGACAAGTCAGAAGTGTTCGCTTATCACATAGGGGAGAAAGGCGCCCCTGTGATTGACGAGGCACCCCTGTCCATGGAATGTACCGTGGAGGATATTTATGAGACCAAAGGATTTGAGAGTTTTATCGTGACCATCGACTACACCCTGGCAGAAGAAGCTCTGTTAAACGGGGACGGCAAGATTGACTATACGAAGTTAAAACCGGTGCTGTTTGAGATGCCTACCTACTCCTATTTAAGGACCGGCGATGTGATTGGGAAATGTATGACCCTTGGGAAAAAATAACGTGAGAGGAGAATAATTGAGATGAAAAGAAAATGGCTGTTACTGCTTACCCTTATCATGAGTTTGATGATGTCGATGACCGCTTTTGCTGGTGTCTGGAGGACGGGAGAGGCTCCGAACCAGAACCGCTGGTGGTATGACAAAGAGGATGGCACCTACGCTGCAAGTGGCTGGCAATGGCTGGACGGAAATCAGGACGGAGTTGCGGAATGTTACTATTTTGACGGTGACGGCTGGATGCTTACGGATACCACCACGCCGGACGGTTATCAGGTCAACGGAGATGGCGCTTGGGTGTCTGCAAACGGTGTGGAAACACGGGCAGCGGAAGTTCCCCAGACTGCGGCAGGAGAAAATGTGTTGATTGTATATTTCTCCAGGACTGGCACCACGGAACGGGCGGCTGAACGGATCGGACAGCTAACCGGAGGCCGGCTTGTAGAACTGGAGGCTGCGGACCCGTATAACGGTTCATACGATGCGACCCTTGACCGGGCGGAGCGGGAACTGAATTCCAATGCAAGACCAGCGATTACTACCGCCATTGATCAGATGGAGACCTACGATACGGTCTTTGTGGGTTACCCGATCTGGTGGGGCGACGCTCCGATGCTGATCGACACCTTCCTGGAATCCTATGATTTCACGGGCAAGACCATCGTGCCCTTCTGCACCAGCGGCAGCAGCGGAATCAGTACCAGCATAAGGACCATACGCGGCCTGTGCCCGAATTCCACGGTTCTTGATGGAATCCGTGTAGGCAGCATCAGCGACATCGAACCCTGGCTGGGGAGGATTGGATACTAAGAGATTAACTGGTGTCAGAGACGAAACAAAAGAATGCCAAAATGCAAAGTGCCGGTCAGCAAAGGTTGACCGGTATTTTTTAAAACAGTTTACGAGGAGGATAGGAATGGAAAGTATTTTACTCAACAATAACATAGAGATTCCGCAGCTCGGATTTGGAGTATTTCAGATCACGGCTCAGGAACAATGCAGGCAGAGCGTCAGGAATGCCCTGGAGACAGGATACCGGCTTTTTGATACTGCTGCCTGCTATGGGAACGAAGGCGCCGTGGGGGAGGCCATAAAGCAAAGCGGTATCGACCGAAAGGAGATTTTTCTTACCTCAAAGGTATGGATTCAGGATGCAGGATATGAGAGAACAATTGTTTCCTTTGAAAAAACGCTTCATAATCTTCAAATGGAATATCTGGATTTATATTTGATTCACATGCCATACGGTGATTATTACGGCAGCTGGAGAGCTATGGAGGAATTATATGAGGCAGGAAAAATACGGGCACTCGGAGTCTATAATTTTGAATCGGACAGGCTATTGGACTTAATTCTGAACCATAAGGTGGCGCCGTCCGTAAACCAGATGGAGCTGCATCCGTTCTGCCAGCAGAAAAAGCTGCGCCTTTTGATGGATGAGTACAATATAAAAGCCATGGCTTGGGCACCGTTTGCAGAAGGAATGGAGGGGATCTTCGAGGATAAGGTGCTTAGAACCATTGGACGGCAGTACGGTAAGACTCCCGCCCAGGTAATCCTGCGCTTTTTAAGACAGGAGGGGATAATTGCAATTCCGAAATCAGTCCATAAGGAGCGGATTGAAGAGAATTATGAAATTGATGATTTCCGGCTTTCCGTATCTGACATGGAAAGAATCTATCAAATGGACACTGGAAACAGTAGGATACTTGAAATACGGAGCCTGGAGGAAGTTAAGAGGCTGCATGACATCCGGTTTATACAGTAACAGATGGCAGTTCGCGCTATTCGGATAAAAAGAAAGAATACGAAACCAGGAGAAACCATATGAACAAACTCCAGACAAACATATGCAGAGGGGGAGTTGTTACGGCAATTTTGACATATCTTTTTTTGTTGGATGGATGCTACGGCGCTTTCTATACGCAGGACCAACCGGCTATGCTTCTCGAATCCCTTGCAGAGTCAGCCGACAGGGATTCTGATTATTCTGATTATGTTGCCAGTGCAGATGACGGAGGAAGGGTATGGAAGTCAGAGCATGGAACCATGACCATAGAACCGGGCTGCTTTGTTACGGAAGGAGCAGTCCAAGGCGTATTTTCCTATATGGAGCGCTGCTATCAGGCGGTTTCAGCCTTAAAAATGACCGAGACAGCAGATCTGTTTTCCGGCGCTTGTGATGGGAATAGGGAACTTAACCGGAATGCCTGGGAATATTTAATCGGACTGCGTGCCATGCAGAAACCGGATCTTACCCTGGAAGAATATCGGTTTGAGCTTACCGTGACGGCTGCTGTCATGAAAGATGATGGGAGTTTGTATCTGCACATGAATGAAAACAATGTGCAGCGGTTCACGCAGCACTCGGATATTGAGTCAGAATTTTACCGCATTGCTCACCGGTTTGAGATGGTGAACCAGGGCGGCGGCTGGAAGATAAGGAAGCACTTGCAGTCTGACGGAATTTATCAGAATCTCATGGGAGAATATTGGGACAGTGATTTGGATACCTGCATGGAAGAAGACTGGGAAATTAGAAATGCCGGAGGATTTTTTGCATTGCGAAGAGAAAGCCTTTTGCGTCAGGCAAAAGAGCAGATGATTCTGCGGAGCAGGGACAACGGCTCCCCCTCCCTGCCTGTGACAGCGCATCCCTATGACCGGGAAGCGGCCGTCTCCTATGCGGACAGATGGATTGGGGTCCGGAACGGTGATTGGGCGGATTTTACCGGACAGGGAGGAAACTGCCAGAATTTCGTGTCCCAATGCCTATATGCGGGTGGAATTCCCAGAGACATATCGGGGGGTGAGACCTGGAGCTGGAAAAGGTCTGATACCGCCCTTCCGGAAGATGCTAAGAATACCTTGCCATGGATCAATGTGGAGGCATTCAGAAGCTATACGGTCCGTAACCGTGGGTATGGCCTGGCGGTGCAGAGGGATGCCCCTTATCTGTCAGGGGAACCGGGAGATATTATCCAGATGGGCTTTCCTGAGCGTTGGAGCCATACGGTCCTCATTACAAAGGTAGTTACTGACAGGGAAGGCAGGACTGTGGATTACCTGGTGGATTCCAATACGGCGGATTTGAGGAATGTTCCAGTCAGCGCCTATTCCCTTCCCTGCCAGACACTGACGAAAATCGCAGGCTGGAACGAGCGGTAGAATCATACACTTAGCGCATGATTAATGATATGGCATAAGCATTTTACATAATGAACCAGCAATTTTATAATAAAGATATGAAGTTAAAATATAGACAGAGAGGAGGATTTAAGTTGACAGAGCTGGAAAAGAAACAGTCAGGAGAGATTTACGACGCGCGTGATCCGGAGCTTCGCAGGCAGTACCATCGTGCGAAAAACCTGGCGAGAGAATATAACATGCTTCTTTCTGAGGACGCGGAGGGGAAAGAAAGGATCCTGGCAGAATTGGTGGGAGGCGTTGGAAAGAACAGCCGGGTGAACCAGCCGTTCTATGTGGATTACGGAAACAATATCCATATCGGCGATAACTGCCTGATCAACATGAACTGCAGCCTGATGGACACCGGCAGGATCACAATCGGGAGAAACACCCTGATCGGGCCGGATGTGAAGATCTACACGGCAATGCACGACAAGGAGCCGGCGGGCCGTTTCTGGGATTTGGGAGACGGAGCTACCGCCATCAAGACTTATGCGCTCCCGGTTGCCATCGGAGAGTATGTATGGATCGGCGGCGGGGCCATGATCCTGCCCGGAGTAACCATTGGGAATCATGCGGTCATTGGCGCGGGCAGCGTGGTCAGGGATTCCATTCCGGATTATGCGGTAGCCTGCGGGAACCCATGTACAGTAAAATATTATTGCGAGGAGAAGAAAGATGAGAAAAACAGTATTTAATGTAATGCTAGCAGGAATCCTTGTCCTGGGACTGACGGCCTGTTCCGGAACTGCCGGCGCAACTACTGCGGCGCAGACTTCCGAAGTTGCAATGCAGACAGCAGAAGAGAATACACAGGGAAGCCAGACGCAGGAGAGTCAGACCCAGACAGCATCGGCAGAGGAGTCCGGGATGGAGACACAGGACAATGCGGATTCTTCGGAACAAACCGCAGAAGGGGGAAAACGCCCGCTGATCGCTTACTTCTCCTGGTCCGGCAATACGGAGGCCCTGGCAGAATTGATTCAGGAGCAGACAGGCGGGGAGCTGTTTGAGATCACTCCGGCTGTTCCTTATACGGACGATTATGATGCGCTGTTAGACCAGGCGCAGGCAGAGCAGAAGGAAAATGCCAGGCCGGAGCTGGCCGGACAGGTGGAGAACTGGGATGACTACGAGGTGGTCTTTGTGGGATACCCCAACTGGTGGGGAGACACCCCCATGACCGTGCTGACCTTCCTGGAGTCCCATGATTTTAACGGCAAGACCCTGATCCCCTTCTGTACCCACGGCAGCGGCGGGTTCGGCCGGAGCCTTTCCAGTGTAGAACAGAGCGCACAGGGAGCGGAAATCCTGGAGGGGTTTGAGATCAGCGGAGGAAACGCAGCCGGAGCCGGAACGCAGGTTGAGGAATGGCTTGCATCCATTGGAATGGGACAGTAACGGATCACTGGACAGAAAAGGCGGGAAAACATGAATCCAAAACTGAAACTGAAATTAATCACAGATATACTGATGACCCTGCTTCTGCTTTTCCTGATGGCCTATCATCTGTGGGGAGAAGCAGCCCATGAATGGGGCGGCGCGGCACTTTTCGTCCTGTTTGTGTTTCATAACCTGCTAAACCGAAACTGGTATCAGGGACTGGGAAAAGGGAGGTATTCCGCCATAAGGCTCATACAGACGCTGCTCAACTTCCTGCTTCTGGCCTGTATGGCTATTCTGATGTACAGCGGTATCGTCCTGTCAAGGTATGTGTTTTCCGAACTGCCGGTTCCGGGGAGATTGTCATCAGCAAGGCTTTTGCATATGGCGTCGGCTTACTGGGGGCTGGTTCTTATGGCCCTCCATCTGGGACTGCACTGGAATATACTCCTTGGAGTGATGGGGAAAATGACTGGCGGGGGAGCGGAGAAACAAAAAGTGGCAGACAAAAAAGCAGCAGGTGGGAGAGCGATAGCCGTGCCAGGCGGGAGACTGCTGGGCCTGCTGTGCGGGACTGCCATAGCGGTCTATGGACTGAACGTCCTGATCCGGCGGGACCTGCTGACCTATATGCTGGTCCGTACAGAATTTGTGTTCCTGGATTATGGGGAATCGAAGCTGTGGTTCTATATCGATTATCTGGCGCTGATGGGACTTTTTGTTTATCTGGCCCATTATGGCGCGAAGCTGGTCAGGAAGGCTCAAGGCGGCAGAAAAGAGAACCGGAGACGGGAGGCAGGCGGAGAGAAACGGGAGGTCAAGGCATGAAACGAGAAAACATGAAAATGAAGGGAAACAATATGCGAAAAAAAGTTGGATTAGTGTTTGCTTGCGCCTGTGCAATAGGTATAATCACAGGATGTTCCGACAGCAATTCCGGTATCACAAACGGAACTGTGATAGAGGCCAGGGCGGAGACGCCGGAAACCGGAACGTCCGGACAGAACCGGGAAGCAGCCGCAGCCGGGCGGCAGGACACGGCACAGAAGAATGGAAACGATGGCCATCAGGACACTGCAGGCCAGGCAGAGGCTGCGCCAACGGTATATATGACCACGGACATCAGTCCAGAGGGCCTGATGAAAATTTACAATGCCCTGGGAACTCCTGCTACAGGGGAGTATGTGGCGGTGAAGATCAGCACCGGTGAAAACGGAAGCAACTATCTGCGTCCGGAACTGATCGGGGATCTGGTTCATGAGGTAAAGGGAACCATTGTGGAATGCAATACCGCCTATGGCGGCGACCGGGCCAGCACCGCGTACCACCGCCAGCTGGCTGCTGACCACGGCTATACGGCCATTGCGGACGTGGATATCATGGATGCCAACGGTTCCATGACACTTCCGGTTACCGGAGGGAGGAACCTGACGGAAAACTATGTGGGCGCTCATTTTGCCAATTATGATTATTATGTGGTGCTGTCCCATTTTAAAGGCCACGCCATGGCAGGCTTTGGCGGAGCCATCAAGAATATCTCCATCGGTATCGCCTCCTCCGAGGGGAAAAACCATATCCATACGGCCGGCAAGGGCGGAAGCATGTGGGGAGCGGCCCAGGATCCCTTCCTGGAATCCATGGCCGAAGCAGGCAAGTCCGTGGCTGACGCCATGGACGGAAGGATGGTCTATATCAATGTGATGAACCGGCTTTCCGTGGATTGTGACTGTGACGGGAACCCGGCGGAGCCGGATATGCACGATATCGGCATCCTGGCGTCCTTTGATCCGGTGGCGGTGGACCAGGCGTGTATCGACCTGGTATACGGCGCGGAGGACGGAGCTTCCCTGGTGCAGCGGATTGAATCCCGGAACGGGCTCCTGACCCTGGCCCATGCGGAGAAGGTCGGACTGGGCAGCCGCACTTACAATCTGGAGAGTATCGATGAGTGATATCATACGGCGGGAAGTCATTTACCTGTGGTATTATTTCAGCCTCCAGTTCCGCCAGATCTTCTGGTACTGGGTGCTTGGCATGGCGCTGGGATCGGCGGTTTCCGTGTTTGGAAAAGGAAAGATCCATGGAACCATGGAGGCACTCAAAAACCGGAAGCTGGGCGTGCTGGGACTGATCCCGGCAAGCCTTTTAGGGATTGCCTCACCGCTCTGTATGTACGGGACGATCCCTATTGCCGCCTCCTTTTCCAGGAAAGGCATGGGGGATGATCTGCTGGCGGCGTTTATGATGAGCTCCATCCTCTTAAACCCGCAGCTTTTGATCTACAGCGGGGCCCTGGGCGTCTCTGCGCTGCTAATCCGGTTTTTGTCCTGCTTTTTATGCGGGATTGCAGCAGGCCTGCTGGTCCGCTTCTTTTACAAAGGAAATTATTTTGATTTTTCAGGGATGGACGGCCCGGGGAACCGGGATACGGATCCCAATTTATTCCTGCGGTTTTTAAAGAACCTGGGCAGGAATGTGAAGGCCACAGGCGGTTATTTCCTTTTTGGAATCTTGCTTTCTGCAGTGTTTCAGAGATACGTGCCGGCGGAAGGGGTCGGGAACCTGTTTGGAAAAGGAAACGGCTTTGGCGTGCTGATGGCCGCCACCATCGGCGTCCCCCTGTATGCCTGCGGGGGCGGCACCATACCGCTTCTGCAGCAGTGGCTCATGTCCGGCATGAGCATGGGTTCGGCGGCAGCTTTTATGATCACCGGACCGGCGACGAAAATCACCAATCTGGGGGCTTTAAAGATTGTGCTGGGAGCAAAACGGTTTGGGATTTATCTGCTCTTTGTGATGGGATTTTCCCTGATAACGGGATTGGCAGTGAACTTGATTGGATAGAGGAAAGATGGAAGGAGAGTATCAATGAAACGATGGAAACAGCGACTTCTGGCGGCCGCGGCGGCAGCCATACTTGCCGGATGCGGGGCAGCACAGAACCAGCCTGAGGCAGAAGTGGAACCGCTCCAGACGAAATTAGTGGAGGCGGCGCAGACGAAGGCAGCACAAGTAGATTCGGCGCAGAAGAGTTTGGCACGGACGGAGACGGCGAAAGCCGATTCGCCGCAGACAAAGACCAAGGGGGAGAACATCCTCATTGCTTATTTTACATGGGCAGACAACACCCATGTGGAGAATCCGGATTCTGTGGATGTGGATGCGACCACGTCTGCCAGCGTCCTGCCACCCGGGAATGCTGCGCTGATGGCTGACTGGATCAGGCAGGAGGTGGGAGGGGATTTATTTTCCATCAAGGTGGAAGAACCTTATTCCAGCGACTATGACGAATGCTTGAACCGGGCGGCGGATGAGAAAGCAGACCGGGCAAGGCCAGCGCTGTCCACTCATGTGGACAATATGGAGGACTACGATATCGTTTTTTTGGGATTCCCCAACTGGTGGTACACCCTTCCCATGCCGGTTCTTTCCTTTGTGGAGGAATATGATTTCTCCGGAAAAACGGTTGTCCCGTTCTGCACCCACGGAACAGGTGGACTGGCGGCCACGATTCAGGATTTAAAAAAGGCTCTGCCGGAATCCGCCAGAGTTCTGGATCCCATTGGCGTATACCGTCCGGAGGTAAAGGACGCCCAGCCGGAGATTCAGGAATGGCTTGATGGATTGGATTTATAAAGGAGATATGGATGAAAAGACAGATTGCTATTCTGGCAACAGCCATGCTGCTGTTTGCTTCCGGCTGTACGAAGGAAGGTGGCACAGAAACGAGCTTTGCCCAGACAGCTGCGTCCACGGATATGGACAATGCCGGAACACGCCCGTCTGCTGGGATATCCGATGAGAATCGGACAGACGGTTCCAGGATATTGATCGCTTATTTTACACGCTTGGACAATACGGAAGCTGAGTTGGAGGAAATTCTCCAGGGCGGAGGCCCCTATGGATCCTTGGACAGTTCTCTGGAAGATTCGGACTTGGATGCGGTTGCTTCGGCAAGCATCCAACTGATCGGGGATGAAGTTCAGGGCAGTACGGAGGCCGTAGCCAGGATGATACAGACCCAGACCGGCGGAGACTTGTTTTCCATCCGCACAGTTCAGTCTTACCCGGTCAATTATGACGATCTGATCGATCAGGGAGGGGAAGAGCGAAACCAGAAGTACCGCCCGGAGCTGTCCTCCCATGTGGAGAACATGGAGGAGTACGAGGTGGTGTTCCTTGGCTTCCCGGACTGGTGGTATGATATGCCCATGGCCGTATACAGCTTTCTGGAAGAGTATGATTTTTCTGGGAAGACGGTAATCCCCTTCGTGACCAGCGCCAGCAGCGGCTTTTCAGGCTCCATTGAAAGGATGAGAGAGCTGATCCCTGGGGCAAAGGTGATGGAACCGGGACTGGAGGTGCGTATGACGGAGGTGGCGCAGGCGCAGGAAGCGGTTGCGGGCTGGCTGGAAAAACTGGGATATTAGAAAAGATAAGGGTGATTATTTAGGACGGCATCGTCCTAAACTGTTACAGATAAGGAAAGGAAACAGAATGAAAGGAAAAACACATATGCTGTGTATGGGAATTTTGGCATTTTCCTTGGCCGGAACCCTGGCCGGGTGCGGACGGAGTACGGAGCAGACCGGAACGGTTCAGGGACAGGAAACCCAGACCGCCGAATCGGAACCCACGTCCGGCTCACAGGCTCTTTCTTCCGGCAATGGGGGAACAGGAGTTGGAGCAGCAGAGGATGGATTTGTACGGATCCAGGGAGGGACCTTCCAGATGGGAAGTCCGGAGGAAGAGGCATGGAGGAGCGCGGACGAAATTCTCCACGCCGTCACCCTGGATGATTTTTACATGTCGCCTTATGAGGTGACACAGGACGAGTATAGTCAGGTCATGGGAGCAAATCCCAGCGCTTTTTTCGGAGATGAGTTTCCGGTTGAGACTGTGTCCTGGCTGGATGCGATCCGTTTCTGCAACACTTTAAGCGAACGTCAGGGACTGGAACCGGTCTATGAGATAGCGGACAATACCGTAAGCTGGAACCGGGATGCATCCGGCTACCGTCTGCCCACAGAGGCGGAATGGGAGTATGCCTGCAGGGCGGGAACCACCACTCCCTTTAACACCCAGACCTCCATCAGCGCTGAGGAGGCCAACTACTGGGGCGACTATCCTTACATGATCGAGGATAACTACTTTTCTCAGGGGAATCTGGAGACGAAACCGGGCGTATACCGGCAGACCACCACGGCAGTTGGCAGCTTCCTGCCAAACGCCTGGGGACTCTACGATATGCATGGAAATGTAGGGGAATGGGTTTGGGATTATTATGGCGCTTATGAATCAACTTCATTGGAAAATCCTACCGGCCCGGAGAGTGGGACCAGACGGGTAAACCGGGGCGGAGGATGGAATGATTTTGCTAAAAACCTCCGCAGCGCCTATCGAGCCGCCATGCCCCAGGAAAACAGCGCCTATAACGTGGGACTGCGCCTTGCCAGAAACGCAGAGGGTTCCGGTGAAAGCGGGACGGTCGTTTCAGGATTGATTCAGGGAGAAGACACGGAAATGACCGATATCCAGGGGAACGGCAGGATGCTGGTTGCTTACTTCTCCTGGGGTGGAAATACCAGAGGGATTGCCCGGGAGGTCGCTTCCCAGACCGGGGCAGAGCTTTTTGAGATAGAGATGGTCCACCCATATTCCAACGATTACAGCACGGTTCTCGACCAGGCCCAGAAGGATCAGAACGTCCAGGCCAGGCCCGAACTGGCAAGCCATGTGGAAGATATGTCACAGTACGATGTGATATTCCTGGGATATCCCAACTGGTGGGCGTCCATCCCCATGCCGGTGGCGTCCTTTTTGGAGGAATATGATTTTGCGGGTAAGACCATCATCCCATTCTGCAGTCATGGCGGCGGACGGTTCGGACAGAGCCTGACGGCCATTGCGAAGCTGGCACCGGAGGCAGAGATGTCAGAAGGTCTGGCCATATCTTACTCGGGCGGATCCAGCCTGGCAGGAGACATAACGGCCTGGCTGGACAAAAACGGGATAGCAGCGCAGTAAGCGGTTTCATGAAGGAAGAATATCAGAATCAAGAGATGGCACAATCATAGAAAGAGGAGCAAATACGATGAAGAGTTTTGAATTTTATGTACCCTGTGATGTTTTATTCGGAGCCGGTAAAGAGGAGGAGCTACCGGCGAAGCTGGCCGCTTATGGAAAGAAGGTCCTTCTGACTTACGGTGGCGGGAGCATCAAAAAGAGTGGTTTGTATGATAAAATCATAGGCATGTTAAAGGATTTTGAGGTATTTGAGCTGGACGGCGTAGAGCCAAACCCCAGAGTCACCACAGTCAACAAGGGAGCCGAAATCTGTAAAAAAGAAGGCATCGACATGATCCTGGCGGTGGGCGGCGGCAGCACCATCGACTGTTCCAAGGCTATTGCGGCGGCGGCCTTTTATGACGGGGATGCGTGGGATCTTCTGACCGGAAAAGGGCAGATCACAAAAGCGCTTCCCGTTGCGGTAGTGCTCACCATTGCGGCAACAGGAAGCGAGATGGACTGTGCGGCTGTCATTTCCAATATGGAGACCAACGAGAAGCTTCTTATGGGCCATCCGCTGCTCCTTCCCAAGGTGGCAGTGCTGAATCCGGAGAACACCTACAGCGTGCCGCCTTATCAGACCGCTTCCGGTTCTGCGGATATGATGTCCCATGTGATCGAGAGTTATTTTGACCGGGAGCCGGCTTTTGTGCCGGACGCCATCAGTGAGGGACTTCTGCGGGCAGCCATCAAATATACTCCTATCGCCCTGGAGGACCCGGAAAATTACGAGGCCAGAGCGCAGCTCTTATGGACCAGTTCCCTGGCGCTGAACGGCCTGGTCACTACCGGAAAGAACTTTATGTGGAGCTGTCACTATATCGAGCATGAGTTGAGCGCCCATTACGATATTACCCACGGCGCAGGGCTGGCTGTATTGACCCCCAAGTGGATGCGCTATATCCTGTCGGAGGATACGGTGGATAAATTCTGTGATTATGCGGTGAATGTCTGGGGGATTGCAGGGGAGGAGGACCGCTTTGCCCTGGCAAACAAGGGGATTGATGCCACGGAAGCCTTCTTCCGGCGGATCGGTCTGCCATCCAGCTTAAAAGAGTTTGGGATTGATGACGCAAAGTTTCCGCAGATGGCGGCAAAGGCCGTGCAGGTAGGGTGTTTAGGACAGGCATATGTGCCTTTAAAAGAAGAAGATGTGGTAAAAATACTGAATATGTGCCTGTGATAAGCGGCTGGGGGTGGTTTCAATGGCAAGTAAACTATTAACGGTATGCTATTCTTATTCGGGGAATACCCTTCAGGTGGCGAAGGCAATCCAACAGGCAGCCGGGGGAGAACTGTGCTGTATTTATCCGAGGCAGCCGTATCCGCCGGGATACCAGGATCTGGTACTGAGGGCAAGGCGTGAGATCCGTGATGGATATCATCCAAGACTTCTGCCTGTGTCAGTGAAAGCGGAAGAGTATGACATTGTTTTTGCAGGGACGCCTAACTGGTGCGGGGCCATGACGCCTCCACTTACTTCTTTTTTGACCGGTCTTGACTGGGCGGGAAAGACTGTGATCCCATTTTGTACCCATGGCGGGAGCGGTATGGGGAGGGTGGCGGGAGGGATTGCCTCCCTCTGCCCGGGATCTAAGATACTGCCGGGATTTTCGGTCATGGGAGACGGGGGAATCCGATTGGAGGATCAGATTCGGGGGTGGATGGAAAAGATTGGATTCGCGCGGGTATGAGCACAGAGAAAAAAAGGAGACTATCATTATATGAAGAAAATAAAATTGACAGGATTTCTGGCGGCTGCCGCAGTGCTATTGGTAACTGCCTGCAGTGCAAACAGGGAATCTGCAGCGCCAGGTACCACTGCCGCAGAGATAGTTGCAGAAACAGTTGCGGAAACACAGACATCTGCGGAAGCGCAATCATCTGACGGTTCCCAGTATTCTTTTGCCGTGCAAACAGGAGGAACAGAAATTGGAACCTATCCGGATGGGAGCAGCCCGGGATACAATGGCATAAGGGTGAAGCTGACGGTAGACGGAGAAGAGGTAATTATCGCCATGTATGACAATACGGCAGCCGTGGCATTCTTAGAGCGGCTGCCTATGGAGAATTTGGAGTTTTATGACCTTTCAGGAATCGAGAAGCCGGCTAACGTCTCGGATGAGCCGTTCTCTATCGCAGATGAGGAACCAGGCTATGACCCGGTGGCCGGGGAGATGGTCATCTACCGGCCATGGGGAAATTTCACGATCTTTTACGGAGATTTCCGCCATTCCGATGAACTGGTTCCCCTGGGAAAAGTGGAAAGCGGACTGGAAGTGCTGGTCGGGAAAGCGGATGATTTTACAGGCTCTATGGAAATCATGGAGTAGAAGCCGGGAGGAATTTGTATCGGGAAGAGGACTTTTGTAAAAGCCGGAAAGGAGATTTATGAACTACACAAAACTTGGAAATTCTGACTTAAATGTATCCCGTATCTGCATGGGCTGTATGGGGTTCGGAGATCCGTCTAGGGGACAGCATAGTTGGACACTGGATGAGGAACACTCCAGAGAAATCATTAAACAGGGACTGGACTTGGGAATTAATTTCTTTGACACGGCCGTCGGTTATCAGAGCGGGACCAGCGAGCAATACTTAGGCCGCGCATTGCGGGATTTTGCGAAACGTGAGGACGTTGTGGTCGCAACGAAATTCATGCCGAGGACGGCAGATGAGATCAGCCAGGGAATCAGCGGGCAGGAGCATATCCGGCGGATGGCGGAGATGAGCCTTAAAAATCTGGGAATGGACTATGTGGATCTGTATATCTATCATATGTGGGACTACGGGACCCCGCTTTATGACATTATGGACGGCTTAAACCGCCTGGTGAAAGAGGGGAAAGTCCGGTATATCGGCATTTCCAACTGCTATGCCTGGCAGTTGGCCAAGGCGAATGCTCTGGCGGAGAGGGACGGATTTGCCAGATTTGTGTCGGTTCAGGGGCATTACAATCTGATTTTCAGGGAGGAGGAGCGGGAGATGGCGCCTTACTGTCAGGAAGAACATATCGCCATGACACCCTACAGCGCCCTGGCAGGCGGCAGATTGTCAAAGCATCCGGGAGAGACTTCAAAACGTCTGCAGGAGGACAGTTACGCGAAACTGAAATATGGCGACACAGCCGCACAGGATCAGATCATCATTGACCGTGTGGCGGAATTGGCGGAACGGCATAAGGTTTCCATGACAGAAATTTCCCTGGCATGGTTGCTCGAGAAAGTGACCTCTCCCGTTGTGGGCATGACAAAACCTCATCATATCGAGGGTGCTGCAAAAGCAGTGGAGGTGAAACTGGACGCAGAGGAGCTTGCGTATTTGGAGGAGGCTTATGTTCCCCATAAGCTGGTAGGTGTTATGGCCCAGAATACACCGCAAAGCAAAGAGGAGAAGCATGTGTGGTCGGTGGGGGACCAGAAAATATGACGGAGGATAGCAGATATAGAATAAGAGAAATGTAGTGACAGATACTGATATCAATGCAAAAGAACAATATCCTGTATTTTTAGGGCAAAATTAAAATACACGAAAGTTAAGGTGGTAGTATTGAAGAAAAAGGTATTAATAATTGATGATGATATAAAGGTTTGTCATCAAATAAAATATTCATTGCAAAGCCCTACAACAGATGTGTATTATGCTAACTCTGTATCTGAAGGACTTAAGCGCTTCATGGAACAGGAATACTGCCTTGTAATTATGGATATTTTTCTTGCAGAGGCAGATGGTCAGGAATTACTTAAAATAATGAGAAATACTAAAACCATTCCTATTTTAGTTCTTTCCTCCAAGCCGGGTCAAGAAGCTAAACTGGCTGCATATCAAGCAGGAGCTCATGCATATCTGGAAAAACCATACGAATTGGAAGAATGTCTGGCTCAAGCGGAATCTTTGATGGATTTATATATCAACTTAAATGCCCCGAAAAGTCGCTGCTATACATTGGCGTTCGGTATGGACTTGCTGATTGATCCGGAACGAAGGATTGTGATGCTAGATGGCCAGGAATTAAATTTGACTCGTAAGGAGTTTGACTTGCTTTTTTGCTTAGCAAGCCATGCAGGCCAGGTTCTGAGCAAAGAGCAGCTCTACAGCCTGGTCTGGAATAATGAAAATGCCTATGATATAGACGAAGCGGTAAAGAGCCAGATTAAGACCCTCCGGAAAAAGCTGACAGCCTACAACCGGGAATATATTAAAAATGTCTGGGGCATTGGATACCGCTTTGTTGATGAAAGCAAAAAATAAATCATTTTGAAAAATACCGAGAAGACGTTATGCTTCTCGGTATTTTTGTCGAAAGGTGCCGAAGCCTTCCCCCAATTTTCCCCGAAAATCCCCCAAATATCCCCCTCCCCTATTTTATAATCTCATTTAAGCTGATATTGTGGATTATTTAACATACATTTTACCCGGCAGCCCGTCAAAAAAAAGCCGTGCTGAGAGGGTTTTGTTAACATGGTCATAGAAAATAAATCTCCCTGAGCACCGCTGATGTTTGGGGGGATTTTTTTGCGTTGGTTGATTTCCTTGCCGCTGCTGATCAAAAGCAGCGATATTATAGGTCAGCTGTAACACAGAAAACGGAATCGGCCTGAAACAAAGTCAGTCTGTGTCTCTGTTCCCGGCTGGGGATAGGGATCAGCGATTAATACAGAAAAAAGACAGACACAGGCAGCAGGATGCAAAAGATTACACATCGTCCAGCCCTTATGCTTTCTGTGTTTCTGTTCATAACACCCGGTGCCGTTCACCGCCGGGCTTGTTCTTCATTTCAAATTTCAAGAATTGGAGGACAAGCCCTATGGCGGAAGAAAGGATTTATACCATTATTGTACAGAGAGAACGTGTGGAAGTGAGCAGAGAAGTTTATTACGCCTATCATAAAGCCCGTGAGGCGGAACGATATCAGAACCGTGTCATCCGACAGATCGAGATGTCGCTGGAACGGTTCCAGGAGGAAGGGGTGAACGCGGAATACCGTGTGGTTCGTTCGGCTCCGGGAATTGAGGAGGAGATGATCCGGGCCGAAGATAACCGCAGACTGTACCATGCGTTGGATGAACTGAATGTGGAGGAACGCCTGTTAATTGATGCTTTGTTCTTTTCTGGGATTACGGAGGGCGAGCTGGCAGCCCGCCTCGGAGTCACCCAGCAGGCAGTGAGTAAGCGGAAGAAACGGCTTCTGAGAAAGCTCCGTGAAAAAATAGAATAAATTTTTTGTTTTCTGAGGTTGTAGGCCCCTTCACTTTTTCCTTTATAGGAGTGAAGGGGCTTATTCAGTCCCCGTTGTTCCTTGAAAATTTCATATCCAGCGATTACGATACGTTAGCTGTCCAGCGCGAAAGCGAAAGCGGCATAGAAAGATACGCCACGACCACCTGCAGGATCTCTAGTATTCTGTCAATCCGATCATATCGAAGGTGCAGAGCGGTTTTTTCTGTTCTTTAAATGGCCCGTGGCAGGGCCATCCCGCCATGACCTGGGCAGCCTATGATGATACTTCCGTTCAGTCACAGCCCCTCTTGACCGAGGGATCACGCAATGAGAGCGGCAGCCGGAGATCCCGGCTGGGGCAGCAAAGAATGCTGTGCCCATGACGGCTTTGCCAGGGCCGGTTGTAATCGACTGCCAGGCTCCGGGGAGGTGTGCCGAATAGGAGCATGAAGTATTTAATAAAAATGAAATGAAGAACAAGTACGTTTTTATACTGTGTGGCGGCGGCAGTTTCTTAACCGCCGCCATCAGATACAGTTTATCGAAACAGTGAATTTTTGTCAGATTGGCTAAGAATACCATCCATTTTTATTGGATATGGTGATAGATGTTTTGGGATCATTCAGATATGTTGTGGTACAGAAAGAATAGAACATCAGAGGAGGAAGCAAATCATGAGGAATGATAGTAAAAAGGCCGTGGCAATGTATATCCGATTTGGGAGAGAAGAATCGGCCCATCACGACCCTTGCAAGCGCGACAGCATCGACTGGAAACAGATGTGGGAAGATTACCGAAAGGAGCAGGAAAACTATCCTTTGCGTAAAGTCCGGCTTTAAAAGAGAACTGGATAAAACTACATAGAGTTTCATCCCCTTGTTCAATACGAGTGAGGGGATTTTTTGTTTCCAGAAAATCGAGTAAGAGAGGGGAGAACCAAAGTGAATATTTTAAGGGGCGATTTATACTATGCAGACCTGACACCGGTAACCGGCAGCGAACAGGGCGGCGTAAGGCCAGTGCTGATGATCCAGAATGATATGGGGAACCGGTTCAGTCCTACTGTAATTGTAGCGGCCGTGACCAGCAGACAGGACAAGCATCCGCTGCCGACCCATGTCCCAATCAATCCCAAGCCCTGTGGCCTGAAAGAACATTCCGTTGTACTGCTGGAACAGATCCGGACCATCGACCGTGTCCGTCTGCGGGAGTACATAGGCCGATTGACGGAAGAGGATATGAGGCAGGTAGATCATGCGCTGCGGATCAGCATCGGCCTTAGTTAGACGAAAAACAACGAAACGGCAGAAAGAGCTGAGCCGTATATATAGATTTAAAGTTCGATTGAACGTAGAAATCCAGAATAGGAGGGAGAGGATCTTATGAACGAAAAGAAAAAAGCATGGGTATATACCCGGATCGATGCGCCGGAGGACCGGTATGGGAGCTTGAAGCGGCAGGACCAGAAGCTAACCGAATATGCCTCCTGCATGGGCTGGGAGGTAGTCGGTCATTCCCAGGACACCGGTTCCTGCCGGGATATGAACCGGCCCGGCCTCCAGGCGTTGACCGATGCGGTATCACAGCAGAGTGTGAATATTCTGGTGGTGATCGGTCCCGACCGCCTGAGCCGCAATGCAAAGGACATCATTGCCTATGCAGAGTTTTTACAGAGCTTTGGTGTGGAGGCTTATTCGCCGGAACAGGGGAAGATGGAAGTGCTTTGCACTTCTGTGTTAAAGGACTCGGCATTGGCGATACCGGAAGACAGTCCAAATTTATCCATTCATTAGGAGGCAGGCCATGGAACAGAAAAAAGAAACAAATGAAGTCCGGTACAGTGTAGCCCGGAAACTGCTGAATCTGATGCTGGAAAATGGCTTTATCTCGGATGAGGAATACAAAAAAATCGATACTTTGAACCGGGAAACATTTTCTCCGGAATTGTCGAAAGTATATGGGTAAAAACACTGGATATATCTGAAAACTTGTGGTATTGTGTGGTGCTAACAGGAGAAAAAAGAAAGGAAGGAGAGAAGCCTATGACGAAGAAGGTTGTAAAGAAAATCACAAAAATCGAGCCTGTTAGCAGCGGTTCCGCCGCCAATGCGGTGGAAGTCAAACGTGTCTGCGCCTACTGCCGCGTCAGTACGAACTCGGCGGACCAAAAGAATTCCTTTGAAGCCCAGGTAGACTATTATACCCGGCTGATTGGAGAGAAGGAGGGCTGGGTGCTGGCCGGTATCTATGCAGACGAAGGCCGGACCGGCACAAAGTTGTACCGGAGAGATGACTTCCAGCAGATGATGGAGGACTGCCGGCAGGGAAAAATTGATTTGATCCTGACAAAATCCGTGACCCGGTTTGCCAGAAACACGTTGGACAGCATCAAAGCTATCCGGGAACTGAAGGCCCTTGGGATAGGCGTTTACTTTGAGAAGGAGAGGGTTAACACCCTTATGGAAAAGAGCGAGCAGATGATTACCATCTTGAGCTCTATCGCCCAGGGAGAATCCGAGAGTATTTCCACCAATAATAAGTGGTCGGTAGTTCGGAGATTCCGAAATGGTACATTCATTATAAGCAGCCCACCGTATGGTTATGAGAATAATGAGTATGGAGAGCTAGTTATCAAAAAAGAAGAGGCAGAGATCGTGCGCTGGATTTTTGATGAATACCTGGGAGGGAAAGGGTCCTACACCATTGCCGCAGAACTGGAAACAGCAGGGATTCCCACGATCCGTGGAGCAAAGGAATGGCTGGACAGTGTGGTAAAGGGGATTCTTCAGAACTGTGCATATGAAGGGGATCTGCTGCTTCAGAAAACCTATACGACCGATGGAGTCCCATTCATTCGCAAAAACAACCGGGGAGAACTGCCCCAGTATCTGATAGCAGATGACCATGAGCCCATCATTACCAGAGAGGAGGCTGCGGCTATCCGCCAGATTTATGAGTATCGGAGGGAAAGGCAGTGTGTGGAGGATACCAGTGTATATCAGAACCGGTATGCATTCAGCAGCCGGATTCTCTGCGGGGAGTGTGGGACAAAATTTCGCAGGCAGAAAATCTACATCGGAAAGCCATATGAAAAAATCCAGTGGTGTTGCTACCAGCATATTAAAGACAGTAAGAAATGCAGCCAGAAGGCAGTCCGCGAGGACGTCATCCAGGCTGCATTTCTTACGCTCTGGAACCGGCTTGCCAGCAATTATGAGGAGATCCTGATCCCCATGCTGGCGGCGCTGAAGACCATCCAGAGCAACCCGGAGCAGGACTGGGAGATCCAGGAGATAGAACAGAATATCCAGGAACTAAAACGGCAGGGATACAGGCTGGGCAGGGCATTAACCGAAGGCAGCATAAGCTCTGCCATTTTTATCGAGAGACAAAATCAGATTGAGGCACAGCTGGAAGCGGACCGGAGACGGCTGCGGCAGCTGCAGGGACAGAAGGCCTTTGAATGGGAGATATCCCAGACCGAATATCTGATAAGCGTCTTCCGCAACCGTCCCGCCATCCTGGAAGCGTATGACGAGGAACTGTTCCTACTACTGGTGGACCATATCACAGTGCTGCCCGGGCGCCGGCTGGTATTCCGTCTGAAGAACGGCCTGGAACTGGAAGAAAATGAACAGGAGGTGAGTTGAGAATGAGACAACGCCATATGCCGCTGGGATATCGGATGGCGGAAGGAAAAATAGTAATTGATCCAGAAACGGCAGAGATTATAAATCGAATCTTCCGGGAGTATTCAGAAGGAGCTTCCCTGTATGAGCTTGCGAGAAAACTTACAGAACAGGGGGCGCTCAATGCAAACCATAAGCCAGTGTGGAATCATGGGACGGTTGGAAAAATCCTGGAGAACCGAAAGTATCTGGGAGATGAATTTTATCCAACAATGATAGAAGCAGAACTGTTCACCAAGGTACAGGAGCGCAGGATAGAAAAGAGCAGGGAGTTGGGGCGCATCATGCAGCCTAACAGCTTCAGGAATCGCTCTATGTTCGCAGGCAGTCTGGTCTGTGGAGTCTGCGGGCAGCCCTACCGCCGGTACTTGGAGCACTGTAAACAGCCGGGAGAAAAAATCGTCTGGAAGTGTAAGCACTACATAAATGAAAACAGGGTGTGCTGCCGGAACATATTCCTGGTAGACAGCCAGATCATCCAAGCATTTATGGAACTGATGAGAGGGGTGAAGGATGGGAGGTTCCAAATAGAGCCGGAAACCATCATGCAGGGCCTGCCATATAGCCGTGAGGCGGCAGAACTGACCAGAAAGCTGCAGGAATTGGAGGAAAAGCCGGAGTATCCATCCGAGGAGATGGTACGGCTGATTTATGAGCGGGCCAGATTACAGTACCGGGTGTCCAAAATTCAGGACCAGAATTACCAGACAGAAAAACTAAAAACAGCCCTGGAAGAAAACCTACTCCAAAAAGAATTTAATAGTGAACTTTTTAAGGCAACGATACATCGAATTACCGTTCACAAGGACAGACGGTTCGAATTTGAATTAATGAATGGTGTAAAAATCGAGCTTCCTATCCAGGAAGCAGCAGAAGGGAGGAAACCGGATGAGACGGGCCAGAACAGCAACCGTTGTAAAGAAAAACATCTCTGTAATTCCAGCCAATCCGGAATTCAGCCGTGATACAAGGGCCCAATATAAGCGGCTGCGGGTAGCCGCCTACTGCCGGGTCAGTACCTTGCAGGAACAGCAGGAGACCAGCTATGAAGCACAGGTGAATTATTATACAGAAAAAATCAACAGCAACCCGGAATGGGTGTTTGCAGGAATCTATGCAGATGACGGGAAGAGCGCTACCATGACCCGTAAGCGGAATGACTTTCAAGCAATGATTGATGACTGTATGGCAGGGAAAATTGATATGGTCATCACAAAATCCATCAGCCGCTTTGCCAGGAACACGGTAGACTCCCTTACCCATATCCGAAAATTAAAGGCAAAGAATATCGCCGTGTATTTTGAAAAGGAGAACATCAATACCCTGGGGGATGGAGGGGAAATGCTGATCACCATTCTAAGCAGCCAGGCCCAGGAGGAAAGCCGTAACTTGAGTGAAAATGTCCACTGGGGGTATGTGAGGCAGTTTGAAAACGGAGTGGTGTATGTAAATCACAATAAATTTTTGGGATACACCAAGGATGAAGAAGGAAATCTGGTCATCGTGCCGGATGAGGCAAAACTGGTCCGCAGAATCTTCCGGTTATACCTGGAAGGAAACAGCATTAACAAAATTGCAGAGACGCTTACAAAGGAAGGAATTCGGACTGTGACAGGAAACACCGTGTGGCATGCCACGGTGATTTCCAAAATGCTGATGAATGAAAAATATATGGGGGATGCGCTGCTGCAAAAAACCTATACCGTGGATTTCCTGGAAAAGAAGAGGGCGGTCAATAAAGGAATCGTACCGCAGTATTACATCGAGGGCAACCATGAAGCGATTATCCCTCGGGAACTGTTTTACCAGGTACAGGAGGAACGGGCCCGCCGGGCGAATGTTTACCGCCCGGCAAAAAAGAAGGGAACCACCATCCGGGGAAAATATAGTTCCAAGTATGTGCTGGCCGACATCATGTACTGCAAAGAGTGCGGACAGCCTTACCGCAGGCAGGTATGGGTGAACGGCGGTGCAAAGAAGCCGGTGTGGCGCTGTTACAGCCGCTTGAAGAGCGGAACCAAGAAGTGTAAACATTCCCCCAGCCTGGAAGAAAAAGCGCTCTACGAAGCGATTATGGAGGCCGTCAACTCCGTGGTAAAGGATGAAGGGGAGTTCATCGATGCCTTCCGGAATAATGTCATCCGGATCCTGGGCAGCTACTCGGATAACGTGGAGCCAACCGAATATGATGAGAAGATCGATGCGCTGCAGAAACAGATGCTGGCCCTAATCGAGGACAGCACCAAAACGGAGAGCGCCGATGAGGAGTTCGCCCGGGCGTACCGGGAGATCGCGGACCAGATCCGGGCCTTCAAGAAAAAGAGGACAGAGCTGAGCCGGGAAAAGCAGCTGGCCGAAGCCTACGACCAGAGAGTGGAAGGTATGGGTCAGTACATCCAAAAGACCAACTACCTAAAACGCCAGTTTGATGACGAACTGGTCAGGCGGCTGATTAAGGCCATCATGGTAATTAGCGAAGATAAGATTGAAATACAGTTCCACTCAGGGATTGTGATGTCCCAGAGAATCAATGAATATGACTAAGACCGGCGGCAGAATCAACGGGTTCCTGCCTGCCGGGATCCTGACAGTGGCAAGAATAAAGTCCCCAGACACCATGTGATATCCTTATCACCGCTGGGGGTTTTATTGTTGGTATTATAGGGGGGAGGAACGGTAGAAATGGAGGAACAGCACAATGGTATCGGAAGAGTTGAAAAAAATGTTTGAAGGGCGGATTGAAATGCAGGATATGCATTATGTGGGGAAAGCCTGCTATGGGAGACTGGAGGAGAATCTCAGAGGGAAGATTGAGCTGGGACAGGGCTTTATGGACAGTGGGTATACCCGTCTTACCGTCTCGGTGCTGGAGCGCACCAATGGGTTGGTGGATCAGATGAAGTTTTTGATCAGTGATGTGACCGGACTGAAACAAGAAACGGAAGGGGAACGGATGGTAGGGCCGGAATTGAGCTCGTATATAGATTCTGTCTGGTGGAATTGTGAGATGGAAGAGGAGGACTACCAGAAGATAGCGGAGGCGGTCAATGGATATCTGTCCCTGTTTCAGTCGGAAGAATTGGTTCAGGGACAGAAGGAAGGAGAATCCCAGGGGCAGAATGAACAGGTGGGAGTGCTGCCGAGTAATATCCTTACTTAAATCATCGGAACCATATTAAATTATAGAAGGAATGAGGAAGGGAGCAGGGCTTAAATGGAAGTGTTTGTGAAGCGTGAAAACTGGGATGGCGGAATCTGGATGAAGCTGCCGGCCTCGGAGGAACAGGCAGAGCAGGTCCAGAAGAAACTGGCTGGTTACCATCCTTCCAGGATGTTTCCATTCATAGGAGATGTGGAAGCGCCGGTGGCCGGTCTGACTCATCTGTTAATCGGAGAATTTGTGTTTCAGGAGTCAAACCTGGGGCAGTTAAACTACCTTGCCGCAAAGATTGGTTCCTGGTCGGAACAGGAGCGGGCTATCTTCGAGACTGTGCTGCAGAATGAAAAGCCGGATTCTTTGCTGCGGATTGTGGAGGCAATGGATCATTTAGATCAGTACGAATGCCATCCAGAGATAAAATCCCTGGACCAGTATGGACATGATCTGTTTGAGCGGGAAGGAAGAACGCTGCCGGTGGAACTGACAGGCTATTTTGATTATGAGGCGTATGGCCGTTTCCATATGAAAGCCAGTGAGAGGTTGACAGATGAGGGGCTTATTACAAGAATCAAGGCACCAAAACCGGAAGTGGGAAAGACGCAGAATCCAGAAGTGGTGCAGCCTGGGGCAGCAGTATTCCGGGTGTATCTGGTATTTGATAAGAAGTATCCGGAAAAGAACTGTTATTATTTCCCCATGACGGAGAAACAGCTGGAGGCCCTGGAGGAGAAGTGCAGAACATATGACGTTGATAAGGTGGCAGACTATCTCAGCAATATCTGGGAGTTGGATCAGTTCTTGCCACCGCAGCTCACATTTAGGGAGCTGAACCAGATTGCAATGGAGATACAGAACCTGGCGGATAAATCCACTGTGTCAAGAAAGAAACTTCTGGCTTCCCTGGAGGCGGAGGTTCCCAGGGATGCAGATGCAGCGTGTCAGATTATCCGTAATTATAAAGATTATGAATTCCTCCCGGTTCAGGAGTTGTCAGCGGAGGGCTATGCGAAGTATCTGCTGAATCTACATCAGATTTACATCGAGAAGGAACTGGAACCATATGTCCGTCTTCAAGAATTTGGTTTGAAGAAAATGAAAGAGAATGGGCCGGTGGAGACAATATTTGGCACGCTGATCTGTAAGGCACATCCGATACAGGAACTGAGTCCGTCTGTTCAGGAGTTCCGCCTATACAATTCATTGGCTGTAACTGCCTATTGGAATGGAAGTGAATCCTTTGTGCCGGAGCTTTTAAGCGGGGAGGAGCTTCTCTCGTATGAAAACATGATCCGGGAAAAAATCCAGGTCAGCTTAAAAAGCTGCCCCGAGAAGGGGCTTGCGGAATATCTATATTCTGAACTGCTTAAAAAACGGGTTGCATCCATGATGCCAGATGTAGAAGCATATGCCGGCAGCCTTTGGGGTGTGCTTACAGTACGAACTTACGGAGAATTAAATGACCGGGAGCTGGCGGCTGTGATGGAAGAGTGGAAGGCGATGGCAGATAGCGGCTGGGGAGAAGAACTGTTTTACCGGCCTATTCGGACGGAGAAGGGTGAGCTCTATACTGGGTTCTGGGATACAGACAATAATGACAACCTGTTCATAAAAACGGAAGAGGAGTTTCGGCGGGACTGCCTGGGAGGAAGTCAGATTGGGCAGGAGCTGCAGCTTTGAGTCTTTAATACAAGTTTTCAATGCAAGACCAGAACAGTGGTCAAATACGAAAAGAACAAATGTTCTAAAAACATATTGCGATCTCATGTCTGCTCCTGTATAATAGCAGTAGAAAGAGGAGGCGTCAGATTAGATGATTCGGTTATTTGAGTTTCGGGATTTGGATAGAATTATGGAGATTTGGCTGGAGGGAAACTTAAAGGCTCATCCATTTATAAAAGAAGAGTATTGGAGACAGAATTATGAGACAGTCCGCTCCGTGCTGCCGAATGCAGAGGTGTATGTGTTTGAGGAAGACGGGGAGGTCCAAGGCTTCATTGGAATGGACGCAGAATATATTGCCGGATTATTTGTAGCGGAAGGACACCGGGGGCAGGGGATCGGCCATCAGCTGATTTCAGAGGTAAAGAGGAAAAAGCGCCTGTCGTTGCATGTATATGAGAAGAATGCAGGCGCTGTGGCATTCTACCGGGCGGAAGGATTCCGCGTTGAGAACAGCATGACAGAGAAAGAAACTGGGGAGCAGGAGTATCTGATGGTGTTTCATGATGGTAATTGTGATCAACAATCAAATAAAATGTATACTTAAAGCGGAGGAGAGGAGAATGAGCGAAATTGAACGACTGGTTAACCAGTTTAGAGATGCTATAGATATGGCAAGAGACTCAGGGGATTTTGATAAGGATATTTCGTTTTATAAGTTTCCACGAGGTTGTTGTGGTGATGCAAGTGATCTATTAGCTCAGTTTTTATTGGAAAATGGTATTCGAACATATTATGTTTGTGGTATGTATAGCTTTGGTCCACGTGAAAATGCTCAATCACATGCTTGGTTATTGACAGACAATCATACAATTATAGATATTACTGGAGATCAGTTTAAAAGCAATCCAGTATTTTTGAATTATAATAATCCAGTATATGTGGGAGCAGAAGATGATTTCCATAGATTATTTGAAGTTGAAGATAGGGATGTTCGTGAAAATAAGGGGTTAAAGAACCTGGGGAGTATGTGCCAGCCTAGATTATTCGAGTTATATATGAAAATTATCAAATATATCCATTAAAAGATACTTTTATATGCCTTTTCGGTTCCGCTTGATCGGTAGATCAAAACTGGAGGTTCTGGTTATTATGCTGCTATCCTTCCCGAATTCCGCATCCCTGCGGTACACATAGCAGTTCAAACATCCAGGGCTGATTTTCCTACATCCGTGCCATGGATTCCAAATTTTCATAATGCCACCTCCCCCATTAATCCGGCTTGCTCTACTATTTTGTCAAACATTTATATAAGTTATAGCCGGAGGGAGAATGTGTATATACCTGCATGACTTCGGATTTTTTTGTGGAAGGAGCCGATGAGTGGAGGCCTGAGAGTTGGAAAATGATTCGGGAGAGAAGCGACCTCCACTTTGCAATTATTACAAAGCGGATTCAACGATTTCAGGTTGTGCTGCCGGAGGATTGGGGAGAAGGGTATGACCATGTAACTATCTGCTGTACCTGCGAGAACCAGAACAGGGCCGACTACAGGCTCCCTGCTTTTCTAAACTTGCCAATCAGACATCGGACGCTTATTCATGAACCGATGCTGGAACAGATAAAGATTCGCAGTTACCTGTGGAGACCGGATTAATTGAACAGGTTACCTGTGGCGAGGAATCCGGCCCGGAGGCCAGGATTTGTGATTACGCATGGATTTTAGATACCATGCAGCAGAGTATAGAGTATAATGTTCCTTTCTGGATTAAGCAGACCTGGGCTAATTTCAAGAAGGGTAACAGTGTCTACTATATTGAGTGAAAGGATCAGATAAGCCAGGCGGAAAAGGCTGGGGTGAATTACAGATATAGATGCGATTGACAAAAATGAGAAAGTAAAAAACTTCACTTGACAAACTGTAAATAAAAATGTAAAATTAAAGACATTATATGGGCACGGAGGTGTTGTAGTGGAGAACAGGAACGAATTGGTTGTGAACGAATTACTCCTTAGGCGGGTAGTCAGATCAATTGAAAAGGCAGTTGGTGAAGATATTAAAGATTATCTTAGAGATAATCGAAAAGAAACTAATAACGCCCTTCGTCAAATGCCGGGTGATAATATCAACGAGAATTTGAGGAAGATGGTTGTAGCTGACGGAATTGAATTGATTCCATTTACACGTTCGGCTTGGGATGGAAGAATATTGATTGATAGAAATAATCGAATTACTTATACGATTATTACGAAAAGGACGTTGCATTCTATTCCAAGGAAAAAAGGTAGAAGAGTACCACATTATTTACAGTCGTTGTTATATAATGAAAATAAAGATTGTAAAGCAACGTTTAAGCAGATGTCTTTAGTTGATTTTGGTGTCATAAAATTTGAGGCTGAAGAATTGGAAGAAGATTTTGATCATATTATGGGCGGATATATTAGCCGAGAAGAAAATTATCGACATTATATAATCGTGTATGAGGCAGAGCGATATGAAGTGAAAAATGTTACATTACAGCTTCTTGACAAGGATTTTGATGTTGTTGACGAGTGTTCTCTGAACAATTATATTAATGTTGACTTTGCTAAACTTACAGAGATGAAGCCTGTTACACAAGAAAATAATGAAAAGGAACCACAACGTGTTCATAGCCTTCTCAAGGTTAAGAAGGCAGGAGTGAAGCCTGACATTAAAAAGGTAGACGAAGAACAGGCGTAATAATGGATGATGTCGGGAGAGTGTACTATGGAAACGAGGAAGTTTTATGGTGATCGTTTAAGGAGCGCAAGGCAGTTCCGAGGGTTTGGACTGATAGAGCTTGCTAAGCGTGTTGGGATAAGCAAGCAATCATTATCATTTTATGAGAATGGGGATAATGTACCGCCCCATGAAAATGTATTATCGTTGGCTAGAGAGTTAGAATTTCCATATGAGTTCTTTTGGCATGAAGACAAATGTACAGCTATAACAGAGAATACATACTTTCGTTCACAGGCCAGTGCTGGAAAAAAGGAGCGTTTAGCTCAAAGCGTGAAACTAGAGTATGTGGCCAAAATGCATGAGATTTTATCGGATTATGTTGAATTTCCGAAACTCAATATACCAAAGGTTGAATTTATTGGAAACGATGATCCGCTAGAAATGGACTCTTCAGAAGTAATGCTGGAGATTGAAAAAATAGCAGACCAAGTTAGAGATGAATGGAATCTAGGTAGAGGTCCGATTAAAAATCTACAGTTTGTTTTGGAAGAACAGGGAGTCGTAGTTACGGGATTTCAGCTTAATGAAAGTAAAATAGATGCCTTTAGCCAAAGAGTCCATATGAAAAATGGGGCTAATATCTTTATAATTGCATTGGCTTTAGGATCAAAACCGAAAGAGCGTCTTAACCTAGATATGGCTCATGAGCTAGGACATATTCTGCTACATCCATGGGGAGAGAGCCTCGACTTGATAGATAAAGTGGAATTTAACGGGAGAGAAAAGCAGGCAAATATGTTTGCCAGTGCCCTCCTTTTGCCAAGAGATACATTTGGAGAGGACATAAAAATGTATCCTACAGATTTATCATATTATCAATTTATGAAACGAAAATGGAAAGTGTCAATGCAGGCAATGATGTATCGTAGCCGGCAACTAAGCATAATTACTTTGAATCAGTATCAATATATGATGCGGCAAGTATCAAAGAATGGTTGGAGAACACATGAACCAGGAGATGAACCGGGAGATATCAATGACACGATTTTTCAAGGCGCAATCGATATTTTATTAGAACAGAAGATTTTAAGTGTTAACAGTTTATTGAACGTATTTGGAAAACACGGAGTAATACTTACGATTGAAGATATACAGGATTTGATGCATCTAAGAGCTGAGACACTAAAAATTGAGAATAAAATTGTACCGCTACTTCGTATCAAATAATATTTATATGCTTTAACAGCATAATGAAAATGGTTAGTCCAGATTAGATATCTTGGCTAACTATTTTTTATCAGAATTAGAGGGCTGCTAAGTATGATTACTGGTAAACAAACAATTTTATTTCTCTTCGGGTTTTGTATCCCGCCGTTTGTAGCGGAGAAATTTATTTATATTGGTTTGTATTAGGAACACGGAAGTGTACAGGGAAGCCCTATGGCCGGGAAAACGCTGGATGGAGTTTCGGCTATTCCGACCTACTAACGGGCATATATACGATCCGTTGGAAAGCTGCTGGATGTTATCTATGCTGGCGGAGGTAAGACGAAGTGGAAAAAAGCGGAGAATGTTTTTTCGTGGTGGATGGAGGAAGAGACCATCGAGGGGCAGATGAAATTTTGTTTATGACTCATGAAAATCATGCGGCTATTTATTGATAAATAGTGATGCAATAAGGTATAATATCAATTAGACACAAATAAAAGAAGGATAGGATGGAGGGGTGAAATGTTTTTGTTAAAACAAATTGTGGTAGAAAATCATCAAAAAAATATTTTGGATGTTTTATTTGTTTCAGAGAAGAGCAAAGACGCTCATGCGCCTTTTTCAACACTGATATTAGGGGAAAATGGGACTGGAAAAAGTTTTTTACTAAAAACAATTGCAGATATTTTTATTTTTCTTGATAAAATGCAAACATTAAAAAGAAAACCGAAATTTCGTTATGAAAAGTTTTCGGTGTTGTATATATATAATAATAAAGAATATTTGATTAGACGTATTTCTGGCAGTGAAATCGTTTGTCAATGTGATAGACTCCAGAAATAAAGAGTTATTAGATTTTATGGTTATGATGCGATCGGAAAGCTTACAGTCTCAGACGAATAAATCCCCATTTATTTTGTGAAAATTACCGGAAGATCAACGAAGTGATTCGGGGCAAGATTTTATATATTTGATAAATATTTGTGGAAACAATAATTATTCACAAAATCCCACGAAATATGTTGGTATATTTTTAAAAGAAAAAGACTTAATTTATATACGAAAGGATAATAAAATGATATTTGTTAGTTATTCATGGGTGAATGAAAAACCAGATGAAACTGTCCTTCAATTAGTAGCAAAATTGAGGAAAAATGGATATGAGGCAGAATGTGATGTAATGAAGATTCAAGAGCATGCTTCCATAAATTTTGTTGAAATGATGGCTAGGAATTTGCAGGAAGCGGAGAAGGTCATTGTGGTTTTATCGGAAACATATAAAAGGAAGGCAGATTCATTTAGTGGCGGTGTTGGTGAGGAATATCGTTATATTATTGGTAATATTTCAAAAGAAACCAACAAATATATACTGGTATCATTTGATAGAAATTTGGAAAATGTACAGCCTAAGTTTTTGAGTCGAAATCAGGTTATTTTTTTGGATGATGATGATGGTTTTAATCAATTATTATTTAAGTTAAATAATATTGGGGAATATTCATTTCCGGAAGTTAATCCGAATAAAACAATACCGATTATTCAACATATTAACTCGCAAAAAGATGAATATAATTTATTGAGAGGCAATAGATATAATTTATTGGTATCATCATGCGAAGATGCCTGGGAAGCTGATTCTTATCAATTAGAGCGAAGTAGATGTTTGACATCATACACTTCAAAAACAATTAAAGAAGTATATGGGGAGTTGGGAATTAAACAGATAGCAGAAATAAAGTCTTATCCTTGTATTTTTGCTTATGAGGATTATGCGGGAAAAAATGCATATATTGGTTATATTACAGATATGGTCATTAGAGAGAAGGCCATAAAGTTCTATTTTCAAAAACAAGGAGTTTTAACATATGATGATTTACATAAGTATGCGTTTGAATTCGATATTGAACTTACAGGAAGTATTACAGAATTGATGCATACACATTGGACAATAAAAGATATTAACTTAGTTGAAGAAATTAAAAAAAGAGGTATTTCGGTGTTGCCATATAAAGACAACGGACTTAAGGAAACAATCATGCCATCAAATTCAAAGGAATTGCTTAAGATATTACTTATGGAAGACAATCCTGTAGACTATATGGGAGAATTATTTGAAAAAGCAGATGATAAGATGGATAGTAGATTACGGGCTATGATGCGTGACTTAAAAGACAAAGGGTATCTTACATCATGGTGGGCAGATAATGTACCGTATAGAATCGATTTTAATGAACGTGCATATTCTTTTAAGAATTAAGAGTATGCTGCTCTTTTTATATAATGTTTTTTCGTTTAGGCGTACAGTATAAAGGTAATGTGGTTGAAAAAGTAAAAGTGTTCAGTTTAGCCGAATTGATTGTAGAGCTTGTAAATGTTGAAAAGAACATAGGAGCCTAACAGCATGGGAATCAGCGTCAGATGGGAAAAGTGCCAAAGCTGATGTTAGTGTTGCTAAAAACTATCTGAGTAAAAAGAAAATGTCCTATTTAGAGAGAATCGTTTCACTTTATCTTGACTATGTGGAGTTGCAGGCGGAACGAAAAATACCGATGAGTATGGAGGGCTGGGCAAAGCAGCTTGACGGAGTTCTGGCGTTTAATGGGAACGAACTGCTGATGGGACCGGAAAAAGTCAGTAAGGAGCAGGCGAAGCTTCATGCAGAAATTTAGTTTGAAAAATATCGTACTGTTTAGGAATAAGTATTTCTGTCAGACTACGATAAGTATTTGTTAGACTTAGAACATCAAGCGGATCAAAGTGACGTGTAAAGATAATCATACCGTTTCCGCTTGGGGAGAAGTATGCCTTTTAGACATCATTATTATCCACTCAACAAATTGCGAAAGCATTGTGCTTTTGTCCAAACATACTGCCATCTAATGTATTAAAGAAAATCTAAAACTGTATGAACTGGAGTTCTGTAAGCAATAGTAGAATATCTGGGACAGAAGGAATACGTAAATTAGATAATTAAATATATGAATGAAAGTGGCAGAGATATATGTTGTGTAAAGTCCTGGTGGACAGCGACATGGGCTCTGCTTCTCTTATAGAAAAACGTAATTAGATTGATGTGGAACTAGAGATGGTGGGATATGAGCAGTAAAGCGCGGTTTAATAAGTTATATAGTATATGAAACTTGTTTTCTGATGTTTTTTTGTATGATCAATGGTATAATAATAAAAGCTATATAAGAAAATTAAAAAGACAATATCTGAAAATAATTGATGGAAGCGTGGTGTAAGGCAGATGGCAGATATACTGACAGGAGCAAAATTTGAAGGTGATTATAAAAAATGGATATCTGAAGTAAGCAATCGTTTTAAAACCAGCCAAATTAAGGCATCTATAAAAGTAAATGATGAGATGCTTCGTTTTTATTGGCTGCTTGGACGAGATATTGAGACATTGAAGAAGAATGTAACATGGGGCAGCCATGTTTATCAAAAATAAGCAAAGATTTAGTAAAAGAACTGCCAGAGATCAAGTCATTTTCGCCAAGAAATCTACAATATATGAATCAGTTTTACAGGCTGTATTCGGATGTAGAGATTACGCCCCAATTTGATGCGCAAATTAAAAGTATAATTACACCCCAAACTGGTGCGCAAATTGATAAGAATATAATTTTTATGATTCCAAGGGGCCATCATAAAGTTATCATGGATAAATGTAAAGAGGACCAACAGAGGGCATTGTTTTTTGTACAAAATGCACTGGAAAATAACTGGTCCAGAGCTGTGCTGCTAAATTTTCTTGATACGAAGCTTTTTGATAGACAAGGAAAAGCAGTTACAAATTTTGAGTATACACTTCCACCGGCACGAAGTGATTTAGCACAGGAACTTACGAAAGATCCCTACAATTTTGATTTTATAACACTGACCAAGAACTATAATGAAAAAGAATTAAAAGATGCATTGATGGATAATATTACAGCATTTTTGTTAGAACTTGGAAGTGGATTTGCTTTTGTTGGGCGTGAATATCGGATTCAAATTGGCAATACAGAAAATTTTATTGACATGCTGTTTTATCATATCAAATTACATTGCTATGTGGTAGTTGAGGTAAAGATTACAGCGTTTGAACCATCTTTTACAGGACAACTTGGAACATATGTGGTTGCAGTCAACCATATCCTAAAATCGGAGATGGATGCTCCGACCTTAGGGTTGTTGGTATGCAAATCTAAAGATAATATTCAGGCGAAATATGCAATAGAATCCAGTAGCCAGCCATTGGGAATATCAGAATACGAACTTTCAAATTTGGTGCCAGATGACTTTAAGGGAACACTGCCAACGATTGAGGAGATTGAAGCTGAGCTAAATGAATATAAATAGGTATATTGATTATGCGGTCTCAAGGAGGAGTGTAAAATGGCTAGATATACAGATGATGATATACGCAAAGCATCAAAAATTACATGTAAGATGGCTGGAGAATATTTAGGCATATCTTCGATGGCGGTTAGTATTGGTATGAGAAACAATCTTTTACCAATAGGGTTTGCGATTCATAATGAAGAGAGGGATCGATCATATTCAGAAAGCTGGAGCTACCATATTATTGGGGAACGTTTGATAGCATATAAATACGGAAAAATTACAGAGGTTCAGGTTCAAGGTATAGAGAAGAATCTACAAACTATTATTGAACAATTTCAGGAAATGAAGAATGATCTGGTTTTTATATTAAGCGAAGACGCAAAATAGGAGACATTGATTTGTTTGAATATGCGTTTTCGCTTTTTGCCTATAGTACAAAAGAAGGGGAGGTAGATAGTGATGGAGAATACGATAAAGATTAATAGACAGAAATTGTATGATGAAATATGGGAAATATCTGCCTCCGGTGTAGCAAAGCAATATGGATTAAATTATGCTAAACTGCTACAAAGCTGTAAAGATTATGAAATCCCGATCCCACCATCGGGGTATTGGACAAAAATAGCTTGTGGAAAAGAGGTAAGTAAGGCACCCTTGCCACAATCTGATATAGATGAGATAGAAGTGCTAAAGCAAGGAGTATCACGGAAAGAAAAACGTCAACCGGAACCTACAGAGAAAATTGTTAAAGAATCTGACGAAAAATCAGAAAACAATAAAAGTGATAAGGTTAAGGCCATTGAAGAAATAAAAGAATATGAATTGGAAGTATTGCCAGATGTATTGAATTTTTTAGATGATGAGGAACGGACAAAGGTTATAGAAATAGCTAAAGCATTAACGGTACAAAGCAATTCGCATCCACATCCTAAATTGGTTGCTTATCGTAAGAAAATATCTGATTGGAAAAAACAGGAGGCAGACAGAAGAGGGAGATATCATTCTAGTCGAGATGATATACCCTTATTTGTAAATGATGTTTCGGAAAGTTCGATGGGAAGAATTTATGATTTTATGAATGCCCTTTTTCAAGCAGTCGAACAGCTTGGGGGAGTTATCTATGAAGATTTAACTGTTAAAATTCGAGAGGATAAGGTGCGGTTTAAAATAGTGGAATCCATGGATAAAGTTCCTCATTAAATGACAAAAGAAGAGGCTAGGGATTTGTTGATTTATAAAGATGCGCAAAAGCAGCACCGATGGGCATCTGAGCCTAGAATACCGAAAACTGATAATGTATATAATGGGAAAATTCGGATTGTTTTTTCAGATGGTAAATATTTTAAAGACAGTACAAAGACAAGACTAGAGAGCCAAATAGGGGAAGTTTTGATTTATATGTATCAATTGTCGGAAGAGTTACGTTTGGAGCGCGTAAAGCGGGAAGAAGAACATAAATTATGGGTAGAGAAACAAAGGCTAGCCGAGGAACGTAAGCAGAGACTTGAAGATGAAAAAAGAAATACTAGGGTTCTTCTAAATCGGGCAAGTGATTATGAGATGGCCTGCAAGATTAGAACATACATAAGTGCTGTCACACAGTCTCAGCCGCTTACAGAAGAAATGATTAAATGGATTAAATGGGCTTCGGATAAAGCCGATTGGTTTGATCCAATCATTAGTCGTGAGGACGAATTCTTTGGGAAAAGAGAACATGATAAAGCGGATGATGATAAGAATATATTTAATAAAAGTCGCTATGGATATTAGTAGGATTGATGCTTACTTATAAATTAAGAAAAAATAGAAAAAGGGGAGATATATGAAACTCTTATTTTTGTGGATAAAAAATTATAAAAATACCATTATAAATCAATCATTTAATATATCTAATGCTTATCATATTAATTATGATGTAGAATGCAATGAATTGTACATATCTAAAAACCGAGAATATGTTGAAGGATTTTATGGGAAAAATATACTTGATATAACCGCCATAGTTGGGAATAACGGAGCGGGAAAAACAACATTTACGAGATTTATATATGACTACTGTGAAGGTGTCCACCCCTGTAACATAGATAAAGAATATATAACTGATGATTCATATCAAATTACTGTCTATGAAAAAGAAGGTAATCCAGGTGAAATAATACTTCAATATTTTTTGGTCGATGATCCTATTATAAATAATCCTGAAAATCTATCCATAGATATTATAAATTTAAAAAATATTAACGGGATAAAATTTCTTAATGCGGAGCATGCTCATGATATTACAACCGTGTATTTTACAAATGCTTTTGAGATAAATAATGTATTAAATAATCAAGGTTTCTCAGAATTTAGCTCATTTGGAGTGCATAAGTCGCTTTGTTATACACCAATGCTTTCATTGCAGCGAGCGTATACAGAATTAAAAAAACATTATGGAGCTGATAAGATTAGCGATGGCATGATTTTTGACGTAATTAACCGGTACGCACAAAATATGACTACAGATTTTAAAGCATCATATGCTACAGCAACCGCCTACAATTATTTAATTGCTACCAGATATTTTCCAGGCGCAATCGTAAATATTTTACCTGTTATGAGTGATTTTCAGTTAAGTATTACAGAATTTGGCGAATATACTAAGTGTCGAAGGGATTTTTTTAAGCAAAGTCCATTTGACCAAACTGTGATTTTTATTAGAAAGAATATTTATGAACATTTACATCAAAAATTTAGCCAAGGTTATTGGGGGCAAATATATATCAATATACTTTGTGAGATTGTACTGTTTTTAAATAAGTTTAATTCTGGATTTTTGAACATTAATTTTGAAGTGTTAAAAAATGAAAACTTAAAACTTAACACTGAGCAGTCATTCGAGATTATTTTAGGGCAAATAGAAGATACTGCTGAAAATAAACCTAAAAAGGAGTTGATAAGGCGGATAAGAAATACAGAGAGGATAGATTTGGATATTATAAGAGAATTTTCTGAATTAAAAGATGAAAACATGAAGATATTACAGGAATCACGGTGGTATAGGCAGGTCAAAAATTTTTTAACAGATTACGATGTTATTAAAGATATAGAAATAAATCAAACGATAAATTATGGATTTGTTCAACTTATTGATTTGATAATTAATAATTATAACAACATAGACACAGTATATAGAAGAATGTTTAGGATAATACCGCAGGCGATGTCTTCCGGCGAGGTGGCAATGATTAATATATTTGCTACATTATACAAAGCGTTAACCCGAAACACAAGTGGTAGTATTTTGCTAATAATTGATGAAATTGATGCTTTCCTCCATCCCAAGTGGCAACAGGATATACTGACACATATAACAGAATGGATTAATAAATCAAAACAATTTGATAATAAAAAAGTACAGTTAGTATTAGCATCACACTCACCAATTATTTTATCGGATATTCCGGTGGATAATATTATTTATTTGGAAAAGCTATGTAAAGTAGTAGTAGGGGAACAACTTACATTCGGAGCAAACATAGGATCATTATTTTATGATTCATTTTTTATGAAAGAAGGAAGTATTGGAAAGATAGCTAAAAGAGAAATTCAGTGGGTGATAAATAATTTAGATAATATGAATTTAACCATAGATGAAAGGAAAAGGTTGGTATATATTATTAATAATGTGGGAGATAAATTTCTAAGAGAG
>NZ_WQPN01000029.1 GCF_018785315.1 Clostridium sp. MCC353 | reverse complement strand
AGGGAGCAGAGGAGACGATCTGTCTAAAAAGACGGGGCCCCCACTCTTCAAAGTGTCCACACTTATGGGTACATTATAGTCTGTCCGTCCCCTCCTCCCGCTTTCCTGCTGGTGTTCTCTGGCTAAAGTAATTAAAAGCAAATTTAACATAAAGGGTGAAGGCATTTTCGAAAATGCCTTGGCCCTTTAATGCAAATGCCCACACCATTTAGTATTAACCCTGAACTCCCCCAATCTTTATTATCTGTAGTGCATCCAGTACACAGCCAGTAAGAAGGGGAACCTGGGGCGGAGGAGCGAGCCGGGCGGCGGGAGGGAAGAACCAAAGGCGGAGGGGATCCTGTGGAGACCGTTTTAGTGGTACTTAGGGTTTCAGAAGGAAAAAAGGCGGGCAGAAACTGAGTACCGAATCAGTTTCTGAGATGCCCACTGAACGGTAAAGTCCATAAAGAGTTTACCGTGAATGGGCATCGCACCGCCTTTTTTCCTTCTGAAATCCTTAGTACCACTTAACGGCCGGAATCAGAGCCCCGCCGCCTTTGGTTCTTCCCTCCCGCCGCCCGGCTCGCTCCTCCGCCCTAGGTTCCCCTTCTTACTGGCGTAACTTTGGCCAATTACCCCAATAAAGATTTACACCATAAAAGCATAAAAAAAGCTTATATCCGTCACACCCACGGATATAAGCTTTTGAGAATTTATGATAATTAAGCCATAGAGTTAACAGCTTTTGTGACACGGGATACTTTTCTGGAAGCATTGTTTGGATGATAAACTCCCTTTGTGCAAGCCTTGTCGATCTCTGTGATAGCGCTGTTTAAGCAAGCCTGTGCAGCAGCCTTGTCACCGGCAGCAACGGCAGCGTCTACCTTTTTAATAGCTGTTTTAACTTTGGATCTGATCGCTTTATTTCTAGCAGCCTTAGTTTCGTTAACTAAAATTCTTTTTTTAGCAGATTTAATGTTAGCCAATCTGTACACCTCCAATTGAAATAATATATTAATTTAATCTTTGGTTTGCATCAAAGTCTGGACACGGACAGTTCAATGTAAACATACTATTGTATTTTAGCGAATTTATCGGGGGATGTCAATACATATTTTCAGGTTTTTTGCAGAAAATACCATAAGACATAACAGCCGCAGACAGCATGAACGGTTACCATAAGGCATTGCAGCAGGATGGGATCACGGCGATAGTATTTTTCGTTATAAAAATTGAGGCAGAAAGAGTGGAGAATATGGAAGAAGAGAAAATGCAGTTTGAGGTGAGGACCGACCTTGCCCTGGAAGAAAAAGAAAGCTTTCCCGGAGATGGGGAAGAAATCAGAGGAGTTTCGTTAAGGGAATGGAACGGCTGTGAAAACAGCATGAAGCTGACGGAAGTGAAGATTTTAGACGACCGGGGGGCAAAGGCCATGGGGAAACCGAAAGGTACTTATTTGACCCTTGAAGCATCCCAGTTGAGTGAGAAGGATGAGGATTTTCACCGCGAGATATCCGATGAGCTGGCAAAGCAGTTGAGGAAATTGGTGAAACAGGTCTGCAGAAGACCATTTTCCCATCATGAGCCTCCGGTTCATGTGCTGGTGGTGGGGCTGGGCAACCAGTCGGTCACGCCGGATTCCCTGGGGCCCAGGGTGGTGGGAAACCTTCAGGTGACCCGGCATCTGTGGACCCAGTATGGAGAAGCATTCTGCCAGAAAAAGAGATTTCCGGTGATCAGCGGCATCGTTCCCGGAGTGATGGCACAGACGGGGATGGAAACAGCGGAAATACTGAAGGGGATTATTCATGAGACGAAACCCGACCTGGTGATCGCAATCGACGCGCTGGCGGCCAGAAGCGTGCGCCGTCTCGGAACCACCATACAGCTGACGGACACCGGCATACATCCGGGATCAGGGGTGGGAAACCACAGGCACAGCCTGACCCATGAAAGCCTTGGTATACCAGTGCTGGCCATCGGCGTGCCCACTGTAGTGGGAGCAGCGGCCATCGTCCATGACACAGTTTCAACCATGATTAAAACGCTGGCAAGCAATGCCTCCACCAGCGGAATGGGAAATTTCATTGAAGAAATGGAATCAGACGAACAGTATGAACTCATCCGGGAACTGCTGGAACCGGAATTCGGCAGCTTGTATGTGACCCCGCCGGACATCGACGAAACGGTAAAACAGCTCAGTTTCACCATATCAGAGGGGATACACGGAGCATTTTTTCAACAACAGGAATAATTAATGAAATCTTCCCGCATTTATCACATATCTTATAAAGGGTGATTATGTGAGACGAAGAGAATGGACACCGTATTTGGTGATACGATATGCCATGACAGGGGTGGGAGTTATGCTTCTGCTCCTGCTTTTATGGAAAATGGCAGGATATATAAAATGGAATATGATGGGGGAAAAGGCCGGCACAGCCTGGAATGAACTGGGAGAAGTCTGTTTAGAGCAGATTTGGAAAGAACGGTATCCGCTGTCAGGAACGGATATTGAAAATGGAGAGCAGGCGCCCTGGTATGTGCTGATGGTGCGAAGTATTTATCCCTCCTTTCAATATAAAGGCGGCGGGCGGAAAACAGAGGCTGGATCCCAATCCGACCCGGCCTATGAGAAATACCTGTATGAACAGAAAATCAGCCAGGAGTACCAGTATCTGTTTTTATATGGAGGAGAGGACACCAGCCTGGAACCGTCACAGCAGCCAGACACAATGGTGGTTACTCCGCCGGCGGGGGAAATGCAGGAAGATCCTGTGCAAAATGTTCCCGGAAAGATCTATTTGAAAGAACAGCTGGCTGACTATGATTATATGATAAAAAATTTTTACAGCATCCATTCCTCCACCACGGCAGGCAGGGACCTGATGAACGCGGATACATTCTTGGACCGCAATTTTAAACTGACAACAGGGGCGGACCAGCCCCAGATTCTGATCTATCATACCCATTCCCAGGAGACATTTGTGGATTTCGGCCCCGATAAGCCGGATGCCAATGTGATTGGAATGGGGAACTATTTAACCAGCCTGCTGCAGCAGAAGGGATACAATGTGATCCACGATACGTCCGTCTATGATTTAAGGGACGGGAAGCTGGACCGGAATAAGGCTTATACATATGCGTTGGACGGAATCACCCGGATTCTTCAGGAAAATCCGTCGGTGGAAGTGGTGCTGGACCTGCACCGGGACGGGGTGAGGGAAGGCGTGCATCTGGTTTCAGACGTCAATGGAAAACCAACGGCAAATATCATGTTTTTCAATGGATTATCCCAGACGCCTACCGGGGAAATCGAGTATTTGAAAAATCCTTACAGGGAAGATAATCTGGCTTTCAGCTTCCAGATGCAGTTAAAAGCAGCGGCTTATTATCCGGGGTATACGAGGAAAATCTATTTAAAAGGCCTCCGGTACAACATGCATTTAAGACCGGCGTCGGCCCTGGTTGAGGTGGGGGCTCAGACAAATACCTATCAGGAGGCCCTGAATGCGATGGAACCGCTGGCAGAAGTTTTAGATATGGTGTTGCAAGGAAAATAAAAAAATGATATATTTTTATATACAGCTACGGCAGACTGCCAAAAAAGCAGGAAAAATGCCGGTTTGATAGGATGAGCCGTCCTATGCGGGCACGCGGACGGCCCATTTATATACATTTGCACTCTGGTGGAACCAGAAGAAGAGAGGAATATTATGGCAACTGTTGACCAAAGCAAAATTAGAAATTTCTGTATCATCGCACACATCGATCACGGTAAGTCAACCCTTGCAGACAGGATTATAGAGAAGACCGGACTGTTAACCAGCAGAGAGATGCAGTCCCAGGTACTGGATAATATGGATCTGGAGCGGGAAAGGGGAATTACCATCAAGGCCCAGACGGTCCGCACCGTCTATAAGGCGGATGACGGGGAAGAGTATATCTTCAATCTGATCGATACGCCCGGACATGTGGATTTTAACTACGAAGTGTCCAGAAGCCTTGCGGCCTGCGACGGGGCGATCCTGGTTGTGGACGCGGCCCAGGGAATTGAAGCCCAGACCTTAGCCAACGTATATCTGGCCCTGGATCATGACCTGGATGTATTTCCGGTGATCAATAAAATTGACCTTCCAAGCGCCGATCCGGACCGGGTGGCGGCGGAAATCGAAGATGTGATCGGGATTGAAGCCCATGACGCGCCCAGGATTTCAGCCAAGACCGGCGTGAATATTGAAGAAGTATTAGAGGCCATCGTTGAGAAGATTCCCGCGCCGGACGGCGATCCGGATGCGCCCCTTCAGGCGTTGATATTCGATTCCCTGTATGACTCCTATAAAGGCGTCATTGTATTCTGCCGGATTAAGGAAGGCAGGGTGAAAAAAGGGACGCCCATCAGGATGATGGCCACCGGAGCCACTGCAGAGGTGGTGGAAGTGGGATATTTTGGAGCAGGACAGTTCCTTCCCTGTGAAGAATTGAGCGCGGGCATGGTAGGCTATATTACCGCCAGCATTAAGAATGTGAAGGATACATCCGTAGGCGATACCATCACCAACAGTGAAGATCCCTGTGACCATCCTCTTCCTGGATACAAAAAGGTGACCAGCATGGTTTACTGCGGCCTGTATCCGGCGGATGGAGCGAAATACAACGATCTGAGGGATGCGCTGGAAAAACTGCAGTTAAATGACGCCTCCCTCTTCTTTGAGGCGGAGACTTCCATCGCCCTGGGATTTGGTTTCCGATGCGGGTTTTTAGGGCTGCTCCATTTGGAGATCATTCAGGAAAGGCTGGAACGGGAATATAATCTGGATCTGGTCACCACAGCCCCCGGCGTTATTTACCGGGTTCATAAGAAAAATGGTGATATGATCGAGCTGACCAACCCGTCCAATCTGCCGGATCCTTCTGAGATCGAATATATGGAAGAACCCATTGTCACTGCGGAGATCATGGTGACCACAGAGTTTGTAGGCGCGATTATGACGCTCTGCCAGGAGCGGCGCGGCGTTTACCTGGGAATGGAATATATGGAAGAGACCAGGGCACTGCTGAAATACGAGCTTCCACTGAATGAGATCATCTATGATTTCTTCGATGCGCTGAAATCCCGTTCCAGAGGGTATGCGTCATTTGACTATGAGTTAAAAGGATATGAACAGTCCGAACTGGTAAAACTGGATATCCTGATCAATAAAGAAGAGGTGGACGCCTTATCCTTTATTGTACATGCTGATTCCGCATATGAGCGGGGGCGTAAGATGTGTGAAAAGCTGAAGGAAGAGATTCCAAGGCATTTGTTTGAGATACCGATTCAGGCAGCGGTGGGAAGCAAGATCATTGCCAGAGAGACGGTCAAAGCCATGCGCAAAGACGTTCTGGCCAAATGTTACGGCGGTGACATTTCCAGAAAGAGAAAACTGTTGGAAAAACAGAAGGAAGGCAAAAAACGTATGCGCCAGATCGGCAATGTAGAGATACCACAGAAAGCATTTATGAGTGTGTTGAAATTAGATGAAGAGTAGAGATAAACTGGAACTATATGTGCACATCCCCTTCTGTGCCCGCAAATGCGAGTACTGTGATTTCCTGTCCGGTGTGGCGCCGGAAGGGGTGCATAAGCAGTATACGGACAAGTTAATAGAAGAAATTCAGTTTCAGAGTGCCAGATACCGGGAATATATGGTTTCGACCATTTTTATAGGAGGAGGCACTCCTTCTATATTAAGGGCGGAATGGATGGAGGAGATCATGGGCGCCATCCGTCAGGGATTCGAGATCGAAGAAGGGGCGGAGGTGACCATAGAGGTAAATCCTGGCACTGTGGATTCCCTGAAACTGGAGGCGTACAAAAGAGCCGGGATCAACCGGATCAGCCTGGGGCTTCAGTCGGCCAATAATGATGAACTCAAGTCTCTGGGACGGATCCATAGCTTTGAAGAATTTCTGAAAAGCTATCAGCGGGTGAGGCTTGCCGGCTTTGCCAATGTGAATGTGGATCTGATGTCGGCGCTGCCGGGACAGACCTGCGCTTCCTGGGAAAAGACGTTAAAAAAGGTGCTGATGCTGAAACCGGAACACATATCGGCCTACAGCTTAATCATCGAGGAAGGGACGCCGTTTTACACCTATTACGGCCCCAAAGCTAACCCTCTGGAATATAACCGCTGTCCGCTGCCGGATGAGGAACTGGAACGGCGGATGTATTATAAGACGAAAGAAATCTTAAAGCAGCATGGATATGAGAGATATGAGATATCCAATTATGCGAAGCCTGGGTTTGAATGCCGGCATAATACCGGTTATTGGACAGGCGTGGAGTATCTGGGCCTGGGGTTAGGGGCTTCTTCTTATATAAAAGGGGAGCGGTTCTGCAATGAAACTGATTTGAAGACCTATCTGCAGCGTATTCCGGATGAGGAAAATCTCAGCCAGGGAGCAGAGGTTTTAAGCATACAGGAGAAGATGGAAGAGTTCATGTTCCTGGGGCTGCGGATGATGGAAGGGGTGTCGGGAAGCGAATTTGTTGGCCATTTCGGCCAGAATATGTGGAATGTTTATGGAGAAGTGATCGCTAAGCTGGAACAGCAGGGACTTTTAGAAGTAAAAAGCCCTTCAATCCGTCTGACGGAGAAGGGCATTGATATCAGTAATTATGTGCTGAGCCAGTTTTTACTGGACTAAGAAAACTTCGGCATTGCGTGTTCCGTACTGGGTGGTCTCCCCATGGGAGTTGAAGAAGATATCGATATGGTGTCCTCTGACGCCGCCTCCCCTGTCTTCAGCCGTGTAGATAATGCCGTTGATCATGACTTTGGAGCCGTATGGAATAACCCTTGGATCCACTGCAATGGTGTGGTTGGAGGTGGCGATGGCTCCCGTTGAAGTTCTCCGGCCCCATCCTTCGGAACATCTGGAGCATGGACAGTAGGCGGTTGTCTTAAAAACGCCCAGAGGACGGAGGCTGCCGCCGGCCGCTTCCTGAACGGCTGCGCCTTTGTGATAGGAGAGGCTGTTGCTGAATTCCTGATCTCCGATATAGGCCTGGATCGTGTAGATGCCGTCTTCATACTGATTCCAGTCGACGGGAACTTCAAAAGCATGAGTACCGCCGCCTTTGCCGGATGCTGCTAAGTCTTCCCGGTAATCAGAAGCGATGACGGTGGTATCCTGAACAATTTCCTGCGTGGTCTGTCTGCGGATCACGACTCTGGCAACTGCGTAAGACCCGGGGTCTGCGCTGTCCCAAGCCCATCCTGTAATTCTATCATTCGTTACACTGTCCAGCCGGCCTGAATAGGTGGATGCAAAAGCGGTGAATCCTCCAAGGAGGGTCATTGCTGCTGCCATGAGTAAGGCCGCTGTGATTTTTTTCTCTTTCATAGATAAATCCTTTCTGATGTTTTGTTAAGAAATTATAACAAATGTAATAATTCTGTAACAACTGACACAAATACATATTTTACACAGAAATTACCATTTGTCAAGGAAAATGGGTATTTTTTCCATCTCAACAAGTTTTTATAAGGTTTTTGGGGAACAAAAAAGGATGCGTAAGCCGTTGCCTGCGCATCCTTTATCCTTTGTCATTCCGCTAAAAATACTTCTACTGTCTGTAATCCATGATCCCATGCGTCGTCATGATCCTCGTAGTAAATATCGATTTCATTGCCGTTAACGCCGCTGCCTTTGTCTTCGACTGTATATACGATACCGTTAATCACAACTTTCGTACCTAAAGGGAGAAGGTTTAAATCTGCTGAAATTGTATGTTGTGCCTGGGGAACCGTTCCTGCATAGGTGAGATTGTGGCCTTTAGAACACTTTTCACAGTTACAGTAACCGCTGGTGGTGAAAAGACCAAGGGAATCACCTGCTTTAGGGGATTCAGGCTCTTCAATCTTTTCTTCAGCCGGAACACCGGGGCCGATTTCCTCTGTTTCATTTTCCTGTGCTGCTGCGTTGTCTGTTACAGTCACGTCAATTGTTTTTGCCGCCAGAGCTGTAATGGAAAATAAAGCGCCGAACAGGCAGACGAGCACAGCCATTCTCAATCGGTATATTAGATTTTTTATCATATGATTTACCTCGCAAATAAATTGTTATGGTGGATCAATTACCATTATATTACATAATTGTTAAATGTCAAGACAGGATCGTAATAACTGCTTAAAAGTACGGAACATTTTGTTAAAAATTGAGCCGTTTAAAAAGAAAAACTTAATTTTGAAAAAAGTGTTGACAAACGGATATGAAAGGATTATATTAAGTACATAGTTGTTAGCACTCGATGGTTGGGAGTGCTAATAACAAAAAAGATGGGAGGCGGGACGATATGGATTTGGATGACCGTAAGGTGATTATATTAAAAGCCATCATTAAAAATTATCTGGACACAGGTGAGCCGGTTGGATCCAGAACCATATCCAAGTTTACCGAGCAGAAGTGGAGTTCGGCTACCATCCGTAATGAGATGTCGGATTTGGAGGAGATGGGATATATCATCCAGCCTCATACATCCGCAGGAAGAATTCCTTCAGACAAGGGCTACCGTTTCTACGTGGATCAGATCATGGCGGAAAAGGAAAATGAAGTGGCGGAGTTTAAGGAGCTGATGCTTCAGAGAGTTGACCGTGTGGAACTGGTACTGAAACAGTTAGCTCAGATATTGGCGAAAGACACCAACTACGCTGCGATGATAACCGGCCCCAATTACCATCAGAATAAGCTGAAGTTTATCCAGTTGTCCAGAGTTGATTTGAGAAAGCTTCTGGTGGTGGTGGTAGTGGAAGGCAATATCATCAAGAACACTATTGTTCCGGTCAGCGTGGAGGTGACGGATGAAGAAGTCCTGAATCTGAATATTCTGCTGAATACCAATTTAAACGGCCTGACGGTTGAAGAGATCAACCTGGCGATGATCACAAGGCTGAAGGAACAGGCAGGTCTGCACAGAGAAGTGGTTGATCTGGTTCTCAATGAGATTGCCGCGGCGATTGTAGCGGATGAGGATCTCCAGATCTACACCAGCGGCACAACCAATATTTTTAAATACCCGGAACTGAGCGACGGTCAAAAGGCCAGCCAGTTAATCAGCACTTTGGAACAGAAGGAGCTTCTGCAGGAGCTGATAACAGATGTGAACTCCGCAGATGACGGAACCGATATTCAGGTTTACATCGGTGATGAGACGCCGATTCAGACCATGAAGGACTGCAGCGTTGTGACGGCCAATTATGATTTAGGTAAGGGGCTTAGGGGAACGATCGGAATTATCGGTCCCAAGCGCATGGATTATGAAAAGGTATTGGGAACTTTGCGAACGCTGATGACTCAGCTGGATGTAATCTTCCATAAAGAAGAATAGATGAAAGGTGAATGACAGGCGTGAATAGTGAAGAGATAAAACAGGAAGAGATGAATGAAGAAGCTGTTAAGCAGAACGAGTTAGAAGAAACCAATGAAGGAGCGGTTGAGGAGGCACAGACAGACGCAGGGGAAACAGAGCGTGCTGCTGAAGCTGAGGAAGCGGTTAAAAAAGGTTTTTTTGGCAAGAAAAAAGAGAAAAAAGATCCGAGAGACGCTCAGATCGAAGATTTGACAGACCGTTTAAAACGGTCCATGGCTGAATTTGATAATTTCCGCAAACGGACGGAAAAAGAAAAATCGGCTATGTATGAAATCGGCGCCCGTGATATTGTGGAACGGATTCTGCCGGTTGTGGATAACTTTGAACGAGGCTTAGCCTCTGTACCGGAAGCGGAAAAGGGAGGACCTGTGGCAGAAGGTATGGAGAAGATATATAAGCAGCTTATGAAAACCCTGGAGGAAGCTGGTGTGAAACCCATTGAAGCGCTGGGCCAGCCATTTGACCCTAATTTCCACAATGCGGTAATGCACATTGAAGATGAATCACTGGGAGAGAATGTGGTAGCACAGGAACTTCAGAAAGGCTATATGTACAGGGACAGCGTGGTGCGGCACAGCATGGTGCAGGTAGCTAATTAAGCGGCAGTATAAAGAAATTGAAAATCAAGCAAATCAGCATAAATATCAGGAGGAAAAAGCTATGGGCAAAATTATAGGTATTGACTTAGGAACAACGAACAGCTGTGTAGCTGTTATGGAAGGCGGTAAACCGGTTGTTATCGCCAATACGGAAGGTGTCAGAACCACACCGTCAGTTGTAGCATTTACAAAATCAGGAGAGAGATTGGTTGGTGAACCCGCAAAACGTCAGGCTGTTACCAACGCAGACAAGACAATCTCATCCATCAAAAGACATATGGGCACCGATTACCGTGTGACCATAGACGACAAGAAATATACACCGCAGGAGATTTCCGCGATGATCCTTCAGAAGCTGAAAGCGGATGCAGAAAGCTATCTGGGTGAGAAAGTAACAGAAGCAGTTATCACAGTACCTGCTTATTTCAACGACGCACAGCGTCAGGCCACCAAAGATGCGGGTAAGATCGCAGGCCTTGAAGTAAAACGTATTATCAACGAGCCGACGGCGGCAGCCCTCGCTTATGGTCTGGATAATGAAAAAGAGCAGAAGATCATGGTATATGACCTGGGCGGCGGTACATTCGACGTTTCCATCATCGAGATCGGTGACGGCGTTATCGAAGTATTGGCTACATCCGGCGACAACAGACTGGGCGGCGACGACTTTGATGCCAGAATTACTCAGTGGATGACAGATGAATTCAAGAAAGCGGAAGGCGTAGACTTATCCGTTGATAAGATGGCTCTCCAGAGACTGAAAGAAGCGGCAGAAAAAGCGAAAAAAGAATTATCTTCCGCTACTACGACCAACATCAACCTTCCGTTCATCACAGCTACTTCAGAAGGTCCAAAACATCTGGATATGAACCTGACAAGAGCGAAATTTGATGAATTAACCCATGATCTGATTGAAAGAACTGCAGTTCCGGTACAGAACGCATTGAAGGACGCAGGAATCAACGCTTCCGAATTAGGAAAAGTATTGTTAGTCGGCGGTTCCACACGTATGATCGCTGCTCAGGAAAAAGTAAAACAGTTAACAGGCCATGAACCATCCAAGACCTTAAACCCGGATGAATGCGTTGCAATCGGCGCTGCGATCCAGGGCGGTAAATTAGCGGGCGACGCAGGCGCAGGCGACATCCTTCTTCTGGATGTAACACCTCTTTCCCTGTCGATCGAAACCATGGGCGGTGTTGCTACAAGGCTGATTGAGAGAAATACCACCATCCCGACAAAGAAGAGCCAGATCTTCTCAACCGCAGCCGACAACCAGACTGCCGTTGATATCCACGTGGTACAGGGTGAAAGACAGTTCGCAAGAGATAATAAAACTCTTGGACAGTTCCGTCTGGATGGTATTCCGCCAGCAAGAAGAGGCGTTCCGCAGATCGAAGTTACATTCGATATCGATGCCAACGGCATTGTTAACGTATCCGCTAAAGATCTTGGAACAGGCAAAGAACAGCACATCACCATCACATCCGGCTCCAACATGTCAGATGATGATATCGATAAGGCTGTAAGAGAAGCTGCTGAATTTGAAGCACAGGATAAGAAGAGAAAAGAAGGTATCGATGCAAGAAATGATGCTGACTCCATGGTATTCCAGACTGAGAAGGCTTTGGAAGAAGTCGGCGACAAGATAGATGCTAATGACAAGGCTGCTGTAGAAGCTGACTTAAACGCACTGAAAGAAGCGATCAACCGCGCTCCGATCGACCAGATGACAGATGCCCAGATTGAAGATATCAAGGCAGGAAAAGAAAAACTGATGGCAAGCGCTCAGGCGTTATTTGCTAAAGTTTATGAAGCTGCACAGGGAGCGGCCGGCGCTCAGGGTGCAGGTCCTGACATGGGCGCTTCTCAGGGAACCGCGCCTGGCGATGATAATGTAGTTGACGGAGATTACAAAGAAGTATAAGATATTTAGATGAGATGAGGAAAGTGTTGTAGCAGTACAGCACTTTCCTTAGTGTGAAAGGTAGACTAACATGGCAGAGAATAAAAGAGATTACTATGAAGTTCTTGGCGTCGACAGAAATGCGGATGATGCTGCCCTGAAAAAAGCCTATAGGGCGCTGGCAAAGAAATACCATCCGGATACCAATCCTGGCGATGCAGAAGCAGAAAAGAAATTTAAAGAGGCTTCTGAAGCCTATAGTGTACTTAGCGACCCGGAGAAACGTAGGCAGTATGATCAGTTCGGCCATGCAGCATTTGACGGCGGCGCAGGCGGCGCCGGTGGGTTTGGCGGATTCGGCGGATTTGATTTTAACGGCGCGGATATGGGAGATATTTTCGGAGATATTTTTGGAGATATCTTTGGCGGAGGCAGAAGCAGCCGCGGCAGCGCGCGTTATAACGGACCTATGAAGGGCGCTAATCTGAGAACAAGCATCCGCATCACGTTTGAGGAGGCTATTTTTGGCTGTGAAAAAGAGATAGAGATCAATTTTAAGGAAGAGTGTTCTTCCTGTCACGGAACCGGGGCAAAGGCGGGGACCTCACCGGAAACCTGCCCTAAGTGCAACGGCAAAGGTAAGATCATGTACACCCAGCAGTCTTTATTTGGCCAGGTGCAGAATGTCCAGACCTGCCCGGACTGCGGAGGCACAGGCAAAATCATCAAAGAGAAATGTTCCGACTGCCGGGGAACCGGATATATTACGAAAAAGAAGAAATTTAAGGTCAATATTCCGGCCGGAATTGACGACGGCATGAGCGTGCGCCTTTCCGGAGCGGGAGAGCCGGGCGTCAACGGCGGAGAGAGAGGCGACCTGCTGGTTGAAGCGGTTGTTTCCAAACATCCTGTATTCATCCGCAAGGACACCAGCATATTCTCCACGGTGCCGATTTCATTTGCGACGGCGGCGTTAGGCGGAACCATCCGCATCAAGACGGTTGACGGACAGGTGGAATACGAGGTGCGTCCGGGAACCCAGACCGATACGAAAGTGCGTCTCAAGGGCAAAGGTGTTCCGTCCCTTCGTAACAGGAACCAGAGAGGCGATCATTACGTGACGCTGGTTGTCCAGGTGCCTGAACGGCTGACAGAGGCGCAGAAGGAAGCGCTCAGGAAGTTTGACGATGTGATGAACGGAAGGGCTTCAGAGACGAAGGAAACGAAGAAGAAAGGGCTTTTTAAATAAAAGCCTTATGAGCAGGCATAGGTAACGCCGGGAAGGCGGGAACCCGGAGGCGGATGGCCGCAGGGCTCCCGCCTTTCTGGCTGGGCGCCTGTTAAAAAGGCTGAATGGAAAAAGAAGATTTTTTTACATAGGTGACGTGGGCATTAACACTAAAGCGTGAAGGCATTTTTGAAAATGCCTTCACGCCCAATGTCACGCCCAGTGTTAAAAAATGAGGATGAAAATGAACCAGAATATCATAGACCAGCTAAGCATCATAACAGAGGAAGAGCGGGAAATTTTAGACGGCCGCACTGAAATTGACAAAACCCGTTATACGGAAAAAAAGGACCTGGTTGTGGACAGCAAAAAAATGCTGGAACACGGCAGGCTGATCAGAATACGGCCTCATACCCGTTTTGTGTATTTCCCAAAACATAAGCATAACTATGTGGAAGTGATCTATATGTGCCAGGGGACCACGGTACATATTGTGGACGGCACAAGGGTGGAATTAAAAGAAGGGGAGATCCTGTTTTTAAACCAGAATGCCACACAGGAAATCCTGCCTGCGGGTAAAGATGATATTGCGGTTAATTTTATTATTCTGCCGGAATTTTTTGATACCGCGTTCCGGATGATGGGAGAAGAGGAGAATCTGCTGAGGGAGTTTCTCGTAGGCTGTCTGAGGGGGGATAACGGTTATTCCAGCTATCTTCATTTCCAGGTGTCGGATGTGCTTCCGGTCCAGAATCTGATGGAAAATATGGTCTGGACGCTGATGAATAACCAGCCCAATAAAAGAAGCATCAACCAGATCACCATGGGCCTCTTGTTTCTCCAATTAATGCATTATACTGATAAGATCAGCCAGAATGAGGATGCCTATGAGCAGGAACTGGTGCTGAAAGTGCTCCGTTATATTGATGAAAATTACCGGGACGGGGAGTTGACGGAACTGGCCGGTATCCTGGGGTATGATATCTATTGGCTGAGCCGGGCGGTTAAAAGGCTGACCGGCAGGACTTATAAAGAACTGTTACAGATCAAGAGGCTGAACCAGGCGGGATTTCTTCTGCTGAATACGAAGATATCCGTGGCGGAGATCAGCGTGGCGGTGGGGTATGACAATACCAGCTATTTCCACCGGATTTTCAGGGAACGGTATGGTGTTTCACCGAAAGAGTACCGGGAAAATAACAAAATTAATTAGAAAAATTGAATAAAAGGGACAAACCGAAGCGGAAGGCACGCAATCACATGCCCTCTGCTCCGGTTTGTCCCTTTTATTCAATACAGCCTTTAAATCTTCAATAAAATAGCCCTGTAAACCTCACGGACCAAATCGATATAATCGACAGCATAAGGCGGCAGAGTGGTTCCTTTTCTGTAAATGGCCGCCGTCTTGTTGTAAAGCGGATGGTTTCCGATGGAGAGGGCGGTCAGCTTAACCTTCTGCTCCAAAATAGCCAGATGCATGTTGGTGACGATAGCGACGCCGCAGCCTGCGCAGACCAAATCGATGGCAGAATGCACGTTAGTCAGATTGTTGATGGAAGCGGGCTGGAAATTCAGTTGTTTGAACAGGTGCCTTGCAGCCATTGTGGTGAACTGGTCTTCCGGCTGCAGGAGAAATTTTTCATTCCTGGCCCATTCTAAGGGAATCCAGGGATATCTGAATTCCGGTTTGATGGTGGCCATGGCGGTCAATGGGTGGTTTGGCGGAACGGCCAGCACAATTTCCGTGTCCTGGACGTCTTTTGTCTGCAGGTTTGGCCGTGCCGGATAAGGCGGAGAGCCGGGGGATACGCATATGGCAAGATCTAAATCCCCCTTTTCCACCATGTCATATAAAGAAAGCGTTATTCCCTCCGTAAAGCTTAACTGCACATTGGGGTGCTTTTTCTGATAGGCGATGGCGGTTTGGGATAACAGGAAGCGGCCGGATACCGGTGTGATTCCTACCCTGAGCACCGGATATTTCCTGTCATGGAGCATCTGAAGTTCCCTGTCCATGGCAGCTTTTAAGCTCAAAATGCTTTGTGCATATTGAACATATTTTAAACCGAAATCTGTAGGAATTGTAGAATTCTTATTCCGGACAAAAAGCGGCTCGTCCAATTCGCACTCCAGTTTTTTTATGGATTTGGTCAGTGCAGGCTGTGTGATAAAAAGGCTTTTCGCAGCGTCCGTATAGTTTTGGTATCTTGCAAGAGCTACAACATAATTCAATTCTTTAAAATCCATGTTTTAATCCCCTATGATAAATGAAAATGACACAATAATTATGAAAAATGGTTATTATGTCTATGAATTTGTGTAATTTGACACTTAATAATTTGCAATGCTATAGTTTAGCTACAATTTACAGGCAGTTTCATTATAACAAAAGGAGAATGGCAAAACAAGACGGGAATATACCTGGAATTTTTTGCCAATAAAAAAGGAGGAATCAGAATTTAGAATAAGAATTAAATAGAAGGTCAGGAAAGGTGGGGAGAGGTTATAACGTGTAAAAATACATAGAGGGAGGGATTACAAGTGATAAATTATATCATGAAACGGATCGTAATGATGATACCCGTCCTGATCGGCGTATCGTTCCTGGTTTTCAGCCTGCTTCATTTTGCCCCAGGGGATCCGGCCAGAATTATGCTGGGGGATGACGCTCCGGTGGAGGCGATTGAAGAAAAGAGGGAGGAACTGGGGCTTAACGATCCTTTTATTACCCAGTATGTCCGCTATATTAAAAATATCGTTACAAAAGGGGATTTTGGAGATTCCTTTAAATCCAACAGGCCTGTGGTGGAGCTGATTTTTGAACGGTATCCCACCACGCTGAAAATGGCCAGCGCATGTCTGGTCATGATGATTCTCATGGGGCTTCCCATCGGGATCATTTCAGCGGTGAAGCAGTATACGTGGATAGATAACATCGCCGTGACCATCGGCCTGGTTGCGGTATCCATGCCTAACTTCTGGCTGGGCATGGTGCTGATCATCATTTTCTCCGCAAACCTTCACTGGCTGCCCGCATCCGGGTTCTATGGGTGGAAATACTGGATTCTGCCGGCCATGACCGTCGGCTTTTCCAACGCCGCCAGCTTACTGAGAACCACCCGTTCTTCCATGTTGGAGTGCATCCGGCAGGATTATGTGGTCACCGCCAGGGCCAAAGGGCAGAACGAGCTGACGGTCATTCTCCATCATGTGCTCCGCAATGCTCTGCTGCCTATTTTCACGGTGATTGGAATTTCCTTCGGGATCATGCTGGGCGGCGCCATTGTCACGGAACAGATTTTTTCCATACCGGGAATTGGAAAGCTGATGATCGATTCCATCAACTCCAGAGATTATCCCGTTGTGCAGGGAGCGGTGCTTTTGGTGGCATTTTCCTTCAGCGTCATCAACCTGATCGTGGATATTCTCTATTCATTGATCGATCCCAGGATTAAAATGCAGGGGCGGAAAAGGCTGAAACGGAGAGAGGAAGAGAAACATTCTGAAGAGAAAGGGGTGGCTGTGTGATGAAAATCAGAATGGACAGCAGGGAAAAAGGGCAAAGTGGCGGCAGCCACAGCCGGCTGGGGGACGCCGCATACCAGTTTTCCAGGAACCGGCTGGCAGTTGTATGCCTGATCGTGCTGCTGATAATTATTCTCGCTGCGGTGTTTGCCGATTTTGTGGCCCCTTACGGCATTGATGAACAGCAGATATCAGACGCCCTTCAGCCGCCCAGCTTAAAATACTGGTTCGGTACGGACAACTATGGAAGAGATATCTTTTCCAGGGTTTTATATGGGGGAAGGATTTCCCTTCTGGTGGCCATAATGGCTACGATCCTCTCCACCGCGGCCGGAGTGGTATTAGGCTCCCTGGCCGGATATTACGGGGGGAGAGTTGACAATGTGATTATGAGGATTATGGACATATTCATGGCCATTCCTTCCCTTCTCATGGCCATTGTTCTGGCCACCAGCCTGGGAGCAGGCCTTCGCAATACGGTTTTTGCAATCGCAATCTCGGCAGTCCCCAGTTTTACCAGGGTGGTCCGGGCGCCTATCCTGGCCGTCAAACAGAATGAATATATTGAAGCCTCAAGGGCGATTGGAGCCAGGCCTCTCAGGCTCATCATCAGGCATATCCTGCCCAATGTGCTGGCCATCATTATCGTCCAGGCCACGCTGGGCGTGGCAAATTCCATCATATCTGTAGCCAGTTTAAGCTTTTTGGGACTGGGCGTCCAGCCGCCCACCCCGGAATGGGGCACCATGCTCTCCACAGGCAGATCATATATCACAAAATGCGCATGGCTGGTCACGTATCCCGGCCTGGCCATTGTTCTCAGCGTCATCTGTTTAAATGTGCTGGGAGACGCGCTGCGTGATGCTCTGGATCCGCGGCTGAAACAATAAGGGAGGAAGGTTCAATGGATAATGAAAAAGTGCTCAGTGTAAAGGATCTTCACATACATTACATAACGCGGAACATGGGAACCTGCCGGGCCGTCAACGGCGTCAGCTTTGATCTGGTTGCCGGGGAAACCCTGGGGCTGGTGGGGGAGACAGGAGCGGGAAAAACAACCATTGCCCGGGGAATCATGCGTTTAGTCAGCGATCCGCCCGGAAAGATCATAAGCGGAAGCATTGAATTTAAGGGGGAAGACCTGTTGAAAATGCCTCTTAACAAGATGAAAAAATACAGGGGCAATAAGATATCCATGATCTTCCAGGATCCCATGACCGCATTGAACCCCATCGATACGGCAGGAGCCCAGATTATGGAAGTGCTCAAGCTGCATTCCGGTTTAAAGAGCAGGGGGGAACTGGAGAAAAAGGCGGGAGAGATGCTGGAGATGGTGGGAATTCCGGCGGGCCGCCTCAAAGATTACCCCCACCAGTTTTCCGGGGGTATGAAGCAGAGAATCGTTATAGCCATCGCATTGGCCTGCTCACCCGAACTCTTAATCGCCGATGAGCCCACAACGGCCCTGGATGTGACCATCCAGGCCCAGATTCTGGATCTCATGAACAAGCTGAAAAATGACTTAAAGACCTCCATGATTTTAATCACTCACGATCTGGGAGTGGTGGCCGAAATGTGCGATAAGATTGCAGTGGTCTATGCAGGAGAAATCGTGGAATACGGTACGGCCAGGCAGATTTATAAAGAAACCGCCCACCCCTACACCATCGGCCTGTTTGAATCGCTGCCCAGTTTAACCGGAGAAGAGACAAGGCTGAAGCCGATAAAGGGCATGATGCCCGACCCGTCCAATCTGCCTTCCGGGTGCTGTTTCCATCCCCGCTGCCCCTATGCGGACCAGGGATGCAAAGATGCCAGGCCTAAGCTTTTGGACATCGGTTCGGGGCATTTGGTGAGATGTCATAAAACCCCGGCCCCGCCGGCGGCAAAATAGGAGGCTGCTATGGATACAATTTTAGAAGTGAAACATTTAAAAAAGTATTTTGATACTCCCGGCGGCAGGCTTCATGCGGTGGACGACATATCCTTTTCCATCGGACGGAAGCGGACCCTGGGCATTGTAGGGGAAAGCGGATGCGGGAAATCCACGGTAGGAAGGGTGATTCTCCATCTTTTGGATCACACGGCCGGAAAGATCTATTATAACGGACAGGATATTTCCGATATTCCGTCTAAAAGAAGATATGAGCTGTGTTCGGAAATGCAGATGATCTTCCAGGACCCCATGTCCTCCATCGATCCCCGTATGACTGTATTTCAGACGATTGCAGAGCCGCTTATCATATTCAAATACGGTACCAAAGCGGAGATCGAAAAACGGGTTTATGAAATAATGGATACGGTGGGGATTGCAAGGCGGATCAAGGACGCATATCCCCATGAACTGGATGGAGGGCGCAGGCAGAGGGTTGGTATTGCCAGGGCTCTGGTGCTTTCCCCTAAACTCATCGTCTGTGACGAGCCGGTTTCGGCTCTGGACGTCTCCATCCAGGCCCAGATCCTGAACCTGATGCAGGATCTTCAGGAGCAGATGGATCTGACCTACATCTTTATCACCCATGATCTGTCGGTTGTGCGGTACATTTCACATGAAATTATGGTCATGTATCTGGGGCAGATGGTGGAATACTGCCAGTCCAAAGAGCTGTTTCAGCATCCCCTTCACCCCTATACCAAGGCGCTTTTGTCTGCGGTGCCGGTGCCGGATATCGATGTGAAAAAAGAGCGCATCCTGCTGAAGGGGGAGATCACTTCACCCATCGATCCCAAACCGGGCTGCCGTTTTGCCGCAAGATGTATTTATGCCCGGGAGAAATGCTTCCATGAAAACCCCGGTTTTCAGGAAATTACAAAAGGACATATGGCTGCCTGCCATTATGTAGAGACAATTAACCAATGAAAAATGGCAGTGAGACTTGACACTGCCTGAAAAATGAAGGAGGTCGTAAGTATGAAAAAAATGACAGCGGTTTGTTTAGCAGCGGCAATGGTTCTGACTTCGGCGGCGTGCGGCGGTTCCAAAGAACCGGCTCCCGCCCAGAAAACGGAAACGGCTGTGACGGAAACGAAAGAAAACCAGCCAGCCGGTGAAACAGCCGGCAGCGCCGTATCCGCCAAGGATACCATCATCATGGCCAGCAATGTGGAACCGGCCACCCTGGACCCCAGCGGACTGGACAGCGCGTCCATCAAACGGGTATACTGCCAGGTATTTGACCAGTTGTTCCGCTATGACGGCAGCAGCGCCAACATCGTGCCTTATGCGGTGGAATCTTATGAAATGGACGACGACAATCTGGGAATCACCCTTCATTTGAGGAAAGATATCGTATTCCATAACGGGGATAAGGCGGACGCGGACGATCTGGTGTTCACCCTCGCCCATTATAAAGGGAGCAGCATCGGCGCAACCCTGGATTTCATCAACTTCGACGATGTGACAAAGACGGATGATTACAGCGTCCATGTGGGCCTCAATTACTCCTTTGGAGCGCTTTTGGATTCCCTGGTGAAGGTCAGCCTATTTTCAGAAAGCGCTACGACTGAAAAAGGCGGGAAGTTCGGACAGGAGCCGGTGGGCAGCGGCCCGTATAAGTTCGTGAAATGGGTCAGCGGAGACAATATCACCCTGGAGGCCAACGAGGATTACTGGAACGGGGCCCCTGCCATTAAAAATATGATCATCCGCCTGATTTCGGAACAGTCCGTTCAGATGATCGAACTGGAAGCGGGAACCATTGACGTGGCCTTGGATCCGCTGAACTCCGATGTTGCCGACCTGCTGAGCAAGGGAAGCGAGACCCTGAAAGTCAACAGCGGCGGGGAAGTGGTTGTGCTGTTTATGGCCTGTAATTATGAATCGGAAAGCGGGATCATGAAAGATAAAAGGGTGCGCCAGGCCATCGCCTATGCCATCAATACGGAAGACGTGGCGGCGGTTGCCTATGACGGAACCGGAAAAGGCGCTACGGGGCTGATCCCTCCGGGCGTGCTGGGATATGACGAAAGCCTGAAAGAGGGTTCGGTTCTCACTGCGTCCGATATTGACAAAGCCAAGGCTCTGCTTTCAGAGGCAGGATATCCGGACGGCGTCACCTTAACCATGGTCAATGCCAATGTGATCACCTATACCCGGGCCGCGGAAGTGATTCAGAACCAGCTTGCCAAAATCGGCATTACCCTGGATATTACCACATACGATGACGCCACCGCGTCCTCCATGCAGGAAGGGGATTTTAAAGAAGATTTATGTATCCGTCTGGTAAATATCAACGGCGACCCCATTGTGTCCCCTTACGGAACCCATTTTGAGCCTGCAAAAGGCGTGGTGGGAGGCAGAAATGTGGCCAAGAACGCCAATGATCCCGAAACAGAGGAACTGCAGAAGACCATCGATGAACTGAAAGTGACCTTTGAACCTGATAAAAAAGTTGAACTTTTAAAAGAAGCCCAAAAGATCTGCAACGAGAATATGTGGTGGATCCCGTTAAGCTTTGCCAGCCTGAATGAGATACAGAATACCTCATTAAAAGGCAATATGAAGGTAGTGAATTATGAATATATGAATAAAGCGTATTTTGAATAAAAAGAGATGAGGTTCAGGAAGGAAAACTATGAGAAGGGGAAGCGTACATGTAATTACCGGCTTTTACTCAAAAGCTTTAGACAGCAGACGGACGCTCCGGGTCTATCTTCCGCCCCAATATGAAAAGTCTCAGGAACATTATCCCGTGGTATACCTCCATGACGGACAATGGGTTTTTTCGGAAAAGGGAAAAAAACGCTGGGACGTGGATTTGGCAGCGGATGATTTGATCCGGACGGGCTATATCCCGCCGGTGATTCTGGTGGGAATTGACTGTAATGAAGAAGACCGGAGAAGGGAAATGACACACACAACCCCGCCTCCATTCCGGAAAATGGGAAGAAGGGGATATATCCCCTGCTATGCCTTCAAGGGCGAGGGGCTGGGATTTTCCTATGAAGCCTGTCTGGCGGATGAGGTGAAGCCCTATATTGACAGCCATTTCCGCACAAAACCGGAAAAAGAAAATACCATGCTGGCCGGTTCTTCTATGGGCGGAATCGTGACCTTATGTATGGGCATGAACCGCCATGACATCTATGGAATGCTGGGGCTTTTGTCCCCCGCCATTCACTGGCTGTCCGATGAATTTTACAATTCCATCAGAAACTACGGCCAGAAGATCTGGCTGGACTGCGGGATGGCGGAGTCCTATTATGTGGACAATACCAGGGAACTGTACCGCATTTTCAGAGGAATCGGTTATGAACAGGGGAGGGATCTCCACTATCTGGCCCAGCCGGACGGGGTTCATACGGAGCAGTATTTCGGCCAGCGGTTCCGCATGGCGCTGCTCTGGATGTTCGGTGAAAAAACCAGGCCCAAAGCGGCGGCCCTCCAGGGCAGGAACACGGTGTCGGTCAATGGATACCCTGCCATGCTCAACACGGTCCTGGTCTATGAAAACGGGATTATGAGCAGCGATATGGACGCCTCTTATGAGGTGGAGCCGGAAGGAATTGTGGAGATCGATCCCATGGGGGAGGTCAAAGCGCTGCATCCGGGAGAGGCTGTGATCACTTACAGAAACGGGGATTTGGTTGTAAATAAGCAGGTTACCGCGGTCAATTCCCTGTCGGGAAGCGTGCTGTTAAACATATCCGTGGAGGTGCCGGAGGACACGCCGGAAGATGATCCGGTGGTGTATCATTTTTTCAGGGACCAGTACTGTGTGCTCGAAAGGAAGTCGAAACATGTTTTCACAGGCAGCATCGGCATCCCCAGGGACTGGGAGTTTTACGGGCATTTTGGAAGATGCGTGGAAAACCGGGACATAAAGAAAGAATGTACCGGAGACGGCAGGGAAGTGAACCGGTTTGTCAGGGCCTCTGAAAGCCAGTCCCTTTACTATGTGGTGGAGAAGTGGAAGGAATAGCAAAAGACATCGGATGCAGGAGTTGGAACCTGCATCCGATGTCTTTTTGATTGGAGTTCTTTTATAAAATAAGAGATTAACCAGGAGGGGGATTTTCCTCAGCAGTGCAAATAAGGACGCATTTTTAAATCAACCAGGTTCTTATTTTTTTGTCTCTTTTCAGTTATGATAAAAACAGATTAAAATGTTAGAGGCAAATGTGTGAAAATAATTCTGACGGTTTCTTTTTCACACCCCAATTTGTGCCGGAGCCACAAATTTGAGCTGCGGCTGGGAAGCTTAACTTCTCAGCCCGTGCCTCCGCAAAAAATGCTCCGGCTTGGAGGAATGACATGGGAAAATACTATCTGGCAGTGGATATCGGAGCATCCAGCGGCCGTCATATGCTGGGAACGGTAAAGGGCGGGAAGATGTATCTGGAAGAGATTTACCGTTTTTCCAACGGAATGAGCCCGGTAAACGGAGAGCTGTGCTGGGATGTGAACGCTTTGTTCCACGAAATTAAGGAAGGCATGAAAAAGTGCGCGGAGCTGGGAAAAATCCCTTACTGCATGGGCATCGACACCTGGGCGGTGGACTTTGTCCTGCTGGACAAAAATGACCGGATTATCGGCAATACGGCGGGATACAGGGACGACCGGACCCAAGGGATGGACGAGGAAGTTTATAAGCTGGTTTCCAAGGAGGAGCTGTACCGGAGGACGGGAATCCAAAAGCAGATTTTCAATACCATTTACCAGCTTATGTCTTTGAAACAGAATCATCCGGAACAACTGGAAAAAGCGCAGTCCCTGCTGATGATACCGGATTACTTTAATTTTAAGCTGACCGGGATTAAAAAGCAGGAATACACCAACGCCACCACCACCCAGCTGGTGAGCCCGGAAACTATGGAATGGGATATGGAGCTGATCCGCAGGCTGGGTTATCCGGAACGGCTGTTCCTGCCCCTGTCGGTTCCCGGAACCACAGTGGGGGAATTGAGCGGGGTAATCCAAAAAGAGGTGGGATTTAACTGCCAGGTCGTGCTTCCGGCCACCCATGACACCGGTTCGGCCGTTGTGGCGGTCCCTTCCAACCAGGAGGATGTTCTCTACATCAGTTCAGGAACCTGGTCTTTGATGGGGACGGAGCGTATGGCCGCCAACTGCTCTCTGGAGAGCATGAAGGCTAATTTTACCAATGAAGGCGGTTATTTTTTCCGGTTCCGCTTTTTGAAAAACATTATGGGGCTCTGGATGATCCAGTCCGTGAAAAAGGAACTGGATAACCGGTATTCCTTTGCAGAGCTCTGTGAGATGGCCTCTAAAGAAACCATTTCCTCCATTGTGGACTGTAATGACGACTGTTTCCTTGCTCCAAAAAGCATGACGGAAGCGGTAAGAGGAGCATGCAGGGAGAGCGGGCAGGCAGTTCCTGAGACGCCGGGACAACTGGCGGCGGTCATCTACAACAGCCTGGCAGTTTGTTATGGAAAGACTCTGGAAGAGATCGAGGCGGTCACAGGAAAGCGTTATGGCTGCGTACATATTGTGGGCGGAGGCGCCAACGCGGAATATCTCAACATACTGACCGCCAAGGCCACCAAACGGGACGTTTACGCGGGGCCAACCGAGGCCACCGCGATCGGCAATTTAACTGCCCAGATGCTGAAGTCAGGGGAGTTCAATTCCCTGAAAGAAGCCAGGGAAAGCATTTTCAAGTCATTTGAAATTAAAAAATACAGCGCCTGAGAAGCAGGAGGAAACTATGGTAAGAAAAGCATTTAAAATGTTCTTAAACCCGGGCATGGCAGAAGAATATGAGAAAAGGCACAGGGAACTGTGGCCGGAGATGAAAGAGATGATCCACGAATACGGCGGCAGCAATTATTCCATCTATCTGGATCAGGAGACCAATATCCTTTACGGTTACCTGGAAGTGGAGGATGAGGAGAGATGGAGCCAATCAGCCGATACGCCGGTCAACAGGAAATGGTGGGATTATATGGCTGACATCATGGAAACCAACGAGGACAACAGCCCTGTATGCATTGATCTAACGCCTGTATTCCATTTGGACTAATAAAAACATAATAGCTGGCGGGAAAATTGGCTGTTTTGTCATGAAAACCAGCCGTCTGAACTGTTACATAAAAACAATAAAAGGAGAATGTAAAATGACCACAAAGGAAAGATATGAATCCGCAAGAGAAATTTATAAAGCAATCGGCGTGGATACGGACGCGGCTTTAGAAGCGCTGAAAAAGATTCCGGTTTCCATGCACTGCTGGCAGGGAGACGATGTCAACGGTTTTGAAGGCGCGGGCCAGTTATCGGGCGGCATCCAGGCAACGGGCAATTACCCGGGCAAAGCGAGAACGCCGGAAGAACTGATGGCTGATATCGACAAAGCCCTCAGCCTGATTCCGGGAAAACACCGGATCAACCTTCACGCCAGCTATGCCGTTTTTGAAGAAGGGGAAGCGGTGGACCGGGATAAGCTGGAACCGAAACATTTCAAAAAATGGGTGGAATTTGCCAAGGAAAGAGGGCTTGGACTGGACTTTAACCCAACCTGCTTCTCCCATCCTAAGGCAGAAAACGCGACCCTTTCCAGCGAAGACCCTGTAATCCGGAAATTCTGGATCGATCACTGCAAGGCATGCATCCGCATTTCGGAATATTTTGCAGAGGAACTTAAAACCCCATGCGCCATGAATATCTGGATTCCCGACGGATTTAAGGATGTTCCTGCGGACAGGACCTCACCCAGAGCCAGATTAAAAGATTCCCTTGATCAGATCATCTCCATCGATTATGATAAGAGCAAGGTTTTGATCGCCGTAGAATCCAAGGTGTTCGGCATCGGATTCGAAAGCTGTACTGTGGGTTCCCATGAATTCTATATGAATTATGCCGCTAAAAATGACCTTCTCTGTCTGCTGGACAACGGACATTACCATCCCACCGAGGTGGTTTCCGACAAGATTTCCAGCATGCTTTTGTTCTTTGATAAGGTGGCCCTTCATGTGACACGTTCCGTGCGCTGGGACAGCGATCATGTGGTGCTGTTTGATGATGAGACAAAGGAGATCGCAAAAGAGATCGTGAGAAATGGCGCCGACCGTGTGCTTCTGGCCCTGGATTTCTTCGATGCCAGCATCAACCGCATTTCCGCATGGGTGACGGGCATGAGAAATATGCAGAAAGCCCTGCTGTTCGCCCTGCTCCGTCCGGACGGCTGTTTAGCCAAACTTCAGGAAGAGAGAAACTTTACAAAGCTGATGGTGATGCAGGAGGAATTGAAGGCGTATCCATTTGGCGACGTATGGAATTATTTCTGCCAGATCAACGGTGTACCGGAAAAAGAAGAGTGGTTTGACGAAGTGATGAAATACGAAAAAGAAGTGCTGTTAAAGAGATAGATGCCTGTAGGCTTCTATAAAGTGCCGCGCCTGCGGCGGAATGTGAGGTTCGTGTGAAAAATAATCCTGATGGTTCATTTTTCACACCCAAATTTGTGCCGGAGCCACAAATTTGAATCGCAGCTGAGAATCTGAAATTCTCAGCGCGGGCCTACGCAGCGCAAAGTTTGCGTTAGCAATATTTGCGAATAAACTGCTCCGGCATGGAGGAGATTAGAATGAGAGTTTTAGACGCAGAATTTGTAAAAGGTTTTATTCGGATGTGCGATGACGGTTTTAACCAGAACTGGCACGAGCGAAACGGCGGTAATTTGAGCTACCGCATCAAAAAAGAAGAAGTAGAAGCGGTGAAAGAGGAGCTGGATTACGATAAAGAGTGGCAGCCCATCGGCACCAGCGTTCCGGGACTGGCCGGGGAGTATTTCCTGGTGACCGGAAGCGGGAAGTATTTCAGAAACGTGATTCTGGACCCGGCATCCAATATCAGCATCATAGAAGTGGATGATAAGGGTGAGAACTTTAGAATCTGCTGGGGACTGGTTAACGGCGGAAGGCCTACCAGCGAACTGCCTTCCCACCTGATGAACCACGAAGTGAAGAAACTGGCTACGGACGGCAGGCACAGGGTGATCTATCATGCCCACCCGGCCAACACCATTGCCCTCACCTTTGTGCTTCCTTTAGAAGATAAGGTTTTCACAAGAGAGCTTTGGGAAATGGCCACCGAATGTCCGGTTGTGTTCCCGGACGGCGTAGGCGTTGTAGGCTGGATGGTGCCCGGCGGCAGGGATATCGCCGTTGCCACCAGTGAACTGATGAAAAAATACGATGTGGCCATCTGGGCCCATCACGGCATGTTCTGCTCAGGAGAGGATTTCGACCTGACCTTCGGACTGATGCATACAGTGGAAAAATCCGCGGAAATTCTGGTAAAGGTGCTGTCCATCCGTCCAGACAAGCTTCAGACCATCACACCTCAGGATTTCAGGGATCTTGCCGTTGATTTCAAGGTGACGCTGCCGGAAGAATTTTTATATGAGAAATAAATTTAGCTTGACAAATCATGTTCATTAGCGTAGAATACGCTTCATAAAGATTCCTAGTTAAAATGTAGGAAACTAAGCAGGAGGCAGCTCTTATGCGTAATTCAAAAGCCATGCAGATGAATATGTATATGATGAACGGCATGATGGATATGTGTCGTATGTTCATGTGCATAAAAACATCATAGGTTTTTATTTGTATGGTATTGTGATTTGGCATAGATAAGAGTGGCAGTAAGCGCTGTATATAATCGCAGACCCATGCATTGGGTCTGCGTTTTTTTGTTTCATCAAACACGCTCTAACATATTGAAAGAGGGCTTCTTGCTCTTCCATAAAAACAGGAAAGGATCAGGAGTCATGAAGAATGAACAACCGATTATCCAGCTAAAGGGTATGGGTAAAGAATTTAAGACTGCCAACGGACCGGTAAAGGCTCTGGAAAATATCAATCTGGACATTTACCGGGGAGAGATTTTCGGCATCATCGGCCTCAGCGGAGCTGGAAAAAGTACATTGGTGAGGTGCATCAACTATCTGGAAGTCCCCACTTCCGGAACGGTGGTTTTCGAAGGGAACAGCCTTACGGACTGCAATGAAAGGGAGCGGCGCAGGGCCAGGCAGTCCATGGGCATGATCTTCCAGCAGTTCAATCTGCTGGCGCAGAGAAATGTGGTACAGAATGTCTGTTTCCCTCTGGAGATCGCGGGCGTTTCCAAAAAAGAAGCCAAAACCAGGGCCATGGAGTTATTAAAACTGGTGGGCTTAGAAGACCGGGCCAAGGCATATCCGGCCCAGTTGTCAGGCGGACAGAAGCAGAGGGTGGCTATAGCGAGGGCGATGGCTACCAATCCTAAGGTCATATTATGTGACGAAGCCACAAGCGCCTTAGATCCCAATACGACCAAGTCCATTTTACAGCTATTGAAGGAAATCAACGAAAATCTGGGAATTACGGTGATCGTGATCACTCATGAGATGGCGGTAATCGAAGCGATCTGTGACCGGGTGGCGATTATCGACAGCAGCAGGATTGCGGAAGTGGGAAGCGTTTCGGAGATATTTTCCGAACCGAAATCCAAAATCGGGCGTCAGCTCATCCTGGGAGACGCGGTTTCCACGGCTGAGTTCGGCAGATCGAGAAAGATCCGCATTACCTTTGACGGCAGGTCCTCCTTTGAGCCTGTGCTGGCTAACATGATTCTGGCTTGTAAAGTGGCTGTCAATATCATCTATGCGTCCACCAAGGACATTGGAGGAACGGCGGCAGGGCAGATGATCATCCAGCTTCCAGAGGATGAGACGGATGCAGTCCGGGTGATCAATTATCTGAAGACAGTGAAAGTTCCTTATGAGGAGGTGACGGATTATGACATTTGACGCGGCTACTCTTGAAATGCTTGGCGTGGGTATTTTGGAAACGCTTTTTATGACATTTGCATCTTCCCTGATTTCCTATCTGATCGGCATTCCCCTTGGAATTGTGCTGGTGGTGACGGATAAGGACGGCATCCGTCCCATACCGTCGGTGCAGAAGGTATTAGGGCTTGTGATCAATCTGCTGCGGTCGGTTCCATTTATCATACTTTTAATCATGGTGATTCCCCTGACCAGAATCCTGGTCGGAACCACTTTGGGGGCGAAAGCGGTGGTGCCTCCTCTGGTCATTGCCGCCGCGCCGTATGTGGCCCGGATGGTGGAATCTTCCTTTAAAGAGGTGGACGCCGGAGTGATCGAAGCGGCAAAATCCATGGGAGCTTCCACCACTCAGATCATCTGGAAAGTGCTTCTTCCGGAAGCGAAGCCCTCTCTTTTAGTGGGAGCGGCTATTTCCATCACCACCATCCTGGGCTATTCCGCCATGGCCGGATTCGTAGGCGGCGGCGGTCTGGGCGCCATTGCGATCAACTATGGTTATTACCGTTATCAGACGGATATCATGCTGATAACCGTGGCAATATTGGTAATCATCGTCCAGATCATACAGGAGACGGGTATGAGGATGTCAAGGGTGAGCGATAAGAGAATCCGGTAACCGGTTCTCTTTAGCATAGATTCAAGATCAAAATGCCGTGAAAACCGGCGGAATGGAGGAAATTATGAAAAAATTAGTGTGTGTACTGGCAGCAGCTTCTTTGACTGCGGCGGTGTTGACGGGATGCGGCGGCAAAAACAAGCCGGAAGAATCCACAGCAGCCACCACCCAGGCGGCTTCCACAGAAGGAACGGCCGAAAAGGGCGAGACCTCTGAGGCGGCAAAGGAAGAATCTTCAGAAGCCAAAGAACTGGTTAAATTTACGGTAGGAGCCAGCCCTGCGCCTCACGCCGAGATTCTGGAGGCGGCAAAGCCTCTGATGGCAGAAGCAGGGTATGACCTGGTAATCAAAGAATACAACGACTATGTGCAGCCGAACATGGCTGTGGAAAGCGGCGATCTGGATGCCAATTATTTTCAGCACCTTCCCTACCTGGAGCAGTTTAATGTGGAAAAGGGAACGAACCTGGTATCCGCAAAGACCATTCACTATGAGCCGTTCGGCATTTACGCAGGAAAAACTGCTTCTTTAGAGGAATTAAAAGACGGCGCTAAAGTGGTAGTTCCAAATGATACGACCAATGAAGCGAGAGCGCTTCTTCTCCTGGAAGCCCAGGGCTTAATCAAATTAAAAGAAGGAGCCGGCCTGACCGCAACCAAAAAAGATATCGTGGAAAACGCGAAAAAACTGGATATTATCGAAAGTGAAGCTGCCCAGATTCCCCGCGCCCTTCAGGATGTGGACATCGCAGTTATCAATGGAAACTATGCAATTGAGGCAGGATTTAAAGTTTCACAGGCTCTGGCAACGGAAGACGCGAAGTCTGTAGCGGCAGTTACTTACGGAAATGTTGTGTGTGTGAAAAAGGGCAATGAAAACAGTCCGGCAGTTCTTGCGTTAATTGACGCATTGACAAGTGATACGATTACGAAGTATATTGAAGATACGTATGAAGGAGCAGTCGTTCCTTTGAACTAAAATGTAAAGGAGAACTGTTATGCAGCCACAAAAAAACAACATGGCAACAGCTTCACTGGTGATGGGAATCCTGTCGATCATATTATCCTGCTGTTGTTTCATAGGGATCATGTTTGCTTCCCTGGGACTTCTGTTCGCTTGTTTGTCCAGAGTGAACGAAACCTTTGAAGGATATGCAAAGGCGGGTCTGGTCACAAGCATTATCGGCCTGGTTTTATCGGCTATTCTTATCGTCGTTTGGATTGTTTTTGCGGCGATGGGATCCACTGACTTATCGTCCAGTATCTATGGCTTTCAGATTATGATTCCGGGAGGTATGCTATGAGAGGCAGAACGTCTGCAGAATTAAAACAACTTGCGAAACGGGCATTGCTGGGGAAATACGGGACTGCGGTCGGCGCCGTTCTGGTAAATTATGCCGTGATGATCGGGATAGGGCTGGCCCTTTACTTTTTCTTAATTGTAGGTGTGCTGGCGGCTGCCCTCTCCGGCTCAGCCAGTGTGTCATCCGCACCGGTAATCGCTGTTATCATTGTGGTGGTGGCCCTGTTTTTTGCGATGATGATAATTGAATACATGCTGATGCCCGGCTATGTAAACTTATATTTTAATATCTGCCGGGGCCGGTCATACGCCTTAGGTGATCTGCTGTTCGCGTTTAAACATGCGCCGGGCAAATTTTTCGTCATTTCCCTGATCATGGTGGGGGTTGTGGTGGTAACCTCAGGAATCAGCTTTGGTCTGAGCATGCTGGGATGGGGCTTTCACAATTTTTGGCTGCAAATGGCCATGGAGTGGGGCTTTATACTGGTGCTTTACGTGCTCATGTTCCTATTTTACCTGAATTTCGGCCAGACTTTATTCATTTTGGTGGATAATCCGCAGAAGGGAATTATGGAAGCGCTGCAGGAAAGCTGCCGGATGATGAATGGAAACAGAGGACGGTACTTCCGCCTGATATTGAGCTTTATCGGCTGGATGTTTATGGCCTACTTGTCCATGGGTCTTGCTATCTTGTGGCTGATGCCCTATATGGGCTGTACATTCGCCTATTTTTATCTGGATCTCAGAAGGATGCAGCAGGCGGAATATGGAGTGGCAGGTGACGGAGGACGGGAGTATCCGGTTCAGGAGAATTTGTCCCAGATAAGTCTGACTCAGGCGAATCCGTCCCAGGCGAATCCGGTTCAGGAGAATCCGCCCCAGGTAAATCCGCCCCAGGCGAATCCGTCCCAGTTGTCTGTTAATACGGATAGAATGAATTATGAAGAAGGCCAGCCGGAAATATTTTCACCGGAAGACAGGCGGACAGAGGAAGACAATTAACCGGAATGCGCATAGTATACAGTAAATGAATAAAAGGTGATTCGTTGTATGCGTATTTGTGAAGGAGAACATTATAGGTGGCAGGAATCATTTGGAGGCCTGCCGGTGCAGTTGAGAGGTGGACTTTGTAAGAAAGTTCACCTCTCATTGTCTTTCCGGTGGCGCCGGGGCTGTCTGAATATCTGATTCATTTCCCGCGGTTTTGGGATAAATGGTGAGGTGGAATTTTGGGTGGCAGTTTTTGGTGGCGCGGAAATCTTTGGTGTAATCGACCCGCAGCAGCAATTCTTTCAGCAGCGCATTTTTATCCATAACAGAGAGTGAGGAATAGACCGACAGCAGAGGAAGATCCTCTGCTTTTTTTGTGCCGTGTTTTTGTGAACAGCGGCCGGTTTGCTTTTTTTTCAGGCTTTCGATTGCGGCCAGCTCCGAATCCAATTGCTGCCTGATGGCGGATGAACGTTCCAGATACAGATCAGTGCTGTAGATGCCTGTTTCCAGCAGGGTATATGTTTTATCCAGTTGTTTCTTTAAGCGGGCTGCAGACGCCTTCCTGGATGTCAGGGAGACGGTCAGGATATCGGGAACATCCAAAGACGGTTCATCGGGAAGATCGGATATCCGTATGGTTTGGAACCAGGAAGACAATGCATCCAGCAGGCATTTTTCCACAAGCCCGGCTGATGATCCGCAGGTTTGGCAGCCGGGGGTCCGGCAGATGAAATAGCCGTCCGGATTTTTGCTGTCGGCGGAACGCCTGATCATCGCCTTGTGGCAGCGGCTGCAGTAGAGAATTCCGGCCAGGGGATTTTTCAATCCCTTCTCCTGAAGGGGAAGATTCCGGCTCCTTTTTTTATGCTGCTTCTGGGCTTTTTCCCAGGCGCCGGGGCTGATGATGGGCTGATGGAGCCCGGGTACGGTGAGACAGTCCCGGGAAATGGGATGGGAGCGGATGAGGCTGCCATTCTTCATGATTTTAACGGTCTTTCTATGTCCCCATCGGATGTACCCGGCATAGACGCAGTTGGATAAAATGGCTTGTACCGAAGACGGCGACCACAGGCCGTCTCTGGGAGCCGGGATTTTTAATTCGTTCAGGGTGCGGGCGATTAAAGAGGCTCCGGCAGGTTTGTTTCCGGTTTCGGCTGTTCCGTTCTGGTACATTTCAAATATCAGCCGTACCACCTGGGCTTGATGGGGGATGATCTGTAAGCTGTAGCCCTTGCCGTCCGGAAGTTTATATTTGCTGTATCCGTAGGGCGCCAGGCTGCCGGCGAATTTGCCTTCTTTGGCAGACGCGGCTTTTCCGTTCATCAGCCGGCGGCGGATCGAATTGTATTCCCGCCGGCTCATAAACAGGCCGAATTCCGCGTATTCTTCATCATATTCATCGGTGGGATCGTAGATTTTGGCGGGTGTGATAATCTTTGTGCCGCAGTATTTAAATGTTTCCATAAGAAGGCCCTGATCCCTGGTATCCCCCCGGGCCAGCCTTGGGATTTCCGTAACCAGCACTCCGTCCGGGCGTTGGGTTTCCACGTCATTTAACATGCAGATCATCTGGGGCCTGGCTGCTATGGTCTCTCCCGATACCACTTCCCGGTAGGTTTTCCCTATAGTAATTCCAAGGCTGCGGGCCAGCTCGTTCAGAGCTTTTTCATGGCGGGCCAGGGTTTCGCCCGCGCCCTGAAGCTCCGCTTCCCGGTCCTCCCTGGATTTTCTAAGATATGCGAAATAAAGTCCATTTGGATTCAGCATTATAATCCTCCATGCGGAGCGTTTTTTTGCGTAATATTGGCTGAACGCAGAGAAGTTCAGATTCTTAGCTGCGATTCTAATTTGTGGCTCCGGCACAAATTTGGGTGTGAAAAATAGGCTGTCAGGATTATTTCTCAAACGGTCACCTCACATGACATTATATGGTAAAAATACGGTAAAAATACGGACTCAATTTGTACAAACGGGCCGCCATATAATGTAAAAGACGGGAGCTGATAGGATGCTGGTAAAACAGATTGATACGGAATACTGCAGCATAGAAATCCGCGATGATTATGTGGAAGACGGCTGTGGAAAGCAGGAAATCTTAAAGCGCTGCAAAAAGATTCTTGATACGGCCTGCTATCCGCCATTGGAATCGCCCAATCCGGGAGAAGGGCAGGAACCCATTGTCCGGGGCAATGGGGAAAATTGAAAAATAGCAGGGATAAGCCGGCCCCAGGGGGCAAGTAACAAGATTGTACATATTTTCATAATATAAAAGAAAAGGACAAGGAGAAAAGCATGAAAATATGTTTAGACGCAGGTCATTATGGAAAATACAATCAGAGCCCGGCGGACAGCCGCTATTATGAATCTGAAATCATGTGGAAGCTTCATTTGCTGCAGAAGAAATACTTGGAAGAGTATGGAATTGAAGTGATAACAACCAGGCCTGATCCAGATACGGACCGGGGGCTGTATGACAGAGGAGCGCAGTCTAAAGGCTGTGATCTTTTTATATCCGATCACTCCAATGCGGTGGGAGGCACTGTGAACAACAAAGTGGATTATCCGGCCGCGTACTGCGCCATTGACGGCAGGGCGGACGGAATCGGCATGGCCCTGGCCCAGTGCGTGGAAAATGTAATCGGTACCATTCAGACTGCCCGCATCGAGCACCGCCGCGGCAATCATGGAGATTATTACGGTGTTTTAAGAGGCGCCACCGCCGTGGGAACCCCGGGGCTAATACTGGAACATTCCTTCCACACCAACGCCCAGATCGCAAAATGGCTGCTAAATGAAGCCAATCTGGATCTGCTGGCCCGGGCGGAAGCCGATACGATCGCTCTCTATTACAATATTGACGATCTTCCAAAACGTTCCGGTTGGATTGAAGAAAACGGGGGCTGGCGTTTCTATCTGGGAGATACCGGAAATTACGTGGCAAACGACTGGTACAAAGACGGAGAAGACTGGTATTGGTTTGACGGCGCGGGAATGATGGTTTCCAACAACTGGAAAACCGCATCGGACGGAAGATGGTACTATCTGAAACCCGACGGAGCCATGGCAAAAGACCAGTGGGTCATCTGGAAAGATGAACTCTACCGGGTGACAGAAGACGGAAGCATGTTCGAAGGGGAACTCTGTTTAAAAACAGATGATAGAGGCGCTTTAAAATGGGAAGACTAAAAAGAAAAGGAGTTTTTCCATGGAAACCATGAATCCACAGCTCAGAAGGGCCATTATTCTGCTTTATATAAAATATTTACCCGCCATGTTAATTTGCAAATGGCTGGATAAAAAAGGAGGGGGATCTTTATTTGAGTGATTGGCAAAAGTAACGCCTGTAAGAAGGGGAACCTAAGGCGCGGACCGGGCCAGGTTCCCCTTCTTACAGGCTGCGTATTGGGTGCGCTGCGGATAATAAAGATTTTTTGGGGAGAAGAGCAGAAAGAGCGTTTGATTGAGATGGAATTTGGTGTTTAATGTGAGGTGTGATATAGAGATTTGATGTAAATGGTGAGAGGATTTACAGTAAACCCTCAAGGCATTTTCGAAAATGCCTTGAGGGTTAATATTAAATTTTCTTTATATTCTCAAAATTGTTTTTTATTCCTAGAGCCAGAGAAAACCAGCAGAAAAGCGGGGAGGCCGGATGGCCGGAAGGAAGGCTGGAGAGCAGACCGGGGGAAGCAAAACGATCCAGAGGTCATGTGGAAACCGTTTAGTGGAACTTAGGGGTTTCAGCACCAAAAAAAGCGGGCAGAAACTGAAAACCGAATCAGTTTCTGAGATGCCCTTGAACGGTAAAGTCATCAGGAGTTTACCGTGAATGGGCATCGGACCGCTTTTTTTGATGCTGAAAGCCTTAGTTCCACTTAACGGTTGGAATCAGACCTCTGGATCGTTTTGCTTCCCCCGGTCTGCTCTCCAGCCTTCCTTCCATCCGGCCTCCCCGCTTTTCTGCGTAACTTTCACTAATTAAATTCCAATTATCCCCCTCAAACCTGATCCTCATAGGAATACTTTAAAAGTTCGTACATCTCATCGGTAACTTCCGTATTTTGGTCATAATAATCCAATAGGCTGATCAGTTTTTCCGCATAATCGGAAGGCGCCGGTGAATGGTCGATGGAGGCATGGAGGCCGGCCCTCATTTCATCCAGCGTATCCTGTTTGGGAGGAAGAGGGAGGCCGTAGATTTTGGACAGCATACCGATGGTGGCCACCACCTCATATTTGGAGGTGAGCTGTGCGTGCTCAAAGCGGGTTTTGATTTCTACCGCCTGTTTATTGATTGAAAATACCATGGAAATCTCTCCTGTTTTTGATTTAAATGAACCGCTATGGTGTTTATTATATAGCGGATCCGGACGGTTTGCAAATCTTATGGAATTTATTACCATTATTTACCAGTTTCATACCCAAAATAGGGGTGTTATATTTTATAGTGCAGGACATGCGGAATGGAATGATAATCCGCATGAATGAGGGAGGCGTATTTATGACGGATGAGGAAATTAAAAAGAGGATTCAGGAAGCATTTGGCTACAGTGATGAACAGCTGCTTTTAGAATTCGAAAAGGCTGAAAAGGAAATGAAAGAAAAGGCGGTGAGTGAAAAAAATAACAGCAGCGGGGATTACGAAACACTGAAAAGAAAGATTGAAGAATACGAAACGCTTCGGAATGGAGGAAAAATGAAGGTATGCGATGCAACAAGAGCAAGAATTAAAGAACTGTGCAGGGAAAAGAACACCATAGAATATATGCTGGTTTACCATTCGGAGATGCCGCCATCCACAATAAAAAATATTTTATACGGCCAGAGCAGAAATCCGGGCATTGTGACGATCCAGAAGATTTCAGAGTTTTTCGGGATCAGCATCCGGGAATTTTATAATTCCCCGTTATTTGATGAACTGGAGCCGGAAGACTGAGAGCATATATAAAATAACTTACATATATCATGTTTCTGTGATTTAAAACAGAAAGAAGTAATTAATGCCAATGACTGCAAACGGCTGGGCTTCGTAGGAGATGTGGATTTTGACATCCAGACGGGATGTATGCTGGCCATTATCGTGCCGGGCCCGGGGTGCTTCTGCGGATTTCTGGGGAGAGAAAAAGAATACATCATTCCTTTCTGCGATATCTGCCAGATCGGTGAAGATATTATCCTGGTGGATGTAAAAAAGAAGGAAGTTGAGGAAAAATGTAAGTTCTGATCCGGGGAAATACCTAAGAAATGAAGAAATTACTTGCGATTCACAGGAGGCTAGGGTAAAATGTACATAATGAAAGTTACAGGAGGAGAAACCATGAAATGTCCATATTGTAATGAAGCGGATACGAAAGTAATCGATTCCCGCCCGGCAGATGACAACAGCTCGATCCGGCGCCGGCGTCAGTGCGAGAGCTGCGGCAAACGGTTTACCACATACGAGAAGCTGGAGACCATGCCGCTCATGGTAATTAAAAAAGACGATTCCAGAGAGGCGTATGACCGTTCCAAACTGGAGGCCGGAGTGATTCATTCCTGCCACAAACGCCCGGTTTCCACCCAGCAGATCGATTCCATGATTGACGAGATCGAAACACGGATTTTCAACATGGAAGAAAAAGAAGTGCCCACCTCCACCATCGGGGAGTTGGTGATGGAGAAGCTGCAGCAGTTGGACGAAGTCGCTTACGTGAGGTTTGCATCCGTTTACCGTGAGTTTAAGGATGTGAATACCTTTATGGAAGAGATTGGAAAATTGTTAAAAAAGTAAGAATTCCATGCTGAAACAATTTTATCCGAAAGAATATGTTGATTCCACGTATCAGATCCCATTTGAAGACTATTATAAAAAGGGGATACGTGGAGTCATTTTTGATATCGACAATACGCTGGTGCCTCACGGGCTGCCGGCGGATAAAAGGGCTGTAGAGCTGTTTTTTAAACTGAGGGAAACTGGATTTGAAACCTGCCTCCTTTCTAATAATAAGGAGCCGAGAGTGGCGTCATTTGCAAGACAGGTGGACAGCCGGTATATTTACAAATCAGGAAAACCATCTGTAAAGAATTACCTGAAAGCGATGGAAATGATGAATACGGACAAGGAGACCACATTATTTGTGGGAGACCAGCTTTTTACAGACGTGTACGGAGCCAACCGGGCAGGGATTTACAGCATTTTGGTAAAGCCGATTCATCCGAAAGAAGAGATTCAGATTGTATTAAAGCGTAGGCTGGAAGCAGTCGTGCTTTATTTTTATAAAAAAGAAATTCAAAAGGGACTGGGACGTCATGATTAACGGGAAGACAAAAGTTTGCGGAGTGATTGCGAATCCGGTGGAGCATTCCATGTCACCGGCCATGCAGAATTTATATGCGGAAAGGACAGGTGTGGATTTTGCATACCTGCCTTTTCGGGTGGAAGAAAAGGAACTGGAAGCGGCGGTAAAGGGCGCATATGCCCTGAATCTGGTTGGTCTGAATGTGACGGTTCCCCATAAGCAGGCGGTGATGAAATATCTGTCAGAGATTGACGAAGATGCCGCCGCCATAGGGGCAGTGAATACCCTGGTCCGCATGGAAGGCGGATTCAAAGGGTATAACACGGATGCCGCAGGGCTTTTAAGGGCCATGAAAAAAGCGGGAATTTCTGTAAATGGAGAGGAATGTATACTGATCGGAGCAGGCGGCGCTGCCAAAGCGGCTGCATATCTGCTTGCCAAAGAAGGAGCCAGCGTCATCTATGTGCTGAACCGCAGCGTGGAGAGGGCGGTGGAACTGGCCGGATATATCAACGGGCTGAACGGCAGGAAGGTGATGATCCCTCTTGCAATTACGGATTACAATAAGATTCCGGCGGGTTCCTATGTGGCGGTCCAGTCCACCAGCGTGGGGATGTATCCCAATGTGGATGGGGCCCCGGTTGAAGACGAAGCATTTTACAAAAAGATCCATACAGGCATTGATATCGTCTACACCCCCATGGAAACTAAATTTATGAAATACGTGAAGGCAGCAGGGGGAAAGGCGGTTAACGGCCTGGATATGCTGCTGTATCAGGGCATCATTGCCTATGAACTGTGGAACCCGGATGCGCCGGTGGACGAGGATACGGCCTGTGAGGCGAAAAAACTGATGATGAACCTGCTGAGGCAGAATTAGGTTAGTGTGAAAAATAATCCTGATGGCTTATTTTTTACACCCAAATTTGTGCTGGAGCCACAAATTCGAATCGCAGCTGAGAATCTGAAATTCTCAGCGCGCACCTACGCAACGCAAAATTTGCGTTAGCAATATTTGAGTTAGCAAAATTTACGTTAACAAAATTTACGTTAGTAATATTTGCGCATAAACTGCTCCGGCATGGAGGAAGAGGATGAAAGAGAATATTATATTAATTGGATTCATGGGAGCGGGAAAGACCAGTGTGGGCCAGGAACTGTCTTCTAAGTATCAGAAAAAGATGGTGGATACGGACGGTCTGATTGAAGAAAAAGCCGGGATGACCATATCGGATATTTTTGCCCGGAATGGGGAAGAGTATTTCAGACAGTTGGAAACAGAGGTGCTGACAGAGCTTTTGGAACAGGCGGATGATATGGTTATTTCCGTAGGAGGCGGCCTTCCCATGAGGGAAGAAAACCGGGCGGTACTGAGGGAACTGGGAGAGGTAGTTTACCTCCAGGTGGAGCCGCAAACCGTATTGGAACGGCTGAAAGGCGATACCACAAGGCCTCTGCTTCAGGGGGATCAGGTGGAAAAAAAGGTGGCGGATCTAATGGATTTCAGAGGGCCGGTGTATGAAAAAGCCGCTCACAAGATTGTCCGGGCGGACGGCAGAAGTTTGGAAGAAATCGCTGAAGAAATTTACCGGCCGGAGAAATAAACGGGGCCGGACAAATAATCAGGAATAGGGAGCATGAATTATGAAAATACTAGTGATGAACGGACCGAATATTAATTTTCTAGGAATCCGGGAAAAAGGCATTTACGGAACAGAGGACTACGCCTTCCTGGTGACGGCGTTGAAGGAAAAAGCCGCAAAAGAGGGACATGAGATTGAGGTGTTCCAGAGCAATTATGAAGGGGCCTTAATTGACCGGATCCAGGCGGCGTACCAGGATGGGACAGAAGGGATCATCATCAATCCGGGTGCATTTACCCATTACAGTTATGCGGTGAGAGACGCTCTCGCCTCCATTGAAATTCCCAAAATCGAAGTACATATTTCCAACGTCCACAAGAGGGAGGAATTCCGCCATCTTTCAGTAACCGCGCCGGTCTGCACCGGTCAGGTAGTAGGGCTGGGACTGAAGGGATATGCCCTTGCCATGGATTATCTGACTGGCCGGAAATAGGTATTTCCGGGGCGGACTCATAAGGTTATCCCGGTTATTTGCAAAAAAGTGTTGAAAATACAGGTATTATAGTATAAAATAAGATGGATTAAGAGAAATTCAAGGAGGAATATCATTTATGATATCAGCGGGCGATTTTAGAAACGGTATAACATTAGAGATCGATGGAAACGTATTCCAGATTATGGAATTTCAGCATGTAAAACCAGGTAAAGGTGCTGCTTTCGTTAGAACTAAAATTAAAAACGTAATGAACGGCGGTGTAGTTGAGAAGACATTCAGGCCGACAGAGAAGTTCCCGGCAGCCAGAATTGATAGAGTGGACATGCAGTATTTGTATTCTGATGGTGATTTATTCCATTTCATGGATGTGAACACTTATGAGCAGGTTGCGCTTAACACTGAAACCATTGGCGACGCATTGAAGTTTGTGAAAGAAAACGAGATGTGCAAAGTTTGTTCTTACAACGGGAATGTATTTTCAGTGGAGCCTCCGTTATTCGTGGAATTAGAGATCACTGATACAGAGCCTGGATTCAAAGGGGATACCGCTCAGGGCGCTACCAAACCGGCAGTTGTGGAAACTGGCGCTACCGTATATGTGCCTTTATTCGTGGATCAGGGAGACAAGATCAAGATCGATACACGTACCGGAGAATATTTATCCAGAATTTAATGACATGGATGCTGCGAAAGATTGTCCTTCATGCAGGCGCTGGCCTGTATGAGGGATACTTTTTTGACCATGAGCTTGAGTTTTTATTGTAAATCCTTTATAATATAACTTTAGCTAACAGTTCAGACGGCGGGAAAATTGATAAAGAAAGCTGCGTCAAGCTCGCTTGTAAGCAGTTTTCTTTATTTCATAGGAAAGTGGATCTTATGAAATAAAAAAGCCCTCCGGGCAGGATCGCACTGCAACGGTAGGGAATCATGTCGCTGAAGCGACCCGCCGCAGGCGGAGAATCCCGCCAGCGGGATTCTTTCCTGTAATTTTCACATCGGATGGACATCTGATGCTTCTTGACCGGTCTTTTCGGTCAAGAAGATGAGCTATCTGAACTGTTACAATTTTAGTCCGATAATTTTGAAAAGGAGACAGGAACGTGAAGAAGATTCTTGATTTGATAGTAGCGGAGATGAAACCGGCTTTTACCGGGTGCGGGTATGATGAATCTTACGCAAAAGTAACGTTGTCAAACCGTCCTGATTTATGTGAATACCAGTGTAACGGGGCCATGGCGGCTGCTAAGGCATATAAGAAGAAACCCATCGACATTGCCAATGAGGTGGTGGAAAAGCTGGCGGGGAGCCGGATGTTTGAAGAGGCGTCCGCGGTTATGCCCGGATTTATTAATTTGAAACTGGATGCCGCATATCTGGCCGGTTATATGAATGAGATGGAGAAAACGGAAAAACTGGGCCTGGAGGCGGCCGGGACGCCGGAGACGATCATTGTAGACTACGGCGGAGCCAATGTGGCAAAACCTCTCCATGTGGGGCATCTGCGTTCAGCCGTCATCGGTGAGAGCGTAAAGCGTATGGGACGGTTTATCGGCCATAACGTGATCGGAGATGTGCATCTGGGAGACTGGGGCCTGCAGATGGGGCTGATCATCGAAGAGCTGAGGGACAGAAAGCCGGAGCTGGTTTATTTTGATGAAAACTATACAGGGGAGTATCCAAAGGAACCTCCGTTTACCATCGGCGAGCTGGAGGACATCTATCCTGCGGCCAGCGGCAAATCCAAGGTGGATGAGGCGTTTAAAGAGAGGGCTCAGACGGCCACGTTCAAACTGCAGAACGGGTATGCGCCATACCGGGCCATTTGGAAACATATCATGGCGGTGTCTTTGGCTGATTTGAAGAAGAATTACGGCAATTTGAACGTCACATTTGACCTGTGGAAAGGGGAGAGCGACGCCCAGCCGTATATTCCGGCTTTAATTCAGGACCTGATTGACCAGGGACTGGCATATGAGAGCCAGGGGGCCTTGGTTGTGGATATTGCCGAAGAGACGGATCCCAAGGAACTTCCTCCGTGTATCGTCCGCAAGTCCGATGGAGCGGCTTTATACGCAACTTCCGATCTGGGAACCATCATTGAGAGGGAGAAGGAGTTCAAACCGGACCGTTATATCTATATTGCGGATAAGAGGCAGGACCTGCATTTTACCCAGGTATTCCGTGTGGCGAAAAAAGCCGGTATTGTATCCAAGGATACACCCATGTCCTTCCTCGGGTTTGGAACCATGAATGGAAAAGATGGAAAACCCTTTAAAACCAGGGACGGCGGCGTGATGCGCTTAGAAACCCTGATTGCCAATATCAATGAAGAAGTGTTCAAGAGGATCATGGAAAACCGTACGGTTTCCGAAGAGGAAGCCAGGGAGACGGCTAAGATCGTAGGGCTGGCGGCGCTCAAATACGGAGACCTGTCCAACCAGGCGGCAAAGGATTATATCTTTGATATTGACCGGTTCATCTCCTTTGAGGGAAATACGGGGCCGTATATTTTATACACGATCGTGCGCATTAAATCCATTCTGGCCAAATACCATGGTTTGGAAACCAAATACGAGGGAACGCCGGAGATTCTGCCGGCCGTATCGGATTCGGAAAAAGCGCTTATGATCGAACTGGCAAAATATAACGAAGTGGTGGAAACCAGTTTTACAGAGACTGCGCCGCATAAAATCTGCCAGTATATCTACGATTTATCCAATGCATTTAACCGCTTTTACCATGATACCAGGATTATTGCGGAGGAAGATAAAAAACAGCAGGCCGGCTGGATCCAACTGATCAGCCTGACTAAGGATGTTTTGAACGTATGTATTGATTTGCTGGGCATCGAGGCGCCGGAGAGAATGTAGAATCTATGATAAATGTTTCTGAAATGACAGTCCGCACGTTCTGGAAGGGCGAGTCAGGAATTACCGGAACCGTGGAAGAGGACGGACGGAGCTATAAAACTAAATTAGAGATCAAGGGTAGACAGGTTAATGCCTACTCTTGTTCTTGTGCGAATGGAAATTCTTATAAGGGCATGTGCAGTCACTGCAGGGCCCTTTTTGCGTATTATGAAGGCCAGTCCGGGAAGGGGCAGGAAAAACCGGTTTACACGTCGCCGGAAGTCAGGACCATGATCCGGGAGTACACGAACCGGGAAGTGACGCGGATTAACAGTGAAGGCGAAGGCGGAAAAGTGAGTTTTGAACCCCGCCTGATCCTGGAACGGAAAGAGGTAAAGGCGGAATTCAGGCTGGGAAGGGAACGCTTTTATATTGTAAAGGATCTGATCGCATTTGCGGAGGCCATGGAGAACGGGGCCTATGTGGAATACGGCAGCAGTCTGGCATTTCATCACAACCCGGAGGCCTTTGATGAGGAAGGCAGGAAGCTGACTGGCCTGGTGCTGGAGCTGGTGGGCTCCTATAAGGAGTGTTATGCCCAGTTTCAAAAGAACGCATTTGCCACAATTCCCAGCATCCGGCAGCTGAATTTAAGCCGGTCAAACCGCGACCGGTTCTTCAATCTGCTGCTGGGAAGCAGGCTGGATGTGGAAGACCAGCGGGGAAACAGCAGGAAGATGAAGGTTTTGGACCAGAATCCCGATCTGAGGATTTTTGTGCGTAAAGCCGGAAAGGACGGAGTCAGGATATCTCTTGATAAAGATACTTTCTGTTTTACAGGGGACCGCCGCCTTTATATCGGTTATAAGGATGCCCTGTACTGCTGCAGTTCTGAATTCACCCGGGCGGCAGGGGAATTTCTGGTGCAGATCATGCAAAAAGATGTGAAAAGCCATGAAATCGAAGTGAATGATAAGGATATGCCTTTATTCTATGAAAGAATCCTGAAAAACCTGGAACCTTGTTTTGTGATCGACTGCGAAGGCGTTAATCTGGCCGATTACCAGCCGGAAGAATTGAAGGCCCGGTTTGAATTTGACAGCCCCAGCGCCAGGGAACTGACCCTGCGCCCCATTTTAAGCTACGGGGATTTTTCGTTCCACCCGGTGGAGGATGAAAAGGTGCCCAGAGCGGTCTGCCGGGATGTGCCCGCGGAATATAGGATCAGCCGGCTGATCACAAAATATTTTAAATATAAAGAACAGGATACGGCCAATCTGGTAATAAAGGATGATGAAGATACCATGTACCGGCTGCTGACCCAGGGGATGGCTGAATTTGAAGCCCTTGGCAGCGTATATTTATCAGAACGTTTTAAAGCGGTAAAGGTGCTGCCTTCTCCCAATGTGTCCATCGGCGTCAACATGGCCGGGGACTGGCTGGAGCTGACCATTGACGCAGGGGATATGAGCGGGGCGGAACTGAGCCGTATTCTTTCCGAATACAGCCAGAAAAAACGGTATTTCCGTTTGAAAAGCGGGGAGTTCATCCAGTTGGAGGACACCGGCCTCATGTCGGTTGCCCAGCTCCTGGAAGGGCTTCCGGTCAGCAGGGCGGAACTGCTGGATAAGAAGCTCCGGCTGCCCCGTTACCGGGCTTTTTATCTGGACAGCATTTTAAAGGAGAGCCAGGGGATCACGTTTTACCGGGATAACCTTTTTAAAGCTGTGGTGCGGGGCATGAAGTCCTATGAGGACGGTGACTTTGAGGTGCCGAAACCTCTGCAGCCGGTTTTAAGAGGATATCAGAAAAAGGGGTTTTTCTGGCTGAGGACGCTGGACGCCTATGGATTCGGCGGGATTTTGGCAGACGATATGGGGCTTGGAAAGACGATCCAGATCATCTCCATGCTGTTGGATGAATCCTATCAAAACGGTCAGGATACTTCGTTGATCGTCTGCCCCGCATCCCTGGTCTATAACTGGGAATGCGAATTCAAACAGTTTGCCCCTGAGTTAAAGACCCTGCTGGTTACGGGCAGTGCGGCGGAGCGGGAAGAAAAGCTGGCGGATGCCGGAGAGTTCGATGTTCTGATCACTTCCTATGACCTGTTGAAGAGGGATATCCTCTTGTACCGTGACCTCTCCTTCCGGTTCCAGATCATAGATGAGGCCCAGTTTATTAAAAATGCCAATACCCTGAGCGCTAAAGCCGTGAAAGCGGTTAAGGCCAGGACAAAATTTGCGTTGACGGGCACACCCATTGAAAACAGGCTCAGTGAGCTCTGGAGCATTTTCGACTATCTGATGCCGGGCTTTTTGTTCACTTATTCCAGATTTAAGAAGGAATATGAGATTCCGGTCATAAAGGAAAAGGACGAAGGCGCGCTTAACAGCCTGCACCGGATGATCGGCCCATTTGTTCTGAGAAGGCTGAAAAAAGATGTGCTGAAGGATCTGCCGGATAAGCTGGAAACGGTGGTTTATTCCGGATTTGAGAAAGAACAGAAAGACCTTTATACGGCTGCCGCTTATCAGTTGAAACAGCAGCTTGAACAGCAGGACGGTTCCTGGGGCGGGGATAAAATGCAGATTCTATCACAGCTCACCCGCCTTCGCCAGATTTGCTGCGACCCTTCCCTCCATTTTGAGAATTACAAGGGCGGTTCCGCCAAGCTGGAAACCTGCATGGACCTGCTTTTCAACGGCGTGGCAGGAGGGCATAAAATCCTGTTGTTCTCCCAGTTCACCTCAATGTTGGAGATTATCGGAAAGAGGCTGGTAAAAGAAGGGATTTCGTATTATACTTTAATTGGCGCTACGAGTAAGGAAGAAAGACTGAAAATGGTCAATTCATTTCAAAAGGACGATACGCCGGTATTTTTGATTTCCCTGAAAGCCGGAGGGACCGGACTGAACCTGACCGCGGCCGATATGGTCATCCACTATGATCCATGGTGGAATGTGGCGGCCCAGAATCAGGCAACGGACCGGACCCACCGGATCGGGCAGGAAAAGCAGGTGTCGGTCTTTAAACTGATCATGAAAAATACCATTGAAGAAAATATATTGAGACTTCAGGAGAGCAAGAGGCATCTGGCAGAGCAGGTAATAACCGGCGGAATGGTTTCGCTCAGCAGTTTGACCAAAGAGGAACTGCTTGAAATCCTCAGCTAGGATTCGGACGGAGGACGGTGGATGATGGAAAATGATAAGCGTGTGCAGGACTTTGAGTATGACAAGGAACATCTTTTTGAAGCCCTGGCGGAAAGCACGGAGAATTATATCTATGTGGGGAATATGAAGACGGGGACATTCCGCTACAGCCCCAATATGGTGGAGGAATTCGGCCTGCCCGGTCAGGTTGTGCCTGACGCGGCTTTATTTTGGGCGGAAAAAATACATCCCCATGACAGCCAGGTGTTTTTGGAGGCCAACCAGGAGGTGGCGGACGGGAGAGCGGAAAGCCACAGTGTGGAATACCGGGCGAAAAACCGTTCGGGAGAATGGGTCTGGCTCAGGTGCCGGGGCCATATGATCCGGGATGAAGAAGGCTGTCCCAATCTGTTTGCGGGAATTATAACCAATCTGGATAAAAAGAACCGGGTGGATCATATCACCGGATTATACAATAAATTCGAATTTGAAAAAGAAGTCCGCAGGATGATCCAGGAGTATCCAGGCGTTCCTTTCGGAATCCTCCAGCTTGGGATCGATAATTTCAAGAATATCAACAATTTATATGACCGGGTGTTCGGAGACGAGGTGATCAGGATTCTGTCCCAGAAGGTGTCCGGCATCCTGCCGGGCAATGCGAAACTGTACCGCATGGACGGGGATGAGTTCTGTATCATTGTAAAGAATCCGGCCGGTGATATTTTTGAGAGCATTTACCGCAGGATCTTTGAGATGTGCCAGCATCAGCAGCAGTATAACGATAAGAGGTATTACTGTACGGTTTCGGCCGGAGGCACATTTTATCCCAAGGACGCGTCAGACTACCTGACCCTGCTCAAATTTGCCGGATATTCGATGGAGTATTCCAAGAACCAGGGGAAGAACCGTCTCACCATCTTTTCCGATGAGATTTTGGAGAGAAAGGAAAGGGATCTGGAACTGCTGGAACTTCTCAGGGAAGATATTGAGAATGATTTCAAGCATTTCACCCTCTATTACCAGCCCCAGGTGGAAGCCCGGACCGGACGGATCGCAGGGGCCGAAGCCCTCGTCCGTTGGAACTGTGAGAAGTACGGCAATATTCCGCCTTATGAATTCATCCCTCTTTTGGAGCGGAGCAGCTTAATCCTTCCGGCGGGCCGGTGGATATTCAGACAGGCTGTGCTGCAGTGCAGGGAATGGATAAAAAAACAGCCCGATTTCCTGATGAGCATCAATCTGTCCTATCTGCAGGTGGTGGAGGCTGATTTCGTCAATTTCATCTGTGGGGTGCTGGAGGAAACCGGAGTGCCCAGCGGGAACCTGCTGCTGGAACTGACTGAGACCTATCTGATCCGGGAACAGGACCGGGTGAATGAAAAGTTCCGCAGGATTCAGGATATGGGGATTTCCGTGGCTATGGATGACTTTGGCACAGGATATTCCTCCCTTGGCGTGCTGAAGAATACGCCGGTAGACTTGGTAAAGATTGACCAGACGTTCGTCAGGGAAATTTCCAGCTCTTTTGATGTGACATTCATCCGTTTTATCGTGGCCCTGTGCCATGATGTCGGTAAGGAAGTATGCCTGGAAGGGTTGGAAACGGAGGATGAATACAAAGTGGTGAAAGATATTGGTCTGGAATATATACAGGGCTACTATTTCGGAAGGCCGGTTCCGGCAGAAACATTTGAAAAAAATTATCTGAAATAAAAATCATCTGGTAACGGTTCAGGCTTGTTACATTATCAGAAGTCACTATCAGAAGTAAAAAAAGCACTTGCAAAAATACGCAGGTGCTTTTATAATGGTTAACAGTTAATTAGTTAACTATTATGTAATTAATTATTACTTAGCTAATTAATCAGGACAAAAGGAAAGGAGGTAATAGGATGAATCAAGGTTTAAAGGACTGGGATTCTCCATATCATACATTAATAGGGGAATATATTTATGGAAATCGCCTGCACCGGGCGGTGTTGGAACGCCAGCTCAACAAAACAGGCGTCTACCGGAGCCAGCACCAGATTCTCATGTTCATCGCCAAAACCCCCAATTCCTCGCAGAAGGATATCGCCAAGACGTTTCACGTTTCTACCGCCACCATAGCGGTTTCTTTGAAGAAGCTGGAAAAAGGCGGATATATTAAGAGGATTGTGGATCAGGAGGATAACCGGTTTAATAAAATCTGCATTACGGAAAAGGGCAGCCAGGTTGTGGAAAGCAGCATGAAGTTTTTCCGCTATGTGGAGGAGCAGATGTTTTTGGGATTTTCCGAAGAGGAGATGAACTGTCTGGAGGGGCTTTTTAAACGTATGAATATGAATTTGCAGAATCTGATGACGGAGACGGAAAAGGAGGGACATAGATGAAACGTTATAAAAAATATGCAAAGCCTTATTTAAGCGCTTTTATTTTGGGACCGCTTCTGATGCTGACTGAGGTATTTGGAGAAATTATGCTGCCTAAGCTGATGTCATTGATCATCAACAACGGGGTGGCGGAACGCAATTCCGGATATATTATCAGTGTCGGCATGGTCATGGTGTTAGCCACTGTGGTCATGGCGGCCGGAGGAATTGGAGGGGCTTATTTTTCAGCCAAGGCGTCAATTTGTTTCACCAGCGATTTGAGAAATGATATATTTACGAAAGTCCAGGGATTTTCTTTCCAGAACATTGATAAATTCAGCACCGGTTCATTGGTAACCAGACTTACCAATGACATCCAGCAGGTTCAGAATGTGCTGATGATGGGGCTTAGGATGATGCTGCGCGCGCCGGGAATGCTGGTGGGGGCATTGATCATGGCATTTTTGATGAATGCGAAGCTGGCGGCAGTTATTTTAGTGGTAATCCCTCTTCTGACAGCGGCCATTGCAGTGATTTTAAAGACCGCATTTCCCCGCTTTGAAATCATGCAGAAGAAGATTGACCGGCTCAATTCCGGCATTCAGGAAATGCTGACCAACGTAAGGGTGATTAAGTCCTTTGTGCGGGAGGATTACGAAGAAGAGAAGTTTAAGAACACCAATGAAGAGTTAAAGCAGAGCAGTTTAAACGCGATGAAGATCGTGATCGCCACCATGCCGGTGATGATGCTGGCCATGAACGTCACAACCCTGGCAGTGGTCTGGTATGGTGGAAATATCATTATTGCGGGAGATATGAAGGTCGGGGATCTGACTGCGTTTACCACGTATATTGTGCAGATTTTGATGTCCCTGATGATGCTGTCCATGGTATTTTTACAGAGTTCCCGGGCCATGGCCTCCATAAAACGTGTGAATGAAGTGATGGATACCGAGGTGGATTTAACGGATGAGCACGCGTCCAGAAAAGACGCCCTGGTGGAACGGGGAAGGGTGGAATTTAAGGATGTCAGCTTCCGCTATGGCAGTCAGGACGAAGGTATGGTTCTGGAGCACATCAGCTTCATTGCCGAACCGGGGCAGACCATCGGCATTATCGGCGCCACGGGCAGCGGCAAGACCAGCCTGGTCCAGATGATACCAAGACTTTACGATGCCACAGAAGGCCAGGTGTTAGTGGACGGAATCGATGTGAGAGATTATTCTTTGAAGAATTTGAGAGAGGGCGTGGGCATGGTCCTTCAGAAAAATGTGCTGTTCTCCGGAACTATCGAGGAAAACCTCAGATGGGGAGATGAAAATGCAACCTTTGAGCAGGTGAGGGAGACTGCGGACAGCGCCCAGGCGGACGGATTTGTGACTTCTTTTCCTGACGGATACCGGACGGAGATGGGGCAGGGCGGCGTCAATGTTTCAGGCGGCCAGAAGCAGAGGCTCTGTATTGCCCGGGCCCTTTTAAAACGGCCGAAAATATTGATTCTGGACGACAGCACCAGCGCTGTGGATACTGCCACAGAAGCTAAAATACGGGAGTGTTTCCAGACCACACTGAAGGATACCACGAAATTTATCATAGCGCAGAGAATCGGATCGGTGGAAGGAGCGGACCAGATCATTGTCATCGATGACGGCAGGATCATCGGCATCGGGAACCACAGCCAGCTGATGGCCGGATGTGAGGCATATCAGGAAATCTATTATTCACAGCGTGACAGGGAAAGCGAGGCGACAGCATAATGGAGAGACAACAGAAGATTGAAAGCCTGAAACGCAGATACGGCAGATATTCGGCGCCCATGCCTAAAAGAGGCCCTATGGGCGGCGGTCCGGCAGCCAGGAGGGCGGCGGCCGACGGGAAAAAGCCGAATCAGAGTAAGGAAACCGTAAAACGGCTGCTGGCATATCTGGATGAAGATAAGCCCATGATGATGCTCGCCTTTGTCTGTGTGATCGTCAATACCTTTGGAAGCCTGGCGGGCGCCTATATGCTCCGTCCGATTATCAACACTTATATAGCCCCTCAAAACGGGAGAGGGGACGCGGCCGGCCTGGCCCGGGCCCTTGTGGTGATGGGGGCTGTTTACATCATCGGCGTGGCGGCAAACTACGCCCAGGCCAAGGTGATGCTGACCGTGGCCCAGAATGCGCTGCAGAAGATCAGGAATGACTTATTTACCAAAATGCAGAAACTTCCGATCCGGTATTACGATACCCACAACAATGGCGATCTCATGAGCCGCTATACCAATGACGTGGATACTATCGGGCAGATGTTGAGCAGCACATTGGTTCAGTTGTTTTCCGGGGCCCTCAGCATTATCGGCACTTTGGGCCTGATGATCTATACCAATATCTATCTGACCATTATCACGGTGCTGATGATCCCGCTGATGATGCGGGCCGGAGGCGCGGTGGCCAGACGGAGCCAGAAGTATTTTTCAGCCCAGCAGGCGTCTTTGGGGGCTGTTAACGGTTATATTGAGGAGACAATTACGGGGCAGAAGGTGGTAAAGGTGTTCTGCCATGAGGATGTGGCCATTGAGGAGTTCTCCATTTTAAATGAAGACCTGAGGAATAACCAGATCCGGGCCCAGTTTTTCGGCGGCATTATGGGGCCTGTGATGGGGAATTTAAGCCAGGTGAATTATGCGCTGACTGCCTGTATCGGCGGACTTCTGTGCGTGTTTAAAAATTTCGATGTGGGCGGCCTGACTGTATTCTTGAACTTTTCCAGACAGTTCAGCCGGCCGATTAATGAGATATCCATGCAAATCAGCAATGTATTCTCAGCCCTTGCCGGTGCGGAACGGGTATTTTCCGTCATGGATGCGGAGCCGGAGCCAGTGGATGATTCAGACGCCGTCATCCTTCATCCGATGCAGGGGGATGTGAGATTTGACCATGTTACCTTTGGATATGACCCGGAAAAGGTGATTTTAAAGGATATCAGCCTCTATGCCAAACCGGGGCAGAAGATCGCCTTCGTAGGATCTACGGGAGCGGGAAAAACGACGATCACCAATCTGCTGAACCGTTTCTACGATATCCAGTCGGGCACGATCACCATTGACGGGGTGAACATCAACCACATGAGAAGGGATGAACTGCGTAAGAATATCGCCATGGTGCTTCAGGATACCCATTTGTTCACGGGAACCGTGATGGAAAATATCCGTTACGGACGTCTGGATGCTACCGACGAGGAAGTGATTCAGGCCGCCAAGACAGCGTCCGCCCACTCTTTCATCATGCGTCTGCCTCATGGGTATGACACTATGCTGGAAGGCGACGGAGCGAATTTGAGCCAGGGCCAGAGACAGCTTCTGAACATCGCCAGGGCCGCGGTTTCCAAGGCGCCGATCCTGATCCTGGATGAGGCCACAAGTTCGGTTGACACCAGGACTGAGAAGCATATCGAGCATGGAATGGACCGTCTGATGGCCGACAGGACCACTTTGGTGATCGCTCACCGCTTGTCCACGGTAAGAAATGCCAATGCAATTATGGTATTGGAAAATGGCCGGATTATCGAACGGGGAGACCACGACGATCTGCTGGCTATGAAGGGCAGGTATTATGAACTCTATACAGGTCTGAAGGAGCTGGATTAAAAAAGGTACGGACAGAAAGGGGGTTAAGGGCCTGCATATAAGCTCTTGTATACTGGCCCTATCCCGCATTGAATAATATTGAAACAGGAGATGAACATGCCGGAATTACTAAAAAACAAGTATTATAATTATGATTCACTTTATGAGCTGGCTTTGCGCATCAAGGCTGCAGATCATTCGTTTCGGGCTGATGATTTTATTGGCAGTGTCATGGATGAAACGTGGGAGGAATTAGAACTGAAAGCGCGCATGAGGAAGATTGCCCTAAATTTGGGAACCTATCTGCCCGATGATTACGAACAGGCGCTGGCCATCCTCGATAAAGTAGTTGCAGGATATCCGGCAGGGTTTAACGACTTTGCTTTCATGTGTTTCCCGGATTTTGTGGAAGTATTTGGTCAGGATGAACGTTATTGGGATTTGTCAATCGCAGCGTTAGAACGGTATACCCCCTTCTCCTCTTCAGAATTTGCCGTAAGGCCGTTTATTATAAAAAATGAAGAGCGCATGATGAAGCAGATGGAGGCCTGGGCCGGACATGACAATGAGCATGTCCGTCGCCTTGCCAGCGAGGGCTGCCGCCCCAGTCTGCCCTGGGGTCAGGCACTGCCAAACTTCAAAAAAGATCCATCCCCGGTTTTAAGGATATTGGAGAAGCTGAAAGCCGACCCATCGGAGTACGTCCGTAAAAGCGTTGCCAACAACCTAAACGATATTTCCAAAACCCACCCGGACCTGATTAAAAAAATCGCAGTGGATTGGTACGGAAAAAACAAACATACAGATTGGATTGTAAAACATGGATGCAGGACGCTTCTTAAAAAGGGCGACAGGGATGTCTTGGATATCTTTGGATTTTCAGATGCCGGCAGCGTGGATGTGGAGGTCTTTACCCTGACCCCATCGTCCGTCTCTATCGGTTCTGACCTGACCTTTTCCTTTAAAGTAAAGGGCAGAAAAGCCGCCAAGGTACGTCTGGAATACGGCATCGATTTTGTAAAATCAAGCGGCAGACGCAACAGAAAGATATTCCAAATATCCGAAATCTTTTTAAAGGAAAATGAGGAAAAAACATATACAAAAAAACATTCTTTTGCCGATAAAACCTCAAGAAAGCATTTTCCCGGCCCCCATTCGATCACGCTCATCGTGAACGGCTCCGGGCAGGGTACTCTGGATTTTGAGGTATTATCCAGTTAATAATACTGCATCAAGCCATTTCCAGCCTGCTTCCTTTCTCACCAAAGTCCTCTTAATATAGAAACTTACAAATCATCTTGAGCATCTATGTATAAAAGTTGATTTTTACATCCGCCAGAGAAAACCAGCAGAAAAGCGGGACGCGGGGGCGGAGGCCGGACGGGGGATCAGAATGGGCTGGGACGGCCCCCCAGCCCATTCTG
>NZ_WQPN01000162.1 GCF_018785315.1 Clostridium sp. MCC353 | reverse complement strand
CGTGTTCTGGATGCCGACCTGAAACTCACGGTAACGGATCTGCATGGATGGTGCTTCCAGGCCATCCATGGGATAGGAATTAGCAGGAAGTTCAACAAAAGCCGGGGCGGGGCTTTCTGTGCTCTCTAGGTCCTTTACTTTTTTCTCCCAGTATTTATAGGTGTCATATTTCAAACCGTTGAGTTCGCACCAGTTCCGTATAGAGAGGCCGCTTTGAATCCGCTGGTTGAAAATATCTTTCCATTCGTCAATGCTGTAATGTACATTCACGTTTGATATCCTCCTTCAATCTTTTGAAAAGAGTATAGCAGATGGTTATCAGTTGTACACTACGGTCTGTTTTGTATCGCTTACCATCAGTTATTTGAAATGTCTATACCATAATCTGCTCTAAATACCAAGCAACGTCTCAATCAAACGCGTCTTTACTTTTTCTACATGCCTTCTCTAAATCTTTATTTATCCTTCATCAGACCAGTACACAGCCATGAATCCCGGGAATGGGGATGGACGGGGGCAGAGGGCTGCTTGGAGGTTTGACGCCAGGCGGAGCGGAATCCGTTGGCGATGAAAGCCGTCTGGAAACCGTTAGTGAAACTTAGGCTCCAGGGATGGAAAAAGACGGGCAGAAACTGAAAACCAAATCAGTTTCTGAGATGCCCACTGAACGGTAAAGTCCCATAAAGAGTTTACCGTGAATGGGCATCGGACCGTCTTTTTCCGTCCCTGTAGCCTTAGTTTCACTTACGGTTGGAAGCCGGTTTTCATCGCCAACGGATTCCGCTCCGCCTGGCGTCAAACCTCCAAGCAGCCCTCTGCCCCCGTCCGTCCCCATTCCCGGGATTCATGGCGTTACTTTCACCAATCAACTAAATAAAGAATCACCGCATAAATCCCCCACCCAATTCCTGCTCCCAGCGTATTCATCACCACATCGTCAAGCTGGCAATGCCCCCTCATGGTCATCCACTGTGCGAACTCCAGGGCGCTGCTGGAAAGGAGCGCGGTTAAAATGCAGAGCCAGCCCTTTTTAATGGTTCTCCATTCCGCAAGCATAGAAATAAAAAGCCCATAAGGAATGAACATCAGCACATTTTCAATCACATAAGCATGGGATTGGGCCGTAGTTCCCCAGGTCTGGAAGAGCGTCATGCTGACCGTATTGCGGGATCCCGGCGGCCGGGAAAAAAACGCTTCATACAATAGCACATAACAGTAAACGCTGAATAAAAAGATCACTCCGCTTTTATGGGACAGCCATTGGAATATATGGCTGCGTTTAAATATGATTTTTCCCAGCCAAATGAAAACTGCGATTAAAACAGCCGTGCCGGCCGCCATGGGCAGATAGTTGATTGGATGGGAAAGATCACGGATCATGTATTCAAATATATCGTTCATTATCGGTGTACTCCTTCATTTCGCTGTCATTTTAAAAGTATACCACCATTTCCAGGTAAATAAAGGGGATTCTGATAATTGTCCCAATTAACTGTCACATGGCCTTAGGACCAGCATATTCTATATTATACAAGCAATCATGAGTACGATTGAATATAAACACAGATATGGATCCCATAGCCGCCACAAATGCTGCCATATAAATGCCCTTGCCTGTTGATCCATATCTGGAAGTGTGAAAAAATAATGTAATAAAGACAAACGCTGCGGCCTGATGAACATTCCGCGTAACAGTTCAGACCTGCCTGAACCCTTACCATTCCGCTCAATCCGGCCGCAGCTTGATAATAAAATCAGATATTATCCGTGTCAAAATAATATTTTTCAATGATCTGGGGATTAAAATCCAACCCCAGGTATGTTTTTGTAAAGCTGTTTGCCGCCAGTTCCGATGCAGGAAGCATTCTCCGCTTTACGGGAATTAATCCAAAGAGCTTTACGGTTCTTATAAATCGCTCAGAAGCTCTTCCCCATCTGGCCAGTTCAAAATAGTGATACAATTCATGGCATAAAATAATATCCTCTGCCAGCCCCTTTTTCATCTTATGGTCCAGTTTTTTTACTGCCGGTCCGTTCAAACGGATTACTTTTGTTTTAGCATAGAATTCTGCAAATTTTACATAATTTTCGTTCAGCTTTTGAGCGCCGGTTTCATATTCCACCCTGATCCCCAGGGATTCCAGCAGGGCTTTCGGCATTTGCAGGCCAAACTCTTTCCTGATCTCTTCCGCCTGTAAAGCCCCTAGTTCCAGGGCCTCCTGAATGATCTGAAGTTTATCCCCATTTTCCAGATTATCCGCAAATACAAATTGATTGAATATTTCCAGTTCCGTTTTATATTCCGGTATCATTTCAGCCATTCTAACCCTTCCTATCTCTTCTTGATAACAGCCAGATAATGATCTTCTTCCCCCAGTCTCTGCAATTCAATATCCGCAAGAGATGAAATCTGCTCCAAGCTGTCCAGACCCGACAAATCCGCGATTTTACCGTTGATCAGCAGATAGATCATCGGTGAGGTCTTTCCCGATTCGTCGAATTTCATATGATCCTCTATCTGTTTTTCCAGCATTGATTTGGAACGTCCTTTGAACTCATAGAAATCCGCATTTTCTATGCTCAGTTTAATAATCCCGCTGCAGTCGATCACACACAGCATATTGATTTTTTGTTTCAAAAACGGGATTACTGATTTTTTCCGGGCCTCAATATGGAAGGCATGGAGCGTGGAGGAACCGAACACTTTTTCTACCCGGCAGTTGTCCAACTGGTTAAAAGAATCTCTCACCGTTTTTTCCAATTCCTCATCCGTCAAAACCTCTCCCATGGATGCCTTTGCACTCAGATCCGTGGTTCCCACAGCCACCGCTTTAACAATATTTTTTGCCGTATCGATATCAATGGTGACTTCTACGGTGGATGGTGCCGCCCCGGCTTTGATCACCGCCTGTTCCGCCTCATTTCTGATCTTTAAAATGTCTTCCTGGGTGGGATTTATAATCGTCCGTTCCACAGAATCCCTCACCATGGCCAGGGCTGCCCCGATTGTAGCGATGACAGGGGCATTTTCCGCAATCTTATATTTCAGCTTCATCTTATCCGCCACAGCAGGAACTACGGAACTTGCTCCGCCGCCTCCTCCGGTGAGAATCAGATAATTCTGCGACAAATTATATTCCTTTATAAATTCCTCCACAGCGGGCACCACCTTGCCAACCGCCGTATTCACAATATCCTGGGCGATTTTCTCCGGATTTTTGCCAAATGCCTCCGCCAGTATCTCAAACGCGGTCTTCACGCTCTCTTCATTCCCCCGCGCATAATCCCCTTTTGGCATATAACCGAGGCGGTTGGCAGCGCAGGTCAAGGTAACCGCGTACCTGTTTCCTGACGGGGTTTCCAACGCCAAAAAGTCCGTGGTTTTATCCTTTGGAGTGGTCACACTGACCACCTTTGAACCTTTCAGCTCTTTTGGATCGGCAAAACACGCATAGGGCAGCCCTGCGATATGGGAACTTCTGGGCCCTACGTCGATGATATTCTGGTTTTTAAACCGCACCATGCTTCCGCCCCCAATGCCGATGGTATGAATATCCAAAGAGCTGACATAGGTATTGTGTCCGCCGATTTTGGAATATTTGGTTATAACCCTGCCGTTTTGTATTGCCGATATATCCGTGCTGGTCCCGCCCACTTCCAGGAAAATGCCGTCTGAAATCTTTTCGTACATCAAAGCGCCGGCCACCCCTGCTGCCGGACCGGAAAGCACCGTGAGGATGGGCCGTTTTTTTACCTCTTCCACCTGCATGACCCCGCCGTCGCTCCGCATGATCATGAGAGGGGCCTTCACCTTTGCGTCCTTCACCGCCTGTTCCGTCATGGAGGCGGTCTGCATCATCTTAGGAAGGATTGACGCGTTGATGACAGCGGTTTTGGTTCTGGCCCTGAGGCCGTAAAGTTTGGACAGTTCATGGGTTGCGGTGACGATCATATCATTTTGGGCGGCCATTGCTGCCACCTCCTTTTCATGAGAAGGATCATCCACGGAAAATGCCTCGCTGACCACGATCACATGCCTGCCTTCCGCCTCGAAATCCTTCAGTATGTTTTCCACTTCTTCCCGGACGATTCCATTTGCCGTATTCAGGAAACGGTAGGAAGTTTTGATCGCTTTATCATCTTCCAGGGAAACATTGCCCACATCCGTATCGGCTTTAATCTTGGCAGTTCCGATCCCGCTTCCCATACCGATCACCCCGATATCAGCCACATCGCCTTCCAGCAGGGCGTTGGTCGCCTGGGTGGTGCCGTGGGCGATGAAAACCACGTCGTCAGCGTTACATTTGATTTCTTTCAGCAAAAGATTCAGAATATCAATAACGCCTTTGGTCACTCCTTCTTTCGCTTCGTGGGTGGTATGCACTTTTTTCATTCCTATAATCTCATAGGTATCATTATCCAGCGCAATTGCATCTGTGAAGGTACCTCCTACGTCAATCCCAATTCTGATTTTTCTTGCCATTTCCTATCTCCTTATACGAATAATTATTTAAATCATAAAGAAAGCCACTGCCATAATAACGCCTGTCAGTACAAATACGGCATCAATTAAAAATGTGCCCCTGGTGTATTTCCCAACTGTGAGCTGCAAATATCCGCACGCCCAGGTCACCTGGGATGCCGTGGGATCGTTGACTGCCACATAATAATCATACAGCCACGCCAAAGTCACGATCAGCCCGATCGGAAGGCTTGTGGTTAAAAGAATGCCGATTAAAGCCGCTCCAAGCCCCCATGGATTCAGCGGGCCGCGGTACATAGTCAGGAATGGGCCTGCAACGCCGAACAACAGGATCACCGGAAGGGGTGATGTGGGAACAATGCCCATAAGAAGGGTCTTGATGGGTTCCAGCAGGGCTTCCTGCTTTGCGGCTGCCAGCACCATGCCGATTCCCATCATCAGCACCACGGTTACCGCCACATTGGCAAATCCGTCATATGCCGATTTGTTCACCAGATCCAAAACACCCTTGAATTTGTTCTTCCACTGGGTCGTTAAAACTGCGTAAATGATTCCAATAATCAGCGCCGTATTCACGTTCCATTTTAAAATAAGAACCAATAAAAGGGGAATCACCGGAGCAAGAACCGCATACAGAGGGACATCTTTTCCGCCTTCTGAATTTCCCCTTTTAGCCGCCCAGGAAAATACCGGCCCCTTGATCTTAATGCCTGCTGCAATCAGCAGGATGCTGATAATGATACCGGGAATGATAACCATAATGGCTGTATTCTTCACCAGCGGATCTGTAGCTTCCAGCCCAACCAGATTGCCGATAAATGTCCATCGCGCCACGTTCATGAAATATCCGATGGACGTGCCAGCCAGCATGACGAACGCGGCTATTACTTTCGGTACGCCGACAGAGAGCATGATCGGGAATACAATCAAACCCAGCATGATCTTAGCGCCCACGCCGCTTAAACCGATGAAACAGAACGCGCAGGCCAGGAAACAAAGAATTGCCATGATATAGGGGTTATCCCCGCCAAGCTCAGCCGCGCTTCTGATCAGTTTTTCAGCAATCCCTGTCTTTCTTATCACCTCACCTAAAATTGCCGCTATCAGTGTGGAAAAAATTGCTCCGGATAAGCCGGAGATTCCTCCCCCGACCACGTCATTCATGATCGTTTTCAATGGAATGCCCACAATGACACAGAGGGAAACCGCCATCAATGGCAGAGCCACAACTGCGTTGATTTTATCGCTTACCATCAGACCTACGATCAAAAGAAATACCGCTATAATTAAAATTGTCGTAATATTCATACCCATTCTCCTGTTCTATTTTATATGATGCAGTTGGGACATCCAACTTTTCTATTTTGTTAAACTTCCAGACACTGCCCCTGTTCCCGTAATATCCGCTGCAGTTTTTTTATATCCACATCCTCCGGCCTGCAGTTGTCCTTTATACAGACCGCCGCCGCGGTCCCTGCCGCCTGGGCCATGGCGAATACCGGAGGCATTACACGAATCGCTCCCAGGGCTTCGTGGGTTGCCGACACGCATCTGCCGGCCACAAGGAGGTTATCCGCCTTTAGCGGAACCAGAATCCGGTATGGAATCCCGTACACCTCTGACACATCCGTTTTATGGCCGGTTCCCGTCATCGCTCCATTGGCCGGATGGAGGTCTACCGGATAGCTGCAAAGCGCGATTGCATCTTCGAATTCCGTGTTCTCAACCAGGTCTTTTTCCGTCAGCGTGTACACTCCCTGGATCCTTCTGGATTCCCTGATGCCCACGCTTGCGCCGCTTTGGGCAATTCTGGCATTTTCCAGTCCCGGAAGTGTTTTAAAGAAATTCATAAGAAAATCTACCTGTTTTAACCCTTCTGCATATGCCCTGCTCATGTCATTGCTGTCAACAGGGTTTAATCCCTGGATTCTGGTGGTATTCAGCCTCCATTCCCCTTCATTGATCATGTGATACATGCCGATCTTGTTGCGGTTAATGGGGAATTCCCCACGTTCTCTGGCTTCCTCAATCAATTTGTGATAGGGAAGATACCTGTTTTCTTCATCCTGGCTTAAATATTCCTCAATCTTTTTATCGTCGGCATTGTAGATCCAGAAAAACAAAGTCATGGGCTGAAGGCCTTCTGCCGGATCCTCCATATAGCAGGGAACCCCTGCCTTCAGGCTTACGATTCCGTCCCCGGTACAATCAATGATCACTTTCCCGTCAAACTGCACCAGATCGGTTCCGTCAAATGCAATTACAGACCTGATCTGGTTTTCTTCTTTCACCACATCCAGAATGCTGATGCCCAGATGAAGTTCCACCCCTGCTTCTGAAAGCATCTCCATCATGACCAGCTTCAGCGCCTCCGGATGGAACGGCGTCAGATTATTATGTCTTAACTTTATGTAACAGCCATAAGAACTGACCTGGCCTGTTTTGGATGGGTGGATTGCCCCGCCCCGCTTTTCCATTCTGAGAATCATTTCATCAAAGATCCCCTTAATCAGTTGTTTTTCACCTTTCGGATCAAAACATGTCATAAAAGGCCCCACCAATCCGTTCGTAGCCGTCCCCCCGACTACAGATGTTTTTTCCAGCAAAATGGTTCTGGCCCCATTTCTGCTGCTGGCAATTGCCGCCGCCACGCCGGCACAACCGCCTCCGCAGACAATCACATCCGCCTGCGTCACACTTTGAATCTGACCTGCGTAATTTCCCATACCATACTCCTTTCATTTTTGAGAAATTCAGTTTCGTATTACGAAACTCTATATTTGTAGAATACAATAATGAATAAATGATGTCAATGATTTTTTCTCATTTTAGCAACTTTGCACAAAACAAACGGCTGCTGTCCACATCCTTCACCAGTAAATCCGGCATACTGCCAAAGCATAGCGGCCATCAAAAAGAGCCTGTTATACAGACATCCGTAAATTCATATCTGTATAACAGGCTCTCTATCCCGTTTCCCTTATATTATGTTCTTAAATATAATTCACAAATCCCAGATCGCTTGACACCCGGCCGGCTAAATCCAGCAGTGTCAGAATCCACTTTGACATGATTTTCTTATCGGCCAGCAAACCGGAGTGGAGACTTATCACATAAACCACATTTTTAGAAAAATTAAAGACCGGAGCGGCAACCGCCGGCAAATTGGCCATATCCGAACTGTTCTCCGCATAACCCTGCAGGGCGATCTGCTTTAACTCCTGCCTGAGAACGGCATCTTCCCGGAAAGAAGCCCCGGACATGATGCTGCGCCCCTGCTGCCAAAGGGAAGCGTGGGCCATGAACGTCTGCGGGATTACCTTGCTGTTTGTGATCATCTCACCTTCATGCAGCTCCAGGCCGTCCCCATTTCCTGAACATATCCGGTCCACAGCCATGTATTCCCGGTTCAGCTCTTTGGAAATTAAAATAGTCCCCTGGAATTCTTCAAATAACTCAGACGAATGTTTCCTCACAAATGCCCTGATATCCATCTTTTCGTATAGGGCGCTGGCAATGCTCAGTATTTTCAGTCCCAGAGAATACTTTCCTGTAGTTTCGTCCTGCTCCACAAATTCCTTTTCCAGCAATGAGGTGAGGAGACGGTATACCGTCGTCTTATTCATCCCCACTTTATTGCTGATATCAATCAGCCCCATTCCCCCCGGTTCCTTACTCAATTCCTCTAAAATCGTCAGCGCTTTGCTGACAGAAGCCACTTTATCTTCAAATCTGTTTGCCACTTTTTTCCACCTGCGTCTATTTCATAATATTATAATTCTACTCTAGTGACCTTATTATTGCAACCACCAAATCAAATCCCCGTCCGGGATGAAACTCTCTCCGAAAAATAATCCCTGCAATATTGTTTAGCCATTAAACAATCCATAAGCATATCATCCATTTCTGCCGTCACTATTGCTTTTGATTGTTTAGTTATTAAACCTTTTTGTCTAAAATCCATAAATGGCGTTGTATATTTTTCCTATACTCTTCCAACATTGATCTTTATTTTAAACTATGCCATAATAGAAAAAGGAGCGGGCAGCCCCACCCCCAAAAATGCTCCGCCATAGAGGATTGATATGAAAAAAGTATCCAAAGAATCAAACCAACTGGACCAGACCTTTCGCATATTAAATGAACGAACCAATTGCGTTTATCAGTTTGCCATGCTTTACAACAGCTATATTATGTCAGAACACAATTACGGCACCGGACAGAAAGTGACCATGATTGAAGCTCATATCCTGGCCTATATCGAAGAAAATCCCGGCACTACGATTACTGCGCTGGCCCGATACTGGAACCGGACAAAAGGCGCGATTTCCCAGACCGTTGCGCGGCTGGTGGATAAAGGCCTGGTATCCCGCCATAAATCGGCCATGAACGCCAAAACCGTACTGCTCTATCCCACAGAAGAAGGGCGGAAACTGAGCCAGGCCCATAAACTTTACAACACCATTGATCTGTCCAGAACCCTGAATGAGCTTTTAAAAGAATGCACCATGGAGGAAATCGATTCATTCTATAAGGTGCTGGGCTCCTACATTAAGCTTTTGAAATGAAAATTTTATCAGAATATGACAAACAGTTGTCATCATCTCCTGGTATAATTAAATGGAATCAAATAACCAGCAAAGAGGAAATCACATGCAGATCAACCGGCTTTTTGGAATCGTATATATCCTTATGAATCAGAAAATGGCAACGGCCAAGGAATTGGCAGCGCATTTTGAAGTGTCTAACCGGACAATCCTGCGGGATATCGAAGTGTTGTCTCAAGCGGGAATCCCGATCTATACAACTCCCGGAAAAGGCGGCGGCATCTCCATTCTGGACAATTTTATTCTGAACAAAACAGCGATTTCCGATGAGGAACAGAACCAGATACTATTTGCCCTGCAGAGTTTGGGTTCCGCTGAACACATGGATGTGGCTGATATCCTGTCCAGGCTTCAGACGCTTTTTGACAAAACGGACACAAACTGGATAGAGGTGGATTTTTCAAGATGGGGAAACACCAAACAGGACAAAGAGAAATTTGAGCTGCTGAAAACTGCTGTTATTAAAAAACTTGCAATTTCCTTCACTTACCCCAATTCCAATGGCGAAACGACGGTCAGAACCGTATATCCCTTAAAATTGGTATTTAAATCCAAGGCCTGGTATCTTCAGGCCTATTGCAAGCTGAGACAGGATTACAGGACATTTAAAATCAACCGGATTCTGACGCTGGAGATTTTATCTGAATCCTTTGCCGGCCAGGATCTTGAGCCTCCCCCCATCCTCCTGTTCGGCCCCTTCCCCTCCGGCCTGGTGCACCTGACCCTTAATTTCACCAGCCAGTCCGCTTACCGGGTCTTTGATGAATTCGACATGGAAAATATCCTCCAAAACAGCGACGGTTCCTTTACCGTAACAGCCGATCTGCCGGACGACAAATGGCTCTACAGCTTTCTTCTTTCCTTTGGAACGTCAGTCCAAATCATCAGCCCTCAGCGCATAAAACAAAACCTCATAAATGAGGTGGAAAAGCTCAGAAAGGCCCTGACAGAAACATAAGGTGACATACTATTGTCACCTTATTCATGTTATAATAACTCTGTCGTACATCATAAAACATTTTAGGAAATGGAGATCAACATGAATATCATAACCATAACAGAAGAAAATCTGGAAAAAGAACATATCTGCTGCGCAATTTCCTCCAACAAAGACTGTCAGGTCGCTTCAAAAAAAGCCTGGCTGTCCGCCCGTTTAAAAGACGGCCTTGTATTCAAAAAAGGCGATGTCAGGGGAAAATGTTTCATCGAATACATCCCAGCCGAAAACGCCTGGGCCCCCATCCAGGCTGAAGGATATATGTATATCAACTGCCTGTGGGTATCCGGCCAGTTCAAAGGCCATGGCTATTCCAGCCAGTTACTGGACGAGTGCATAAAGGACAGCAAAGAAAAAGGCAAAAAAGGCCTGGTCACTCTGTCCTCACAAAAGAAACTCCCCTACCTCTCCGACCCCAAATACCTACGCTACAAAGGCTTTCGCCCCGCCGACACAGCCGCCCCCAGCTACGAGCTCCTATATCTCCCCTTTACCGAAGATGCCCCCACCCCCTCCTTCACCCCCAAAGCCAAAACCCCCCGCACCGACGCCGACGGCTTCGTCCTCTATTACACCGACCAATGCCCCTTTACCGCCAAATACGTCCCCTTAATAGAATCCGCCGCCCGCGCCCAAAACATCCCCTTCCACCCAGTCCACCTGCAAACCGCCACCCAAGCCCAAGACGCCCCCTGCCCCTTCACAACCTATTCCCTCTTCCACCAAGGCGCCTTCCTCACCCACGAAATCCTCTCCGAAAAAAAGTTCCAAAAACTCTTTTCAGACTATTACCCCAATCCATAAACCTACGATCCTATAGTATTGGATACCTATAGAACTACACGATTTCCCTTCCTTCCCTCATCCAGCGAAGCGAAGGGGAATGGCCGGGAGGAGACGGGCGCAGAGCATGTGGTGCGGATACTCATGATGGAGGCGGGGTAAAAGTTCTTAGTTAAAAACGGCAGGAAAAGGCGGGTGAATATTGAATTCCGAATCAATATTCAAGGCGCCCTGAGAGAAGAGGTCATCAAGAGATCTTCTCGAATGGCGCCGGTCCCGCCTTTTCCTGCCGTTTTTAACTTAGAACTTTCCCCGCCGTAATCCAGAGTATCCGCACCACATGCTCTGCGCCCGTCTCCTCCCGGCCATTCCCCTTCGCTTTGCGTAACTCCCCGAACAAACCTACCCCCTTATCTGCCCTTCCCCATAAATCACATATTTTGTACTAGTCAGCTCCTTCAACCCCATCGGCCCTCTGGCATGGAGCTTTTGGGTGCTGATTCCGATTTCAGCCCCAAACCCGAATTCAAAACCGTCCGTAAATCTGGTGGAGGCATTGACATAAACAGCCGCAGCGTCCACTTCATTCAGGAATTTCTGGGAATTGGAATAGTCGGATGTGATGATGGCTTCCGAGTGCTTGGTATTATATCGGTTGATATGGTCAATGGCTTCCTGTATGTTATCCACAATCTTCAAAGAAAGGATATAGTCCAGATATTCTGTCCCCCAGTCCTCTTCTGAAGCAGGCACGAATTCCGGCACGATTTGGCAGGCAGCCTCATCCGCCCGGATTTCCACATGCTTCTCATCCAGACGCTCCTTCAGCAGAGGCAGAAAGCGGTCCGCAATCTTCCTATGTACCACCAGGGATTCACAGGCATTGCACACGCCGATTCTCTGGGTCTTGGCATTATAAATGATGTCCAGAGCCATATCAAAGTCTGCGGATTCATCCACAAAAACATGGCAGTTTCCTGTTCCTGTTTCAATCACCGGAATGGTGCTGTTTTCCACTACCGTCCTGATCAGCCCGGCGCCTCCCCGTGGTATTAACACATCCACATATTGGTTCAAACGCATAAATGATCTGGTTGTCTCACGGTCGGTGTCCTCGATCAACTGGATCGCATCCATCGGCAGTCCTGCCCGCTCCAGCCCTGCCCGTATCCACGTTACTATGGCTTTATTGGATTCAATGGCATCGCTTCCGCCTTTTAAGATCACCGCATTGCCGGTTTTAAAGCAGAGCCCGAATGCATCCGCCGTCACATTGGGGCGGGCTTCATAGATGATGCCGATTACTCCCAACGGCACCCGTTTCTGTCCGATTAAAAGCCCATTGGGCCGTTTTTTCATGGATAAAACCTCTCCTACCGGATCTTCCAGCGAAACCACTTCCAAAAGGCCGTCGGCCATGGATTTGATTCTGGATTCGTCGAGAGCCAGACGGTCTAAAAGGCCCTGGCTCATGCCGTTATTCCTGGCCCGCTCCATATCCTTCCGGTTAGCCGCCAATATCTCTTCCCTGCCTTCAAGAAGCGATGAAGCAGCCTGCTCCAGCCCGTTGTTTTTTTCAGTCTGTCCCAGCACATTTAAGCGCCTGGAAACTTCCCTGGCCCGTTTCCCTATCTCTAATAATTCCATAATTTCTGCTCCTCTCTTGGATTGTTACGGAGTCACCACTTCATCCATCTTCCGGTCAAAAGCTTCAGCCGGAATGATGTCAAACATCTGAAAATCAAAACAGATTCCAATTTTATAATGATCCGGTTCCCTTTCGAAGAAACGGTCATAATAGCCGCCTCCATAGCCGAGCCGGTTATTCTCCCTGTCAAATGCAACACCCGGCACAATGACAGGAGCATGAATGTCTGCGGCCGGTTCACAATCAGGCCCCGGTTCCATAATTCCCATACATCCTTTTTCCAGCTCCTCCGGTGACCGGACGAAGTAAAAATGAATCTGATCCCCTTCCACTCTTGGAACCGCCGTTTTTATTCCCCGTTCCTGTAGAAATTCCATAATCCGGCCCGTTCCCGCTTCATGATTCATATCCATATAACAATAAACGCAGGAAGCCGTTAAAAGTTCCTCTTTTACCGACAGCTTTTTAAAGATCCCATCGTTTTGAAGTTTTTCTTCCTCCGGACTTATGCCTTTTCGTTTTTCTCTGATAAAACTGCGGATTTCCGCTTTAGACCTCTTTGATATTTCCATATTTTTTACCCAGATCCGTTATGCTGCCGTCCTTTTCCTGGATGGATATGTTATTTAAATTGGCCCGCATATTCGTGCGGATGGCTTCGATATACTCTTTTCTCAAAGCAGCCTGCTCCGCTTTTTCTTCCTCAGTCAGTCCTACCGACTTCGATTTATGATATAGGGTATTGATCCGGTCTATCATCTCCTGTTTCATAGATACCTCCTAATATTCATTGTTGATATAGTGCATTAAGTCGAAATCCAGATTATTGTGGGCCATGAACAGAGTTCCTTTATCCTGTCCGTCCATGATCTGGCAGACGATTTCCACATCATCCCCATTGGCGATCACCATATCAGAACCTCCGTCCGTAGCAATTCTGGCTGCTGCCAGTTTAGCGGCCATACCGCCCGTTCCTACGTCGCTTCCTGATGTAGATTTCCCCATGGACATTAACTGGGGGGTGATCTCATTTACCATGCTGATGAATTCAGCATGGGGATTTTTGTGCGGATCGTCGGAATAAAGGCCGTCAATGTCAGAAAGCAGGATGAGAAGGTCTGCTCCGATCAAGGCCGCCACAATCGCTGACAGCCGGTCATTATCGCCGAAATTGTCCACAAGGGGGATCTCAGAGGTGGACACCGTATCATTTTCATTCACGATCGGAATGGCCCCCAGTTTCAGCAATTCATCAAATGTATTCTGAGCATTATACCGGGATGCGTCATTGACCATGGTATCTTTTGTCATCAGAATCTGGGCGGCTGTCTGGTTGTATTCGGCAAACAGCTTTTGATACACCATCATCAGCCTGGCCTGGCCGACAGCCGCAAATGCCTGCTTCTGGGAAATGCTGGTCGGCTTTTGATGGTGTCCCAGCGCCTGGCGTCCGGCCGCAATCGCTCCGGATGACACTAAAACCACCTCTTTTCCCTGGCCCTTCAGGTCAGAAATCACCCGGACCAGCTTTTCTATCTTCATAAGGTTCATATCGCCCGTTTCCGCATGGGTGAGGGAAGAAGAACCAATTTTAATTACCACTCTCTTTTTATCCCTCAGTTTTAATCTGTCTTCTGTCAACATACTCTCCTCTGTTTCCGCTGTGCCCTTTTTCACAGCTCTATCATTCGTTTTGTCATATCTTACACCATTTTCTGCCATCCGTCAATTTACTTTAACGGCCGGTAGCGCCTTCTGATTTCCTCAGCTATTTTTATTCCGTCCATGGCCGCAGAAGTGATTCCGCCCGCATATCCAGCCCCTTCCCCGCAGGGGAAAATGCCTTTCACGCCGCTTTCAAACCCGGAATCCCTGCTGATCCGGACAGGTGAGGAAGTCCGGCTTTCAATGCCCGCAAATATGGCGTCATACCTGGAAAATCCCCGGATCATGGATTCAAAGCCGTCCACTCCTTCGATCAAAGCCTGGGAAAGATAGGGCGGAAGCATGTCCCTTAAATTAGCAAAACGGAAACGGCCTTTAAATTCAGGCTCCACATCCCCAAAGCCGGTGGTTTCCTTTCCTGCTTTAAAATCTCCGTAAAGCTGGACCGGAATTTTACCCTCTCCGTACTGATAGGCTAAATCCTCCAACATTCTCTGGTATTTGACGCCGGCTAAAGCGGTCTGGTCCGGAAAGTCTTCAGGGGTAACCGTCACAATCAGTGCGCTGTTGGCATTTTGACCATCTCTCCCATGATTGCTCATTCCGTTGACTGCCAGACGGCCGGGCTCTGACGATGCATCCACCACATAGCCTCCCGGGCACATGCAGAAGGAATAAACCCCTCTTCCGCCCGAGGTCTGTTTTGTCAGCTTATAACTGGCCGCACCCAGGATTTCATCGTACCTGTCCGTCCCATATTGGGAAAGATTGATCATCCTCTGTGGATGCTGGATTCTAAGCCCCACAGCAAAAGATTTCTGCTCCATGGGCACATGTTTTCCATAAAGGACTTCAAATGTATCCCTGGCGCTGTGTCCGATTGCCAGAACCAGGGCATCGGTTTTTATCCGTGTAACGCCATTGACCGTAATTTCCGACAGCCGGTTGTTCTCCACCATAAAATCAGTCACACAACTGAGGAAATTTACGGTTCCGCCCAGACGGATGATCTCATTTCTCATATTTTTAACAATCCCGCTGAGCACATCCGTGCCGATATGTGGTTTGTTCTGATAGAGAATAGCCGGGTCCGCTCCGAACTCCACGAGAATCTCCAGCACCTTCTGATTCCTCTTCACAGGATCTTTGACCAGGGTGTTCAGCTTTCCGTCTGAAAATGTCCCGGCTCCCCCTTCTCCAAACTGCACGTTGGACTGAGGGTCCAGAACGCCGGTCAGCCAAAATTCGGAAACCTTTTTATTCCTGGCATCCACATCCTCCCCCCGCTCTAACACCACAGGGCAGTATCCGGCTCTGGCTAACATCAGGCCGCAGAACAGGCCTGCAGGCCCGAATCCCACAATTACAGGCGGATGATCCAGTTTCTCTTCACCCGGACCGGGAAAACGGTAGGGCTTTTCCTGCACCAGGGAAACGTTGGCGTTCTTTAATTTATGTACCGTCCCGCTCTCTTTCCCGGTTTCCACATCCACCACATAACTGTAATAAATATCCGGTTTCTTTCTCGCATCCACAGACTGTTTTACGATCCGGATGCTTTTTATCTGATCAGCCGGAAGTTTCAGGGTCCTGGCCGCTTTATAAAGAAGCTGGTCTTTTCCGTGATCCACCGGCAGTTTTAACTGATTGATACGTATCATTCTTATACCTCACATTTTTTCTGTCCCTCAATTGCCCTTTGCCGCATGGATACCCGCCAGGGCGCCGCTGGACCATGCAAACTGCAGGTTATATCCGCCGCAGATCCCATCCACATCCAGTAGTTCTCCTGCAATATAAAGGCCTTTTACAAGCTTTGATTCCATTGTACTGGAAACTATTTCCGCCGTATCCACACCGCCGCAGCAGACCTGGGCATTTTCATAGGGATTAACGGCAGATACCTTTACCACGAATTTCTTGATCTGGCCGGTCAGTGATTTTACCTGATCCGGGGAAATGGAAGAAACAGCCCCATCCCCATTGATCCCGGCCTGTTTAAGCAGCACAGCCGCAAGTTTTTTATTGAGCACTCCGGTTAAGAGCTCATCACATCTTTTATAGTGCATCCGTCTGATCCGTGCCTTTAAAAACTCCCATGTCTCATCCAATGACATGTCCGGGAGAAAATCAATGGACACAGAGACCTTTTTCTTCCGGTCCAGCGCCACAGACGCAAAACGGCTGATCTGGAAGGTGGGAATACCTGAAATCCCATAATCAGTCAGCTGCAGTTCCCCCCTGTCCCGGGCCAACGGTTTTCCATCGGCCAGCAGGCACAATTCGGCGTCTGTCCTGACGCCTGTTAGCTGTTTAAAGAATTTCCCCTCACAGCGAAGCTGCACCAGGGCCGGAAGAGGCTTGATGATCCTGTGTCCCAGTCCTGCCGCCAGTTCATAGCCGCTCCCATCGGAACCGGTTGACGGAGCCGCTTTCGAACCGGCCGCCAGGATAACCGCGTCCGGCTTGTAATTTCCCGCCGATGTGATGAGTTCAAAACCAGCCCTGGTTTTTTTTATTCTCTTCACATCACAGCCGCATATCATTTCCACATTCCTGTGAACATTTTCCGATCTCAGCACATCCAGCACCGAGGCCGCCTGATCCGAATTGGGATATACATACCCCTGCCGGTCTTTAGGAAGGATTCCCAACTCCCGAAAAAAATCCAGCGTGGCCTTTACGTCAAATCCCCTGATCACGTCCATGGGAAACTCCGGCTGCCCGCAGCGGTAGCATTCCTTTTCCATATATAAATTTGTCAGGTTGCATCTTCCATTTCCTGTGGATAATATCTTCTTACCCACCCGGTCCATATGTTCCAGAACAGTCACCTTTGCCCCGGTTCTGGCCGCCCAGATGGCTGCCGTCAGACCAGAAGCTCCGCCGCCTGCAATCATTACAGTACGCTTCATTCCAACCTCATTTCCACCGCTTTTGGCGGCAGTTCTCTTTCTCTGTTGTAAAAACACAGTCAGCTATTATTGTATCCATTTTAACCGTTCTTTTCAAGTATTTTAAGCAGAAATCAGCCGGTATCAATCAACTGGTATAGGATTCCAGATAATTAAACACTTCGATCATGGTTTCAAACCAAATGCCCTCTCTCAGCTTATCCTGCTCCGTCTGGGGAAAATCACTGATAGGCATATGGGTGTACAGGCATACGGTTGCCCTGTCTTCACAGAACACCAGAAGAAATCCGTCTTCTGAAACCAGATAATAGCGTTTGGCCGGCGCTGTTTCTTCAGCGCTGACAACCGGCTCGATCTGCTTCTGGTTTAAAACCACACGGTCTTCCGTCACGGTTTCCGTTTCAATCGTAACGTTGGGAATCGGCTCCTCCTGGCGCGCGCTGTTTCTTGTAATAAAAAAACCGGTAAACAGGCAGACAATACTGGTCAATAAAAGCAAAAATAAACAGATACCATACTTTTTCATAAAGGTATTCCTCCTTTAAGTATAGTATCTGCCTTTTTTGTTATTTTAAACCGATTATAATAAATGCAGTTTGTGGGCCGCTTTCACCAGTTTCCTTCCGCCCGGCATGCCATAGAGCTCCATCTCGTCCACACAGCCGGTTTTAATGAGCAATACGCCGTATACCAAAACCGCGATCACAATTGCCGCCAACAGGCTGATTAAGTTGCTGGAACACAGACGGTAAATCATCCGGTAGGAACCGTAGGCCGCCGCTCCCATGAAGGCGGCTGAGATGGTGGGCAGCACAAATGTTTTCCTGACTTCCTGCCTGTATCTCAAATACCGCCTGATCGATCTGGCGTTTAACACGCACATCATCAGGGCGAACACGATATTGGTGCCCACAACACTGTAAATCCCCATCTTCAGCCCATACATCAGAGTCACCAGCATGGCAACATGGACAATTAATGAGATCAGCGCATTGCGGATCGGCACATTCATCCGGTTTATTCCCTGAAGCACGCCGTTGGTCACTGTAGACAGGGAAAAGAAAACGACTGCCAAAGAGCCGGTCATGGTCATTTTGATTAATTCCGTATTATCCCCACGGAACAAGAGATTACAGATCGGGGCAGCCAGAATCGTAAGGCCTACCGTAGAAGGTATGGCAACAATCATGGAAAAGCGGATCACGATCGCGACCCGGTCCTTAACAAGGGCCTTATCTCTCGCTGCAACCGCTCTGGAAAGGGATGGAATCAAAGAAGAGGATAAGGAATTGGCAATGGCTACCGGAATATTGAAAAGCAGGTGGTATTTCCCCATATAAACGCCCCAGGCCGTGGCAATCTGCTCTCCATTTCCCATAAAGGACATGGCATTGCCGAATATATAGTTGTCCACAACCGTGCCTACGTTATAAATCGCGCTGCTGATCACAATGGGGAGAACAGTAAGTCCCAGCACATAGGAGATTTCTCCATAGGATTCCAGCTTGACCGTCTTGTCCTTCCTGGCCTGGCGCTTCATAACCGGACGGTAAGTGAAGAGCAGGAACAGCACAAACAACAGGGCGATAAACGCTCCGGCGCCTGTACCGATGGTGCCTCCCGCCGCGCCGAACGCATAGGAAAACTGGGTCTCATCAAAGACCGCGTTGGATTTAAGCCCCTGGGCGAACAGATAACTGGCCGCCATGATGCTGACCACCGCATTGACGATCTGCTCAAAGATCTGGGAAATGGCGGTGGGAATCATGGTGCCATGGCCCTGGAAATACCCTCTCAGCACCCCTAAATAGGCCATAATCCATATGGTAGGCGCAAGGGTCCTGATGGCATAAGAGCTGAACGGCATTTTAACCGCATTGGCAAAAAAATCAGCTCCAAACCAAAGGGCCGCCGCCGCCAGCCCGCCGACTATAGTCGCATAAAAAAGGGATGCCTTTAAAATCCTTATGGAGTTCTTATATTGTCTTGTCCCCAATCTGGCCGCGACCATCTTGGATACCGCAACCGGCAGGCTGTAGGAGGAAACGATCAGCATGATGGAATAGATGCTGAAAGCAGAACTGTAATATCCGTTTCCTTTATCCCCGATTATGTTGGTTAACGGTATGCGGTAAAACATGCCGATCAGCCTGACAAAAATCCCCGCCGCCGCAAGAATTGCTCCCTGGATAACAAAGTTCGATCCTTTTTTCCGTGTACGTTTCTGATTATTCTTTTCCATGAATCTCCGTCTTAGAAAATGCGCTGGTCTGTATGATGCAGACCCAGGTCTTGCCCTGGTTCAGCACAATTTCATTTCCTTCTGTATCGTAATAGTGGGTGACGCCGAATTCACCGTCTTTTTTCCAGGTAACCGGTATGGCCTTCCCATTGGTAATATAATATCCGTACTCATTGGCATGTACATTGATATTGAGATACTCGGTGGTAGCATACCTGCCGGTCGGGCAATACTGGAAGATAATATTCTTAACCGCGATCTGGCCTTCGCTGCCGTTATGGGCAGCTCCATACTGGTAACGGTAATACAGGCCGTCTTCCTCATTATAAGAGAACCACGGTTTGTTCATCGGATAACCCGGATATACTTTATAGGCATCCAGGGAGTTCTCCAGATGAATTTCCTCGCCGTTCTTCGTGAACTTATAATGCCCCTGATAATCCGCGTCATACTGCTGGCTGTATCCCAGCTTCTCAATGGCTTTCTCAAGCCCTGAGGCGCTGGCGTAGGCATTATGGGGCCTGGCCTTATCTTTGGAACGGTAAAAAGCGGTATCTCCGATGCCGTCGATGCCGTTAATATTGTCCACATTCTTCAAATATGGTTTTGCAAAGGTACTTTGCCCGAAATGCGCATAGACCGCGTCAAATTCCCTGGCAAAATATGTATAATAGGTTCTGCAGCTTCTCACGGAACCGATCCGGTCCAAGTCATCATAATCCTCGATGATGGCCATATAACGGTTCATCTCGCCTTCCACCGGCGCTTCATACACCACGCCGGCCCGGTTAATGCCGTATTGGGGAAGGGCTGCTTTGTCATTGCTCATCATGATGGCAATGGGCCTTCGGTCCGCCTTGGCCACATCCACCATCTCGCCGGTAAGATAGCTTTTTATCTTCCCGTCCACCTCAATCCTTTCATCCGGCTCTGTCTCCGGTTCTGTTTCCGGCGCCTCGGTCTCAAATTCCAACACGATCTCTGTGGAAGATTCCGGTACCGTCTCTGTGGAAACTTCCGTCATGGAAACTTCAGAATATTTCTTCCGGCAGCCGCTGACGGACAAAAGCGCAGTCAAACATAAGAATACAGGCAGGGCCCTGCCTGACAGCACATTCCCATCTCTCATCTGCCGTACCCCCTGCGTTCCAGAATCTCCCGCTGCTTTGCTTCCATCTCCAGCCGTTCCTCCTCATCCATGTGGTCATATCCGCATAGATGAAGCATGCTGTGGGCAACCAGGAAAGCCAGCTCTCTTGTGGTCGAGTGGCCATATTTTTCAGCCTGCTCTTCCACCTTATCAACGGAAACCACAATATCTCCCAGCAGCAGTTCTCCTGTATCAGGGTCAAAATAATCTTCCACATAGTCTTCCACATGGTCAAAATCGGCAGGGGTCTCATAATCCACCAGCGGAAAGGACAACACATCCGTAGGCGCGTCGATTCCCCGGTGCTCTTTGTTTATTTCCTGAATCTCCCGGTTATCCGTCAGTATGACATTGACCTCCGCCTCATAAGGGCATTCCACATAATCGAGGGATTCCAATACCACATGTTCTATGATCTCCTCATAAGGGAGCTCCAGTTTTTTCTCTGCTTCGTACTCTATATTAATTGTCATATGCCCACCCTTTATTTGCTGCGGCTTCTCCTGATCCGTTCACCGCTTTTGCTTTTATTTTCGTAATCTTCATATGCCTGGACGATCTTCTGCACCAGTGGATGGCGCACCACATCGCTGCTGGTCAGGTTGCAGATGCCGATGTCATCGATCTTGCGCAGCACTTTGAGCGCCGTATCCAGGCCGGAAGCCGCTCCGGACGGAAGGTCCTTCTGGGTCTGGTCACCGGTGATGATCACCTTGGAGCCAAAACCGATTCTTGTTAAGAACATCTTCATCTGGGCCGGCGTGGTATTCTGTGCCTCATCCAGAATGATATAGGCGTTATCCAGGGTACGGCCTCTCATATAGGCCAGCGGCGCCACTTCAATCAGCCCCTTTTCCGCATTATGGAGATAGCTTTCCGCCCCCATGATCTGGTACAGGGCATCATATAAGGGTCTGAGATAAGGATCGATCTTGCTCTGCAGGTCTCCCGGAAGAAATCCCAGCTTTTCCCCGGCCTCAATTGCGGGCCTGGTTAAGATGATCCGGTTCACCTGTCCGTCTTTAAACGCCTGTATGGCCATCGCCATGGCCAGATAAGTCTTTCCCGTACCGGCCGGTCCGATTCCGAATACGATCATCTTCTTGCGGATCAGATCCACATAATGTTTCTGCCCCATGGTTTTGGGCTTCACCGGCTTTCCGTTAATGGTCCGGCAGATAATATCCTTATCAATTTCCAAAATCTGATGGTCGCTTTCCGAAAAGGAAAGGGACAGGGCATAATCCACATTCTGTTCCGTAATCACATTTCCCCGCTTGGAAAGCTCTATCAGGTTATTAAATACGCTTTTTGCCTTTTGTATGGTCTGATCCGGGCCAATGATCTTGAGAGCGCCGTCTCTGGCAATCATGGTAACATGCAGCGTTCTCTCAATTTTCTTCAGGTAGGTATCAAACTGTCCGCAGACATTCCTTTCATGTTCCACCGGAATGTCAATGATTGTCTCAATTACGCTCATCTGGTTCTATAATCTCCTCTGTTTTCATTTGCTCTTCCAAAACCGCCTGCTGTTCGCTGATGGTCTCCACTGCGAGCACATAACTGTTTACTGTACAATTTGATTCATCATCTTGTATTTTAACATTATTTTCAATAATTTGTACCCCTTTTTCCAATAAATTTTTTACAAATTCCTCGTGAATGCGCGTTCCTTTGATATTTTCCTCCTCTTTTGTATAAAAACATTCATATGTAACATACTCTTTTGCCTTTATTTTTCCCAGATAAACAGGCAGATAAAAATTCTGGAACAGTTTGAGCTGTTGTTCTTCCATGACCATTTTCCACGGATTCTCTCCGTTTGACGGCAGAATGAGCATGGCCGAATAGCGGAATGCTTTCAGATAAACCCCTTGTCTGGTCTTGCCCGTTTCCGTCACCACCGTGTGCATTCTTGGAAATGACTGCGTTACATGATATTCCGTTTTAGCCATTATATCCGCGTCCGCATGGACATAATGGACATTTACCACCTCTTCGCTGTCGTTTTTTATCTCCACCTGCCCCTTCACCAGAACCTGGCCCTTCTCCACCTGATCTCCCACTGCGGCCACCGGGGTGCCCTGTCTCACAATCATGCTGGTAATCACCCCGTCTTTGGCCGCCACAATATCACAAGGCGACGTATCCTTTTCCGGAATGGAGGACAGCACTTCGTTTTCCTTTATTTTAACCAAAAGACGTGTTCCTGATACACGGGCTGAAACCCAGGTGATTTCAGGAAATGCCAGGCGGATTTCCTCTTCCAGGGAATCACAGTCGATCAGAGATTTGCGCATGCCGAATGTGACATGTTCCGTCTCCAGAAAATCAGTAAGCGTTTCGTAGGTGTACATCCGGTTTCCTTCGAACTGGATATCCCAGACGAACAGGGACATCAGATAGAGAATCAGAAAAAAACTGGCCACACCTGTAAAGTATAATTTCCGTTTCCGGTTGCGGTATAAAAAAAAAGGAAGTCCAAACTTCTCTACGATTCTCAGTCTGACCTTCGATTTCTTCACCAACGGCTTCACCGCACGATACCCTTTTAAGGTTATGCAGAACTGGTATCCTCCGTCCCGGTATTCCAGATCCCAGATTTCGATGCGGTTGGCGCTGCACAGATTCAGAAACCGTTCAGGAGAAAATCCCCGAAGCTGCACCAGAAGATACCCATACCACAGATGTAAAAACCATGCAGGCATACTCAATCACCCAACCTCTCGTCATAATCCTTCAAACTCCACCGACTGAAGCAGGCCGGTAATCTTCATCTCATCATCCGTATAGTATTCAATCATCAGCCTCTTTCCATTAATGACCACTTTACAATTTTTAGCCTGGAGTTTCACCAGCGTATCCGTATAGATCAGAATCTTCCGGTAATTTTCAATCACAACACAGTGACGGCCCACAAATGAGATCAGCACCTCTCCCAGAACCACATCCTTGGGCAGATTCAATGCTGTTGCTACAGCTATTTTTGAATTTTCAAACATAACGATCCTCATATGGTATTTATTATATCTTATGCATTCTGCTGTCTTTATATCATATTTTTTTAACCTGAGTCTGAGAATCCGTTTCATCCCAATTTGCCGTACCGCATATCCTGGTATCGAAAAAATCCTCAGTCATACGACCGAGGATTTTTTTACTAAATAAATTAATTAAATTTACGTTTTCTAGCAGCTTCAGACTTCTTTTTACGTCTTACGCTTGGTTTTTCGTAATGCTCTCTTTTACGAATCTCCTGCTGAATACCAGCTTTAGCACAGTTTCTTTTGAATCTGCGTAAAGCGCTGTCTAATGTTTCGTTATCTTTAACAATTACGTTTGACATAGCTCACACCTAACCTCCCTCCAGTTGTGTACTTGTGCGTAAATACAACTGTTTGGGTATTTTTTATAGCACTGTAATGATTATAGCATAAATTCCTTATTCGTCAACTATTATTTTGAAATTTGTTGGGAAACTACCTCAAAAACTTTTGCCAGAGCGTCATCCACGCCTGCCGGATTCTTTCCGCCGGCCTGTGCCATATTGGGTCGTCCCCCGCCGCCGCCGCCAACAAGTCCTGCCACAGCTTTAATCAGGTTTCCTGCATGGGCGCCTTTTTTCTGGGCCTCATCCGTTGCAGTGGCCATGAGGTTCACTTTGCCGTCCTGGACGGATGCGATTACGATTACGCCTTCACCCAGTTTATTCTTCAACTGGTCCCCTAAATTCCTGAGACCGTTCATATCCACATCAGCGACTTTTGTCGCAAGGACTTTGACGCCGTTTACTTCCTTCACCTGATCCGATACATCTCCCAGGGAATCATTAGCCAGTTTGCTCTTCAGTTTTTCATTTTCAGAATGAAGGGCTTTGATCTCTTCCAGCATGGATTCAATCCTGGCTTTTAAATCAGCCGGAGTTGTTTTGGCAGCCTTTGCAGCTTCGTGAAGCTCCGCTTCCGTCTGCTGGTAATAGTGCATCAAACCGTCTCCGGTCAATGCCTCAATACGGCGCACGCCTGCGGCGATTCCGGCTTCGGAAATGATCTTAAAGGCTGAAATCACATTGGTATTGGAAATATGGGTTCCGCCGCAGAGTTCGGTGGAGAAATCCCCCATCTTCACAACCCGGACTTTATCTCCGTATTTCTCGCCAAACAGAGCCATAGCCCCTGACTTTTTCGCTTCATCCAGGGTCATCTCCTGTGTAACCACCGGAAGCCCTTCCTGGATTTCTTTATTGACCAGATCTTCCACCTGTTTGATCTCCTCAGGAGTCATGGCGGAAAAATGGGTGAAGTCAAAACGAAGCCTGTCCGCATCCACATAAGAACCGGCCTGCTCCACATGCTCTCCCAATACGGTTCTCAAAGCCTTCTGAAGCAGATGGGTCGCACTGTGGTTCTTGCCTGTGGATAACCGTCTGTCCTCACAAACGCTCAAAGTGACTTTATCCCCTACCTGGAACATTCCCTTTGTCATCTTTCCTACATGGCCTACTTTGCCGCCCTGAAGGTGGATGGTATCCTCTACCTTAAATTCACCCTTAGCGCTGACAATTACACCCGTATCGGCCTGCTGGCCGCCCATGGTGCCGTAGAACGGGGTCTCTTCCACAATAATTGTGCCCACTTCCCCGTCTGTTAGCGCCTCTGCCAGATCGGTTTCACTGGTTAATACTGTGATCACAGAATCGTGAACCAGCCTGTCATAACCTACAAATTTAGTAGTAATTGCGGGATCGATGGACTGGTATACCGTAACATCCGCGCCCATATAGTTGGTGGTTTTTCTCGCCGCACGGGCTTTTTCCCGCTGTGCTTTCATGGCGGTCTGGAACCCTTCTTCATCTACGGAGAACGATTTTTCCTCCAGAATCTCAATGGTCAGATCCAGAGGGAATCCGTAGGTATCATAAAGTTTGAACGCATCAGCTCCGGAAAGAACCGTTTCTTTCTTCGCCATCATCTCTTCTTCCATATCCCCGAGAATAGCAAGTCCCTGGTCTATGGTCTTGTTAAATTTTTCTTCTTCTTCTGCCAGAACCTTTAAGATCATGGCTTTCTTCTCTTCCAGCTCCGGATAACCGTCTTTGGAAAGTTCAATGACAACCTTGCTCAAATCTGGCATGAACCTGCCTTCGATTCCAAGAAGCCTTCCGTGGCGTGCGGCACGCCTGATCAGACGGCGCAGAACATATCCTCTGCCTTCATTAGACGGCATAATACCATCGGAAATCATAAAAGTACAGGATTTCACATGATCCGCGATTATGCGCAGAGACACGTCCTTCTTTTCATCAGTCAGATAAGAGGTATGAGCCAGTTCACAGACCGCGTCCAGAAGAGCCTTATTCGTATCCACCGTAAACAGGGAATCCACATCCTGTACCACAACAGCAAGGCGCTCCAGCCCCATACCGGTATCTATATTCTTTTGCTGAAGTTCCGTATAATTGCCGTGTCCGTCATTCTCAAACTGAGTAAATACATTATTCCACACTTCGATATAACGGTCGCATTCACAGCCCACCGTGCAGCCGGGTTTTCCACAGCCGTATTTTTCACCGCGGTCGTAATAGATCTCCGAACACGGACCGCATGGACCGGCGCCATGCTCCCAGAAGTTGTCTTCTTTTCCAAAACGGAAGATGCGTTCTGCCGGAATGCCGATCTCTTTATTCCAGATATCAAACGCCTCATCGTCATCCAGATATACGGACGGATATAACCGGTCTGCATCCAGTCCTACAACCTCTGTCAGAAATTCCCAGGACCAGGCAATCGCTTTATGCTTAAAATAATCTCCAAAAGAAAAATTTCCCAACATCTCAAAGAACGTGCCATGACGCGCAGTCTTACCGATATTCTCAATATCACCGGTACGAATACACTTCTGACACGTAGTAACTCTCTTTCTTGGTGGAATTTCCTGTCCTGTGAAATATGGCTTCAGCGGAGCCATACCTGAATTGATCAATAACAAGCTGTTATCATTATGCGGAACTAAGGAAAAGCTTTTAAGAGCCAGATGTCCCTTGCTTTCAAAAAACTCCAGGAACATCTTCCTCAGTTCGTTAACACCGTACTTCTTCACTTTTACACCTCTCTGCTATTTACATTCTGTAATTCTAATGCTTTTTAATTCGATTTCGCATCTTTATGGTCTCTGAATTTTTTGCCGCAGATAACCCCTCCATAAGCGATGGCAATAAAGAAAATGAACTTGATTGTATATTCAATGAAACTTGCCGCAAACGCACCCATGGTATTTCCTCCTATCAATTCTCTTTTTTTAAAATCATCTATCTTTATTATCCTATCATATGAGTTTTTAATTATCAAGAACATCTTTATAAGTTGCCGCTAATTCATACACTCTTTTTCTGGTAGAATCAGCAAGAGAGGCTGTGTACTCCAATCCTTCCATGGTACCGCCGCCCGACTTCTTCGCCGCCGCGACAGCCAGGGCGTCTCTGTCCTTCATCCATTCCCGTTCTTCCATAATCAGTTCTTCTTTTTCTTTTTCATCCAATTCCCCGATAATGGCGCCGTATATTAAATTCAGCTCTCCGTCCCACAGCTTCAGTTCCGTCTCAGCCGTCGTCTTGATGGAGTTGGTATTGGAATCAGTCTCCTCTTCACGCAGCCGTTTGATCTGCGCATCCAGCTCTGACAGCCGGTTCTCATATGCGTTGGTTCCTGAAACGGATGATTCCACAATTCCCGTCTCTTCCACATTCTCCGCTAATGTGTACACCCTTGTCTCAGGTTTAATCTCTTCTTTCGCTTTTCCGTTCCCGGCCTCTGCCCTCTGTTCCGCTCTGGTTTCCGCAGGGGATATGATGGTTTCCCCAATGGTCTCCATGGCGGCATCAGGCATGGGAGCCGCTTCTGCCATCCTGGCGCCGGCAGTTTCTTCCGGCGTAGTTATGATATCTTCCTTTTCTTCTTTCGAGCCAGACAAATCGACTGCTTCCGTTGCGGAAGCAGTCATGGCAGTCGTCTGCGTCTGCTGGCTGTTTACTAATTTATTCGTGTAATTGGTAGTGGCAACGCCTATGACGATGATGGCCGCGATCACATACCATATTCCGTAATTCCTTTTCATGGGAATTCTCCCTTCCTACCTTGCTGCAGGAAACCTGATATCCTGCTTTGGATTCCTGCCCGCCCCATGAGGATGAGACGATCAGAAACCCAGTTATTTTCAATTTAAAAATATCATAAATAAGGCTGAAAAGGAATAGGAAACCACAATTAGTAATATTTTGTAAGATTAATTTAATGATTATAGGGACAGCCCTGTATCCGTCATCAGATCACTGCCGTCGGCGGCGCTGGTGGCCAGCAGATCACACCTTTCATTCTGCGGGTGGCCTGCATGTCCTTTTACCCATAAAAATTTTACATCGTGGGGCTCCTTCGCTTTTAAAAGGCGTTCCCACAGATCAATATTCTTCACCGGGCCGCTCTTTCCCCGCTTCCAGTTGTTTCTGATCCAGTTATCGATCCATCCCTGGTTAAATGCATCCGTCAGATATTTGGAATCCGAATACAGTTCTACCTGACAGGGCCGGTTCAATGCCTCCAGGCCGACGATTGCCGCCATAAGCTCCATCCGGTTGTTGGTTGTCCGCTTATACCCGCCTGACATCACCTTTTCATGCATCTGTCCTTTGCTGTCCATAAACTGGAGCACCGCTCCATATCCGCCCGGCCCGTCCGGGTTGCCTCTGGCCGATCCGTCTGTGTATAACTGTACTTTTGTCATTGATTTTTGTCTCCTTATCTGTCCCATTTATCACATAATGCATTAATCTGATCCGCAAATCTTGCCAGATCTTTATTGGCTCCGCCTTCGTTGCGCAGAATAACCTGGCGCAGGCGTTCACCGGCAGCAACCAGCCGCGCAAAGACGCCGGCAGCCTTTCTGACCGCCGCGGTTTCTTTGTTCACCGGAATACCCTTGGTAACTGTGATCCATCTGCCCTGAAGCAGGTCAAAGCTGGAACCGCTGAACGGGGCCGCTGCGTTGAAGCCATATTCTTCCCTCAGGGTGCGGACAAAGATATCGCACACCGCGTCATCGCCGTGAACGGCGAATACCTGTTTCGGCTTTTCTTCATAGGCATTGATCCATGCGAGCAGCCCATCCCTGTCCGCATGGCCGCTGATGCCTTCAAGGGATTCGATATGTGCCTCCACATCAATGGTTTCACCGAACAGCTTCACTTCCCGGTTTCCGTCCATCAGGCTACGTCCAAGGGTTCCCACCGCCTGATATCCCGCAAATACAATGGTGCACTCCCTGCGCCACAGGTTGTGTTTCAGATGATGGCGGATTCGTCCGGCGTCACACATGCCGGATGCCGAAATAATAACTTTGGGCTTTGTATCGAAGTTGATATTCTTGGATTCATCACTTGTGATGGACAGTTTCAGCCCCGGGAAAGATATGGGGTTAATTCCCATCTCCACCAACTGCTTTGTCTCTTCATCATAACAGCGGAGCAGATTCTCCTTGAACACATGAGTGGCTTCCACAGCCAGAGGGCTATCCACATATACTTCAAAATTATCATGGCCATGGATCATGTGATCCAGCTTTATCTTTCTGAGGAAATACAAAAGTTCCTGGGTACGGCCCACCGCAAAGGCCGGTATCACCACATTGCCCCCTCTGTCCAAAGTTTCCTGGATGATGCGGGTGAGCTCGGTGATGTGATCCTTGGTATGAACGTGGTTTCTGTCGCCATAAGTACACTCCATCACCACATAATCGGCCTCTTTTATATACTGGGGATCGCGGATCAGCGGTTTGTTGAAGTTGCCGATATCTCCGGAAAACACGATTTTCTTTGTTTCTCCGCCTTCTGTAATCCACACTTCAATGGAAGCCGACCCGAACAGATGGCCCGCATCCGTAAAACGGATTCTTATGCCCTCCGCCAAATCCACCAGTTCATCGTATTCATATGTTTCAAAATGCTGCAATACCCCCAGCGCGTCATTCATCTCATACAGGGGAGGGACTTCCGGACTTCCGGCTCTTCTGGCCTTCCGGTTTTTCCATTCAGCCTCCATCTCCTGAATGTGGGCGCTGTCTTTTAACATAATATTACATAAATCCCCGGTCGCAACCGTTGTCACAACCGTTCCCCGGAAGCCTCTGGCATAAAGCAGCGGAAGAAGTCCCGCATGGTCGATGTGCGCATGGGTGAGCAGCACATAATCCACTTCTGAATAGCTGATCGGCAGTTCCACGTTTTCGTAAACGTTCAGCCCCTGCTCCATACCATAGTCCACCAGGATATTGGCATGTTCCGTCTCCAAACAGTGACAGCTTCCGGTCACTTCATGATCTGCCCCAATAAATGTAAGCTTCATAGAATACCCTCCTATGTCTTTTGTCGTATAATCCATTATAGCACTGAATTATATGATTATGCAAATCATACCTCCATTGCTGTCGTTAATTATTTTCTGCAGCGTATCCTGAAGCTTCATCTGGCAGTCTTCCGTCATCTGGGAAACCTTTGCCTGGATTCCGTCTTCCACGATCTGTTCGATGGATTTTCCAAAAATATTGGTGCTCCAGATGCCCTCATCGCTTTCCTTGGCGTTCTGTTTAATATAAGCGATCAAATCTTCCGCCTGCTGTTCGCTGCCCACGATGGGAGCGATCTCCGTTTCAATATGAGCTTTTATCAGATTGATGGAAGGCGCTTCCGCTTTCATCTTCACCCCGTACTTATTGCCATGTTTGATCACCTGCGGTTCATCCAGCATGATTTCAGAGCGGTCAGGCGTCACCACCCCATAGCCTTTTAAACGCACCTGGTTCATGGCATTCTGAACCTTTTCATATTCAGACTGCATTCTGGCCAGATTGGAAAGGGTCTGCATCAGCTGGTATTCTCCCTCAATGGGGATTCCCACATAGTCGCTGAGGATCTGATAGTAATAGCTGTCGTCCACATCCACGCCTACGGACACGCTGCCGTCGGCCATTTCCATATTCTGCAGTTTCAGGCCTTTGACCGCTTCGGAGGACGGAACCATCACCTCGCTGTTTACATCTTTCATATGGGACACCTTTTTCATAATGTCCCTGACCGTTTGAATCACCTGGCTTTTCAGCCAATGGGTTGCAGGCAGGATTTCCAGCCATTTGGGAATATAAAAATCCATTTCCGTTACCGGGAATTCTTTTAAAACCCGTTCCAAAATGTGGTAAATATCTTCTTTTTTCAGTTGTTCGCAGTTCACCGGCAGCACAGCAACCTGATATTTTTCCATCAGCTCCCTGGCTAAGGAAGCAGTCTCTTCCGAATAAGGTTTTAAGGAGTTCAGAAGGAGGATAAATGGCTTGCCCAGGCCTTTTAACTCCTGAACTGTTTTTTCTTCCGCAGCTATGTAATTAGGGCGTTTCAATTCCCCGATGGATCCGTCGGTTGTGACCACAATCCCTATGGTGGAATGGTCGTTGATTACCTTTCTGGTTCCGATCTCAGCAGCTTTTGTAAACGGTATCTCATAATCATACCACGGCGTTTTAACCAGGCGTTCCGTATCATTTTCAATGTGTCCGGCCGCCCCTTCCACCATGAATCCCACACAGTCGATCAGTCTGACCTTGGCCTGAATCCCGTCATCCAGCTTGATTTCAGCCGCTTCTTTAGGGATAAACTTAGGTTCGGTGGTCATAATCGTCTTTCCGGCCGCGCTCTGAGGCAGTTCATCCCTGGTTCTGGCCTTCTGATGCTCATCTTCCATATCCGGCAGCACCATCAGTTCCATGAACCGCTTGATAAACGTAGATTTCCCAGTCCTGACCGGGCCCACAACTCCTATGTAAATTTCACCTTTTGTTCTGGCTTCAATGTCTTTATAGACATTATAATTTTCCATAAAAATACCCCCTGCTATACTTTATTAGCCGCTGTTACAAGCATGCTGTGCTGATACAGTATATGCATAGGGGTATTTCTTTATGTAATCTGGTTTACTCTCCCCGCAGAATTTTTAAGGAACGCTTTGCACGTTCATCGATGGAATAAGTCTGAAAGGACATCTTCTTAACTCTGGCAATATCCTTATTATCCTCAATCTCTGCGATCTTCACTTTTGTCGCCAGTTCCGTTCCGCTGATATCATCAATATAGTCGTAATATGTGACATCTCTGCGCTTTGTCAATTGTTCAATCGCGTCCAGCACGCGCCGGCTGAATCCTTCTTCTGCAAGTTCTCCCAATGTCAGTTCGGTATCTTCAATCACATCATGAAGCACTGCTACGATCTTTTCATCTTCCGTATCCATCTTGTCCATAACCCTGACGGCATGGTCAAAATAGGAATTGCCATCGGGATCTTTCATTCCATTCAACGCTTTATTGGCAATTTCTATGGCTCTGTCAAGCAAAAAAATCACTCCCCTCTGAACATTCATCTATACTGATATTCTATCATGGGGGAGTGGAAAAATCCATTACTTATTCACTTAAATACGCTTTCTTAACCGAATCGTTGTTCATCAGCTCCTTGGCATCGCCGTTGAGGACAATGTTTCCCGTCTCCAAAACATAGGCTTTATGGGCGATGGAGAGAGCTTTCTTCGCATTCTGCTCAACCAAAAGGACCGTAGTTCCTCCGTCGTTGATCTCTTTGATGATATCGAAGATTTCATTGACATAGATCGGGGAAAGCCCCATGGACGGTTCGTCCATAACGATCAGTTTGGGGTGGGACATAAGAGCACGTCCCATGGCCAGCATCTGCTGTTCACCGCCCGACAATGTGCCGGCCGGCTGGTTCTTTCTCTCCTCCAGACGAGGAAAACGTTTATAAATCCGTCCCAGCGTCTCTTCCATCTCCGCCTTATCGTTTCTGGTGTAAGCGCCTAACTTTAAATTCTCCAATACGGACAGCTGCGCGAACACACGGCGTCCTTCCGGAACATGGGCCATACCCATGGATACAATCTTATACCCCGGCACTTTTGTTATATTCTGCCCCTCAAAATGAATGGTCCCGGCAGCCGAAGGAATCAGCCCGGTAATCGTGTGAAGAATCGTAGTCTTACCGGCTCCGTTTGCGCCGATCAAAGCTACGATCTCCCCTTCGTTAACCTGAAAGGAGATTCCCTTTATGGCCTGGATCACGCCATAATACACTTCCAGATTTTCTATTTCAAGCATAGCCATAATGTCTTCCTCCTATTCACCCAGATATGCCGTGATTACCTGAGGATCATTCAGCACCTGGCTGGTCTCACCCTGTGCCAGAACCTGGCCGAAGTTCAATACGGTCAGTTCTTCACAGATGCCGGAAACCAGTTTCATATCGTGTTCAATCAGCAGAATTGTCATGTCGAATTTATCCCGCACAAAGCGGATCGTATCCATCAGTTCTTTCGTCTCATTGGGGTTCATGCCCGCAGCCGGTTCATCCAATAGAAGCAGTTTGGGATCTGTTGCCAGGGCTCTGGCGATCTCCAGTTTCCTCTGCTTTCCATAAGGAAGATTTGCCGCCTGATAATCCGCTTCCCCATCCAGGCTGAACACTTTCAAAAGCTCCATCGCTTTTTCATCCATGGCCTTTTCCACCGCGTAATACTTGGGCAGACGCAGGATTCCTTCCAGCGTGGAATAGACAAAATGGTTATGAAGGCCTGCCTTTACATTATCCAGCACGGTCAGATCTTTGAACAGCCGGATATTCTGAAAGGTCCTGGCGATTCCCGCCTTATTGATCTCAATTGTCTTGCGCCCTGTAATATTCTTGCCATCCAGGACGATTGTTCCCATATTCGGCTTATAAACCCCTGTGAGCAGGTTGAAAACCGTTGTCTTACCAGCGCCGTTGGGGCCGATCAGGCCGTAAAGCTGTCCTTTTTTAATCTCTATATTAAATCCGTCAACCGCTTTTAAACCGCCAAAAGAGATTCCAAGATTATTCACTTCCAAAAGAGCCATGATTATTTACCCTCCTTTGCCGGCGCCTTTTTCCCCAGCATGTTTTTCAGGGAATGGCGTTTTCTAAAGTCAATAATGGCCGGACTCCAGTTGAAAATCATCATAACGATCAGTACAATCGCATAGATTAACATACGGTAGCTGTTGAGCCCTCTCAAGAGTTCAGGCAGCAGCGTGAGCGCAATCGCAGCTATGATGGAACCCCGGATATTGCCGATACCGCCTAAAACAACGAATACCAGAATCATGATGGACTGGTTGTAACCAAAGTTTTTCTGGGTAGCGGACAATGTGGACAGGTTATGGGAGTATAATACTCCTGCCGCGCCTGCAAGCGACGCGGAGATGGTAAATGCCATCAGTTTATATTTGGTAATATTGATTCCAATGGACTCCGCTGCGATCCGGTTGTCACGGATGGCCATGATCGCACGTCCGGAACGGGAATAAATCAGATTCAATACAATAAACAATGTAATCAGGATCAGGACGAAGCCAATTGTGAAGTTGGCGTCATTGGGCGTGCCCGTAATACCCTGGGCGCCGTTAATGAGCACTTTTCCGTCAGCCGCCATCTTCAGTTCAATGGCGCTTTTCATGGAAAAATGAAATCCGCTGCTGTCCTTTCCAAGATAAATTACATTGACAATATTCTTAATTATTTCACCAAAAGCAAGGGTAACGATTGCCAGGTAATCCCCTTTCAGCCTTAAAACAGGAATACCCACAATAATGCCTGCCACTGCCGCGCTGGCAGCGCCGATCAGCAGAGCCAGCGTAAAGCGGACTGCCGTAACCGGAATTGCTTCCACCATGCAGACGGAAAACAGGGAGCTGGCAAACGCGCCCACACACATAAATCCCGCATGTCCAAGGCTGAGTTCTCCCAGAATACCTACGGTCAGATTCAGGGAAACCGCCAGAATTACATAGTAACAAATGGGTACAAGCTGGCCTTTTAACAGGCTGGATATATTGCCTGACTTGACCATAACTTCCATTATAATATAAGCGATGATCACAATTGCATATGTAATCAGATTGGCCTTTGTAATTTTGCTGATTGATTTTTTCTTTTCCATCCCAACCACCTTAAACCTTTTCATTCATTTTCTTACCCAAAAGACCGGTCGGACGCACTAACAGCACTACAATCAACACTGCAAATACAATCGCATCCGCCATCTGAGATGAAATGTATGCTTTACTCAAATTCTCAATAATACCCAGCAGAAGCCCGCCGATGAACGCCCCCGGAATGGAACCGATCCCGCCGAATACGGCCGCTACGAATGCCTTGATGCCGGGCATGGCGCCGGTATATGGTGACAGAGATGGGTAAGCGGAACATAAAAGTACGCCTGCAACCGCCGCAAGAGCCGATCCGATGGCAAACGTCAGCGCAATGGTTCCGTTTACATTGATGCCCATGAGCTGGGCCGCTCCCTTATCTTCGGAAACCGCCAGCATGGCCTGGCCCGCCTTTGTCTTTTTAATGAAGGTGGTCAATACCACCATAATGATGATACAGGTAATAATTGTAACGATGGTTTCTCCCGATATGCTGAGCTGACCGCCAGCAAGCTTTAAAGGAGCGATCTTCACTACAGAAGTGAAGGATTTGGTTCCTGCGCCGAAAATCAGGAGCGCAATATTCTGAAGCAGATAGCTGACACCGATGGCTGTGATCAAAACAGCCAGAGGGGATGCCATACGAAGAGGCTTATAAGCCACCCGTTCAATGGTCATGCCTAATACGGTGCATATGACAACAGCCAGCAGAATCCCGACCACAGGAGGCAGTCCCATGGTGCTGACCGTAATAAAAGTAACATAACCGCCTATCATAATTACATCGCCGTGAGCGAAATTAAGCATCTTGGCAATACCATAAACCATGGTATATCCCAACGCAATCAAGGCATAAACGCTTCCAAGACTGACACCGTTGATAAAATAGGAAATAAAGCTCATAAGAAACACCTCTTTAGTTTATTTGTAAATACTTACTTAAAAACCATATGTGAGGAATTATATCATAGGAAACATGCCAATACAATCTTTTTTTACAAAAACGGGTATTGAAAGCATAATTGCCACAATACCCGTTATAAACTGTTAAAAGACTGCCATCAATGGGTCGGCCTGTCTCTTATAATATTCAATTCGCCCCGGCGAATTACTGAGCAGTGTAAACACCATCTACGATCTTAACAGCCTTAGGAGCCTTAGAAGGTTCACCGTCAGCAGACCATGTAATGCCCTCACCGGTCAGACCGTCAACTGTAATCTCCGTCATAGCGCCCTTCATAGCTTCGCAGATATCGGAAATGCTCATACCGGCAGTTACTCCGCCTTTTTCAGCAGCAGCCTTGATTGTGTAGATCGCATCATAAGAATCCGCTGCGAACTGGTTAGGAATGTCGCCATATGCTTCTTTATAAGCAGCAACGAATTTCTGTGTAGCCTCATCCTGTGCATCAGCAGCAAATGGTGTTAACAGCATAACGCCTTCTGCCAGAGTTTTGTCGAAGTTATCAACGGTTAAAAGACCGTCTAATCCGTCACAGCCAAAGAAAATGGGCGCATATCCCATGGTATTGGCCTGTGTTAAGATAAGAGCTGCTTCTGAGTAGTAAATTGGAAGGAATACCAGTTCAGCGCCGGCATCTTTTGCCTTCTGGAGCTGTACGGTGAAGTCAGTCTTGCTGTCAGCAGTAAACGCTTCTGCAGACACTACTTCGATTCCCTGGTTTGCAGCTTCTTCATTGAACTTCGCATAAATACCGGAAGAATACACGCTGGAGCTGTCATAGATAACAGCTACTTTCGCAGCCAGCTTGTTCTCGCCGATGTACTGTGCGGAAGCGATACCCTGGTTAGGATCTGAGAAGCAGATACGGAATGCGTTGTCATTCTGAATACATTCTACGGCTGAACCTGAAGGTGTCAGCTGGAACATATTATCTTCTTTGGTCTTAGCTGCAACTGCGATACATGGGTTTGTAGTAACGGTTCCCATCAGCACCTGCATCTTATCATCTTTTAACTGATTGTAAGCGTTTACGGCTTTTTCCGGATCACTTTCATCATCCTGGAAAGCGAACTCAACGGTCATGCCGTTAATACCGCCGTTTTCATTGATTTCTTTAACTGCCAGTTCAGCCGCGTTCTTTACAGCTAATCCATAGATAGCCGCATCGCCTGTGATCGGTCCGATTCCGCCGATCTTGATCACTCCGCCTTCACTGGATGCCGGAGCAGCGGTTGTTTCACCTTCCGCTTTTGACTCTGTCTTGTCTTCTGCTTTTTCTGCTGCGGTTGTTTCAGCTTTTGCTTCGGTTGCCTCAGTTTTTGCTTCTGTCGCCTGAGTTTCTGTCTTAGCGCCGCCGCCGCATGCTGTCAGGGAAGCCGCCATAACGGCTGCTAAACCAACACTAACAAATTTTCTCATAATCTTTCCTCCTCTTGAATACTTATCTGTCGCTTATGTACGCATAATCAAAGTGGCTTCTATCCAGTCTGTTTAGAAGCCACGCTTTAAATTAAGCTTTTTCAATTATATAATTATACTTTTACGTTGTCAAGTGTTGAATCATCTTCTTATCAATCTTCCCACGGCAAATCGGAGCTTTCCAGCTTCTTATCCCGCAGCATCAGTTCCCCCACCGCATCCGCGGCCGGTTTCCCGTCGAATAAAACCGCATTAACCTGCTCGATAATCGGCATCGGAACCTGGTATTTCTCCGAAAGCTTCAAAGCTGCTTTGGCCGAATAAACGCCTTCCACCACCATCTTCACTTCCTTCATGGCAGCTTCCATGGAATAGCCCTTGCCGATCAAAATTCCCGCCCGGCGGTTGCGGCTGTGCATGCTGGCACAGGTAACGATCAGATCTCCAATTCCGGTCAGGCCGCAGAACGTCTGGAATTTGCCTCCCATCTCCATTCCCAGCCTGGCGATCTCCGTAATGCCTCTGGTGATCAGGGCCGCCTTTGTATTATCTCCATATCCCAGGCCATCCGCGATTCCCGCTGCCAGAGCAATCACATTCTTCAGGGACGCTCCGATTTCAATCCCCAGCATATCAGGGCTGGTATAGACCCGGAATACCGGGCTCATGAACAGATTCTGTATTTTCTCCGCAGTTTCTTTATTATGGGCTCCCACCACACAGGTGGTAGGCAGCCCTCTGCTCACCTCTTCCGCATGGCTGGGCCCTGATAAAACAGCCACATTGGCAGAAGGAAGTTCTTCTTCGATGATCTCAGATAAGGTCATCAGTGTGGCTTCTTCAATTCCTTTAGCCACATTGACAATGATCTGACCGTCTTTACAGAATTTTCTCATCTGGCGGGCCGTATTTCTCGTATAAACAGACGGTACCGCCAGCACCAGAAGATCTTTGGCATCCATTGCCCTTTCCAAATCCGCCGTAAAAATCATCTGCTCCGGAAGCATTACGCCCGGCAGGCTGTGATGTTCGTGTTTTGTGCTGAGTTCCGTAATCTCCTGTTCCAATGCAGACCAGACAGTCACCTGATGTCCGTTCTCATGCAGCAGCAGAGATAACGCAATTCCCCAGCTTCCTGCGCCAATCATACCAATTCTAGCCATCTTAACCTCGATTCTGCCGCCGAAACGGCATCCATTTCATTATTTCTTTCCTGATCCCAGCTTATTCTCCGTGCCGTGAACCAGCCTGACAATATTCGCCCTGTGTTTCCAAAAGGCCAGGCCCGTTACACAGGCTGATACCAGATAAAATTCCGTCAGATAATCCGGGGACAGCCCATATGTACCGCGGCTGCTCTCAAAGATCATAAGGGCCAGAAAAAGACTGACCACCACCAGAGAGCCCAATGATACAAATCTGGTAACCGCCACGATCAAAACAAAAGCCACAAGGCAGATGAGCGTAACCGTCCAGTCCAGGGATACCAAGATCCCCGCCGTAGCGGCGATTCCTTTTCCGCCTTTAAAATGCATGTAAAAAGGATAATTATGCCCCAGAATCACACCGAGCCCGGTGTACAGTATCATGAGATACTGCACTGATATCTGGTCTTTATAGAAAATCCGTACAATAAAGCATGGGATCACCGTTTTCAAAAAATCACCCATGAAAACAGTGGCTCCCGCTTTTACTCCCATTACGCGAAGAACATTGGTGCTTCCGGAGTTTCCGCTGCCGTGCTGGCGGATATCGATCTTGTGTAATTTTCCATAGAGGTATCCGGTCTGAAACAGCCCAAACAGATAACCGAATACCAGGCAGATGATTCTATCCATGTTTTATTCGTCCTTCCCTTTCCGTTCCCGATAGATGAATTTAAGTGAAGTCCCCCGGAATCCAAACGCTTCACGAATCCGGTTTTCCAGATAACGGGTGTAGGAAAAATGTGTCAATTCCTTATCATTTACGAAAATAACAAATGTAGGCGGCTTAACGGCAACCTGAGTGATATAGTAAAGCCTCAGCCTCTTCCCTTTATCAGAAGGCGGCTGCTGGAGAGCGACCGCTTCCGACATAATCTCGTTGAGCACGCCGGTGGCAACCCGCAGGGTCTGGTTTTCCCTTACCATATCGATCATCTCATATAATTTCCCCAAACGCTGACCCGTAGCGGCTGAAATGAAGATGATTTCCGCATAAGGCATAAAGGACAGGGTGTCCTTCACCTTTCTGGTAAATTCATAGATGGTCTTATCATTCTTTTCTATGGCGTCCCATTTATTAACAGCAACGATAATGCCCTTTCCCCGTTCATGGGCGATGCCGGCGATTTTCGCGTCCTGTTCCGTAACCCCTTCTGTGGCGTCTATCACCACCACCACCACATCGGCCCGCTCCACTGCCGTAACGGTACGGATGATGCTGTATCGCTCCAGTTCTTCTTTGATCTTATTCTTCCTTCTCAAACCCGCGGTATCGATAAATACGTATTCCGTCCCGTTGTGCATCACCTTGGTATCCACCGCGTCCCTGGTAGTGCCCGCAATATTGGATACGATCACCCGGTTCTCTCCGATCAATTTGTTTATAATAGAAGATTTACCTACATTCGGTTTTCCCACAATGGCAATTCTGGGGCGGTCGTCCTCTTCCTCTTCTTCACCGGCAGGCGGGAAAAACTTAACCACCTCGTCCAGCATATCGCCGATTCCCAGTCTGGAAGCGGCCGATACAGACACCGGGTCACCGATTCCCAGGTTATAGAATTCATAAACATCGTTGCCGAACTTCTGAAAACTGTCCACCTTATTAACAGCCAGCACCACTGGCTTTTTAGATTTTCTCAGCATATCGGCAACTTTGGAATCCGCGTCTACAAGCCCCTGGCGCACATCCACGATAAAGATTATCACATCGGCGGTAGCGATAGCGATCTCCGCCTGTTCTCTCATCTGGGATAAAATGATATCACTGCTGTCCGGCTCAATTCCGCCGGTATCAATCAAAGTAAAATTTCGGTCCAGCCAGGAACAATCTGCGTAAATGCGGTCACGGGTCACACCCGGGGTATCTTTTACAATTGAGATCGTCTCTCCTGCGATGGAATTAAACAACGTAGACTTGCCCACATTGGGACGGCCTACAATTGCAACTACTGGTTTGCTCATATGCTATATCTCCTTTAACTCATATCCCTCATATTCAGTTTCTTCTGTGTATTCCGGACATAAAACTGCCTGTACAAAATCTTGTCCGCTTGATTTTACAATATTAACCGGAACTTGTAAAGCATTTTGTACCTCGCTGCGGGTGATATCATCTAAAAACACCTCTTCCCCGCTCCTAAACATACAGGCCGGCAGAAGCAGCCGGCTGCCCAGTTTCCGGTCTTTTAACTGTCCGATTAAATCCTGTCCCGTAATTAATCCGGCCACAGTGATGGATTCCCCGAAAAAGTAATTGGTTATGGGGTAGACATGAACCAGAATCCCGGGATATTTAACCCTGATTTCTTCGACGAACTCCTGTAAAAACCTGGCCGCCAGACGTCCCGTGGCGATGGAAAGCTCATCCTGCCTGCCATCCCCTTCCATCTGCTCCAAAGCCTGCTTCACTTCCTCCGTCATCAGGCGGATCATCCCAACTCCGTTCTCCAACTGGAGATACCCGTCATACCGCTCTTCCTCAGGGACCTGACGCCCGGCCAGAATGTAGAACTCATCGCTGGCATGGATAAAATGGGTCCCATATTGGGCGAACAGCTTTTTCTGCCAGCTTTCGATCAGATCTATGGTCCGTTCGGCATCCTCTTTCCCAATGGGCTCCATGGGGAAAAGGCCGTCCCGGAACTTGGAAATGCCCACAGGAACCACAGACACACTTTCCATATAAGGGAGATAACGGCTCAGATCCTCAATGGTACGGTTCAGTTCTTCCCCGTCATTCACCCCTTTACACAGCACCACCTGCCCGTTCATCGGCGTCTCTGCGTCAAACAGCCTGTCAATCTTTTTAAGAGCTTCTCCGGCAAAACGGTTGTTCAGCATCTTACAGCGGAGCTGGGGATTGGTGGTGTGGACGGATATGTTGATGGGCGAAAGCTTGAACCGGATGATCCGGTCAATATCCTTATCATCCATATTGGTCAGGGTGATATAATTTCCCTGTAAAAAAGAGAGCCTGGAATCGTCATCTTTAAAATACAGGGTCTCTCTCATTCCCGGAGGCATCTGGTCGATAAAGCAGAAAATGCATTTGTTCCTGCAGGAACGGTAATCGCTCATCAGGCCATTTTCAAAAGTTATGCCCAGATCTTCATAATCGTTTTCAATTTCAAGTTCCCATTCTTCCCCGTCCGGTTTGCGGATCAGCATCACCATGGACTCACTGTTTACATAGTATTCATAATCAAAAATATCTTCTATCTCATGCCCGTCAATGGAAACCAGGCAGTCTCCCGGCTCCAGCTCCAATTCTTCTGCAATCGATCCCGGATCTACGGACTTGATAATGTGTTCTGTTTTCTTCATAAAATCTTTGACCTTTCTTTCATATGGATCTATCATATCAATATTAATTCCCTTTGTAAAGGAATCACTTTCAGGTTTTTTGTAACATACAAGTCTGAACAGTTATGGTTTTTTTCGCAAAATCCCGGTTATCTATTGACGTGCGTTGTCGAATAATGATATAAATGAATGTAAATGTTTTTACGAATCACCCGCAGCCGGCAGGCATATACCCGTGTATGTTCCCGCTTTCTGCGGGTATATGCTGACAAAATAAAGGAGTGCTGCTCATGGCTAATAATTATGTTTTCAACGACATTCTTCCGGTTGCGCCGCTTAAAATTGCCGCTCTGGAAAGCTGCAGGGATCTGGCTCAGATGGTTAATGACCACATTGTTAAATTCAGAAGAAATGATACGGAAGAATTAATCCGCCGCAAGGAAGACCTTCACTACCGCGGATATGATGTGGATTCCTATCTGCTGAACTGTTCCTGCCCAAGGTTCGGCACAGGGGAGGCAAAGGCCCAGATCCATGAATCCGTCCGCGGAGCCGATATTTTTGCTATGGTGGATGTAACTAATTACAGCATCCCCTATACGGTAAGCGGATATACCAACCACATGTCTCCGGACGACCATTTTCAGGATTTAAAACGTATAATCGGCGCCTGTGCCGATACGGCCCACCGCGTCAATGTTATCATGCCTTTTCTGTATGAAGGGCGCCAGCACAAGCGCACAAAGCGGGAATCTTTGGACTGCGCTATGGCTTTAGAGGAACTGGTTTCCATGGGGGTCAGCAACATCATCACCTTTGACGCCCACGATCCCCGGGTTCAAAACGCCATTCCCCTCAACGGCTTTGACAACTTTATGCCTACATACCAGTTCATCAAAGCCCTGTTCGCCCACGATAAAAACCTGCAGATCGACAAAGAACATCTGATGGTAATCAGCCCTGATGAAGGCGCTATGGACCGGGCCGTCTACCTTGCCAACAACCTGAGCGTGGATATGGGTATGTTTTATAAGAGACGGGATTATTCCCGGGTGATTAACGGACGGAACCCTATTGTAGCCCATGAGTTTTTAGGGGCTTCTGTGGAGAATAAAACCGTACTGATCATTGATGATATGATCTCTTCCGGCGAAAGCATGCTGGACACTGCCAAAGAATTAAAAGAGCGGAAAGCGAAGAAAGTAATCATCTGCTGTACCTTCGGACTTTTCACCAGCGGCCTGGACAAGTTTGATGAGTTCTATGCAAAGGGCTATATCGACTATGTGATCACCACCAACTTAAATTACCGGCCGGCCGCCCTGTTAACACGTGATTGGTATCTGGAAGCCGATATGAGCAAATATATAGCGGCAATCATCAATTCCTTTAACCACGATGTTTCAATCGGAGCGGCGCTTTCACCAACAGCTAAAATCCAGAAACTGGTTCGCAGATATCAGGCAGACGGATTTGAATATTATCAGACAATCCAATAAAAGGCCAAAACAGGCGCCGGTCAATGACTTTATACGGTCATTTAACCGGCGCCTGGGCGTTTAACTGCTTTCAGACTTAAACAATTAATGGTTGTTCTTCTCGTCTTTCTGTTTTTTCAGGGAAATGATCAGCTCTCTGGATATGGTAACATTCTCTCCATACGCATTGATCACAAATCCCGCCATATTGCTGCCTTTTCTCAAAACAATGGCCGCGAAATCATCAAATTCCATGTGGACTACCTGCTGTCCAGGTTCCTTTTTCCATTTGTTCAGGGAAGCCCAATCGGTAAATGCCATGAAATACTTGTTCCCTTTATCATTCTGGATCATGGTAAAGCTGAATCTGGCATTGCCCTGTTTCTTCGCCTCATCCGAAACCGCAATCTGGCGGACTACAGGGGAGAGCATGGTTGAACCCATCAAAGCAGACACCATCTTGGCGCGGGTTTTCTCGTTATTATCTTTTAACATCTCCTGCATCGCATTCACAAGTCTGGTATTTAATACCGGTCCATTAGAATCTATCATATTATAAAACCTCTTTCATTTGTTTTTTCTTTTCTAACTATAACACATTTTATCCAAGTAAGATATGAAAATAATCTGAACTTTTTATATCTAAAAATTATAAATTCAGCTTTTCATAACTTTTTTCTAAAAAACGGTCCATTTTCCGCTTTAATTCCCTGTGTTCTTCCCTTTCAAGCTTTTCATCCACTTCGAACAAATGTTTCACTTCATCTGCAACAGTTTTCAGGATATTGGCATCTGTGAAGATATCAGCCAGCTTAAATTCCAGATCGCCGCTCTGGCGGATGCCGAAAATATCCCCCGGCCCCCTCAGCTTCAAATCCTCCGACGCAATATAAAATCCGTCATTGGACCTGTTTAATATGTCCAGACGTTCCTGGGTTCCATCCTGATCGGAACAGTTCACCATAATACAGTAGGATTGGTGTTTTCCTCTTCCCACCCTTCCCCTGAGCTGATGGAGCTGTGCCAGACCGAACCGCTCTGCATTCTCTATCATCATAACCGTAGCGTTGGGCACGTTGACGCCGACTTCCACAACGGTTGTGGATACCAAAACCTGGATTTCATTGGCGGCAAACCGTTCCATGATCTTATTTTTTTCTTTTGCCTTCATTTTTCCATGAAGATATTCCACATGAATTGCCGGTGGAAGCTCTTTTTTCAGCAGTTTTGTATAATCGATGACATTCTCCGCCTCGATCATCTCGCTCTCCTCTACCATCGGACAAATCACATAAGCCTGGCGGCCGGCATTGGCCTCCTTAGCGATAAACTCATAAGCTTTTTTGCGGTATGAGGTGCTGACCACACAGTTTTTAATGGGAAGGCGGTTTGCAGGAAGTTCGTCTATGATGGAAATATCCAGATCTCCATAGATGATGATGGCCAGTGTCCTGGGAATCGGGGTTGCGCTCATTACCATTACGTGGGGTTCCTGCCCTTTGTTGCCCAGGGCCTCCCTCTGTCCCACGCCGAACCGGTGCTGTTCATCGGTAATCACAAGGGCCAGTTTATCATAAATAACCTTTTCCTGAATCAGCGCATGGGTGCCGATTATGATATCCGCTTCATGGGAGGCGGCTTTTTCATAGGCCAGCCGTTTTTCCTTCGCCGTCATGGAGCCGGTGATCAAAACCAGCTTTTTATCAATGCCATGAGCTTCGAATAACTCCGTTATGGATTCGTAATGCTGTTTCGCCAATACTTCCGTAGGCGCCATCATGGCTCCCTGAAAGCCGCTGCAGGCTGTCTGTAGCAGTGCCAGAACAGCTATGATCGTCTTTCCCGATCCCACATCTCCCTGGATCAGCCGGTTCATGACCAAACCGCCAGATAAATCATGGTTTACTTCATCCAGCACCTTTTTCTGTGCCTTCGTCAGCTCGTAAGGAAGTTCTGCTATCAGCCGTTTAACCTCTTCTGACGGAGGAATTACATAGCTGCTCTTCTGGTCTTCCCTTTTATCTTTTAAATAGCGCACAGCCAGAAGAAACATAAAAAACTCGTCGAAAACCAGCCGTCTTCTGGCAAAAAGCAGCTCCTTTTTGTCCGTTGGAAAATGGATGTGCTCAATGGCATAATTATATTCCGCCAGTTCGTGTCTCCGCCTGATCTCCGGCGGCATATAATCACGTTCCATCTGCCTCATGGCCAGGGCTTCCAGGCAGGTTTTGGTGATGGTTTTATTGCTCAGCCCCTTGGTCTGCCCATATATGGGCTGCATGGAATGCATCACCGGTTCATAGGTATCCGGCGTAAAGATTTCCGGCTGTTCCATTACCAGCCGCCCGCTTTTTTTCACTACCCTGCCCCGGAAGATAAAACGGTTTCCGGCTTTTAAGGTCACCGCCAGAAACGGCATGTTAAACCAGGTGAGTTGCAGGCTTCCGGTAGGATCCTTTAAAGTGACTGTAATCACCTGAATATGGCTGAACCTTTTTACAACCGGGGATTTGGGCAGAATACCGGCTACAGCCGCAGTGGTATCCGGTTTCAGCCCTCCGATGGCCGCAGGAGGTTCAAATGTATCGTAAGCTCTGGGGTAATAGTGGAGCAGATCGTCCAGCGTGGAAATTCCCAGCTTTTCAAACAGCTTGGCCGTCTTTTCTCCAACTCCCTTAACCGCTGTAATTGATTGTTGATTCCCTTCCATGTTCATTCTCACATTCTTAAATATTAAAGCGCGCCTGGTACTACAAAGAAGGAGAACCGGTTTCCCGATTCTCTCCTGGTTATCCTGGTTTATTCTACAGAAATCAAATAGTAGTAGATTGGCTGGCCGCCGCTGTGAAGTTCAATCTCACATTCCGGACAGGCTTCCTGCATCTGTTCAAGCACCCTGCCTGCCTCTTCCTCAGTCACATCACAGCCGTAATAAACGCTGATCAGTTCAGAATCTTCATCCACCATTTTTTTCAGCGCTTCTACCGCTGTCTTTTCAACGGATTTACCCACAGTCAGCATTCCATGATCCCCCAGGCCCATGATATCGCCTTCCTGTATCTCCATTCCGTCGATCATAGTCGTGCGCACTGCATAGGTGACCTGGCCGGTTTTCACTTTCCCCATCTCCGTCACCATATTGCGGGTATTCTCTTCCGGAGACAAATCCGGAGCGAAGTTGATCAAAGCTGTGATCCCCTGAGGAACCGTCTTGGAAGGAACCACCACGATCTCTTTATCCGCTGTCAGGCTTTTGGCCTGCTCCGCAGCCAGTATAATATTTTTATTGTTGGGCAGGATATATATGGTATCCGCATTGACACGGTCAATGGCATTCAAAACATCTTCCGTGCTGGGATTCATGGTCTGTCCGCCTTCAATCAGGTAATCTGCGCCGATTCCCTTAAAAATCTCTCCAAGTCCGTCCCCGATGGAAACAGCGATGAATCCGTAAGGTTTTCTGGGCTCTTCCGGCTTCTTTTCCGATTCTTTAATCAGCCTTTCCTGATGTTCTTCCCGCATATTATCGATCTTCATACGCGATAAAGAGCCATAGGTGAGGGCTTTTTGGATAGCAAGACCCGGATCATTGGTATGGACATGTACTTTCACCACATCGTCATCGGAAACCACAACAATGGAATCCCCGATGGACTCCAGATAGCCTTTAAATTCCTGTTCCGTATTCAGATCATAATGTTTTTCCACATTGATGATAAATTCCGTGCAGTAGCCGTATCTGATATCAAAATCTTCTGTCCCCGCCGCTCCTGCCGGCCTGGCCGCCGGTTTGCTCTTTTCGACTGTAAGGTCGATCTCTTTGCCGCAAAGCCCGTCCAGGGCTCCTTTGAGCACCTGCATCAGCCCCTGGCCGCCGGAATCCACAACGCCGGCCTGCTTTAATACAGGCAGCATCTCAGGGGTCTGGCTGAGTACATAGTCTCCGTGTTCAATCAGTTTTTCGCAGAATGGGATGATATCTTCCGTCTGTGAAACCAGCTCCACAGCCTTATCAGCCATCCCCTTCGCAACGGTGAGAATGGTTCCCTCCTTGGGCTTCATAACCGCTTTGTACGCAGTTTCCGTAGCCCTGACAAATGCGTTGGCCAATGTGGTGGTTGTAACCACATCCACTGTTTTTATCTCTTTCGTAAAACCTCTAAACAACTGGGACAGGATAACGCCTGAGTTACCTCTCGCCCCCCTTAATGATCCTGAGGATATTGCCTTTGCCAAGGTCTCCATAGTTGGATGTTCAATCGCAGCCACTTCTTTCGCAGCCGCCATGATAGTCAGTGTCATATTCGTACCCGTATCTCCATCCGGTACGGGAAATACGTTCAGTTCGTTAATCCACTCCTTCTTAGCTTCCAGACCTTTTGCTCCTGCCAAAAACGCTTTCTGCAGCGTTTTGGCATCTATAACCTTCATATCCACGGGTTGCTCCTCCTTAATCTATCACTCTTACACCTTCTACATAAATGTTGATCTTATCAACATCCATACCGGTGAATTCTTCTACTTTGTATTTTACATTTGCGATTAAATTATCAGCAACCGCAGAAATACTTACACCATATGCGACAATGACATGAAAATCTATGGTGATATGGTTGTCCTTAATGTCCACATTAATTCCATGAGTCAGGCTTTCTCTTTTTAACAGCTTAACAAGGCCGTCTTTCATGCTGACAGCCGCCATACCCACAATCCCAAAGCATTCAACCGCAGTGGTTCCTGCATATAACGCGATGACATCGGGATTGATCTGGATTTCACCCAGTTTATTGCTGATTCGACCCTTCATATATATCAATACCTCCGTTCTTTAAGATTCACTTAAAAGCCAAGCTTCAAACCGGTCTTATATCCGGGCAGTTTCCCGGAATGCCTGGACATCCACTCTGTAGGGATATTATATCACACCCCACATATTGTGTCCATCATACATTATTTTCCTAAAAAAAGATACAATTTTTCATTTTTCTCTTGCAAATTCCTTCCTTATCTGTTAAGATACATTTGTTGTGGATTTTATAGTATCAGAATCCAAGTAGCTTTAAGGAGGTGCAATCATGGCTAAATGTGCAATTTGCGAAAAGGCTGCTCACTTTGGTAATGCGGTGAGCCATTCACATAGACGTTCAAACAAGATGTGGAAAGCAAACGTAAAATCTGTTAAAGTTAAAGTTAACGGTGGAGCTAAGAAGATGTATGTATGTACTTCTTGCTTACGTTCTGGCTTAGTTGAAAGAGCTTAATTGGATTTATTAAAGCTCCGGGCGGTATCAATTGCCCGGAGCTTGTTTTTTACACAAAACCGGCCGACAAGACGCACCGGCCGTTATTTTAACAGCAAAATAAATTATAACCCAGAATTAAACAGGCCAGCACAAAAACCAGTGTGGTCAGTGTAGTGGGAACAAACAGCAGAATTGCCATTCCTACTCCCATTGAAAATATAATCAGGCCGCATAAACGTTTCATCCAAATCCCTCAAATCTTCACATCTGCTTTCACAAGCCTTTATTTAAGTATATGCAGATGTCCGTCCAATATTCAAGGTCTTACTGATTCTTCTGAATTTCTGCCATTTCCTGGGCAGTTTTTACCGCTTCCTCCGACACTTCACCGCCTACGTTCACTTTTCCGCCGGTAAATTTATTGACAATGTCCGGCACCATGTCCAGGACTTTATTGACTGTATTCTGGTTTTTGATATTGACCAGCCTGGTGCTTCCGTTTTGGATTACCAGAATCGCGCTGGGGCTCATCTTGGCGCTCATGCCGCCTCCGCCGTTATTCTTGGCATTGGCAGAAAATGATCCTGCCCCCATACCGCATGTAACATCCACCAGAGGCAGTATGATCGCATCGTCAACTTTAACAGCTTCTCCGACCACCGTTTTGGTCGTTACAAAATTATCCATCCCTTTAAATAAAGCTTCTATGGCTGATGTAAAATTATTATCCACCATCTTAACCTCGTTTCCTCCGCCGGAAGCGGATTTTTTTCAATCATGAAACAGTAACCCGGCGTTTTTTCTTATCCCCGCCGCTGTTTGAGTAAAACCCGGAAGTTCTTATTACAATAAACCCGCAGCAGAATGAACAGCACCGTACCGATCCTGATCCTGCCCTTTAATTCCCCCTCCGCCTCAAAGACGGATTGGTCAAACATGGGGCAAATCTCCAGTTGTCTGGCATAGACCGGATAAAACACGCCGGCTGCCGATAAAATCTGGCCGGTGATATACGGATCATCAAAGCCAAACTCCACCCGCCCTTTCACTTTTCGGGGCAGCACATGCTTCAGCAGCTTTTTACCGCTCTTCCACAGCAGTTTTATAGTTTTCTTATTTTCTTCGTTCTGCAGAAACTCTTTTCCCTTTTCCAGATTCTCTTTCAAGTCCAGGACCTTTTCCTTAATCCGGTAGTAAGATCCGGTCAGGGAAGCTTTCAGCTTTTCCCACCGCCGGACAAATACTGATTTTTCTTCACCTGGTTTGGATGTGGAATCTCCCCCCGGGTTGGATGTGGAATCTTCCCCTGGTTTGGAATCGGAAGAGGACGCTCTTCCTGCTTTTTTTTCTTTTTTGACGTCATTCTGCCTTTCCGCTTTTTTCTCTTCCGGATGGGGCAGAGGTTCTTCTTCCACGTCGTCTTCCACATCATGTTCCAGTTCTTCTTCCAGTTCGTGCATCAGTTCCTGGGACTGGAGAATCAATTCCTCTTCCACTTCTTTTTCTTTCCGGCTCCCCGGCTTTAACAGCCGGATACCGAAAACCCTGACTCCCAGATCCAGCTCTCCATCATATACCGCCTTTATCGACAGGATATGTAACAGCCACGTAACCTTACCGGTTACCACAGGACTGCCGTGGTAAGAGCCTTTGACCCTGTAGCGGACCGGCGCCAGCAGAACCGCCGCCAGGACAGCCAGCAGAAGGGCAAAAAGCGCCAGCAGGATCATCCCTATTATTTTTAAAACCAACCATATTATATGCAGCACTCCATCACGCTCCGCTGTCCATAAATTCTTTCAGACAGAATCCGCCTGTCTTCTGATACATATCATCCACAATCTTTCCGGCCAATAGAAGCGCCTCCCAGTATCCGTCCGCAATGCCCAGAATCAAGAGATCCTGTTCCTGGTAATAAGGCTGCATGAGCGTAAAAGAAGGATAAATATCAAGTATATTATTCCCATTTGACGCGGGGGTAATCACATAGACGCCCGTCTGCAGCTTGGAATATCTGAGATTACAGATAATGCGGAACCTGTTTTTTTCCGCTTTTTCACCTACGTACAGATGATCAGATATACGCATTCTCGCTCTCCACTAAATCCAACAATAATTCCATACATGTTTCTTTTTCATAAATATCCGTGCAACTGTCCAGGCTGTTCCGGATATAGTCTTCAATTTCCCGAACGGAATTAAAGCAGACTGGCAGCTTTGACAGCACCTGGGCCATCACCGCACGCATGACTGGTTTTTTCATGCCCTGAAACAGTTGGTTTAATGTTTCGAAATATTTTTCCGTCTCCTGTTCCACCCATTTCCGGTCTGCCTTCTCTTCGCCGGCTGCGGGCTCTTCAAATGATGCGAAGGAACTGCCGGACATGAGAACAGATATTTTCTTTAAGATCACATCATAAGGTTTTTCGATCTCTTCATCCTGAATTTCATATTTCAGATATTTTTCATAAAAGCTTTCCTGTCTGCCTTCTAAAAACACCAGCTTTTCCGAAATCTCATCCTCGATCTCCGTCCAGTCTTCCTGGTTAAACTTCCTCATGATGCCGGAAGTGATGAATTTCAATATTTCTTCTTCCCCAAGATCCACCACAGCGTCGCTTTTCGAAAGTTCCATCAGATACAGATCATTGATCAGTTCCATGAAGGACATGACGTCCCCGAGCTGGTCCGTAACAATCTGTCCGGCGTCTTCGATTAAACGCGTTAAACGGTTGTAATCTTCTTTTGTGAGTTTAGTATAATCAGCAGCCTTCAATTCATTTATCATCTGATGGAGTTCTTCAAAGCCCTCCGCTCCGGATTCCGGCAAGTAGATCATAGCGGATGCGCGCAGAAAATACATCATATTGTCCAGGGCCAAACGTTCACCGCCTATATAGATGGACAGGGAATCGCTGACCATATTAAAGAACTTATTCCTGGTAAAGCGGACCGGAAGCTGTTCGACAACCTCTGAAATCCGTCCGTTGACCACCACGGAATCTTTGGAATTACAGATATACTGCATTACTTTGGAGATCACTTCCCCTTGTGTTTCCGGGATAGCAGTACCGGTGATAAACCTGCGCTCCAGCCGGTTTATCACATATTCATAAATCATAATGCTGTCCGCGTATGCGGTCAAAGCCTCCATCACATCCTTGACCTGGTTTCTCAGCAGGTCCAGTTCCTCTATGTTCTCTCCGCCTTCCAGAAAATCACCCAGCAGCCGGTTAAAATGGGTGGTATAGGAGGCCAGTTTTTCCTGATCTCCTGTTTTATCCATCACAGTTTCAAAGTAAGTATAGTAATTGAGCGCCAAATTCGTATACGCGTAGCGGTATACGGACGTCAACTGTTTTTTTATCATATGGGTATTCAAATCTATCTCCTGCCTCTCATTAACGGTAATTATCCAGAACGGAGCGGCGTAAAAGATCCAGGGCTTTTACCACTGACTGCTCCCGTATTTTATTTCTGTTTCCTTTAAAATGATATTCTTCTACGGAAACCTTATCTTTCAGGTAACTTGCAATATATACAAGTCCTACAGGCTTTTCGTCCGTAGCCCCGTCAGGGCCTGCCAGCCCAGTAATGGCGATGCAGATATCAGCGTCCGTGGCAAAAGCTCCGCCCATGGCCATCTCTTTTGCGGTCTGTTCGCTGACCGCGCCATATTTTTTCAAGGTACCCTTGCTCACATCCAGAATCTTTCTTTTGGACTTATTGGAATAGGTGATGAAGCCTTCGCGGAACACTTCCGAAACCCCCGGCACATTGACCAGCCGGCCGGCCAAAAGTCCGCCGGTGCAGGATTCAGCCGTGGTTACGGTCAGTCCGTACTTCTCCAGAATGCGCACAACCGCCATCTCCAGGGTTTCTTCTTCCTTTGTCGTATAGACTGCGTCTCCAAATCTGTTCTTGATCTCCTTTACCACCGGTTTGATCATCTTCCTGGCAGTCTCTTCATCAGCGGCCTTTGCCGTGACTCTCAGGTGGACTTCGCCGGTTTTAGCATATGTGGCGATCGTAGGATTGGTCTGTTTATCAATCATATCCAGAAGCCTGTCTTCCACCTGGCTTTCGCCGATGCCGCAGATTTTCACCATCTGTGAGATGATGATTTCCGGCTGAAGCTTCTGAAGATAGGGATATACCTGCTCCATAAACATGGGATAGAGCTCATTAGGCGGGCCCGGCAGCAAAATTGCCGACTTTCCGAATTTCTCCATAATGAGACCCGGAGCCGTTCCGTTATTGTTGTCCAAGATAATCGCTCCGGAAGGCACAACCGCCTGTTTCCAGTTATTGTCCGCTATGTCCTTATAAATGCTGTTTCTGAAATATTCCTGAAGACGTTCCTTGGTGTGAGAATCTTCTTCCAGCGGAAATCCCATCACCTCCGCACAGACTTCCTTGGTCAGATCGTCCTCCGTAGGCCCAAGCCCCCCGTTTAAGATGACGATATCGGATCTTTTTAAGGCCGTCCGGATTGCATCGGAAAGGCGTTCCTTATTATCGCCCACCACGACCTGGTTATACATGGAAAGGCCCAGAAGAGCGCATTTTTCAGCAATAAACTGAGCGTTTGTATTGACGATGTTGCCCAGCAGTAATTCCGTACCCACACAGACCAGTTCTACTACCATATCTACATATCTCCTTCTGTAAGTATTTTATGATTTTTTGCAATGTAATCAATCAATGAGACAACGGTGAGGATCAGGGCGATCCAGACACATGCCGTCGTAAGGATGCCGATGGCTTCGATATCCAAAATCAGCAGCACAACCGCGATCATCTGAAAGGTCGTTTTGAATTTACCCCAATAGCTTGCCGCGATCACAATTCCGTTATCAGACGCCACCAGACGGAATCCGCTGATGATGAATTCCCGGCTGATGATAATTACCACCATCCAGGCAGGAAGCTGCCCCAGCTCCACCAGACAGATCAGGGCGGAACAGACTAACAGTTTATCCGCCAGAGGATCCATAAACTTTCCGAAATTGGTTACAAGGTTATACTTTCTGGCAATCTTTCCATCCAGCATATCCGTCAGGCTGGCTATGATGAAAATGACAACCGCCGCATAGCGCAGGGCCCGGTTTTCACCTCCGCCGATCATCAGACACGCAACAAAAAACGGAATCAGAATCACTCTCAAAACGGTTAACTTATTCGGTAAATTCATGATACACCTCTCCAATCAAATCATAATCCATTGCCCCGGTCACCTTCACCCGGACAAAATCACCTGACATCAGTTCTTCCCCCGTATTTACAAATATGAATCCGTCCACATTGGGCGCATCCATATAAGTCCGGCCCACATAAGCCGGCTCATCGGCCACTTTCCCTTCAATCATCACTTCAACCACTTTTCCAACCATGGCTTCCGATTTTTCAAATGCGATTTCCTGCTGGAGCTCCATGATCTGATCCCGGCGCTCTTCTTTCACTTCTTCCGGAACCTGATCTTCAAATCCGGCAGCAGGGGTATCCTCCTCCGCCGAATATGCGAATACGCCAAGGCGTTCAAATTCCAGTTCGTCCACAAACTCCAAAAGCGTCTCATGGTCTTCCTGGGTCTCACCCGGAAAACCTGAAATCAGCGTGGTTCTGAGAGCGATATCGGGAATCTCTCTCCGTAGTTTTGCCACCATGGCCCGCAGATGTTCCTGGTCAGTTCTCCGTCCCATGCGTCTTAAAATCTTATCGCTGGCATGCTGGATCGGGATATCCAGATAGTTGCAGACTTTTTCTTCCGTTTTCACAGCTTCAATCAGTTCATCCGTAATCTCTTCCGGATAGCAGTACTGAATCCTGATCCACTGGATGCCGGAAATCCGGCAGAGCTTGTGCAGAAGTTCATGAAGCATCTTTTTTCCATACAGATCCACACCGTATAAGGTGGTTTCCTGGGCAACCAGAATAAGCTCTTTCACTCCCTTTTCAGCCAGGCTCTCCGCCTCTTCCACTAATTTTTCCATAGGGACACTGCGGTAACTGCCTCTCAGGCTTGGAATGATACAGTAAGTACAGCGTTTGTCACAGCCCTCTGCAATCTTTAAAAACGCATAATATCCGCCGGTGGTGACCACCCGCTCCGCTTTTACATCAGGCAGCAGATCCAGATCATGGAAACAGCTCACATGTTCTCCTTTCAGCGCCTGTTTTAAGACATTGGAAATCTCATCATAAGTAGAGGTTCCAAGGATGCCGTCCACTTCCGGGATTTCATCAATGATTTCCTGTTTATACCTCTGTGCCAGACAGCCGGTGACCACCAGAGCCCTGCACTTTCCGCTTTTCTTTAATTCCGCCATTTCCAGAATTGTATTGACACTCTCTTCTTTCGCGTCATTTATAAAACAGCAGGTGTTGATCACAATTACATCTGCTTCCTGTTCATCGTCGGTAAATTCATATCCGTCTTTATTTAAAAGGCCCAGCATCATCTCCGTATCCACCAGATTTTTGTCGCAGCCCAGGGAAATACATAATAATTTCATAAACAATCCTTTCTTCCGTTCCTCATCCATGCCATTAAGAAAAAGCCATCTCTGTCATTGTGGAGACGGCTTTGCTGGTCAGCTGTTGATTTCATCTTCCGGAAGATCTTCTTCGCTAACGATTTTAACTTTAGATTTATATAACTCTTCAATTGCAACGGAAAGAGGTTTTTTGCCGTAAGACGGCACCATAGCGTCCTCTCCGGCAATTAACTGCCGCGCCCTTTTGGAAGTTGCGATTACGATGGAATAACGGCTCTGAACCACCGGCTGCTCGCCAGGTTCCACCTCGCTGTTTACGACGTCAATTAAATCACTGTATGATGGATGTAACATTCTCCATTCTCCTTTCGAAATTAAATATTTTTCAGTTCTGCCTTCATTTCGGCTATTAATTCTGAATTTTCCGAAACACGGCTGTGCTGTGTCTGGATCAACTGATGCATCTCTTCCACACAGACATCTATATTATCATTAATCAACAGATAATCATAGGATTCGATTCCCGCAGCCTCTTCCACAGCCCGGTGCAGTCTTGCATCGATCACTTCCATGGTCTCTGTGCCGCGCCCAACCAAACGGCGTTTTAATTCTTCTGCACTGGGCGGCATCACAAAGAGAAGCAGGGTCTCCGGAAATCGCTGTTTTACTTTCAGCGCTCCCTGAATCTCAATTTCAAGGATAACATCTTTCCCCTCCGCCATCTTGTCAAACACATATTCTTTGGGGGTTCCATAATAATTATCCACATATTTTGCATATTCAATCAATTCATCATGATCAATCATGCTCTCAAACTGTTCTTTTTCAATAAAAAAATACTCCCGGCCGTTTTCTTCACCTTCCCGCGGCTTTCTGGTCGTAGCTGAAATTGACAGCGCATAATTGTCATAGCGGTTCATCAAGGCTTTCATCAAAGTTCCTTTTCCCGCGCCGGAAAATCCTGAAACGACAACTAAAATCCCTTTTTTGCTCATCTTTATCAACCTCTATTCAATATTCTGGATCTGCTCTCTCACCTTTTCAATCTCGGTTTTTAAAGCGATGGCTTTGTCCGACACTTCCAGATCATTGGCCTTTGATAAGATTGTATTGGCCTCACGGTTCATCTCCTGGGCGATAAAATCCAGTTTTCTTCCGATGCTGCCGCCTTCTAAAAGCTCTGCCCTGGTATTCTCAATGTGGCTTCTCAACCGGACGGTTTCTTCATCCGTACAGATCTTATCCGCAAAAATGGTCGTCTCCGTCACAATCCGGGATTCATCGATGGTGCTGTTAGCCAGCAGTTCTTTTACCTTATCTTCCAGTTTCATGCGGTATTCTTCTATGATCTTAGGGGAACGTTTTTCTATGTATTCCACCAGTTCCAGCATATAATCCAATTTTCCAATCAAATCCTGTTTCAGGTTTTCCCCTTCCACAATCCGGGTTTCCACAAATCTTTTAGCGGCCTCTTCAATCACTTCTGAAAGAATCTTCCACAAATGCTCTTCATCGTCCGGCACCTGTTCCATCGTAAGGACTTCCGGCATCCTGCTGAGAACGGAAACTTTAACATCATTGGAAATATTGAACTGTTCTTCCATCATGGCAAAATACTTCATATATTCCGCCGCCAGGGAACTGTTATAGCTCAGGCACATATTGCCCTCTGTATAGTCTTCATAGTTAATGAACAAATCCACTTTTCCGCGCTGGATGTACTTTTTAAGCAGGGTGCGGATCGCAGATTCGAAGTAATTAAACTTTTTAGGCATCTTAATACTTAAATCAAGATATCTATGATTCACGGCTTTCATTTCGACAGAAATCTTATACTCATCGGTCACTGTTTCATGCCTGCCGAAACCAGTCATGCTTTTTAACATTTCTTATGCCTCTCTTTCACCATAGTCACAGTTTATTATAATTCAAATGGGGAGGCAAGTCAACCAGACATTGAGGGGGAATGAAAATTGGGATTTAATTGGTGAAAGTTACGCAGGAAAGCGGGGAGGACGGATGGCGGGAAAGAAGACCGGAGCGCGAAACGGGGGGAAACAAACGCTACAGGGATCTGATTCCAACCGTTAAGTGGAACTAAGGCTTTCAGCAGGAAAGAAGGAGGTCCGATGCCCATTCACGGTGAACTCCTCATGACTTCACCGTTCAGGGGCATCTCAGAAACTGATTCGGTTTTCAGTTTCTGCCCGCCTTCTTTCCTGCTGAAAACCTAAGTTCCACTAAACGGTTTCCACACGACCCCTGTAGCGTTTGTTTCCCCCCGTTTCGCGCTCCGGTCTTCTTTCCCGCCATCCGTCCTCCCCGCTTTCCTGCTGGTTTTCTCAGGCCAAAGTAATTAAAAGCAAATTTAACATAAAGGGCGAAGTCATTTTCGAAAATGCCTTCACCCTTTAATGTAAATCCCCACACCATTTAATATCAACCCTCAAGGCATTTTCGAAAATGCCTTGACGCTTTACTGTTAATCCCCAGGTCAGTTACATAAAATATCTATGCCATAATCTGCACAAAACACCAAACAACGCCTCAATCAAACACGTCTTTGTTTTTTCTGCATTCCTTCTCCAAATCTTTATTTATCCTTTGCCAGTCCAGTACACAGCCATGAATCCTGGGAATGGGGACGGACGGAGGCGGAGGCCTGCTTGGAGGTTTGACGCCGGGCGGAGCGGAATCCGTTGG